>CAZRFD010000056.1:0-41255 GCA_964599085.1 uncultured Enterobacterales bacterium | reverse complement strand
CGCCCTCGCGCCCTCGCGCCCTCGCGCCCTCGCGCCCTCGCGCCCTCGCGCCCTCCCCTCCGGGGTCGAGCAACCTGGCCGTTGCTCAGCGCAGGACCTCAAGGGCGACATCGGGCAGCTCGGCCGGCTCGGCGGCGGGCTGCTCGGGCTCGAGCCAGGGCTCGGCGTCGGGGGGAGCGTCGTCGCCTCGCAGGGCGACCTCGTCGACGGACCAGGTCGCAGCGTCGCCGCTGTCCTCTTCGTCCCACAGGCGGTCGAGCCCGGGGCAGGGGGTGGTCATGGACGGGGCGGGCACGGTGCTGGGCTCGACCAGCGACACCGCCTGTGGCTCCAACACGAGCATCGGGTCACCCTCGCCCGTGAACGGCTCGGGCGCGAGGGCAGGGAGCATGGTGCCGAGGGGCCCGGGCGTCAGTTCGTTGGCGTGCATGGATCTGCCGCGACCGGCCGAAGCCGGATGTGGGGTGCCGCGCCGCTGCGGTGCCTGATCCACCCTTGCCCGTTTTCTTCCGGCCGTTGGACATTTTTCGTCGCGGGCGGCACCTGGTTGTCAAGGGGGTAGGGAAAGGCGCGGAGGCACCCCATGGCCAGGCTGCTGACCCCACACGAACGCGCAGAAGCTCTGGCGGCCCTGCCGGGCTGGACCACGGTCGCCGGTCGCGACGCCATCGCGCGCGAATTCGTGTTCGCCGACTTCTCCGAAGCCTTCGGCTTCATGACACGCGTCGCCCTCCTCGCCGAGAAGCTCGACCACCACCCCGAGTGGCGCAACGTCTACAACCGGGTCCACGTGACCCTGTCGACCCACGACGCCGGCGGACTCACCGCCCTCGACCTGCAGCTCGCGGCGGCGATGGACCGGTTCGCCGAGGATCTGTCAGGCTGAGCCGTCGGCTGGGGCCGCGGTGTGCTTGCCGCCGAGGACCCAGTGCAGGCTGATGGCCTGCGGCAGCGCCAGCCAGGTGTTGCCGCCCAGCGGCAGCGGGATCCCCAGCCGCAGGTGGGTGTGCTCCCAGGAGAACTGCCAGGAGAGGCTGCCCAGCGCCGAGACCGCGTCCTGCAGCGGGACGTCGAGGCGGGCGGCGGTGCCGATCTCGGCGGTGGTGCCGCCGGACTCGGCGGCCTCGACCCGGTAGCCGGCGCGGAGGGTGCCGCGCAGCGCGGTGGCGGCGTCCAGCGCCAGGATCAGGCTGTCGCGCCGGTTCAGGCGCAGCTCGCCGCAGAGCTGGTGGCGGGTGAGCACGAGGTCGGCGGCGGCGACCAGCTCGCCCTCACCGTCGATCTCGGAGACGACGTCCAGCACGAGGGGATCCAGGTCGGTGCCGGTGGTGGTGGCCAGCCCGGTGGCCAGCTCTTCCACCGTGAAGGCGCCTTCTGCGTGGAGGATGTCCCAGGTCGTGCCGAGGTGGATGCTCACCCGGTCGCTCAGGGTGAGGCTGCCGGTCCAGCCCACGGGCAGCAGCCGCAGCTTGAGGTCGCCGGCGGTGTCGACCCGGGAGAGGTCGACGAACCATCCGCCGCCCCGTAGCGCGAGGTCGAGGGGGCGGGTCTGGATCGCGGTGATCTTGGTGGAGAGGTTGGGCACGCCGACGAGGAAGAGCGCCGACCGGGTCTGGAGGTCGACGTTGTCGAGCACCCCCCAGGCCTGGGTGACGAGGCCGAGGCGCACGCGGCCGCGCCCCAGCGTGTGGGCGGTGTGGTCGACCAGCGCCTTGGGTTCCGGGGGCTGGCGGTGGCGGGGGAGGCTGTCGGCGGGCGGGTCGGCGGCACCTTCAGCGGCGGGTGGGCCGACGCGCTTCCAGCCGTCGGGGACGTCGTCGGCGTGGGCGGGCAGCGTGCACAGCAGCAGGGAGAGGAGCAGGGCGAGCATGGGGGTCTCCGGCGGACGACCATGGCACGGCGGCGCCCGTCATCGGTTGCGGCGACAGACCGGGGTCAGTCGGGGACGCAGACGGTCGCGTCGCCGCGGGCGCCGCGGGTGACCCGGAAGCGCCGCTTCCCGGTGGCCTGGAGGCGGACGGCGACGGGGAGCTGGACGGGCTTGCCCTCTGACAGGAGGACGAGGCTGCATGCGCCGGCTTCGGCGGCGTGCAGCAGCCGGCGAGCCCCGCGCCCGAGCGGCGCGGGATCGACGAGGATGACGAGGGGGAGGGCCCCGCTGCGGGCGAGCTGTTCGGTCGCCCAGAGCGCCCGGGAGCCGGGTCGGACGAGCAGCACCTGGTCGAGGGGGAGGCCGGGCAGGCCCGGTGGGTGCAGCGTGCCCTGGGGGTCGACGATGGCGACGGGTCGCGGGCTGGACAGCGGGGGGCTGCCGAGGGAGACCGCCCGCATGACCGGCAGGAGCAGCGACAGCCGACCGCTGCCCGGCCGCCCGAGGATCTCGCTGACGCCGGGGCGGGGCCAGCCGCCGACGAGCCGGTCGAGGTCGGGGATGCCCGAGGGCAGCGCGGGCTGGCGGTGGATCGAGGGGGCTGGCGCGACCCGCGCGAGGTGGGCCCGCAGGGCGGCCACCTTGTCCTGCCGGTCGACGGCGCCACCGAGGTCCGGCGGTCGGGGCTTGGTGGTGGGCTGCGGCGCGGTGGGCTGCGGTGCGAGGGCCAGGGCACCACGGGTCCGCGGCTGCCAGGAGGGATCGAGGTCTTCGCGGGCTTCGTCGTCGAGGCTGAGGTAGCGCAGCTCGCCGTCGATGCGGTCGACGCGGGCTGGGGCCGAGTGGGGGAGCGGGCGGGCCATGCTTTGAACATATGTTCAGTACAGCGGCTTGCCAAGCCAGAACCTGTCCGGATGGCGCAGCGGTCGGATGCCAGGCCCCGACCGGCTACGATCCGGTCCATGGCCCGCTCCTCGACGACATCCGCTGCCGACCTCGACCTCGACCGTCTCGTCGGGCGGCGCCTCCGCGTCGCGCGCCTCCTCGCCGAGCAGCCGCTGTCCCGGCGCCTCCTCCTCCCCCGGGTGCGGGCTGCCTACCGCCTCGACGAGCTGTTCGCGCTGCCCGCCGACGCGCGTGCCTTCTTCGAGATCGAGCCGCGACCGCGGGCCGGCGCGCCCCCCCGGCGCTGGGACGACCAGGGCCTGCCGCCGCTCGACGGTGCCGTCGCACGCCTGGCACAGGACCATGCCCGCGGACGCCGACGCCCCTCCGAGGTGCTCGCGGACTTCGCCCACGCCGCCACCGGCCGTGACTTCGGGCGCGCCACGTACAGCCCCTTCGTGGCGCTGGACCTCGACCGCGCCGCCCGCGCGGCGGCCGAGAGCGACGCGCGGCACGCCGCCGGTGCTCCCCGCTCGCCCCTCGACGGTGTCCCCGTCGTCGTCAAGGACGAGCACGACATGGTGGGCCTGCCCAACGGGGCCGGCACCCGCTACCGGACGCGGCCGGCGACCACCGACAGCTTCGTGGTCGCCGCCCTGCGTGGCGCAGGCGCGATCCTGCCCGCCCGCACCCACAGCACCGAGTGGGGGATGAACCCGCTCGGCCAGGCGGCGCACGTCGACCTGCCGCGCAACCCCTACGCCGCGGACCGGGCCGCCGGCGGCAGCTCCACCGGCTCGGGGGTGGCGGTGGCGCTGGGGCTCGCCCCCCTCGCGCTGGGCAGCGACGGCGGCGGGAGCATCCGGATCCCGGCGTCGCTGTGCGGGATCATGGGCATCAAGCCGACGCTGGGGCGGGTCGGTCGCACCGGCGACATCTTCGGCGGCGGCAGCATGACCGCGGTTGGCCCCCTCGCCCGCCACACCGCAGACCTCGTCGAGCTGCTCGCGGTGATCGCCGCTCACCCCGATCCCGACGACAGCACGACGAGCTGGGCGCCCGCGCGTGCCGGGACGGCGGCCACCTGGCGGGCGGCGCTGGGGCGAGGTGTTCGGGGCGCTCGCATCGGGATCCCGGAGGGAGAGTGGCGCGACGCCGCGCACCCTGTCCAGGTGGCCTGCCAGGAGGCGGTCCGCGCCCTGGAGGCGGAGGGTGCCCGCCTCGTCGACGTCCGGATCCCCCACGTGGACCTCGCGCCGGCCGTCGGTGTCGCGGTCATCGGTGTCGAGACCATGGGCTGCATGACGGACGAGCTGGCGGCCCACCGCGGCGCGATGGGCGACGAGCTGCGGCTCCAGCTCGCGATGATGTCCGGGCTGTCGGCGCGGGAGCACATGCTCGCGGTCCGCACGCGCGCGACCCTGCGCCGGCGCCTCGCGCGCCTCCTGGCGGGCCTGGACCTGCTGGCGCTGCCGGCGGCCGGCACACCGGCGCCGCCCTACCTCCCCGGGGAACGTGCCGTCTGCGACGACGCTGCCACCCGTGCCGTGGGGCGCTTCTGCTTCCTCGCCAACATCACCGGCCTGCCCGCCGGCAGCGTGCCGGTGGGCATGGCGGGGGGCTTGCCGCTGGGGTTGCAGCTCGTCGGGGATGCCTGGGACGAAGCCAGCATCTTCGCGGGCATGGCGGCCTGCGAGCGCATCGGCCTGTGCGCGCTGCCGCCGCCGCCGCGAGCTTGACCCTGCCGCCGTGCGGCCAATGCGGTGGCCTGCGGGCGGAGCTGTGGCGCGGGGCTGGCCATGCCGCGGCGCAAGCGCTAGTCTGTGTGCCGCTCTGGTCCAAGAGGAGGCGCAATGTCCCGCTGGGAAGTCCGCACGCGTGGCGGTTCGATCGAGGTCGAGGGGGCCAACTGGCTCCTGGCCGTCGGGGTGGCCCTGCCCGCACTCGGGCTGGAGGCCCACGTCCTCTCCCGCCTGGTCTGCGATGTCCGTCCCGACGGGGTCGTGCGCATCGTCGACCCGGTCTCCAGGACGCCGCTGCTCGTCCGCCGAATCGAAGAAGCCGCCCGCCAGGACGGCGCCCACGCGGTCGTCCCGGTCGCGGTGGTCGCGGCTGGCGGGCCGGCGGACCCGATCGACGACCTCGACGACGCTGCGGTGGCAGAGCGTGCTGATGTCGACGATGTGGACCTCAGCGATGCTCCACCGCCCCCGGCGCTGGAGCTGCCCCTGCCGGCGGCGCCGACCTACAACCCCGAGCTCGACGAAGCGCCGGAACACCCCACCGCGGCTGACACCATCGACCCCGCAGCGCTCGACGCCCCGGAGCCCGGCCACCTCGCGCCGCCGCCTCCCGTCGTGCCGGAAGCCGGTCGGTACTCGCCCGACGTGCCGGACACGCCACCGGCCGACTTCACCGACGTGCACCTCCAGACCCTGGATGACCTCGACCCGCTGCTCGGAGACCTGGAACCCGCCGGCCCCGAAGACCCTCCCGAAGACCTCGCCGAGCAGCTCTTCATGGAGGGGATGGACGTCGCCGACGCGCGCTCCATCGAAGAAGCCGCCGACAAGACGCTGTCCATCATCCAGAAGTTCGTCCCGGCCGAGTCGTCCTCGGTGCTGTTTGCCAGCATCAACGACACGACGCTGCGCTTCATCGCGGTGCACGGGCCGACGGCCGACCAGGTCCGCAGCCTGCGGGTGCCGCTGGGACATGGGCTGGCCGGCTTCTGCTTCGACACCGGCGCCTCCCTCATCATCCGCAACGCCGGCGCGGACCCCCGCCACTTCTCGGGCGTCGACGAAGAGACCGGCTACCGCACCGACGACCTGCTCACGGTGCCCCTGCGCGACAGCGTGGGGCGGATCCACGGCTGCATCCAGCTCCTGAACGCGCCTTCGGGCTTCGCGACCTGGCACCTCGAAGCGACGTCGACGCTGGGGAGCACGCTGGCCGACTTCATCCTGTCGCAGTCGGCATGAGCCCCGGCCCCTGCTACGGCCCCCGCCTCGACGACGCCATCGCCCTGGCGACGGATGCCTTCCGCCACGAGACCCGCAAGGGCACCTCCATCCCCTACATCAGCCACCTGCTCCAGGTGATGGTGACGGTGGCCGAACACGGCGGCACCGAAGACCAGCTCATCGCCGCGGTCCTGCACGACTTCCTCGAGGACATCGAGGGCTCCTCTGAAGCGCTGCTGGCCGACCGCTTCGGCGCCGACGTCGCACGCATGGTCCGCGATCTGAGCGACACCACGGTCCGCCCCAAGCCCCCGTGGGCCGAACGCAAGCTCGCCTACCTCGACCACCTCCGCACGCTGGGGCCCGACGTCCGCCTGGTGAGCGCCGCCGACAAGCTGCACAACGCCACCAGCATCCGGCGCGACGTCGAAGACTCGGGCCTGGCCGTCTTCAGCCGGTTCACCGCGCCCATGCCGCGCACGCTCTGGTACTACCGGTCGGTCGCTCGGGCCCTGGCGGACGGCTGGGAACACCGGCTGCTGCGGCGCCTCGACGATGAAGTGGGGCATATCCACGAGCTGGTGGGCGTGCCGTTGCCCGTGGGCCCTGACCCGCTGCCGCCGCTGTAGCCGCGGTCGTCAGCGCCGCCGCCGGATCCCGGCCACGCCCAGCAGCCCAGGCAGGAACACCAACCCCGCGGCCGAGCCCTTGCAGCAGCCCCCGTCGGTCGGCTGGTTCGTGCCCGTGTCGTCTGTGGCGCCGCCGTCGCCGCCGGAGTCGGCGCCGGTGTCGCCCGTGGACTCCAGGTCGAAGCCGGCTTCGGCCTTGACCTTCTCCCAGAGGGGGTCGCAGACCTCGGCCACGTCGCTACCGGCGGGGCAGTCCAGCACGCCGTGGACGTCGCCGAACCACAGCACGTCCTGCCAGGTCCAGGTGCTGCTGTCGCCACCGACGCGGGTCGTTCGCTGGAGGGCGGCACCGTCGGCCCAGTTCTGGCTGCAGATGTAGCGTTCGTCGCCGCGGGATTCGAGGCATCCGGGTTCCGGTGAGAGCACGGGCGTCGACCAGTTGGTGCCGCCGTCGCTGCTGCCGAGCAGGCCCGCGACCTTGCCGCCGACGTAGAGCGTGCCGGCGTCCGGGCCGCTGTCGAAGGCGGTGATGACGTCGTCGAGCTCGAGCATCGACGTGGTCGTGCCGTCCGCGTCGAGCCGCAGCAGCGTGTCGGTGGACGCGCCCGCCGCCCGCAGCCAGGCGGCGCCGTCGGCGTAGCCGAGCACCCCGACGCTGTAGACACTGTCGGCGGGGAGGGGGTGGGCCTGCCAGGTGTCGCCGTCGGTGGTGATCCAGGCTTCGGGAACCACGTCGCCACCGCGATCCTCGAGCCAGCCCACCGCGAAGATCGGCAGCCCCTCGGGGGCCTGGGCCATGCCGCGCAGGGTGCTGCCCACGCCCATGGACGCGAATTCCGACCAGCTCTGGCCGCCGTCGTCGCTGACGAAGAGCGCGTTGTCGGCCTTGGCTGTGGCGGTCGTCGCCCACACGCGGTTGGTGGTGGTGGTGTCCTGGTACAGGCCGGTGACGTAGAGCCCCGAGAGCAGCCCGTCCTGCAGCGGCCAGTCGCAGCGGTCTTCGCTGGTGTACAGCCCGTCGTACTCGCCGATGAGCCAGCGTCCATCCAGCTCCAGCCAGGCGGTGAAGCCCTGGGTGCTGACGACTTCTTCGCAGATCCACGCCCAGTCCCGTGAACCCACGGGTGTCAGCAGGCCGTAGTTCGTCACCACGTCCGGGGTGCTGCCGGGACTGCCGACTTCGCCGAGCCCCTCGCTCTCGTGGATGCCGCCGTGGGCGTGGGCGTGGCCCGGGATGCCGAGCACGGAGCCGAGGAGCACGGAGCCGAGGAGCACGGTCAGAACAGACCTCGTGGCGGCGATGCTCACGCGCGTGGATTGCATGGCGTCCTCCAGCACAGCCTGCCCGCTGTAACCCTCGCCCGCGGCCGGCGAGTCGCCGGGCCCGGACCGTCAACGAGCCAGCACCCACCAGATCAGGTCGTCCTGGTGACCATCGGGCGGGCCCCAGGCGGTCTGGAGCCGGGCGATCAGCGAGCGGCGTTCCGGTATGGCGGGGAGATCGACGACCGCCAGCGCGAAGCCGGCGGCGGCGAGCTCGGCGCGCGGGGGCACCCGATCGGTGGGGGTGGCGAGGGTGGCCTTCCAGGTGCGGGCCAGGAGGGGGTCGTCCGGGGGCTCGGTCCACGCCCGCGGCAGGTCGCTGACGGCGCGGTCGTGCCACAGTCGGCCGGCGAGGCGCACGGGGTGGCAGGGGACCAGGCGGGTGCTCTGCATCGGCAGGTTGAGGACGGCGCCTGGAGGGGCATCGGCCGACAGCGCCTGCCAGCCATCGGCGGGCAGCTCCCAGACCGGCCAGGGCAGGCCCGCGACGGCGACGCTGCGCAGGCTGTCGGCGGTGCCCAGCAGCACGAGGAGGGCCCCGAGCAGCAGGCCGCGGCGCCCGCGCCAGCAGCTGCCGGCGGCGACCGCACCGGCGAGGGCGAGGTGGGCCAGCACCACGGCGCGGTAGTACTGCCCGCCGTGGGCCAGCGGCAGACGCAGCAGGCGGACCAGCTCGGCGGGCAGGACGAGGGTGTGGCCGGAGAGGGTCACGAGCTGGCCGTTCCATGCGAGCCGCGGCCCCATGGCGAGCAGGACGCCGATCAGCAAGGGGACGAGGAAGCGGTGGCGGCGGCCCCCGAGGAGGGCGGCGGCGCAGAGCGGCACGAGGCCGAGGTAGGGCTGGTGGAGGACCAGGGCCTTGACCTGGGGCAGGGTGCGGCCGATCAAGAGTGTGTCGAGGGCGGCGACGGGGAGGGGGCGCGCGTCCAGGGCCGGCCAGCCGTCGGCGCTGTAGCTTGGCCGGTACACGGTCTCGGCGGGAGAGAAGCCTCCGAGGTCCAGCCATCCGGCGACGGCGAGCAGGCCAGGGAGGCAGAGCGCGACCGCGGCCAGGACGCGCCATGGGGAAGCGCCCCGACGCCAGCGCAGCCAGGCCACCCATGGACTCGACAGCGCAGCCATCAGGGCGAGGTAGGGGCTCGTCAGCGCCCCGCCAGCCCAGGCCAGCGGCACCAGTGGCAGCGACCAGGCTGCACCCGGCGCCCGCCAGGTGAGGAGCAGCAGCGCGGGGAGCACCCAGAGCTGGGTGTTCTCGACCTGTCCCGACAGGGCCGCCCCGAGGGTGACGGGGGAGAGCGAGAACAGCAGCCCGCCGAGCACCAGCCCGCCCCACCGGGCGTCGGGGAGGAGCGCCCGCAGCAGGCGCACCAGGGCGACGCCGCCCAGCACCGGCCCCAGCCAGGAGGCGAGGTGTACGACGGCATTGGCCGAGATCAGCGGTCGCAGCAGCGCGGCCGCCAGCAGCACCGGCCAGGCCAGGAAGCGCGCGCTGCGCATGCCGGGGAAACCGGCCTGGTCGGTGGGGTCGGGCCAGTGCCCGGCCCACAGGGCGTCACCGACCACGTCGGCGGCCCAGACCTGCCCACCGGTGAAGGGGTTGGCGAGCAGCGCGGTTCCGGGGCCCTTCAGCCAGCCGAGGTACAGCGGCAGCGCCAGCAGCGCGCCCACCGCTGCGACCAGCAGCTCCGGTGCCGGTCGGGGCCCCGGAGCGGGAGCGTCGCCGCGGCGACCGATCAGACGTTGACGCCCGGGATGTCGGTGCCCGAGGGCTTGCCGCTGGACTTCGCCAGCGCCTGCTCACCCATCACGGTCAGCCAGATGTTGGACACCAGGGTGCCGACGCCGGGCAGCAGTACGACGAAGGCCATGCACACCTGCACCATGCCGACGCAGACCAGGAAGTTGAGCAGAAGCCAGGTGGGTTCCATCGAGGGCTCCGTCCGCTGGCGCTGTGGCGCCGTGGGCGGCGAGGGGCGGATCGCGGGTGCCCCAGCGTTCTGCCCGGGGCGTCCGCTGCGGGAACGTCCGCTGCGACGGTCGGTCCTTCACCACGCGTCGCGGGGTCGCACCCTAGCCCGCTTCGCGGTCGCGATCCACTCCGCCGTACGGGACGCCAGCCGGCCAGGGCAATACCTGGAGGGCCATGCCGCACGTCAACGTCTCGGACCTGCCCCGCCTTCGCGAGATCGGCGCCGTGCTGGCGCGCCACGGCTTCGGCCAGGCGGCGCGCCTGGCCGGCATCGACGTAGAGGGCGGCAGCATCGGCCAGAAGCTCCCCTTCGGTCGTCGTCTGCGCATGGTGCTCGCCGACCTTGGTCCGACCTTCGTCAAGCTCGGCCAGATCCTCAGCGTCCGCCCCGACATCGTGCCCCGCGACGTCATGGACGAGCTGTCGACCCTGCAGGACGACGTCCCGGCCGCCGACCCCGACGAGATCCGGCAGGTCGTCGAGCAGGAGCTGGGTGCCCGCATCGAGGAGCGCTTCCTGGTCTTCGACCCGCAGCCGCTGGCCAGCGCATCCATCGCCGAGGTCCACCGCGCCGTGCTGCTGGACGGATCGGAGGTCGCGGTCAAGGTCCAGCGTCCGGGCATCGAGGAGCGCATCCGCTCCGATCTCCACATCCTCTACACCCTCGCCCAGCTCCTCCAGGGCAGCGTGGAGCTTCCGGGCCTGTACACGCCTGTGGGCATCGTCCGCGAGTTCGACGCCGCGCTCACCCGTGAGCTGGACTTCATCCAGGAAGCCCGGGCCGCAGGTCGCTTCCGCGCCCAGTTTGCCGGCAGCAAGGACGTCACGGCCCCCCGCATCTACGAGGAGTGGTCCACGCGCCGGCTGCTCGTCATGGAGCTGATCGAGGGCCGGCGCATCGTCGAGCTGGAGGGCTCCCCAGACGTCGACGCCGTCATGGACAAGGTGATCGCCGCCACCTACGCCCAGGTCTTCGACTTCGGCTTCTTCCACGGGGACCCGCACCCCGGCAACCTGCTGGTGACCCCCGACGGACGCCTCGCCTACCTCGACTTCGGCATCACCGGCCAGCTCACCGGCGAGATGCAGGACACCCTCGTCCAGCTCTTCCTTGCGTTGGTCTTCCAGGACGCCGAGAGCCTCGCGCTGGGCCTGTACCGGGCCGGCGCAACCGAGGGACGGGTCGATCTCAAGGGCTTCCGCAGCGAGATCGGCCGCATGATGACCAAGTACCACGGCGCCTCTCTCCGCCAGCTCTCGGAAGCGGCGTCGCTGGTGGAATTCGTCCAGGTCGCCGCGAAGTACCGGATCCGCCTGGTGCCGGAGTACGCGGTGCTGGCGCGCGCGACCTCGCTGCTCGACGGCTTGACCCGCAAGATGCTCCCCGAGGTCGACATCGTCGAGCGCGTCAAGCCCTACGCCCAGCGCCTCGTCGGCACGCGGCTGTCGCCGGATCGCCTGACAGGCGACGCCATCCGGCTGCTGCAGCACGCCCAGGTCGCGGCCCGCGACGTTCCCCTGCAGCTCAACCAGCTCATGCTCGACCTGGAGCGGGGCAACATGTCGGTGACCATCCGGGACGCCGAAGCCGACAAGCTCCGCGAAGACGTCCGCCACGCGGGCACCCGGGTGGCCATCGGCGCCGTCGCTGCCGCGCTCGTCGTCGCCGACGCGGTCCTGTTCGCGGCCTGGGCGCCGGCCCCTTGGGGCGTGCCCCTGGTCGCGCTGGCGGTCGTGGCCACGACCGTGGCCGGGACCACGGCGATGTGGGCCCTCGTCATCCACGTGCTCGCCGCCGACCAACTCCAACCCCGGCGCTGGCGCCGCCGGGCCGTGGCGCTGGTGCGCTTCCTGGCCGGCTATCGTCGGTGACTGCGCGCCTCGCTCAGCCCCTCGCCACCGCGCGTCCCGTCCCGTCCCGACTTGCCACGTGATACCGCTGCGCCGTGAAGCGGTGGCCCCTGTGCTACCTTGCGCGTCGATCCACGTCGCGCCCAATGCATCGTGTTCTCTCGCCCCCTGCTGAATCCCCCCCCTGCTGAACCACTCCCTGCGGACCTTGCCTCTCCGGGTGCATCCCCGCAGCAGGCCTGGGAGCGCCCGCCACCCGGCGGCAGGCTCGGCTGAAGTGGAGCTTTCGTGTCGGACCCGCAGTCGCTGACTTTTCCTCGTGGCACCAAGGTTGCCGGGAAGTACGAGATCGAGAAGGACCTCGGCGAGGGCATGCTCGGCCGCGTCTACCTCGCCAAGCACCTGCGTAGCGGCAAGCACCTCGCCCTGAAGTTCATCCGCCCGCGGCTCACGGCGACGCCGGCGGATCTCGAACGGCTGCGCCTGGCCTTCTCCCGCGTCAAGCCGCTTCGCCACAACGGCATCGTGCGCTACGGCGACATCAGCCAGCACGGCGACCTGTGGTTCTTCTCGCAGGAATACTTCCCCGGCAAGAGCCTTCGCCAGGTCATCGACGAGTACCAGGCCGCCCAGCGCTCGTTCTCGCTCCAGGAAGCCTGCCAGATCATCAACAAGGTGCTCGAAGCGGTCCAGTACCTGCACGACCAGGGCATCATCCACCGCAACCTGAAGCCCGAGAACGTCGTCGTCCGCACACGCCAGACCGGCCCCGGCGGCAAGATCACGGTGCACGAGATCAAGGTCACCGACGCCGGCCTCGCCGCGGTGGTCAACCCCACGATCTTCGCAGAGTCCTTCATCTCCCGGGATGAAGCGCCCTACCTCGCCCCCGAGATGTCGGGCTTCGACCAGGGCGGCACCCCCCCCTCCGACGTCTACTCGGTCGGCGTCATGCTCTACGAGCTCCTCGTCGGCCAGACACCGCGCGGCACCTACCTCTCCCCCACCCAGCTCCGTGGCGACCTGCCCGAACACATCGACGACATCGTCGAGATCGCGCTGGGTCCCAACGCCGACGACCGCTACCCCTCGGCCCGGGACATGCTGACCGACATCCAGCGGTCCTTCTCGGGCGAGCTCTTCGACGACTCCGGCGGCGGCTCGGTCCGCAACATCATCATCGGCCTCGCCGTCGCAGTGCTCGTGATGGCCGGCATCGGTGTGTACTTCCAGGTGCGCGAGCAGCCCGACCCCCTGGCCGCCGCCCGCGCCAAGGACGAACAGCTCCGGTCGACCGTCGCCGCCAGCCTGCGGGTGCCCTCGGAAGCAGAGCTGAAGGCCATGGTCGCCGACCATCCCGACATGCTCTACATCCCCAAGGGGCCCTACGTCGGCGGCCGGATGCACTCCGAAGACCTCAGCCTGGCGTCGCAGTCCGAACCCATCGCACACGTCGCCAAGACCGGCGGCTTCTACATCGACCGCTTCGAATTCCCGAACCGCACCAAGGACAAGGAAGGCAACCCGGTCAAGCCGGTCGCCAAGGTCACCTGGCAGGACGCGGCCGACACCTGTGCAAACCTCGGCAAGCGCCTGTGCACCGAAGAAGAGTGGGAGCGGGCCTGCAAGGGCCCCGCCAACTGGGTGTACAGCTACGCCGATGCCTACGACGGCGAGATGTGTGGCGGCGGGGTCGAACAGGTCTACGAGATCGGGCAGCACGAGAACTGCGTGTCCGGCTACGGGGTCTTCATGCTGTCGGGTGGCCTGCGCGAGTGGACGGCCACCGAAGCCGGCTCCAAGGGCAGCCGTCGCATCGTGAAGGGGGGCCTGCGCGGCAACCCCGCCCGCGGCACGCGCTGCGCCTTCGCCGTGGATGAAGCGGCGAACTATGCCGACAACACGCTCGGCTTCCGCTGCTGCCTGGACGTCCCCGGCGAAGCTGTGCCCAAGGAAGAGCCCGCGGCCGAGGGTGACGAAGCACCGGAAGGCAAGGAAGGCTGATCAGCCCGGCGGCGCCGAGGGGTCGCGTTCCCGCCAGAGCTGGCTGGCGTCTTCGAGGGCGCGGCGGACCAGCACGTAGACGCCGGGGTCGAAGGTCAGGGCCGTGTGGCCGATGCCCTTGACCTTGCGGTTGGCAATGTTGCCGCCGCCCTTGCCGGGCTTGAGCTCCGAGAAGCGCCAGGGGCAGATGAGGTCTGCCGTCGAGTAGATGCTGGTCAGCGGGATGTGGGCGGGGAAGACGTCCCGGTTCAGGCGCCGCATGAAGCCCGACAGCGGCACCATCTCGGCGGGGTTGGACGACAGCAGCCCGCCGGCCATCAGCCAGACGCCGAGCGCTGCCGTGGGCGTGCCGCGGTGCGGGGTGCCCAGCGTGACGAGGCTCTTGACGTGCGCTGCGCCGCCGTGGTGTTGGATGTAGGTGCGGGCGATGAGCCCGCCCATGGAGTGGCCGACGATGTGGAAGCGATCCAGGCCGTAGCGGCTGGAGATCCCCGCGAGCTTTGCGCCGATCATCCGTGCCTGCTCGTCGATGCCGCGGTTGTTGAGGCGCCAGAACAGCCCGCCGAGGTCGAAGCTGAACACGCCGTAGCCGTCGGCCCGCAGGCGATCTTCCATGATCTGCCAGACCTGGCGGGTCTGGAAGAATCCGTGGAGGAGGAGCACGGTCTCGTCAGTCCGGGCGAAGTCGTCGTGGCGGACGATGCGGTTGCTGCGCAGGTACACGTGGCGGATGCTGCCGAGCTGGTCGCGCAGGGCGCGGTACAGCCGGGCGGGCGTTGTGGGGGCCTGGATCACGGAGCGCATCCCTTGCAGGCCTCGACGAACGAGGCTGCGGACGGCATGCTACCTTCCGCGGCAAGGAGGCATCGATGACGACGACCTCGCGCCGCTGCTGCGGCCCCTGGCTGCTCGCTGGCCTCGTCGCTGTGGGCGGCGGCTGCACCGGCGGCAAGTGGGGCTCGGGGCAGGGGATCGACACCGCCGAGGGTGACGGCGGCAGCACGATCACCCTGGGCGACACCGGCACCCCCGAGTGCGGCGGCAGCCCCCCCGAGATCAGCGACGGCCCGTGGTGCGAGTACCTGGGCCTGGACTCCCCCGAACCCGGCGGCAGCGACCTGCCCGTCATGCGCGTCTACGCCATGGCCAGCGACCCTGACGGCGACCTGCACATCCGTGCCGTCCGGAGCTGGTTCGACGGCGAACCCCTCGGCGAGATCGACCAGGACACGGCCGAGTTCAAGGAGAAGGACCGCAGCCGGGCCAGCAACCACGACTGCCAGGTCTTCGACACCGAGGTGAGCGACCGCTGGTACTTCACCGAGGGGCGCGTGGAGTGGGGAGCGGATTACGACTGGGGCATCGCCGTGCAGGACGCCGAGGGCAACTGGAGCGAGATGGCGATCACCACCTGCGCGGCTCCCACCTCCGAGGGTCTCGAGCCATGAGCGACGACGAGGGCGGTCAGCCGCAGTCCGACGACACCCTGGCCACGCAGCCGGCAGGCGCCTACGCCGCGGCCGGCGTGGACATCGAAGCCGGGGAAGCGGTCGTGGCCGGCATCCGCGACAGCGTGCGCCGCACCCGCATCCCGGGCGTCATCGGCGACCTGGGCGGCTTCGGTGCCATGTTCTCGCTGCAGGGGCGCTACCGCGACCCGGTGCTGGTCAGCGGCACCGATGGGGTCGGCACGAAGCTGCTCGTGGCCCAGCGCCTGGGCCGGCACGACACGATCGGCATCGACCTGGTGGCCATGTGTGCCAACGACGTGGCCACCCTGGGCGCCCAGCCGCTCTTCTTCCTCGACTACTTCGCCACCGGCAAGCTGGCGCCGGACGTCGCCGTGCAGGTGGTGGCCGGCATCTCCGAGGGCTGCGTGCGGGCCGGCTGCGCGCTGGTCGGTGGAGAGACCGCCGAGATGCCGGGGATGTATGCCCCCGGCCACTATGACCTGGCCGGCTTCGTGGTCGGCGCCGTCGAACGCGACCAGGTGGTCGACGGTCGCGACATCGTCGCCGGTGACGTGCTGGTCGGGCTGCCCTCGTCTGGCCTGCACAGCAACGGCTACTCGCTGGTCCGCAAGCTGGTCGACGATCTCGACTGGGACGACGCCCACGGCCTCGGTCGGCCGCTGGGAGAGGTGCTCTTGGAGCCCACGCGCATCTACGTCAGCGAGTGCCGTGCCCTGGTCGAGCAGGGGGCCCGGGGCCTCGTCCACGTCACCGGCGGTGGCTTCACCGAGAACGTCCCGCGGATCCTGCCCGCCGGCCTGGGGGCGGTGATGTGGAAGGGCGCCTGGAAGGTGCCCGCCATCTTTCCCTTCCTGCGGCAGCGGGGCGGGCTGAGCGACGCCGACATGGCCCGGACCTTCAACAACGGCCTGGGCCTCATCGCGGTGGTTCCGGCGGCGCGCGCCGACGACATCGCCCGCCGGCTCGGCGGCAGCGTGGTCGGAGAGGTCCGCCAGGACGCGGATCATCGCTGCGTCGTCGAGGGCTGAGCCCCATGGCGGCGCGCGTCCCTGTCGGTGTCCTGGCCAGCGGCTCGGGCACCAACCTGCAGGCGCTGATCGACGCCTGCGCCGACCCGAATCACCCGGCGCGCATCGCCGTCGTCGTCAGCAACCGCCGCGACGCCTTCGCGCTCACGCGGGCCCGGCGGGCCGGCATTCCCGCGGTCCACCTCCCCAAGCCACGGGCCCTGCCGCGCGCGGACTACGACGCGCGCCTCGTCGACGCCCTCCGGGCCCACGGTGTGCGGTGGGTCTGCCTCGCCGGCTACATGCTGCTGGTCACCCCCACCCTGCTCGACGCCTTCCCCGACCGCGTCCTCAACATCCACCCGGCCTTGCTGCCCGCCTTCCGCGGCCTGCACGCCCAGCAGCAGGCCCTCGACGCCGGGGTGCGCATCACTGGCGCCACGGTCCACTTCGTCACCCTCGGCATGGACGAGGGCCCCGTCATCTGCCAGGGCGCCGTCCCCGTCCTCCCCGACGACGACCTCGACCGGCTCCGGGACCGCATCCTCACCGTTGAGCACCGCCTCTACCCCCTGGCCCTGCGCCAGGCGGTCGAGGGGCGGCTGACGCTGTGCGGCGGACGGGTGCGGGTCGACGCCCACCCCGGGGAAGCCAACGCCTTGTGGGGTGGGTGAGCGGCTGCGCGGTCAGGTGCGGACCCGGTCCACCGTGATGACGCCCTTGATGCGCTCCAGGTCCCGCATGAGCCGCTTGAGCTGCTTGACGTCGGCCACCGCCACTTCCAGTGACAGCAGGGACTTGTCGTCCCCCAGTGGCTTGGCCTCCATCCGGGTCACGTTGATCCCGCCCGTCTTGCAGGCCGCTCCGATGTCGGCCAGCATCCCCGGCTTGTCGGCGCACACCACGTTGATCTCTCCGGTGTGGCTGCCGTTGCCACCGTGCCACTCCACCGGCACCCGGCGCTCTGGTTCCATGGCCATGAGCTGCGGGCAGTTCTGGGCGTGCACCGAGATCCCGTGGCCCCGCGTGATGTAGCCGGCGACGGGTTCGCCGGGCAGCGGGTTGCAGCAGCGGGCGTAGCTGACCATGACGTCGCTCTCGCCGTTGATCAGCACCGGGCTCTGGCTGCGCTTGCGGAAGCGCTGCATGATCTGGCCGACGAGCCCCGTGGGCTCTTCTGCGCCCTGTTGCTCTTCGACCAGGTCCGGGACCATCTCGCGCACGATGCGGTCCGGCGTGAGCTGGCCCTGGCCGATGGCCAGGTACAGGTGCTGGCTCTTCTTGAAGCCGTGCTTCTTGGCGGCTTCGCCGAGCGCACCGGCCTTGGCCTGCTTCGACAGGGTGGTGCCGTAGCGGCGTAGCTCCTGGTCGAGCAGCTCCCGGCCCATCTCCCGGCCCCGCTCACGCTCTTCTTCGCGCAGGTGACGGCGGATCTTGGAGAGCGCGCGCCCGGTGTGGGCCCACTCCAGCCACTCCCGCTTGGGGTGCTGGTCCTTGCCGGTGATGATCTCGACGGTGTCGCTGCTCTTCAGCGGTGTGCGCAGCGGCACCATGCGGCCGTTGACCTTCGCGCCGGTGCACTGCTCGCCCACCTCCGTGTGGATGGCGAAGGCGAAGTCGAGCACCGTGGCGCCCTGGGGGAAGAACTTGACGTCGCCGGCCGGCGTGAAGGCGTAGACTTCGTTCTGGTACAGGTCGACCTTGACCGTCTCCAGGAACTCTGCCGGGTCGTCGATGTCGGTGGCGGCTTCCCACAGCTCGCGTAGGCGGGCGATCTTGCCGATGTCTTCGGGCGACAGGGCGAGGTGCCCCTCCTTGTACCGCCAGTGCGCAGCGATGCCGACTTCGTTGATGCGGTGCATCTCGGCGGTGCGGATCTGGATCTCGATGTCCTGGCCACGGGGCCCCAGCACCACGGTGTGCAGGGACTGGTAGCCGTTGGACTTGGGCTGGCTGATGTAGTCCTTGAGGTAGCCCGGGCGATGCCGCCAGCGCTGGTGGATGTAGCCGAGGGCGGCCCAGCAGGCGCCGATGTCGTCGACGATCACCCGGAAGGCGAGCAGGTCGTGCACCTGCTCGAACTCCATGTGCCGGGCCTGCATCTTCTTGTAGATGCTCAGCAGGTGCTTGGGCCGCCCCGACACCTGCGCGTTCAGGCCGTGCTCGGTCAGCAGCGACGCGATCTCGTCGCGGGTCTGGGTGACGTAGGCGTCGCGTTCGGGCTCGGTCTCTTCCCAGGCCCGGGTGAGCTCAGCGTAGATGTCGGGGTGCAGGTAGCGGAAGCAGAGGTCTTCGAGCTCGCCCTTGAGCGCCGACAGCCCCAGGCGGTTGGCGATGGGCACGTAGATGTCCATCGTCTCCTGGCTGATGAGCTGCGCCTTCTCGGGCTTCATGTGCTCCATCGTCCGCATGTTGTGCAGGCGGTCGGCCAGCTTGACCAGGATCACCCGCACGTCCTTGGTCATCGCCAGGACCATCTTGCGGAAGTTCTCTGCCTGGGCTTCTTCCTTGCTGCGGAACTTGAGCTTGCCGATCTTCGTGACGCCGTCGACCATCTCGGCGACCTCTTCTCCGAAGAGCACGGCGAGATCGGCCTGCGTCACCAGGCAGTCTTCCATCGTGTCGTGCAGCAGCCCGGTGGCGATGGTGTCCACGTCCATGTGGAGCTGGGCAAGGATGCCGCCGACGGCGATGGGGTGGACCAGGTAGGGTTCTCCGCTGCGACGGAGCTGGCCGGCGTGCGCCTTTCCGGCAAAGGCCCACGCCCGCATGATCACGTCGAGATCCGCGTTCGGCGCGTAGTGGGAGACCTGGTCGATGATGTCGTTGAGGCTCATGGTCCGGCGGGGGCGTGCTGGCCCTTCTACCAGTATGCACCGTCGCGGCCGAGGCATGCAGCCGATTGTTGGCGGCGGCGGGCCATGGCGCGGGCGTCTGCGTGGAGAAGCAGTGCTGGGACCCGGGACATGCCCGGCTGCGTCCGGGTTCCCCCGATCACCCCACGAAGCGGGCCGTGAGCGAGGCGCGCCGCTGCCGCCGGCAGAGCTCGGCGACGAGGACCGCCTGGAGGACGTCGTGCGCGGTCTGCAGGTCGTCGTTGACCACGAGGTAGTCGGCTTCCGCCGCGCCCTGGAGCTGCTGTCGGGCCTGGGCCATGCGGCGGGCGATCACGTCGTCGCTGTCGGTGGAGCGCCCCCGCAGGCGGGCTTCGACGGTGGCCATGTCCGGCGGCAGGATGAAGATGCTGACCGCTTCGGGCATGTGGGCACGGACCTGGCGCGCGCCCTGGACGTCGATGTCCAGGAGGATGCTCTCCCCGGCGGCGAGGGCAGCGTCGACCGGGGCACGCGGGGTGCCGTAGCGGTTGCCGTAGACCTCGGCCCACTCCAGGAGCGCGTCGTCGGCCACCATGGCGTCGAAGCGCTCGGGGGCAACGAAGTGGTAGTCCCGGCCATCGACCTCTCCGCCTCGTGGCGGCCGGGTGGTGGCGCTGACCGAGAAGCTCAGGCCCGGCATGCGGCGCAGGGCTTCCTTGACCAGGGTGGTCTTGCCGGTGCCGCTGGCACCGCTGACGACGAACAGCGCGCCACGGTCGGGCTGCTGCCAGGAGCGGAGGGTCAGGCTCATCGGGCACCACCTCGTGCATCGATGGCGTGCAGCACGCCGGCAGGAGCGCGAGCTAACCGGTCGGTGCGCGCCTGCCGGGCTTGTCACCGGCTCGCCCCACGCGGCAGATGGGGGCCAGGGGGCAGGCGGCGCACACGGTCGAGGCTGGGGGGCGGTCGCCGTGCCGGCGGACCGTGCAGGCGCCACTGATCCCCAGGTGGGCGAGCGCGAAGTCGAAGCGCAGCGGGTCGGCGGCGTCGATGCGCCGGAGGTTCGCGGTGACCTCGAGGGCAGTCCGCCAGGATGCGTCGGTGCGTCGGGTGAGCCCGAGCAGCAGCGCCATGCGGTGGACGTGGGTGTCCAGCGGGATCACGAGGCGCGCCGGGTCCACGGCCCACAGGCCGAGGTCGAGCCCGTCCACCCGCGCGGGATCACCGGGTGGGCGGGCCAGCCAGCGCAGCAGCATGCACCAGCGCTTGCAGGCCGAGCCCGTCGATGGCCGCGGCAGGAGGTAGCGCAGGCCGCGCGGCAGGGCGTCGAAGGTGGGGGCCGGCTGGCCCAGGTCGTCGGCGGCTTCCAGCGCGCAGGCCCGCAGCGACGTCACGAAGCCATCGAGCCCGGCCTGCACCGTCGGCTGTCGGCCATCGTCGGCGTCAAGGAAGAGCTGGTGGAGGGTGCCGTGCGCGCGCAGCGCCCGGCCCAGGGTCGCGACGAACAGGGCGAGGTCAGTGCCGCTGAGCCAGCGGTAGCGCAGGGGGGCCAGGGCCTCGGCGTCGGCCCGCGACAGGCCCAGCGCCCAGTCCCGGGGGCCGCCGGCAGCGGCCGCGTGGGAGAAGAGGGCGTCGAGCACGGGCCAGAAGGCGGCCACCCTCCCGAAGGCCAGGCTCGCCGACACGACGGCGGCCACCTCACGGTCGGCAGGTTCCGGCCAGGCGTGCGCGAAGTGCAGCGGATCGTGGGCGAGGTGGCGCTTCGCGTCCTGGTCGGCGATGAGCGCGTCCAGCGCCCCGCGGAGCGCGGGCACGCGGATCGGGTGCAGCCGCGTAGCCCGGGAAGAGCGGGCACGGGTGGGCTGGGCGCGGCGGGGGCCAGCGCGGCTCACTCGACGTTCGCCGCCTGCTCCCGCATCCGCTCCAGGACGCTCTTGAGCTCGACCACGCGGGCGGCGATGGGGTGCTCGGTCGTCTTGCTGCCGATGGTGTTGACCTCGCGGTTCAGCTCCTGCAGGAGGAAGTCGAGCTTGCGGCCGACGGGTTCGCTGTCGTTGGTCAGCGTCTCCTCGAACTGCTCGCAGTGGCTGGTGATCCGCGCCAGCTCTTCGCGGATGTCGGCCTTGTCGGCGAGGACGGCGGCTTCCTGGGCCAGCCGCCCCGGGTCCACGGCACGGTCCCCCAGCAGGCGGGCGAGCCGACCGTCGAGGCGGGCCTTGAGCCGCTCGGCCACGCCGTCGGCTGCGGCGTCGACCTCGTCCCGCAGGCGGCGGAGATCGGCGAGGTGGCGCCGCAGGTCGCTCTCCAGGGCCATGCCCTCGGTCTGGCGCATGGCGACGAGCTGCCCCACGGCGGCGTCCAGGGCGGTGCTGACCACCTCCCACTCGGCCAGCGCGTCGGTGTCGGCGTCTTCGAGGCGCAGCACGCCGGGCTGTTCGAGCACCAGCGACAGCGGGATCTCGGTGCTGTCGCGCTGCAGGCGCTTGGCCACGTCCACCATGGCGCGGAGGTAGCTCTCGGCCAGGGCCGGATCGGGCCGCACCCGCTGGCCGCTCTCGCCCGCCTGACGGCGGACGTAGACCTCGATGCGGCCGCGGTTGATGTACTGCCGGAGCACGTCGTTGATCCGGGGCTCCAGGAGCAGGTACTCCCGTGGCACCCGGAGCTGGACGTCCCGGAAGCGGTTGTTGACGCTCTTCATCTCGACGACGACGGAGACTTCGCTGTTGCTGGCCTCGCCGCGGCCGAACCCGGTCATGCTGATCATGGCGCCGTCCTAACGCAGCCCATCGTCCCCTGGGGACCAGGGTCGCGTCTGCCGGCTCCGGCCCCCTTCAACAGTCGAAGGTACCCGCGCTGCCGCAGTCCAGGGTGCAGGCGGTGTCGTCGAAGCTCAGGTTGCACTGCAGCGTGCCCGAGTCCAGGTAGAAGGTGCAGGTGCCGACGCCGTCGCCGGCGTAGCTCAGCTCGTAGCTGCACTCCTGGTACAGGCTGTCGTCGGGCATGGTGTAGCCCTCCAGGTCGACGGCCACGCTGCCGTCCAGCCGGTAGTCGATGTCGAAGATCGACCGGAAGTCGTCGCTGACCGACTCCTGGTGCCCGGTGCCCGTGCCGTCGTCCGACATCGTCTGTTCCATGGTGACGCTGCCGTCCGAGGCGGAGGTGGTCGCCGTGGTCACGAGGTCGCTGGTCTGGACCCGGTCGCCGACCCAGCTCGTGCCGCCGTCCTCCCACTCGACGTGGCTCTCGACGCGGTCGTCGCTGACGATGTCGACCTGCCAGCCGGTCGGGTCGTCGGCGGGGACCACGTCGATGTCGTCATCGGCAGCGATCTCCCAGGTCTGCACGGTCGCGCTGCAGCCCTCGCGCTGCATGCGGACGCGGCTGGTGGTCGTCGCGTCCAGCACATCGGTGAACACCCGCCGCAGGAGCAGATCGAGATCGCCGCTGTCGTAGACCGTGCCGTAGCCGCTGATGTCGGAGGACACGCCGGAGTAGCCATCCAGGTAGGCGTTGCTCCACGCGATGTCGCCGGTCCCGTAGTCGTAGCTGCCGGTCTGACCCGTCACCAACGCGCCGGGGGGGGCGAAGTCGAAGGCACCGCTGTCGTCGGCCTCCAGCAGCGCCTGGACCGGATCCATGTACCAGTCCCACGGCTGGTAGTCGCAGGACCACTCCGTGAAGTAGTCGGGGCCCGTGCCGGGCTGGGAGCGGCAGCCCAACATCGCGGACAGCAGCAGCATCGCGTACACCGGGACCTCCCGCGCCGTTCCCTGGGTTGGACAGCGCTGCTGGCAAGCTAGGTCCAGAGACACCACTGCGCCAGTCGGTGGGCCCGACTGACGCAGGAAGTGCCGGCGGTCGCGTCGGTCAGTACCCGGTGACGGTCCGGGTCGAGTAGGTGATCGTCGCGAAGGTCGTGTAGCTGTTCTCGCCGGTGACGGACTTGGTGTCGGTGTAGAGCAGCGTGCCGTCGATGTAGATGTTGACGGTGATGTCGTTGGACGGGCTGTAGCTGCTGCCTGGGTAGTCGTTGACGAAGACCGTGTAGTCGCCCGAGGACTCCGGGGCGTCGATGTTGATGTTCTCGGGGCCGACCCCGGGGATGTCGTCGAGGTCGAGGAAGGCGTTGTCAGCGGTACCGGCGGCCCCCCACTCCAGGCCGTCACGACCGGTGCAATTGCTGTAGTAGCAGTCCCAGCTCGTCTCCTTCTGGCTCAGCGTCTTGCCGGGCGCCATCATGTGGAGATCCATGTCGTCGCCGGAGTGCGACCAGTACATCTCGACCCAGAGGTCTTCTTCGGGGATGGCTTCGAGGTCGATGGTGCAGGGGTTGCTCTCGACGCCCGCTTCGTTGGTGACGATGAGCTGGCCGGTGTAGGTGCCGCCGAGCAGCGGCACGAAGCCGCCGCGGACGGAGCCCGTGCCCTCGATGGTCATGGTGGAGCCGGAGGGCTGGGCGATGAGCGTCCAGTCGTAGCGGGAGATGGGCACGCCGTCGGGGTCGTAGGAGCCGCTGCCGTCCCAGGTCGCCGCTTCGGTCGGGGGGCGCACCGGGTTGGGGTACACGTCGCAGACGGCGATGGGCTTGCCGGGTTCGTCGTCGGGGGGGTCGCTGGTGTCGCCGCCGGGGGCGCTGGTGTCGCCGGGGTCTTCGGTGGGCGCGGCCGTGTCGTCCGCGGGGCTGTCTTCGACGCCGGGGCTCACCTTGTAGTCCGGTGAGCAGGCGGTGGCGGCCAGGGCGATGAGGGCGAGGGAAGGTGCACGCATGAAGGCTCCTCGAACAGACGACGCGGGGCGGGCCAACCCACAGCGAGCTGCGCTGCTATGAGTGCCTGACTTCCGGCCCACTATCAAGTGAACATCGGGAAACAGCCGGTGACAAGGGCTGGCGAGTCAAGAATCCGTCGTAGCCTGATGATCCTGCCACAGCGCCAGCAGGCTCGCAGCCTGTGCTTCCGCGGAGAAGGCCCGATCCCTCAGCCGTTGCGGGCCCCGCGCCCCTCGGACGAGGCGCTCGTCGGGCTGGTCGTTCAGCGTCCGCAGCAGCGCGATCCAGGCGTCGAGGTCGTCGGGGGGGGCCAGCCAACCGACCTGCTCGTCGACGAGCTCGGGGATGCCGGACACCGGGGTCGTGGCGACGGCACGGCCGGCGGCCAGCCCCTCCATCAGCACCACCGGGATCCCGTCCATGTCGCCGTCGGCGGCACGACGGCAGGGCAGCACGACGCAGTTGGCGGTGGCCATGGCTGCGCGGACCTCGGGCGGGGGGCGCAGCCCGAGGCAGGTCAGCCCGGGCACCCCTGGGTCCGGCAGGTCGCTGACGACGGCCAGCGAGGCATCCGGTCGATCGAGCCGCCGCCAGGCCTCCACCAGCAGGTCCAGGCCCTTCTTGGGGACGGCCCGGCCCACGGCCAGCCCACGCAGGGGGCCTGGCGGTGGAGGGGGGAGGGCCGCCCAGGTCTCCAGGTCGGGGCCGCAGCGCACCACGGTGGCGTCGACGCCCTGCTCTGCCAGGAGCGCCCGGTGGTGGTCGGCGATGGTGACGACGCGGTCGGCGTGGGCCAGCACGTCGGGCAGGCTGCCGCGGGGCTTGAACAGGTCCACGGCGTGCACCGTGACCGAGTAGGGCACGCCGGTGTCGAGCTGCAGCGCGCGGGCGTACTCGGCGGCACCACCGGCGAAGTGCACGTGCACCCGGTCGAAGTCGGCCGCGTGGCGCCGCAGCCAGGCCAGCCGGGCGGCGTCCTTGGCGGAGCGCTGTGCCACGAGCCACCGCTCACCCGCTGTGGTGGGTCCCCGTCGCCAGAGCCCCGTCCTGCGGGGGATCGCCCGCGCAGGCACCGCCGGCAGCTCGGTCTGCATGCGGCCGTCCCGCCGACGGCCGAGAGCGGCGATGGCCACGTCGACCCCCAGGGCACGCAGCGCGCTGATCTCCCGGTAGACGAAGGTCTCCGTCAGCGTCGGGTAGTAGCGCAGCAGGTAGAGGACCCTCACGATACCTGCTCCAGGACGGCGAGCTCGTCGAGGGCCCGCTGCCGCCAGGTGCGCACGACCGGCGTCCGCACACCCTCGGCCAGCGCGAGCTCGACCGCCCGGCGCAGGCTGGCGGGGACGCCTGGCTGGTAGCGGTGGAGGGTCGCGCCGGTCAGCCTCGCGATCTCGTCGATGGTCGGCAGGTCGGGGGCGACGATGGGCACGCTGGTGGCGAGGTAGTCCCACAGCTTCAGCGGCGAGGTGAGGCGGCGGCCGAAGAGGTTGTCTGCCAGCGGCAGGAGCAGCACGCGGCTGCGTGCCAGCAGGTCGGGCACCGCGGTGTAGGGCTGCGGGGGCACGAGCTGCACGTTGTCGGGGATCCCGCCGAGCGCCGCCCGCTCGTCGGCGCTGCCGCCGACCAGCTCGACCGGCAGCGGCAGCAGTCGGGCGGCCTCTGCGAGCGCCTCGACGCCCTTGTACGCCCGCAGCGAGCCGACACAGCGGATCACCTCGTCGGGTGCGGTGACCGGCACCCGGCGACGGTCGGGGGAGATGGCGTTGTGGGCCACCCCCCGGGCGCGCGGCAGCAGATCACCGTGCACCTCCTCCCACATCGCCAGCGTACCGCCGCAGTTGGCGACCAGTGCGTCGACCCTCTGGAGCAGCCAGCGCTCCAGGGCGCGCGCGTCGGAAGCATCACAGCCCACCTCGGCCTGCTGCGCGCTGTCCAGTTCGTGGGTCTCCAGCAGGATCCGGTGTCGCCTCGTCCCGGTGCCGCTGTTGCCGGTCCAGCGCAGCAGTTGGGCGAGGCGGCGCTTGTCCCGGGCGATCACCAGGCCCGGTGGCCCCGCCCACCACCGCAGGGCCCGGGTGCGGAACCACAGCCCGGCACCCGGGTGCCAGGCCGTCGGTGCCACGCGGAGGTCGAGCTTGTCTAGCGGTGCTAGCCCGAAGGGGGTCAGGGGATCGGCGCCATCGCCGCGGTCCGCGAGCAGTGTCACCTCGTGCCCGAGGCCGGCCAGGGCGTGGCAGTTGTGGACGACCTGGATCGCCTGGGCACGCAGCGAGGGCAGGCGGGGCCGGTACAGGTGGAGGATCCTCACGCCAGCGCCTCCATCAGAGCCGCGACCGCCAGCGGGCCGGAGTGGTGGGTGGTGGCCCAGGTCCGCGCCCGCTCGGGTTGACGCGCATCCGTCAGGAAGCGCCGCACCCGGTCGAGGTCGGGGGCGTCCGGATCGTCGAGGAGGAGGCCGGGACCCGTGGCCTCCGGGATCCCGCCCGTGCGGCAGCCGAGGGCGAGGCAGCCGCGCGCCTGGGCTTCGACCAGGGTGAGGCCGAAGCCCTCGGCGCCGCTGCCGTCGCTGTCGGTGCGGGACAGCAGGCAGCAGGCCCGGTGCCGCTCGTAGGCGGACAGCGTCGCGACGCGGTCCAGGCGCCCGAGAAAGCGCGTCTCGGGGCCTGCGAGGGCGCGGAGCGCGCGTTCCTCGGGGCCGTCACCGATGACGGTGAGGGGGACTTCGAGCTGCCGGGCGAGCCGGATGGCCCGGTCGACGCCCTTCAGCGGCGTGAGGCGGGCCACGCAGAGCAGGCCGCGCCGGTCGAAGTCACCGGCGTGGGGTGGCGGCGGGGGCAGCGGCATCGGCAGCGGCGTCTTCAACACGCCGCTTTCCCCCTGGCCGAGGCGCTGCAGCTCGCCGGCGAGGAAGCGTGACACCGGCAGCAGGGCGCGCGCCGAGCGGCAGGCGGTCGTCAGGGCGGGGGGGGGAGCGGCGAGGCGGGTCAGATCGCTGCCGTGGAAGGCGATGCCCACCGGCAGGCCGGCGCGGGCCGCCCGCGGCGCCAGGCGCACGGCGAGCGGCCAGGTGGCGAAGACCACGGCGTCACAGTCGGCGAGCAGGGCTCGGCCCGCCAGGTCGATCCACCAGGCGCGCCAGCGGTTCCACGAGCGGCCCCACGCGCGCCTTACAGTGTAAGGCTGGGCGGCGTCCCAGGACCGCTCGGTGGAGCGGTCGCGTCCGGCGCGGCCGAGCACGGTGACGCGGTGTCCGGCCGCCGTCGCGGCGAGGGCGAGGTCGTGCACCCAGCTTGCCACCCCCCCGACGAAGCCCGGCGGCAGGTCGCCCGTCACCAGGAGCAGCCGGGTCAAGGCTGCCTCCCCGCGTCGGGGGTGAGCAGCACGCGCAGGGCGGACTCGACGCGATCGACGTCCAGCCTCTCCATGCACAGGTGGTCGCCGATGGGGCAGGCGGGACCGCCGTGCAGGCTGCACGGTCGACAGGGGAGGGCCTCCTCCACCACGGTGCCCGTGGTGGCGTCCCAGAAGCCGTCGCTGCTCGTCGTCGGACCGAACAGGCCGACGACCGGCACACCGAGGGCGGTGGCGAGGTGGAGCAGCCCGGTGTCGCCGGCGACCGCGGCGGCCGCTTCCCGCAGCGCGGCCAGGGTCTGGTCGAAGCCGCGCTCTGCGATGGGGCGGGCCCGGGGACCGATCGCCGCGGCGATCTCTGCGACGAGGTCGCTGTCGCCGGGACCGCCGAGCACTGCGACCGGCCCCTGCCAGCGCCGGCCGAGCTCAGCGAAGCGCTCCGCGGGCCAGCGCTTGGTCGAGTGCGCGGCGCCGGGGCAGAGCGCCAGGGTGTCGGTGGGCTGCCAGCCGGGCAGCCACGGCCGCTGCGCGGGCCGCACGCCCGCGGCCGCGGCGTAGCGCTCGATCACCAGCGGCGGGGGGGCACCCGCCTTGAACCAGACGCGTGTGCGCCGACGCAGGTCCCAGCGGTCAACGCGAGACACCGGTCCCTGCAACCCGGCGCACAGCCGGCGGGAGCGCGGGGAGGCGTGCAGGTCGACGATCCGCGCCCACCGGCGGGCCAGGGTCTGGCGGCCGCCCTTCACGTCCTCCCAGGTGTAGACCTGCGAAACACCGGGCAAGCATGCGGCGACGGGCGCCCAGGCGGCGCGCGTGAGCAGCGCCACCGGGGCGAGCTGGCCGGTGACCGCTCCCGTCAGGACCACGTCCCCCAGGCTGGAGAAGCGGATGACCAGGGTCGCCGGGCTCACGTGCGCCTGCCCAGGGCGTCGAGCAGGGGGCCCACCGCGGCGTCCCGGCAGGGCGCCCCGATGCTGCAGCGCTTGGCGTAGCAGGGCCAGCAGTCGGGTCGGGGGCCGGCCCAGGCCGTGCTCCCCGGCGGACCGGTCCGCATCGCGTCGGTGCTGGCGTACACGACGTGGACGTCGGTGACCGACCGACCGGCGGCGCGTCGTGCCGCGGCCGCGAGGTGGGGCAGGCCACTGTCGTTGCCGACCACGGCCCGTGCAGCACAGGCCAGCGCCGCGAGCTGGCTGAGCCTGGGGGCAGCGACCACGCGGGCCCCGGTCGCCCGCAGGACCTGGTCGTCGCCGGGACCCCCGGTGGCGACGGCGGCGGGTCCGAGGGCGGCGGCCAGGTCCGTGAAGCCACGCCACTGGACGGTCGCCGCGCTCGCAGTGCCCGGCAGCAGCAGGACGAATGCGTCGGGGATGTCGGTGGGGACGTCCGCGGTCGATGGAGGCGTCGGCAACGCGGGCAGGGCCGGGAGCGCCGGATCCACGCCCAGCGCCGTGGCCGCTACCCGCAACATGCTGTCGGCGCGGTGCTCGGCCTGATCCTCGCCGCGCTCCTCCACCACATCGGTCAGCAGCAGGCGGCGGCGGTCCGTCGGCAGGCCGACCCGCCGTGCGGCGCCGCGGGCCTGCCAGGCCGCTGACAGCGACGGCTTGAGCAGCACTGCCACGGCGGAGGCGCGTGCCAGCCTGGGCGCGTCCTGGCGTGGGTGGACCTCGACCCCCAGGTGCCCGTACAGCTCGGGTCCCCAGCCAGGTGCGGCGACCCGCACCCGTCCGTGCCCGGCGAGCAGGGCGATCGCCGGCAGCGCCATCACCCCGTCGCCGAGGTGGTCGGGCGCCCGCACGTAGATCGAGGTGTCCACGACCGGCAAGGTAGCGGACCTCGTGAGCTTCAGCGGCGGTTCTTCTTGCGGGCCTTGCGCTTGGCCTTGCGCTTTGCCCGGCGGTCCTTCTCCTGCTTCACGCGCTCGGCGGGGCTGAGGCCGTCGTCCCGCCCGCCGCCACCGCCAGCGCCGCCGCCACCCATCATGCCGGGGTGGAACGGCATGCCGCCGTCCATGCCTGGGGGGCCACCGCCCTTGCGCCGCTGCTTGCGCCCCATGGAGGGCAGCCCCCCGCCGAGCCCGCCGAACATGCCGCTCTGGCCGAGCTGCCCCATCATGCCGCGGGTCTGCAGGAAGCGTTCCTGTAGCGCCCGGACCTCGTCCAGGGGGCGGCCCGAGCCACCGGCGATGCGGCGCATGCGGGAGTCGTCGATGATGTCGGGGTTCTTGCGTTCCTGCCGCGTCATCGACTGGATCATCGCCTCGACCTTCTTCAGCTCCCGCTCGTCGAGCGCTTCGGGCGGGATCTGCTCCAGCAGCTCGCCCATGCCCGGCAGCTTCTCGAAGATCGCCCGGAGGTTGCCCATCTTGCGGATCTGGTAGATCTGGCGCAGGAACTGGTCGAAGTCGAAGTCCCCGGTCAGCATGCGGCGGGCGTCGTCTTCCGCCTGGTCCTGGTCGACGACCTTCTCGAAGTCCTGCATCAGGCCGACGACGTCGCCGAAGCCCAGGATGCGGTCCGCCAGCCCCTCGGGGCGGAACTCGTCGAGCTTGTCGAGCCCCTCTCCCATGCCGAGGAACTTGATCGGCTTGCCGGTGACTTCCTTGATCGCCAGCGCCGCGCCGCCGCGGGCGTCGCCGTCCAGCTTGGTCAGCACGAAGCCGGTGAAGGACAGGCGGCGGTCGAATTCCGCGGCGGTCCGGACGGCGTCCTGGCCGATCATCGCGTCGCAGACGAACAGGATGTTGTCGGGCGAGGTGCCGTCCTTGATGTGGACCAGCTCGTCCATCAGGGCGTTGTCGATGGCCAGGCGGCCCGCTGTGTCGAAGATCACGACGTCGCGGCCGACGTTGCGGGCCTGCTGCACCGCCAGGCTGCAGAGCTGGACCGGGTCCATGCCCTTGATGCTGAACACGGGCACGCCGAGCTTCCGCCCCAGCGTCATGAGCTGGTCGATGGCGGCCGGCCGGTAGATGTCGGCGGCGACGAGCATCGGCTTCTTGCCCTCGTGCATCAGCCTGCGGGCCAGCTTGCCGGCGGTGGTCGTCTTGCCGGAGCCCTGCAGGCCGACCATCATGATGATGGCCGGCGAGCCGTCGAGCGCCAGGGAGCTGTCCACCGGCCCCATCAGGTCCACCAGCTCGTCGTGGCAGATCTTGATGAAGTGCTCGGCCGGCGTGATCTTGACGCCGGCGGGCAGGCGGTGGCGTTCCTCGGTGGGGACGCGCAGGTGGACGACCTCGCCGACGGCGCGTTCCTTGACGCGGGCCAGGAAGGCCTTGACCACGCCCAGCTCGACGTCGGCTTCGAGCAGGCTCATGCGCACGTCGCGCAGCGCGTTGGCGATGTTGTCTTCGGACAGGGTCGTCTTGCCCTGCAGCTTCAGGCGGGCGTTGCGGAAGCCCTTGGTCAGGGTCTCGAGCATGTCTCCCTCGGAGCGAAGCCCTGCGCATAATCAGCCGGGCGGGTCGCGGCCCTCCCGCATCCACTGCAGGCTCAGATCGAGGCGGAGCGCTTCCCGCCACGCGCTGTCGGCATCGGCGTCCCGGCCGAGCTGTGTGAGGGCGTTGGCCCGTCCGGCGTGGTGGATCCCCTCGCGGGGGCAGAGCGCGGCTGCGCGGTCGTAGGCATCCAGCGCGTCGGCGTGCTGGCCGAGGAGCTGCAGCGCGTCGCCGCGACCGTGCCAGGCCCAGGCGTTGTCGGGGTCGGCCGCGATCAGCTCGCCGAACAGGTGCAGCGCCTCGCCGTGGCGTCCCTCGGTGAAGGCCTTGCGCGCCCGGTCGATGCTGGGCAGCTCCAGGTGCGGGATGGTGGGGGCCGGGCCCCGGTCGGCCCGGGCGAGGGCGTCGAGCGCGACGTCGCGGGGCCGGGGCAGGACCATCCCGACGAGACGCGCCACCACCAGGCTCCACCGGTCGAGGCGCGCGGCCCACGGTGGCCGCTGCGGCACGTCGGTCCGGACCGGCGCGGATCTGATCGGCCGGGGCTCCGCCGGTGCGGCCTTCGGTGGCCGGCGGTCGTCGGTGGTGCTTTGCGGGTGGTCGGACAAGGCCTGGTGGGGGAGGGAGGGCGCGACGCACAGGAGGTCGGGTGGAGGGCGGTGCGCGCAGGGGCGGGGTGGATCGCTGCGGCTGCGCATCCGTGGTCGTTCAGCCTACATTGGTCGAGGTGCGCGTCGAGCGGTTAGGCACGCAGGTCGCGCGGCCTTCGGTAGCCCGACGTGGAGGTGATCATGGCGATGTCGAGCCCTCGTCTCGGCGCCCTGCTGGCCGCGGTCCTGACCGGGTCGGCCCTGCTGCCGCTCGGCTGCTCGGACTACGACCTCACGCAGTTCCAGGCGCAGGACGTCTTCCAGCAGGAACCCGCCGGTGAAGTCGACGTGGTGCTGGTGGTCGACAACTCCTGCTCGATGCAGCCCTACCAGGCCAAGCTGGGCGAGAACTTCCAGAGCTTCCTGACCTACCTCGAACAGGGCCAGGTCGACTACCACATCGGCGTGCTCACCACGACGATCGACCTGACCAGCACCTCGACGGCCTGCTCCCCGGCGCAGACCGCCGACATCCCGGCGGGCGGGCACCTCGTCGGCGGTGAGATCATCACCGCGGACACGCCCGATGCCGAAGGCATCTTCGAAGACCTCGTCAACGTCGGCGTCTGTGGCAGTGGCTCCGAGATGGGCATGGAGAGCGTGTACCGCGCGGTCTCCCCACCGCTGTCGGTCGAAGAGAACTCCACCCTGCTGCGTGAGGACGCGATGATGTCCATCATCTTCGTGTCCGACGAAGAAGACAGCTCGCCGCTGCGGGTCGCCGACTACGTCAACTACTTCCGCGACCTGAAGGGGCTCGAAGACCGCAGCGCCATGCAGACCAGCGCCCTGGTCGTCCAGGACACCAACGAGTGCTCCCAGCAGCAGGTGCAGAGCGGCGCGACTGTCGGCACCCGCTACATCTCGGCCGCCGAAGAGACCGACGGCCTGCTGGGCAACATCTGCCAGGACGACTTCGCCGACATCCTGACCGAGCTGTCGTACCGGGCCAGCCGCCTGCGGGACACCTTCTACCTGACGAAGCTGCCGGCCCCGGCTACGCTCTTCGTTGCGGTCAACGACGAAGAGCTGCCCTGCACCGACGGTGCCTGGACGTACCAGACCGAGGGCGAGGGCAGCGAGCTGGTCGGCAAGATCGTGTTCGCCCGCGAGAGCCTGCCGCCGCCCGACGCCAGCATCTCCATCATCTACGACTACGGCACCGGCGACCCGGCCGAGTTCTGCCCCGACACGGCCAGCGAGTAGACCGATGCGCTTACCCTCTCCGACCGCTTCCCTGCTGTTCGTCGGCCTCGGGCTGTCGCTGGCCGCCTGCAACAAGTCCACGGGCGGCACGCCCGAGGGCGAGTGCGCCGGCCCCGAAGACTGCGGCGCTGGCCTGCAGTGCATCGACGCCCAGTGCATCGAGGTGCAGTGCACCACCTCGGCGGACTGCCCCTTCGAGGCCTACTGCGACAACGGCAACTACACCTGCGTGGACGGCTGCCAGGACGACACCGACTGCCTCGCCGGGGACTCCTGCGACGACACGGCCCGGGCCTGCGTGTCCGCCCAGTGCGATGACACCCAGCTCGACTGCGAGGTCGGGCAGCTCTGCGACGCCGGCACGGGCGACTGTGTGGACGACAGCCGCCCCCACTGCGGCACCTGCGACGCCACGCGTGGCGGGGGCAACCAGTGCCCCGGCGGCGAGTGCGTGGCCTTCGCCGGCCAGTCGTGCAACACCGCCGCCGACTGCGACCCCGGCCAGGCCTGCGACACCTTCACGGGCTCGGGCAAGCTCTGCCACAGCGACTTCTGCCTGATGAGCTGCAACGACGCCGTCGACAACGCCTGCCCGGCGGGCTTCTCCTGCCAGCAGATCTACTCGACCTCGACCGCCACCTACTGTGTTGCCGACTGCGAGTTCCTCAGCGGCAACGGCTACCTCTGACCGGCACGGGGGGGGGGGGCGCCGTGGCAGCTCCGCTGCAGCGCTGGGGCGTCATCTTCCTAATCTGCCCCATCGACCTCGACGAAGACCAGCGCCTGTCGTTGGTGCGGCTGGCTGCCCGGGCCTGGTTCGAGGATCTCGACGTCCTGCCCTTCTCCTGGGAGGGGCTGGAGGGCGAGCTGCGCACCACCAGTGAAGTCGTGAGCCTGGGCTCCTTCATCGGCCAGCAGTTCGAAGCGCAGGTCGAGGGCAGCGCGGGCAGCGGCCGTCTCCGCTTCCTGGTGACCGAAGCCCAGCTCCAGTCGGCGCACCTGCCGGTCGCGGAGGCATGAGGGGGCGGCGGGTGGCGTGCGCCGCTGGCGCCGTCAGTCCCTGGCCACCGGGTGGCTCGGGAAGGCCGCGTCGTCGTCGCTATCGGGCGGTGCTGGCGCGCGACGCAGCGGCTCGCGCGGCCGCGTGCCCCCGGCGTAGACGTGGAGGTCGGCGCCTTCGAGCAGGCGGCGCGTGGCCCAGTCCTTGACCCGGGGGGCGAGGAAGCGTCGTGACAAGGGCATGATCAGCAGGAAGCCGGTCAGGTCCGTGAGCACCCCCGGTGTGATGAGGAAGGCCCCGCCGACCAGCACCAGGAGCCCTTCCACGATACGGTCGCCGGGCGGGATCCCGTGGAGCGTGTCCTGCTGGAGCTGCTTGATCACGCCGAGGCCCTCTCGCTTGGCGAGGAAGGCGCCGATGCTGCCGGTGATGATGATGATGGCCACGGTCTGGGCCGCACCGATCCACTGACCGAGGCGGATGAGCAGGTACAGCTCCACCGCCGGCACGACGGTGAACAGCAGCAGCAGTCGGCCGAACACCGCTAGCCCCTCGCCGTGCGCTTCTTGGCTTCTTCCCACAGCGCGTCGAGGGTGTCATCGTCGAGGGTGTGCAGGTCGAGTCCGCTGTCCCAGGCCAGGCGCTCGACGGCCTCGAAGCGGGCCTGGAAGCGATCGTCGGCACGGCGCAGCGCGGCTTCGGGCGGGGCCCCGACGTGCCGTCCGAGGTTGGCGACCGCCATCAGCAGGTCGCCCAGCTCGTGCTCGACCGCGGGATGGGCGGCGGGCATGCCGGTGGCGTCGACCCGGTCGCCCGGGTGGGGCGGGTGCAGCGACAGCGCCTCCAGCAGCTCGGCCAGCTCTTCGTGGACCTTGTCGAGGACGGCGTGGTGGTCGGGCCAGTCGAAGCCGGCGGCGGCGGCCTTCTCGCCCTGTCGGTGGGCACGGAGCAGGGCGGGCAGGGTCCGCGGCACGCCCGCCAGCCGGCTGCGCGGGCTGCCGTCGGTGTTGCTGCGCCGTGCCTTGCGGGCCTCCCAGGCGGCGATGCTGCCCGGGGCGGTGTGGGTCTCGTCGTCGCCGCGGGAGGCGGGGAAGACGTGGGGGTGTCGCACCACCATCTTGGTCGCGATGGCGTCGGCGGCGTCGTCGAGGGAGAACCAGCCCTGGCTCTCGCAGATCCGGGCCAGGAGGATGACCACGAAGAGCAGGTCGCCCAGCTCCTCCTTCAGCGTCTCGCGCGTCGCGCCGTCGTCGTCACCCGCTGCGACGGCGTCCATGGCGGCCAGCAGCTCGTAGACCTCTTCGAGGAGGTAGGGCCGCATGGTGGCGAGGTCCTGCGCCGAGTCCCACGGACAGCCCTCGGGCCCCTGCAGCCGGGTGACGATGGTGAGGAGGTCGGCCAGGCGCGACATGGCCGCCGCCTATCCCGCCGCGGTCGGCGTGCGGGACTTCCTGGGAACTTGATAGGATGCCGCGTCCTTCGAACAGCCAGGAGCGCCCGTTGTCCGCATCCGAGCCCGAGGTCTTCGGCGAGTACGAGCTGCTCGAAAAGATCGCCACCGGCGGCATGGCCGAGGTGTTCCGGGCCCGCAAGCACGGTGCTGCCGGCTTTGAGAAGATCGTCGTCATCAAGCGCATCCTGCCGGACCTCGCCAAGGACGACGAATTCGTCCAGCTCTTCCAGGACGAAGCGCGCATCACGGCCCGCTTGATGCACGTCAACATCGTGCAGGTCTTCGACTACAGCAAGCTCGGCGACGACTACTTCATCGCCATGGAGTACGTGCACGGCCTCGACCTGGCCCGGATGCTCGTGCGGGCCCGAAACCTCGGCCCCTTCCCGATCCCCATCGCGTTGTTCATCACGGCCGAGGTGCTCAAGGCGCTTGCCTTCGCGCACACCCGCGTAGACGACGACGGTGAACCGCTGGGCATCGTACACTGCGACATCTCCCCCCAGAACGTGCTCATCTCCTACGCCGGCGAGGTCAAGCTCACCGACTTCGGCATCTCCCGGGCGGCCTTCCAGGCGGGCGGCCAGCACCAGGTCATCCGCGGCAAGTACGCCTACATGAGCCCCGAGCAGGTCGAGGGCAAGCCGCTGGGCCCGCAGACCGACCTGTTCAGCCTCGCCATCGTGCTCTACGAAGCGCTCACCGGCTCGCGGCTGTTCAAGGCGCGGTCTCGGGACGAGACCCTGGCGCGGGTGCGGCGGGCAGAGGTGCCCAGTCCCCGCGCCGTGCGCTCCGAGATCAGCGAAGACCTCGAGGGCTTCCTGCTCAAGGCGCTCTCCCGCCTGCCGGAGGATCGCTTCGCCTCGGCCGAGGAGATGCTCGAGGCGCTGACGGCGCTGCGTGTGCGCGAGGGCCACCGGGCCACCAACAACGACGTCGCGGCCTTCCTGCGCGACGTGATCGACGCCGCCGCCGCAGCGGCCCGCGGAGAACAGCCGGGCAAGCGGCCGGTGCGTTCCGGTCGGGCAGCCCCGCCGTCGGCGCTCGTCGTCCTCGCGGTTGAAGCGGCCCCGCCGCCGCGCTCCATCGCAGCACCGCGCACGACGCTGGCGGCCCTGGTGGCGGAGTGGACGGAGCTCGTGGGGGACGCCGGCGGTGAGATCTGGGAGCAGGGCGAGGGCAGCATGCTCGTCGTCTGGGTGGCACGCGGCGGGCTGCGCGACACCATCGGCCGCGCGGTCAACCTCGCCGACGACATGCAGCAGGCCACGCTGTCCGCCGGCTACCGCCTCTCGGCTGGCGTGGCCCCAGGGGTGGCGCGGGTATCGCCGGACACCGGTCGCCCCGCCGACGGATGGGAGCTGGCCGGCCCCTTCTACCTGGCGCGCTGGATGATGAACCTGTCAGCGCACCGGGGGCGGGTCCTGTTGACCGAGGTCGGTGCCAACCAGGTCCGGAAGCGGACGATCCTGCTGGGACGCATTCCCATCCAGGGCAACCGCTACATCAACCTGTACGAGCTGGGCACCTGATCCGCGCGACGCCTGCGCGAGAGGGGTGGCACGGGCAACCGCATGTCCCCGCTGAAACGCAGCGGCCCCTCCCACGAAAGGGGCTGGCGAAGTAGACTGCGGGGGACTCGACCCGTGGTTCCCACCGTGTCCGGCTCTCCCGGCTCCAACGACCCCGCGACACCGTCGCGCACGCTGCGTGGTGGCCGTCGTCCGATCCGCGCGACCGACCAGCAGCGGACGGCGAAGGCGGCGCTGCAGGGCCCGATGCGCTGGGAGGGCATGGTCGAACCCATGGGCGTCCTGGCCGTCGGCGGCAGCAGCGTCATCCTGGACGCGCGCCAGGATCGCGTCCGCCGCAAGGTGGCGGTCAAGGTCGGCACCCTCGACGGCAGCAGCGACGAGCTGATCCTGATGGAGGCGTCGCTGACGGGGCGCCTGGAGCACCCCAGCGTGGTCCCGGTCCACGGCCTCGCCCGCACGCAGGGCGGTCGGCCCGCCATCGTGATGAAGAAGATCGAGGGGGCGCACTGGGGGCGCTTCATGCGCGACCCCAACCGCATCCCGCAGCCGGACCGTGCCGATCCGCTGGACTGGCACCTCGGCGTGCTGCTGCGGGTGTGCGAGGGTGTGGCCTACGCCCACAGCCGGGGCGTCGTCCACCGGGACCTCAAGCCCGGCAACGTCATGGTCGGCCGCTTCGGCGAGGTCCTGATCATCGACTGGGGCATCGCGGTGGCGGTGGACGCCGAGGGGCCGACGGGCCTGCCCCACGCCACGACCGAGAGCACCATCGTCGGGACCCCGGCCTACATGTCGCCGGAGTGCTTCCCTGGCGGTCAGCAGCCGGGCATTGCCTCCGACATCTACCAGCTCGGTGGCTTGCTGTACCGGGTCCTCGGCGGTGGCTTCCCCAACGGTGAGGGCCCCATCGACGCCCAGGCCCTGGTCGCCCGCACCGGCGACCGGCGCTTCCCGGTCGACGCGCCCGAAGGCCTCGTGGCCGTTGCCCAGCGGGCCCTCGACCCGGATCCGATGCTCCGCCACCCGACCGTCGAGTCCTTCCGGCGTGCGCTGGCACGCTTCCGCCAGCGGCGGCAGGCGCTACCGCTCGTCGTCGACGGACGGGCCTGCCTCAGCGAGCTGCGCGCCACGGCCGAGTCCCTGGCCGAGGGTCCGGATGCCGTCAGCACCGCCCAGCGGGCGGCGATCTACCGGCTCTACGGTGAAGCCTGGTTCGCCTTTCGCCACGCCCGCCGTATCGACCCGGAGCTGGCGGCGGCCGCGGAGGGCCTGCGCGACACCGCAGTGGTGCTCGCCCAGGCCGAGCTGGCGGCCGGCCACATCGAGCTGGCGGATGCCGCCTTGCGAAACGTCGACGACGTCCCCGCCGACATCGTCGAGGCGGTGGCCCGAGAGCGCGTCTCCCAGGCCGAGCGCCAGGCCCACCTCGAAGCGCTGCTCGCCGAAGAACGAGCCCGAAGCCCCCTGGTCGACATCGAGACCCGCATCGCGATGCTGGTCGCGGTCTGTCTGGCCTGGACGGCAGAGGGCGCCATGTTGGGTCTGGCCGGCGAGTCCGTGGGCACGAAGGAACTGCTGGCCGGAGAGGGCCTGACCCTGGCCCTCGGCGTGGCGCTGATGCTGGGCCTGCGCACGGCCAGCAGCCGAGGGGCCTTCACCCGTCGGACCGTGGGTTTCGTGTCGCTCATCCTGGGCAGCCGCCTGCTCCTGGCTGTCTGCGCCGTGCTGGTCGGCATGACCTTGCCAGCGGCGCTTGTGTCGCTGACCGTCCTCACCAGCCTGATCGTCGTCGTGGGCGTGCTGACGATGAACGTCGCCATGTGGCCGTCCGCGGTGGGCTTCGTGGCGGCATCCCTGGCCGGCGCCGCCTGGCCCGACGACGCCGCCTGGACCATGGCCACCGCTTCTGCCCTGCTCGCGGCGAACTTCATCCGCAATGGCATCGCCTTCCGGCGTCAGCGGGACGCGCAGCAGAAGGGCTGAGCGGCGGGATTGCCACCGTCTGCCCTATGCTCATCCCATGTGCTGCTTCGCCCTCACGCTCTCCCTGCTGCTGGCCGCCTGTGGCGACAAGGCATCGTCGACCGCGGACAGCGGTGGCGCGGGTGGGTCCGACTCGGCGGGCAGCGGCTCGGCCGACGGTGGATCCTCCGACGGTGGCTCCTCCGACGGCGGCGCGGACGGCGGCACCGCGGACGGCGGCACGGACGCCGGCCCTGTCTGTCCCGACGGCATGGTGCCGGTCCCGACGAAGGACCCGACTTACTGCATCGACGCCTATGAAGCCTCCATCGAGGATGGCCTGCCGGTCAGCGTGGCCGGTGTCCTCCCCGCAGAGGGCAACAGCTTCGATGACGCCCGGGCGCTCTGTGAATCACTGACCGCTGTCGCGGCAGACGGCACGGAGCTGGGACCCATGCGCATGGCGACCCTCGACGAGTGGATCGACGCCGGCGACGGCGTCGTGGGCGAGGGGGGCTCGGCCTACCCCTACGGTGATGTCTGGCGCGACGATGCCTGCGCCACCCCGCTGGCCGACGGCACGACGGTGTTGAAGGGAGAGGTCCTCACCGGCAGCTACCCCGAGTGCGTGAGCGAGTTCGGGACGTACGACCAGGTGGGCAACGTCTGGGAGTGGGCTGACCCGGGGGTCGACGTCGACGCCGCCGGCTGGCTGGACGCGCGAGAGGCCAGCGGCCAGCAGTTCGCCTTCCTCCACGACGGCAGCATCCAGCTCGTCGCGGGCACGGCCAGCGGCCTGACCACCCAGGTGGCGGGGCTGAGCAGCCAGACGCTGTCGGTGAACGCTGACGGCCTGCTCGTCGTCTCCGACGACGATGTCCAGGCAGACGATCCGAAATTCGAATTCAAGGGCTTCCTCACCCCCGATGGCCTGGGCGACATCGCCGGCGACGACTTCCTGCCGGTGCGGGTCGACGTCACCACCGACCTCGACGGCTTCCATCCCATCATCTACACCCCGGAAGAGGACGGCCAGGCGGTCACCGCCAAGGTGGGCTGCGCCTGGTACGTCGGTGGCGAGACCGGCTGCCGCCTGGACGCCGTCTACTGGTTCCATACCCATGACTTCTCGGGCAGCATCTCGTTTCGGTGTGCGAGCCCGCCGCTGCGCTGAGCGCGCGGTCAGCGCTTGGGCACGGCCCGCGCGAAGTGCTCGACCAGGTCGGCGCGCAGCTTCTTCAGGCTGGGTGGGTGGAAGTACATCATGTGCCCGGCGTCGTAGAAGGCCAGGCGCACCTTGTCGGCCTGTTCGGGCGGTGTGCCGAGGTGGTCGCGGGTGTAGGTCGCCGCGAAGAAGGGCGTCGCCAGGTCGAAGCGCCCCTGGCAGATCAGGACCTCGAGGCTGGGGTTGCTGACCAGCGCCTTGCGCAGCGCCGCCGTGGTGTTGGGGTAGCCCATGCGGTCCTTGCTCTCCCAGCTCCAGCCCTCGTTCACCCTGCGGCTGAGCACGGCGTAGTGGTCGTCGGTCTGCCAGCCCAGGCCGCGGCGGAGCTGGTCGTTGACTGCCACGGTGAAGGCCCCGAGTGCCGCGTCATAGCTGGGGTCGCGTGTGAGTTGCTGGCCCGTCGGGTCGAGGTCGGGACCGACGTAGCGCGCATCGAGGCGGCCGACCGTGCGGTGGCCACTGCCTAGCAGTGTTCGGGCAAACCACAGGTACTCGATGCGGAGGTTGCGCCGGACCAGCTCGTCCGTCGGCAGGCCGGTGTAGGTGTGCAGTCGCTCGGCCAGCGCCTGCCGGCGGTCCAGGGGCAGCCGGTCCCCGAGCAGCAGGGCCGGCGCGTACTCCTCGGTCGAGAACGCGATCACTTCGTCGAGGAAGGGGCCGAGCGTGTCGGGCCGGTTCGGGAGACGGTCGTGGTACCAGGCGGTCGCGGCGTAGCTCGGCAGGTAGATGACGTGTGGCAGGTCGTTGCCGGGCTCGAAGATGAGCGTCTGGAAGTCGGTCGCGATGCTGATCAGCACCAGCCCGTTGAGGTGCACCCCGAGCTCGCCGAGGTGGTGGGCGAGGCCGGCGGCGCGGGTCGTGCCGTAGCTCTCGCCGATGATCAGCTTGGGGGAGGCCCACCGTCCGTGCCGCGACAGCCACCGACGGATCAGCTCCCCCACGGACTCGATGTCGCCCTGGACCGAGTGGAAGTCGCCCGGCTCGGCCTTGCCCAGCGGCCGACTGAAGCCGGTCCCCACCGGGTCGATGAACACGAGATCCGTCTGGTCGAGGATGCTCTGGGCGTTGTCGACCACGGCGTTGGGCGGCGGTGGGGCGGGGTGCGTGTCGGGGACGACGACGCGCCGTGGGCCGAGCGCACCGTACTGAAGCCAGGCGCTCGACGAGCCGGGGCCGCCGTTGAAGCAGAAGGTCACCGGGCGGGTCGACGGGTCGTCGACCCCGTCGAGCAGGTAGGCGACGGTGAACAGGCTGGCGCGGTCCTTGTCGTTGTCTCCCCGCAGGTTCAGCGTCTCGGCGCGCATGGTGTAGGCCAGCTCGCGCCCGTCGATGACCAGGGTCGAGCGGGCGCTCTCGCTGCGCTCGGGGCGCGGCGGGTGCACCGTGTCGGCGGGCTCGTCCCCGGCCTGCTCGCCTGCGTCGGATCGCTTGTCTTTGTCCGTGGCCATGCCTGCCTCCACGGGCGTCGGCGAGAGGCCGCGCCCTCAGTGCGCAGGCCGGGTCCTATCGCCTCCGGCGGCGCCACAGCAGGGAAAGTGGCAGCAGCGCCGCCAGCCAGCCCATGCCAGCACCCCGGCTGGGGGCGCTGGCGCAGCCGTCGCAGCCGCCAGCGAACTTGCCGTCGGCAGAGTCGCCGCCGGTGTCGCCCGGGCTGGTCGTGCTGCCGGTGTCGCCGCCGCCACCGCCGTCGCCGGCGCCGCCGTCCGTCGTGCTGCCGGTGTCGCCGCCGCAGTCCTCCCAGGTGGCGGCGTCGGTGTCGTCGCAGTCGTCGCCGCCGTAGGCGTCGCTGTCGTGGCCGTCGCCGTCGGCGTCGTAGTCGCTGGCGCCGTCGCAGTCGCTGTCGACGCCGTCGTACCAGGTGTCGCTGG
>CAZRFD010000055.1:0-42161 GCA_964599085.1 uncultured Enterobacterales bacterium | reverse complement strand
GCGATGTAGACACAGTCCGGGCGGATGCGCTCAGTGACGTTGACGGTGGCGGGGCCGGCGCGGACGCCGTCCTGGTTGACCAGGTCGACCTTGTCGCCGTCGCTCAGACCCAGCTCGTTCGCCCGTCGGGTGTTGATCCAGACGGGGTTGTCGCGCTGGATCTCCCCGAGCAGGCGGTTGTTTGCCGTGCGGGCGAAGCTCAGGGTCGGGGCCCGTCCGAACAGCAGGTGGAACTGGTCGGCGGCGGGTGCCTCGGGGGCGGTGTACTCCGGCAGCGGTGGCAGGCCGGCGTCGGCCATCTGCTGGCTGAACAGCTCGATCTTGCCGCTCGGCGTCGGAAAGCTGGGCTCGATGCCGTCCTCGAAGGTGACCGGCGTGGGGCCCTTGGCCTCGATGACGCCCTTGTCTGCCAGCTCCATGAGGTCGATGCCCGACAGCTCCGCGCGCTCGGCCAGGTAGCCCTGGATGTCCTCGAAGGGGTAGAACTCGCCGAAGCCCATGCGCTTCGCCAGCTCCTTGGCGATCCACCAGCCGGGCTTGCTGTCGTACATCGGGTCGACGACGGGCTGGCGGATGGCGACGTAGGGCTCACGCCAGGACGGCGCGTGGAAGTCGTCGTAGCGCTCGAGGTAGGTCGCCTCGGGCAGGACGACGTCGGCCCAGCCGACGATGTCGGTCGGCAGCACGTCGATGGCGACCATGAAGTCCAGGTTCTGCAGCGCTTCGATGGTCTTGTCCATCTGCGGCAGGCTCTGGATGAGGTTGGTGCCGTACACCATCCAGGCCTTGATGTCGTACTCGGCCGTGCCGGGGATGGAGGCGTCGCGGATCCCGTGCGACAGCGGGCTGCTGGCGAACGGGTAGATGACGCCCTTGGGCATGTCTGCGGGCGGCCGGGTCTCGTGGTGCTCGAAGGCGGGTTGCGGGACCTTGGCCAGCGGGAAGCTGGCGGGCCGGAAGAAGCCGCCCTTCCGGCCCCAGGTCCCCAGCAGGGCGTTGAGGATGGCGATGCTGCGGCCGCGCTGGGTGTCGTCCCCGGTCCAGCTCGTTCGCCGTCCGGGATGGACGAGGGCGGCCGGGCGGGCGCCGGCGATGAAGCGGGCGGTCTCGACGATGGTCTGGGGGTCGATGGAGGTGGCCGCGTAGGCCCACTGCGGGGTCTTGTCCGCGAGGTGGGCCTTCAGCTCGTCGAAGCCGACGGCGTACTGCTCGATGTAGTCGCGGTCGTAGAGCTTCTCTTCGACGATGACGTGCATCCACGCCAGCAACAGGGCGATGTCGGTGCCCGGCTTGATGGGCAGCCAGTACCGGGCCTTGCCGGCGGCGACGGAGTACCGCGGGTCCACGACGACCAGCTCGGCACCGCGTTCGATGGCCCGGGCGAGATCCTGCACCTGGGTGTTGTGCATGTTCTCGCCGAGGTGTGATCCGATGAGGGTCAGCACCCGGGCGTGCTCGATGTCGGTGGTCTCCGGCGAGCCGACGGGTGCGCCAAACGTCAGATCGAAGGCCGTCGCCCGCGAGCCCCGGCACTGTGCGTAGGACGGGTGGGTGAGGTTGGGCGTCCCGTACGCGTGCATCAGCGTCTTGAACCACGACGCGCCATAGCCGTGGGAGTAGAGCGCCAGGGCCTCGGGTCCGTACTGCTCCTTGATGCGGGTGAGCTTGTCGGCGACCTCGTTGAGCGCGTCGTCCCAGCTCACGGGCTTGAACTCCTCGGCTCCCCGCGTGCCCGTGCGGACGAGGGGCTGCTGCAGCCGGTCGGGGTCGTAGAGCAGGCCCGCACCGCTGGTCCCGCGCGGGCACAGCCGGCCGCGGGACAGCGGGTGGTTCGGGTTGCCCTCGATCTTGGTCAGCTCGCCGTCCTTGACGTGGGCGTTGATGCCACACTTCCAGAAGCACAGCTCGCAGAAGCTGGAGACGACGCGATCACCGTCGGTGCCGGGGTTCTTCCCGGAGTGGGCGGCGGGGGAGTCGGGACTGCTCCAGCCGGTGCTGGCCAGGCTGGTGCCGACGGCAGCGGCGCCGAAGGTCCCACCGGTGATCTTGATGAAGTTGCGGCGACTGACGGACATGGTGTCCTCCAAGCGGAGAGGAGGACCCATGACGCAACATCCGTGCCAGCTCTCGTGGGGACGCCACTGACCGAGAATTCAGCTTGGCGTGTGGCCGGCGAACGCGTTTGAAACCAAGTGGTTCAGATGGCATGAAACAAGCAGTTTCGTGCAACTAAACGTTCACTCCGGCCCGGTCGAGGGTGCGGTCGGTGTCGGTGGCGCGCCAGTTGCGGACGCGTCGGCCCATGCCGGGACCTGCCCGGTACAGCCGCTGCTCCTGCGCGCGCGGCGGGCGAGGGCATCAGGCAGATCGTCGTAGATCTTGCTGTCGCCGGCGTGACAGGGCAGGCAGAGCCCGATCCGCAGCACCCGACGCTGCTCGTCGGCGGACAGCGATCGCGCCCCCTGGCGGGTGCTCGCGCCGGGCTGCCCCGGCAGCAGGCGGACCCACCCGTCTGCGGCGACCCCGTCGGACGATGCCCCCATGGGGGTGAAGGCGAGGTGATCGAGGTCCAGCGTGCCGCTGCCCAGGCCGAGCGCTGTCGCGCTGGCGTGGCAGTCGGCACAGCCCCAGGCCGTCCGGCTCGTGGTGTGGGGCTCGGCGGCGGCGAAGCGCCGGCCGGCGCGCCGAGCCCCGCCGGTTGCGGTCGCGTCCAGGCTCCAGATCATGCCGGGCACCATGGGCCCGATCCTGCCGTTGGCCCGCAGCCCGAGTGCTGGCTGGCTCCACCCGAAGTGCTCGCCGATCTCCACCCAGCGGCCCGGGGTCTCGGCGGCGGCCGCAAAGTCCCACTGCTTGCCGTCGGGATCGAAGCGAGTGTGGCAGTCGGGGCACGATGGCACCCAGCGGCTGTGGCAGGCGCTGCATTCCAGGCGGGCGTGGCCGGCGCGGGTGTGGTCGCGGTCCGCGGGCGTCTGGGGTACGGCCAGCGCTTCTCCGCCGGCCTTGGGCGCCAGGGCCCAGCCCTCTGCCGTCGGCCGGAGGTTCCAGATGGGGGTGCCGCGACGGCCCGTGCGGACCCGTTCGGACGGCGGGCGCTGCTCGCCGTGCTGCCGGAGCAGCGTGCGGGTGGTCGCGTCGTCGACCGCCGCCCAGGTCGTCTCGGCGGCGTCCGGGCCGTGACAGCTCTCGCAGCGCAGCTCGGTGGCGTCTTCCTCGTGGGCGTGGCGCTGGCCGTCTCCCATCAGCTCGGTGTGCAGGTGGCAGTCGGTGCAGGACAGGCCGGCTTCGTGGTGCAGATCGGCGGGCTGGCGGCAGCCGGGCCGGCCGTCGTGCAGCTCGACGGGGTCGGCGCAGTCGCGTCCCCGCACCTCGGACAGCCCCTGGTAGGACAGGCTGATGCGGCCGCTGCGGCTGTGGCAGCCCAGGCAGCGGTCGTCGGGGACGACGAGGTCGACGGAAGGGTGGGCGTCGAAGCGGCCCTGGCGCGCCGCGCTGTGGCAGGCGCTGCAGCCGGAGCCCGTGCCCTGGACGGCGTCGTCGCGGTTGTCCTTGCGGGTGTGGAGATGGCAGCCGGCACAGAGGTGGCGCAGGTGGTCCTCGGCGGGGCTCGGGTCTGGATCGGCGAGCAGCTCGACCATGGTCTGGTGGCCGTCGGGCAGCGCTTGCTCGCCGAAGGCGAAGCGGTCGACGGCGATGATGCCGCTGGCGGTCGCCATCATGCTGTCCTGCACGCGGGCGAGCTGGTCGGCGTGGCAGCCGGCCTGGCCGCAGGTCCGGTCGGCGGTGTCCAGCGCGCCGGGCTCGCGGTCCAGCCCCAGGTGCGCTTCCTCGGCGGTCGCGGCGGTCGGGTCTCCGAGGTGGCAGCGGCTGCACCCCAGGGCTGCCGCGGGGTGGCGTCCGCCCGGCCCCTCCTCTGCGGCATGGCAGGCCACGCAGCCGTCCACACCGGTCGCGGTGCGGGCCTCTGGCTCTTCGCCGGGGCCATGACAGGCCGCCATCAGCAGGAGCAGCGCGGTCGGGTACAGCCGTCTCACTCCAGGCCGAATTCCTTCATCCGACGCCACAGCGTCGTCCGCGAGATCCCGAGCAGGGCCGCCGCTTCGCTGCGACGGTAGTGCGCCTGCTCCAGCGCCGCGCGGAGCTGGCGGCGCTCTTCTGGCTCGTCGCTGTCGGGGGCGCTGCCGTCGGGCGTCGGCTCCTGCGTCGCGTCTGCGAGCGGGTGGACGCGCGGGTGGGCCCTGGCGCGCAGCTCGGCCGGGAGATCCTCTTCGTGGACCGTCTGGCCGTCGCAGACCGCGGTGGCGTACTCGAGCACGTTCTCCAGCTCCCGGACGTTGCCGGGCCAGTCGTGGGCGAGCAGCAGGCGCATCGCGGAGGGCGACAGCTTGACGGCGCGACCGCGCTGGCGGCCGACCCGTCCCAGGAGGTGGCGGATCAGCAGGGGCAGGTCCTCCTTGCGCTCCCGCAGCGGGGGCACGTCGATGGGGAGGACCCGCAGCCGGTAGTAGAGGTCCTCGCGGAAGCGCTTGTCGGCCACGGCCTGTCGCAGTTCGACGTTGGTCGCAGCGATGACGCGCACGTCCGCCGTCCGGGTGCGGGAGTCGCCGACACGCTGGAAGCTCCGGTCTTCGAGCACCCGCAGCAGCTTGACCTGCAAGGGCTTGGGGAGGTCGCCGATCTCGTCGAGGAAGAGCGTGCCGCCCTCGGCCAGCTCGAAGCGCCCCTGGCGGTCCCGGAAAGCGGACGTGAAGGCGCCCCGGACATGGCCGAACAGCTCGCTCTCCAGCAGCTCCGCGGGCAGCGCGCCGCAGTTGACTGCCACGAAGGGGCCCCGGGCGCGCGCCGAGCGGTTGTGGAGGGCGCGGGCGACCAGCTCCTTGCCCGTGCCGCTCTCGCCGTTGATCAGCGCCGTCGAGTCGCTGTCGCCGAGCACCTCGATCAGACGGAAGATCCGCTGCATCGACGCCGAGCGCGCCACCATGCCCTCGAACTCGAGGTGGCGGTCCTGCTCGAGGAGGTGGCTGGCCTGGGAGCGGAGCATGATGTGCACGCGGCGTTCCTGGTCGCGGGCCGCGGACAGGCTGACCGGCTCACCCTCGCCGTCGGCCTTGCGGAGGGTGGCGAACAGCCCCTCGCGGCGCTCGCCACGCTCCAGCGCCTCGCGCAGGCTGCTGTGGGCATCCCACAGCTCCTCGCCCAGCAGCTCGGCGAGGTGGCGCCCGATGATCTCTTCGGCCCGCCAGCCCGTCAGCTCCAGCACGTCCGCCGAGACGTCCTGGATGACGAAGTCCGCCCCCGCACTCAGCCAGATCCGCCCGAGCGCCTGCGCCATGTGGTCCACGGCGCGTCCGCCGCGGCGGGCGTCGGTGGCGGCCCGGTCCAGCGGACGCAGGACCTCGATGGCGCCGACGAGGGTGCCACTGTCGTCGCGGAGTGCGCGGCCCGACTTGTGCACCGCCCGGCTTGTCCCGTCCTTGAGGTACAGCGTGATGTCGCCATCGGACCAGCCGCGCTCGAAGACACCGCAGCCCGACAGGCAGCGGTGGCAGCGGACCGACGCGATGCAGGGGCTGCCGATGGTCTCTCCGGCGGAGAAGCCGGTCAGGGTTTCGGCCGCGGGGCTCCAGCGCAGCACGCGGTGGTCTGCGTCCACGACGAACCAGGCCACGTCCGCCAGCTCCGCGGCGACGGCCGCGAATTGCGCATGCCCCCCGACTGGGTGGTGCATGGCGGTGGGGATGACCGCGGTGTCGTCGTCGGCCGTTGCCATGGCGCGAAGATAGCGTCCTGGTCGACGCCGGGCACGGGGGCGCGCATGTCGCAGGGTGGTCGTCGCCACGTCGCAGGCCGCGATCGCTGGACCACGTGCGGGCTCCTTCGGTGACAATAGGGGAGGACCGGGAAACGCCGGACGGAGGTGCCGTGGGTGAGACCGTCGAGGGACGCGGGGCCGAGACCCTGGAGAGGGCCGTGGCTGGAAGCGAAGACATCGCTCGCGCAACACCTGGCGTGCGCCGCGGTCGCGTTGACGCGGCGCTGCACGCGCGCATGGTGGCCTTCCGCCGCGACATCCACCAGCACCCCGAGCTGTCCTGGCAGGAGCACCGGACCGCCGATCGCATCGAAGCCCACCTCGCCGCCCTCGGGTTGCAGCCGCGCCGGCTCGCTGGCACGGCGGTCGTCGTGGATCTGCCCGGGCGGGACGGTCTCGATCCGGGGCTGCAAAGGGTCGCGCTACGCGCCGACACCGACGCCCTGCCCGTGCACGAGGCGACGGGGCTGCCCTACGCCTCGTCCCGCCCCGGGGTCATGCACGCCTGCGGCCACGACGGCCACACCAGCATGCTCGTCGGGGCGACGGAGCTGCTGCTCCGCGACCCACCGGCGCTCCCGGTGCGCCTGCTCTGGCAGCCGGCCGAGGAGAAGGGTGCCGGCGCGCCCGCGCTGATCGAGGAGGGGGTGCTCGACGGCGTGGGCATGATCTTCGGCGGCCACGTGGACCGTCGCTACCCACCCGGGACCCTCGTCGTGACGGACGGCGCGGTCAACGCCTCGACGGACGCCTTCACCATCGAGATCCTCGGGCGCGGCGGCCACGGCGCCCGCCCGCATGAGAGCCTCGACGCTGTGGTGGTCGGCTCGTTGCTGGTGACGGCGCTGCAGACCATCGTCAGCCGAGAGGTGGACCCGGCGCATCCCTCGGTCGTGACGGTGGGCTCCTTCCACGCCGGGTCGGCGCCCAACGTCATCGCCGGACGCGCTGTGCTCGAGGGCACGATCCGCGCCCAGCACGATCACGTGCGCCAGCGGCTGGTCGCGTCGCTGGAGCGCATCGTCGGCGCCATCGGGCAGCTCCACGGCGCCCGCATCGTCTTCACCCACACACCCGGCACGCCGGTGCTCGACAACCGGCCGGTCCCCACCACGCTGGCGCGGCTGGCTGCCGCCGATGTCGTCGGGGCGGACCGGGTCGACACGCTGCACACGGCCAACATGGGCGGGGAGGACTTCGCCTTCTACCTGGAGCGGGTGCCCGGCTGCTACATCCGCTTCGGCTCCCAGGTCGCAGGCCGTGAGAGCTTCCCGGCGCACTCCGGCGAGTTCGACTTCCACGAAGGCGCCCTCGCCACGGGCGCGAGCTGGTTCTGCGCCGTCGCCCACCGCGCCGCCCGACACCTGTTGGAACAGGGCGGAAGCGCGGGCTGAGCGCGCCCCTAGGCCACGACTTCGTCGCTGACGGCGGGGCGCAGCTCGAGGGCGTCGCCCTCGATGGCGGCGTGGACTTCGAGCTTGGGGTTCGACTCCGCCGCCAGTGCGCGGCAGCGCTCCAGCTTCTGGTCGATCATCTCGTCGTCGTGCATGGGGTCGTGGGAGAAGAGCACGAGCCGCCGGGCCCGGGCCGCCAACGCCACCTCGACGGCGTCGATGTAGCAGGTGTGGCCCCAGCCGCGCTTGGACTCGTACTCTTCGGGGCTGTACTGGCTGTCGGCGATGTACAGGTCGGCGTCGGACGCGAACTCGACCAGCTCCTGGTCGCGCCGACCGCCGTACTCGGCGAGCTCTTCGTCGGGGTCGTGCCGGTCCGTCAGCAGGAAGCGGTAGGGTTCGGTGTCGGTGGCGTAGGTGATGACCGTGCCATCGAGCTCGATGCGGTAGGCCATCGTGATTCCCGGGTGGTTCACGTACATGGCCTGGACCTTGAACGGGCCCACGCTGAACTCGGCTTCGCGGATCTCGTGCACCGTGATGTCGGCGGCCATGTCGCCGAGGGCGACGGGGAAGTAGGCCGGGTCCATCTGGCCACGCAGGACCTTGGCCAGCGGCTTCTCCACCGAGGGAGGGCCGTGGACGTCGAGCTTGTTGATCGGCACGTAGGCGGGGACGAAGAAGGGGAAACCCTGGATGTGATCCCAGTGGGTGTGGGTGATCAGCATGTGCAGGTTCTGGGGCTTGCCCTTGGCTTCGGCCTGGAGGCAGACGCCGAGCTTTCGCAGCCCCGTGCCGGCGTCGAGGATCAGCAGGTCGCGACCCCGCTCGATCGTCACGCAGGGCGTGTTGCCGCCGTAGCGGATCGTGTCGGGACCCGGTGCGGCGATGCTGCCGCGCACACCCCAGAAGCGCACCCGGACCGTCGTCACCAGGCGCTCCACCGCTTCGAGGAGCTGGTGGCGGCGGAAGGGCTTGGCCAGGAAGCTGTCGGCGCCCATCTCGAGCGCCTTGCGCTTGTCCGGCAGGTAGCTCTGGCCCGACACGACCATGATCGGCACCCGGTGCCCCTGGGGCGACTTGCGGAGCAGCCGCAGGAATTCGAAGCCGTGCATCTGCTTCATCAGCAGGTCGGTGATGACGAAGTCGGGTTGCAGGCGCTCGAAGGCCGCCAGCCCCTCTTCGCCGTGGGGCGCGATGGTCACTTCGTAGCCTTCGGACGTCAGGATCGTCCGGATCAACTCCTGCAAGGCCGGGTCGTCCTCGACGAGCAGGATGCGGATTGGCGAGTCGCTCAAGGTTTCGTCCACAGGCTCGGGTCATCACCAGCGGACGGCCCAAGGACCACCGGTGCCGGGCGCAAGCGTACTGCATGCGCCGCCTCGTTGGGCACTGATGGGCCGAGAGGGGGCCCCTGTGTCGACGACAAGGGGGTGGAATCCGCGGCGTGAGCGCATACAGTGGCCCGATGGACTCGCTCATCATCAGCGCCTGCTTGCTCGGGCGGGCCTGCCGCTACGATGGCGCGGCGAAACCCGACCGAAACGTCGCCGACCTGGCGGCACGCTGGTCGGGGCAGGTCGTCGCGGTCTGCCCGGAAGAGCTGGGCGGGCTGTCGACGCCGCGACCGCCTGCCGAGCTGTCGGGGGGCGATGGTCTGGCGGTGCTCGAGGGGCGCGCCCGCGTGTCGCGCAAGGCGGACGGCGCGGACTGCACGGCGGCCTTCGTCGCCGGCGCTCGGGCGGCCCGGGCGGCGGCGCCCGACGCGGCGCGCGCGGTGCTGAAGGCGCGGTCTCCGTCGTGTGGCTGCGGTCGCACCTGGTGCGACGGTCGGCTGATCGACGGCGACGGGGTGTTCGCCGCGCTGCTGCGGCGCGAGGGCGTGATCGTTCAGACTGAAGAGGATCTCGACCGGGCCGACCGGGGGCCCCGACCGTGACCCCCAGCTCGACGCCCTCCGCTCCGCTGGCGCTCCCGGGCGATCGGGTCGGCCGCGTGGGCATCGTCTTCTCCGGGGGGCCGGCGCCGGCGGCGAACGCCGTCATCGCGGCTGCCGCGATCTCCTTCCTGGAGGATGGGCGAGAGGTGATCGGCTTCTTCCACGGCTTCAGCAACCTGATGGCCTGGGACCCGGACTCTCACCCCCTCGTCGCCGACGAACACTACCGGCGGCTCCGGCCGTCCGACGTGCGGGGTATCCGCAACGCGCGCGGTGTCGTCCTCGGCACCTCGCGCGACGGTCCCGGCGAGGGTGTGCGCAGCCTCGCCGACGTCGATGATCCGGCGCGCACTTCCAACCTGCGCCGCGTCCACGACGCCCTCTGCGCCATGGACATCGACGCCCTCGTCACCATCGGCGGCGACGGGACGCTGCGGGCCGCCTGGCTGCTCTTCGAGTACCAGGCCCGCCTCCCGGCCGACGCGCCCCGGGTGGCCGTCGTCCACCTCCCCAAGACCATCGACAACGACTACCGCGGCATCGACTTCACCTTCGGCTTCTTCACCGCCGTCGACGTCATGGCCAAGGAGGTCGAGAACCTCCGCGCCGACGCCGCCGCCACCAGCTCCTGGTTCATCGTCGAGACCATGGGTCGCAAGGCGGGCTGGCTGTCCTACGGGGTCGCCATCGCCGGTGAAGCCGACCTGGTGCTCGCCGCTGAAGACGTCGACGAGTCGCTGACGGTCGATGGCACGGTGGGCGGGCCGCTGGACCTCGAGCGGCTCAGCGCCCGCATCGAGGACGCGGTGGCGGCGGCGGAAGCGCGCGGCAAGCACCACGGCGTGGTCATCCTCGCGGAGGGGCTGGCCGATCGCCTGCCCGCTGAGGTCACCGCCGGCGCCGGTCGCAACGAGCAGGGCAACCTCGCCCAGGGAACGGTGGACCTGGCGCGCCTCGTCGCCGCCCGGGTGATGGACGACTACGAGCGCCGCAAGGGGGTCCGCAAGCGCTTCAAGAGCCTGCAGCTCGGCTACGAGAGCCGCAGCGCGCCGCCGCACGCCTTCGACGTGATGCTGGGCAGCCAGCTCGGCATCGGCGCCTACCGGGCGCTGGTCGAGGAGGGGCTCGACGGCTTCATGGTCAGCGTCACCGGCCAGCTCGACCTGCACTACCTGCCGCTGCACACCCTCGTCGACCCGGTCACCACGCGGACCGAGATCCGCTTCATCCGCCGGGACAGCGACCTGTACCGGCTCGCCCGCTTCCTCGAAGAGCGGACGGACCGCGGGCCGCGGTGGAGCCCCGGGCGCAGGCGCGAGTCGTGAGCCTGCTGCTCGCCCTGCTGCTGGCCTGTGCCCCCAAGGCTCCCGACCAGGTGGGCGTCGCCTCCTGGTACGGCAAAGAACTGGCCGGCCGACCCACCGCCTCGGGACGGCCCTTCCGCCCGTCTCGCCGCACCGCCGCCCACCGCAGCCTGCCCTTCGGCACGGTGCTGCGCGTGACCCGCCCCGACACGGGGCGCTCCGTCAAGGTGGTGGTCATCGACCGCGGCCCGACCGTCGACGGCCGGGTCATCGACCTGTCGCGCCGCGCCGCCCGCCGCATCGACATGATCGAGCAGGGCCTGGCCACCGTCGAGCTGCGGGTCGTGGGCTGCAAGGAGCGCTACGGGGGATGCGGGGACTGAAGCTCGTCGTGGTTCTCTGCCTCTCCGTCAGCATCATCGTCGTCGCCGAGTGACTCGCGATGTGTGGCCACCTCGGGGCCCTCGATCCACCACGCGCAGTCTTGAAGCCGCTGCGCCGCCCAGCCCGGCGGCAGGTCCTCGCGCTGGGCGGCGTCGACGATGCTCCTCGGTGTCAGGTGGGCGTCGAACAGCTCGACGGCGACAAGATTCGTGCCGACGATGTCTCCTGAGATGTCCGCCATGACCACGGGGCGATCCGTCCGCTGGTCGAGCAGCAGTGTGAGCATGTCGCGCAGGCGGGCGTCTTCGGGGACCTCGTCGCGGCAACCGGGCTGCCTATCCAACAGCCAGTTGAGGTTGGCCATCGCTCGGCCGCCGGCGACGGAGCCGGTGCTGCCCGCACACCGGCGGTAGGCGTCCCCGGAACGGGCTGCGGCCAGGACCGCGTCGATCTCGACGACCGGCAGCAGCAGGCGGCGCGTCAGGCGACGGAACGTGCCGATGTTGACAAGGAAGCCAGCGAATCCGAGCAACGCCATCGCCCACGCGCCAGCGAGCCCCAGGCGCTGCGCTGCGAGGTCCTCAGCCGCGATCGACTCCCGGTTCACTGCCCCGAGTCGGCGGAGCGCTCGCGCGGCGTCGGCCCGTGCGGCCGTGTCTCCGCTCAGCGCTGGTGAGCCAACCCGGTCGAGGACCTCGATCAGCTCGCCCTCTTCCGGTTCGGTGATGTTGCGGCGGGCTCGCGACAACGCCGCGTGGAAGCGTGCATCTCCGTTGGGTGTGACCAGCGCCGCGAGCATCTCCTCGACCGTTTCCGTGGAGTACACGTTGTCGGTGAGGATGCGTTCGACCGCGGGGCTCATGCGATCGAGCAGCAGGACCCCGGCGATCGACGTGGTGAGCTGTACCGCCACGAGGCCGGCCAGGCCCAGGCGGGCTTCGAAGGTCGGGCGCACGTCAGGACCCCTCGGCGAAGCGCTGCGCGGCCCCAGGGGGACCGGCGACGACGAGCACGTCGTCATCTTGGATCTTCAGCTTGGCGGCCGGAAGGACAAGCCTCTTGGACGTGTCGTCGGCGTGGCGGACGGCGAGGACCGTGAGCTTGTGGCGCCTCGGCAGCTTGATCTGCGACAGCGAGCGTCCGCGCACGGAGGGTGGGGCGCGCATCTCGGTGATCTCCAGATCCTCGCCGAGCGGGACGACATCGAGCACGCCACGGTGCGCAAGCCGTGCGGCGAGGCGCTCGCCCAGGAGCCGCTCCGGGTTGAGGACCTCGTGGGCGCCCACGAGGTGCAGGATGCGCTCGTGCAGCTCGTCCGTCGCTCGAGCGACGACCCGAGGGGCTCCCATCTGCCGCATCAGCGCGGTGACCACGATGGACGCCTCTCGGCTCTCGTTGCCGATGGCGCACACGCACAGATCCCGGACTCCCGGGCGCAGCCGCGCCAGCTCGGCTTCGTTCATGGCGTCGAGCTGGATCGCTTCGGTCGCGAAGCCGGCGGCGAGCTGGACGCGGTCGGCGCGTCGATCCACTGCGACGACCTCTTCGCCGTTCTGGACGAGCGCGCGGGCCAGGGCTGTTCCGAACTGGCCGAGACCGATGATGAGGGCTTGTTGGCGTGGCATGGAGCCTCCTAGCCGACCTGCACCGACTCGAGCGCATAACGTCGGGTCTGCTGCTCGCGCCCGACGAGGACGATGAAGAGCGTGAGAGGGCCGACGCGTCCGGCGAACATGCAGGCGATGATGATGAGCTTGCCGACGCCGTCGAGGTGTGCCGTGGCCCCCATGGACAGGCCCACGGTGCCCAGTGCCGACATCACCTCGAATAGCGCCGGTCCCAGCGCGATGGGCTGCGTGAGCTGCATGGCGATCAAGGCCGACGCGGCGGTGAGCGTGAAGAGGGTTGTGATGGCTGCGGCGTCGTAGACCAGCCGGTGGGGGATGCGGCGCGAGAACGCCTCGGCTTCGCCGCGACCGCGGATAGCCGCCACTACGGCGAGCATCAGGATCGCCATCGTCGTCGTCTTGACGCCGCCCGCGGTGGAGCCCGGGCTGCCGCCGACGAACATCGCCAGGACGGACATCGACCAGGTGGCCGGCTGGATCGCCGAGAAGTCGATGCTGTTGAACCCCGCTGTCCGAAGGGTGACGGACTGGAACCAGGCGTTGACGAGCTTGTCAGGGACGCTCAGGCCGTCGAGGCCGTGGCTCCACTCGAACGCCAGAAAGCCGAGCGTGCCTGTCGCGAGAAGGGCAGCCGTGGTGGCCATCACGAGGCGATGGTGAAGCGTCAGGCGCGTCCGGCCGCGGACCACCAGGGTGGCCACGACGGTGGGGCCCAGGCCGCCGGCGATGATGAGCAGGCTGGTGACGATCAGGACCAGCTTGTCTGTCTGGTAGGGGAGGAGGTTGTCGGATTGCAGCGCGAAGCCTGCGTTGCAGAAGGCCGAGACCGAGGTGAACAGCGCGCGCCAGGCGGCGGGAAGGAGGCTGTCGCCGTGGGCGACGAACAGGGGCAGCAGGGAGAGCGCGCCCAGGCCCTCGCAGACCACGGTCACCTGGACGACCCGCCGGAGGGCAGCCTCGAGATCGCGCCGCGCGTCGTCTGCGCCGATGAGCGTCGCCGCGGCGGCTTCCTGCCGGATCCCCAGACGGCGCCCCATGAACACGACTGCGGCGGCGGCGAAGGTCATGATGCCGAGCCCGCCGAGCTGGATCAGCCCGAGGATCGCGAGCTGCCCGAGTCCCGTGAAGTCTGCGGGCGTGTCCAGCACGATCAGGCCTGTGACGCAGGTCGCGCTCACCGACGTGAACAGCGCGTCCAGTGCCGAGATCGACCGGTCGCTTGTGGATGCCGCGGGCAGCATGAGGAGCGCGGTGCCCATGGAGGCCAGCGCAGCGAAGCTGACCACCAGCAGGTGCGCCGGCGACGCCAGCAGCGAGTCGAGGACATCGACCCCCTGCCACCCGGCAGCCCGCCGTCGCGCGACCAGGGCGGCGGCGATGAGCGCCAGGAGCGCGAGCACCACCACCGCTCGAGGAGGCCCGAGCTGCGTGGGAAGCAGCACTACGGCGACCGCGGTGAGCGCTGTGACGACGACCGACGAGGGGCCTGGGGCGGTCTTGTCACGGGCCACGGCCTCGGGAGGCTCGAACACGGAGGCGATGGCCAGGGTGGCGCCGATCAAGACGCCGAGGCCAGCGAGCGGGTCCCCGGGGCGCTGGATGAGGCTCAGGGCGGCCAGGACCAGGACCCCGACGACGGTCAGGGCGACCGTCTCGCGGATGCGCGGCAATGAGGACCCGGCGACCGTCGCCGCCGCTCCGCCGACCAGCAGCAGCCACCAGAGCGCGGAGTGTCCCGGCCCGATGGGCCACGCCAGGGTGACGCCGAGCGCGGCCACCAGCAGCGGTGCGATGCGGGCGTGTCTGATGTGGAACCTTGCAGGCGGTGTGGCCACGGACAACCGGGGGCGAGTGGGGCCGTCTGGCGCGGGCACAGCCCACAGCGGCGAGCTGGGCCGGGAGGGCTGGGAGGCGGGGTCCTCAAACGGTAGGTATCGGTCCGCGGGGGCTGGTGCGCGCGGCGGCCTGCCTCACCGCCTCGTGGAGGGTCGGCGCGGCACGCACCGCGATCAGAAGGTCCCCTCCTGGTAGACATTCACGACGTTGCCCTCTGGATCCCGGATGGTGATGTTGCGGCCGTACTGGTCGCTGCGTTCCTCGTCGATGTCGACGCCCGCCCGGATGAGCTTGCGCTTGAGCGCGGGCAGATCGTCCACGGAGAGGTTGAGGTAGGGGCCGCGGCCGGTCGGGCGGACCATGCTGCTGCCGGCCGATGCGTCGACCAGCGCGATCCGGAAGGAGCCGCCGGTGTCCAGGAAGGCGTGGTGGCGCCCCTCCTTGCCGATGGGGAGGCTGAGCACCCGGCTGTAGAACATCTTGGTCTGCAGGTACCTGCGGCAGGGGATCGCCACTTCCATCAGCTTGGTCGGCATCGCGCTCTTCCTCGGGACGCCCTGAGCATAGCGGGTTTGCGCGGCGCGCGATCCGGCGCCTGGTCAGCCCCCCGCGAGTGTTGCGTCCAGGTCCGAACCCACCCGGACGAAGCCGGCGAACTCGGTCAGCGAGAGCGTCAGGCTGGTGCTCGTCCCGCCCGAGAAGCTGCGGCCATCGCCGGACAGCCAGCGCCAGTCGGCGCCCTCGGGGAAGGTGACGGCGAGGGTGGCGGTCTCGGTGTCGTCGTCGTCGTCGAAGACCGGCGCGAAGAAGATGTCGTCGGCGAGGACGAAGGCATAGGTCTTGCGGTCGACGAAGGCCATGAGGCTGCGGCCCTCCTGGCGGGCGACGGCGCCCTTGTCGCGAAGCCAGGGGACCATGGCGTGGTGCAGCTCCACCAGCCCGCGGTAGGCGGTGGTGGTCTCGTCGTCGAAGCGCCACGGCCAGTGCTCGCCGCCGCCGCCGTTCTCCATCACCGGGCTGAAGGCGCCGAGCTGTGCCCAGCGCAGGAAGACCTCGCGGCTGCGGCCGAGCGGTTCGGAATCCTCGTCGCGGTAGCCGCCGATGTCGCTGCCGAAGGCGAGGTAGCCGATGTCGGCCGACCAGTAGAAGTTGTCCAGCGCGGCGCGGATGCCGCCGAAGCTGGCGTCCTGGTCGCCGACCCAGCCGGCGACGAGGGTGTCGTGGGGCGCGAAGGCGACGGCTTCGCCGCCGATGCCGGCGCCGTAGTTGTCGACGGGGCGCGCCGTGATGATGCGGTCGTCTCCGAGCGCCTGGCGCGTCGTCTCGTAGAAGTCGCGGTAGTACATCGCGCTGTACTCGGCGCGCTCGACGTCGCGGCCGGCGGCGGGGCTGTAGCGGGCGGCGATGGCGCTGAAGTCGAGCCCGTCGCACTTCCAGCCGTCGATCTGCTGGTCGAGGACGGGCTGCATCAGCGCGTGCCAGGCGTCGACGGCGTCGGGGTTCCAGTAGTCGATGAGGCTGCCCTCGCCCTTCCACCAGTCGATGACCGCCGGGCCGCCCTCAGCGTCGTTCTGCATGAACCAGCCGTTGTCCGCCCACTCGCTGTACAGCGGCTCGGCGTCGAGGTTGATCGCCGGCACGATCCACAGCATCACGCGTACATCCCGGCTGTGCAGCTCGGCGATCATCGCGTCGGGGTCGGGAAAGCGGGCCGGGTCCCAGGCGAAGTCGTTGTAGGCGGTCTCCCAGGGGGAGTCGATGATGATGGCCGCGACGGGGATGTCGGCGGCTTCGTAGCCGTCGATCATCTCGACGACGCTGTCCTGGGTGCTCTCGTCCTCCCAGACCCAGTGCTGCCAGGCCCACTCGGGAAAGTCGAGGTCGGGGATGGCCGACCCGGAGTCGGCGCCACCGTCGGAGGGCTGCCCGGAGTCAGCCTGCCCGGAACTGGCGGAGTCGGGCGTGCAGGCGAGGAGGAGGGCGAGGGTCAGCGTCATGGCGGGCTCCCGGTGGAGGCCGCAGGGTAGCCAGCCAGCGGCCGAAGCGCCCGGGACCGAGGAGGGAGTGCGCGCGGGTCGCCGGAGCGGTTGTGGACCCCGCGGGGGCTCAGGGCTGGTCGTAGGAGACCAGTTCGGTGGTGTCGGTCTTGACCGTGCCGACGTCCAGCGCGATCCAGCTGCTCGCCGTGGTCGGCGGACCCGACACCTCTTCGGTCGAGGAGTCGAGGCGCAGGGTGTCGAAGCTGCCGGCGGGCACGGAGACCGTCTCTTCGGAAGCCACTTCGTAGGTCGTGGTGGTCGAGAAGGTCATCGGGTCGGCGGTGCTGGACTCGATGGTGCCGGTGGCGTCCACGGTCCAGGCGTCGCCGACCGCGGCGTCGCGGGGGAAGAGCAGGACGGGGGCGTCGTAGGTGATGCGGGTCCAGCCCGAGCTGTCGGAGCCACCGGCCGTGACCTTGTAGGTCGTCGAGACGTCGAGCATCCACATGCCGTCGCCATCACAGCGATAGTTGCCCGTGGTGGACGATGTGTACGAGTAGCTGCTGGTCGTGCCGTCGTAGAGGCTGTCCATGACCAGGTCACCGGTGGCGCTGTCCAGGCTGCTGACCGTCGTGACGAAGGACCCGCTGACGCTGGCGTCCGAGAAGCTGTACTCCCAGGTCGTGCCGACGCCGGCGATGCCGCTCCAGTCGCCGCAGAGACCGGCGGCGCTGCCGCCGCTACCGTCGCCGCCGGAACCATCGGAACCACCGTCGGCGCCGGTGTCGTCGCCCGCCTTGTCGCCGCAGCCCACACCGAGGATCGCCACCACGCACAGCCATCGCATGCCTGCCTCCTTCGCGTCGGACCTCCCCTGGTGTACCACCCGCCCGCGTTGCTTCACAAGGCGGGCGAGGCGTCTTGTCGGCGGGGGTCCGATGCCCTAAGGGGGGCCGTCCCTGGAGCCCCCCCTTGGACCAAGCCTGGCTGAGCGCCCTGACCTTCTTCGCCGTCGCGATCCTCGTCGCGGCCGGGGCCATGATCGGTGCACGCGTGCTGGGGGTGAAGGCGCGCGTAGACCTGCCGACCAAGCGCGACACCTACGAGTGCGGCGAAGAACCCGAGGGCGTGGCCTGGGTCCGCTTCCACCCCCGCTACTACGTCGTCGCCCTGCTCTTCGTGCTCTTCGACGTCGAGACGGTCTTCATCCTGCCCTGGGCGCTCAACCTCGACGCGCTGGGTGTGCTCGCCCTGGTCGAGATGGTGGTCTTCGTCGTGATCCTGCTGCTCGGGTGGGCCTACGCGGTCCGCAAGGGGGCGATCCAGTGGCAGTGAACGAGCAGGATCAGGCCTTCCGGCACCCGCTCTACGACGCGGTGGAGGGGCTCGCGCGCTTTCCGGGCGTGGACCTGGCCTTCACCACTGCCGACAAGGTCCTGACCTGGAGCCAGCTCAGCTCGCTGTGGGTGTTCCCCATGGCGACGTCGTGCTGCGGGATCGAGTTCATGGCGGCGTCCAGCAGCCGCTTCGACCTCGACCGCATCGGCACCATCCCCCGGGCCACGCCGCGGCACTGTGACGTCATGATCATCGCGGGGACCATCACCGTGAAGATGGCGCCGCGGGTCAAGAAGCTCTGGGACCAGATGCCCGAACCCAAGTGGGCCATCGCCATGGGGAGCTGCGCCATCTCCGGCGACTTCTACCGGGACATCTACAGCGTCATCCCCGGTGTGGACACCTTCCTGCCGGTCGACGTCTACGTGCCGGGCTGCCCCCCCAACCCAGACGGCCTGCTCGAGGGGCTGCGGCGGCTGCAGGACAAGATCCGGCGCAAGCGCGCCGGAGAGTGGGTGGAACCCGACAAGCGGCCCCTCCCCGGCATGCGCGCGCCCGGCATCCCACGCCTCGGCGACCCGGCCCGTACCGCGGCCTTCGACCAGGCCCAGCTCGACAGCGTGATGCAGCTCGATCCCGAGGGCGCCCTGCGTCGATCGGGGGCGCCAGCGCCGCCCGCACCTCCGTCCACGGCCCCCGACGGGGAGGACGCCTGATGCCGCCGCGCCACGAAGCGCTGCCCGACGACGTCGCCGCCTGGGCGCGTGACTTCCTCGGACTCGACGCGCTGCCGCCGGAGGGGCCGGTCGTGCCGCGCGACCGGCTGCTCGACTTCGCGGCGGCGCTCAAGGAAGACCACGAGTTCCTGTTCTTCGTCTACTGCGCCGCCACGCACTACCTCGCGGAGGGGGAAGAGGGCGCCGACGGATTCCTGCCGGACCGGACCGTCGTCGCCTACCGGGTGCGACGCCTGCCCCACCGCGGGCTCGGCCGTCCCACCCAGAGCTTTCCCTTTCGCGTCGTCGTCCCCACCGGCGAGTCGACGCCCAGCCTCGCGGGGATCTGGGCCGGCGCCGACTGGCAGGAGCGTGAACAGCTCGATCTGGTCGGCACCGTCTTCGCCAACCACCCCGACCACCGGCGCGTGATGATGCCCGACGACTGGCCGGGGCACCCGCTGCGCCGCGACTACGCCATCGACACCGCGCACTTTCCCTGGAGATAGGCAGCGCCGCCATGAGCACCGCCTCGACGCATGCCCCCGCTGCCGCCGCACCGGTCCGCTGGACCGACGTGGGCGGCGTGCGCGTGCCCGTCGACCTGCTGTTGCCGTCCTGGCCCGACCCGCACCTCGACCTCGCCGACTACGACCCCGAAGCCGATCTCGTCGCGCTGAACATGGGGCCGCAGCACCCCTCCACCCACGGCGTGCTGCGGGTCAAGGTCTACCTGGACGGTGAGACCGTCATCAAGTGCGTGCCCTACGTCGGCTACCTGCACCGCGGCGTGGAAAAGCTCTGCGAGAAGCTGACCTACGTGCAGATCACTCCCATCGTGGACAAGAACGACTACGTCTCGCCCATGATGAACGAGTGGGCCGTCAACGCGGCCTTCGAAGATCTCCTCGGGGTCGATGTGCCGCCGCGTGCGCAGTACATGCGGACGATCTTCGCGGAGATCCAGCGCATCGCCAGCCACCTCATCTCGATCGGGACCTGGGGCCTGGACATGGGCGGCGCCATCGGCGGCGGGGCGACGGTCTTCCTGTACTGCCTGCGCGAGCGGGAGCTGATCCTCGACCTGTTCGAGGAGGTGACCGGCTGCCGCTTCCACTACAACACGCACACCGTCGGCGGCATGCGCCACGACCTGCCGCCGGGCTGGGACGTGCGGGCCAAGGCCGTCCTCGACAAGATCAGCGCCCGCACCTGGGAGTACGAGCGCTTCCTGCTCGACAACGCCATCTGCCGGCAGCGGGCCGAGGGCATCGCCGTCGTCGATCCCACGCTGGCCATGGAGCTTGGCGTGTCGGGGCCGATCCTGCGGGCCAGCGGGGTGGACTACGACATGCGCCGGGACGCGCCCTACGGGGCCTACGGTGACATCGACATCAACGTCCCCGTCCGCACCGAGGGCGACGCCCTGGCGCGGGCGCTGGTGCGCATCGCCGAGATGCGGGAGAGCGCCCGCATCGCCAGCACCCTGCTCGACGGTGTGCCCGAGGGCCCCATCGGCGCGCTCAAGCCGGTGAAGCTGCACGGCGCGGTCAAGCTCAAGGACGGCGAAGAGGGCTACACCGCGATCGAGTCGCCGCGGGGCGAGCTGGGCACCTACGTCGTCGCCAACCGCGACCGGCGCAGCGCCGCCAGCCCCTACCGGCTCAAGCTGCGCTCGCCGTCCTACCACGCGATCTCGCTGCTGCCGTGGCTCTGCCCGGGGCACACGCTGTCCGACGTCGTGGTGATCATCGGGTCGGTCGACCCGATCATGGGCGAGGTGGACCGGTGACCGCCCTGTTCGGCCAGCCCCTCGCCGTCGTGCTCTTCGGAAGCGCGCCGCTGCACGCCCTGGTGCTGGGCCTCGTGGTCGTGAGCCTGTGCATGGGGGTGGCGGCGTACTCCATCTGGTACGAGCGCAAGTTCGCCGCGCGCATGCAGAACCGGCCCGGCCCCACGGAAGTGGGCCCGTGGGGCCTGCTGCAGCCCATTGCCGACGGGCTGAAGATGCTGCAGAAGGAAGACATCGTGCCGGCGGCGGTGGACCGGCCCCTGTTCGAGCTGGCGCCGCTGCTGGTGGTCATCGCGGCGCTGTGCACCCTGGCGGTGATCCCCTGGGGCGAGGGCCTCGTCATCGCCGACCTGCACATCGGGCTGCTGTTCGCCCTGGCGCTGGCCAGCCTGATGCTGCTGCCGGTGTGGATGGCGGGCTGGGCCAGCAACAACAAGTACGCGCTGCTTGGGGGGATGCGGTCGGTGGCGCAGGGGATCAGCTACGAGATCCCGCTTCTCTTGGCCGCGACCGTGCCCATCGTGCTGGCCCAGAGCTTCCGGATGGGCGACATCGTGGAAGCCCAGGCGGGGCTGCGCTGGTTCGCGCTGTGGCCGCCGGGGCCGGGCGCGGCGGCCTTCGTCCTGTACTTCATGGCGTCGTTGGCCGAAGCCAACCGCATCCCCTTCGACATCCCCGAAGCCGAGAGCGAGCTGGTGGCCGGCGTGACCGTTGAGTACACCGGCATGAAGTTCGGCATGTTCTACCTCGCCGAGTACCTGCACACGCTCATCGCCAGCGCCATCGGCGCGACCCTGTTCCTCGGGGGCTGGGACATGGGGCCACTGGGTGCGGGCGTACACTGGATGGTGCTCAAGACCCTGGTGCTGTTCGCCGGGATCTTCTGGATCCGGTGGTCGTGGCTGCGCTTCCGTTCTGATCAGCTCATGGCGCTGTCCTGGCGCTGGCTGGTGCCGTTGGGGCTCGTCCTGGTGATGGCATCGGCGACCTGGGTGGTGCTGACGTGAGCCTGTTCGACGCCCTCGGGGTCTCCTTCCGGAACCTGTTCCGACCGAAGGTGACCGAGCCGCTGCCCTGGAAGCAGGAACGCCCCCGCGCCGATCGCTACCGGGCCAGCTTCGCCCTGGTCCATGACGAGCACGGTGAAGAAGCCTGCATCGGCTGCAAGATGTGCGAGAAGATCTGTCCCTCGCAGATCATCACCGTCACGCCGGGCAAGAAGGTCGAGTCGCCGGCCACGGGCAAGAAGCGCGGCACCTGTGCCGACTTCACGCTCGACTTGAACGCCTGCATCGTCTGTGAGCTCTGCGTGCAGGTGTGCCCGGTCGACGCCATCGTCATGGTGCGCACCCAGGAGAAGCCCGGCTTCGATCGGGCCGACCTGCTGCTGACCATGGAGCGCCTCTACGCAAACGAGGACAAGGCCCTGGCGTGGAGCAACGGCAGCATCCTGGTCGGCATGCAGGACCCCAAGCGCGTCGCGCCGACGCCCACCGAAGGGGAGGCCAGCTGATGGGTGCCTGGATCCTGTTCGCGGTCGTGGCGCTGCTGCTGGTGGGCGCGGCCTTGATGGTCGTGCTGTCGACGGACCTCGTCCACACGGTGCTGTGGCTGGCCGTGGGCCTGGTCACGACGGCGGTGGTCTACGTCGCCCTGTCCGCCGACTTCCTCGCCGCCGCGCAGATCCTGCTCTATACGGGCGGCGTCGTCACGCTGATGCTGTTTGCGGTGATGCTGACCCGGCGGCTGTCGGGGGTGGGCATCACCATCACGCGGGGGCAGGGCTGGCTGCGAGCCGTCGTGTTCTCGGTGGCGACGCTCGGCCTGGTGGCCGCTGCCGTGCTGAAGAGCGGCGTCGGCGCCGGGCCCATGCCGCCCATGGCCGCCGACACCCAGGCGCTCGGGGCACTCTTCCTGACCGACCTGGTCGTGCCCTTCGAAGCACTCAGCCTGCTGCTGCTCGCCGCGATGGTGGGGGCGGTGGTGCTGGCCCGCCGCGAGGGGGGCCGTCCAGCCATCCCTCGCGTCGCCCGCAAGCTGCCGGGCCGCTCGTCGACGGAGGCGCCGTGACCGGCACGTCTGCACTGGCCGCCGGACCCGGCCTGCACGCCTGGCTGCTGCTGGCGGCGGTGCTGTTCTGCGTCGGGCTCTACGGCGTGATGTCCCGCCGCAACCTCGTCGCCGTCCTCTGCTCGGTCGAGCTGATGGCCAACGCCGTCAACATCAACCTGGCGGCCTTCTCCCGCTTCCACGGTGACCTGCTCGGCCAGGCCTTCGCTCTGTTCTCCGTCGCCCTGACGGTGGCCGAGGTGGGGGTCGGGCTGGCCATCGTCATCCTCGTCTACCGCTCCCGCAAGGGCATCGACATCGACGATCTCGATCTGCTGCGTGGCTGAATGCTGATCCTCGCCCTCACCAGTCTCCTGGCCCCCCTGCTGTGCTTCGCGCTGCTGGCGGTGGTGTGGCCGCTGCGGCACCGTGGGCGGCTGGCCGGCGCCTTGTCGGCCCTGGTCGCCGCCAGCTCCTTCGCCGCCGCGGCCCGGGTCGCCTGGATGGTGTTGGTCGGCGGCGCGGAACCGGTCACCTGGACCGTCGACTGGCTGGTCCACCAGGGTCACAGCTTCGCCCCGATGGGTGTGCACATCGACGGCGTCAGCGCCAGCATGCTGGCGGTCGTCACGCTCGTCGCCGCCTGCGTGCAGGTCTACAGCCTCGGCTACATGGCGGACGAACCGGCACCCGACCAGGGCCGCTACTTCGCCTGGCACTCGCTGTTCATCGTGGCCATGGGCATGCTGGTCGTGGCGCCCAACCTGCTGCAGCTCTTCTTCGGCTGGGAGCTGGTCGGGCTCTGCAGCTACCTGCTCATCGGCTTCTACTGGCGCAAGCCGAGTGCGGGGAAGGCGGCGGTCAAGGCCTTCTGGGTGACCAAATTCGCCGACATGGGGCTGCTGCTCGGCATCATCGCCCTGTACGGCGCCACCGGTGAGATGTCGTGGGAGCACCTGCCGGGCGGGACCTGGGCCCTGGTCGTGCCGGCCCTGCTGTTCATCGGGGTCATGGGCAAGAGCGCCCAGGTCCCCCTGCACATCTGGCTGCCCGACGCGATGGAGGGCCCGACCCCGGTCAGCGCCCTGCTGCACGCGGCGACCATGGTCGCTGCGGGCGTGTTCCTCATCGTGCGGGCCTACCCGTTGTTCGAAGCCGCGCCCGCCATGCTCTCCTTCATGGCCTGGCTCGGGGCCATCACCGCCTTCGTCGCGGCCGTGACGGCGGTGGTCCAGGACGACATCAAGAAGGTGCTCGCCTACAGCACCTGTTCGCAGCTCGGCTACATGGTGGCCGCGCTGGGATCGGGCCACCTCATGGGCGGCTACTTCCACCTGACGACCCACGCCTTCTTCAAGGCGCTGCTCTTCCTCGGCGCGGGCGCGGCCATCCACGCGGTCCACAGCAACTCCATCTTCGACATGGGCGGGCTGTGGAAGAAGACCCCGGTGGGGGCGGCCCTGTTCATCGTCGGTGCGCTGGCGCTGGCCGGTGTGCCGGGCTTCGCCGGCTTCTTCAGCAAGGACCTCATCCTCGAAGAGCTGCTCCACGCCGGCCACATCGTGCCGCTCCTGCTGCTGGTCGTCTCCGCCGGCCTGACCGCCTTCTACATGACGCGCGTCGTGGCCATCGCCTTCTTCGGTGAGCCAGGCGCCCGCTCCGCGCACGCCCACGACGCACCCTGGGTGATGCTCGCACCGATGGCCGTGCTCGGCGTGCTGGCCCTGGTCGGTGGCTTCGGTGGCGGCATGCTGTCGGAAGCCTGGGGCCAGGAGTACCACTTCGCGGTCACCCCGGTGGGGGCGGTGACCACCCTGTTCGGCCTCGCAGGTATCGGCGTCGGCGTGGTCCGCTACGGCACCCGCACCTGGACCGGGATGACCCTGGACGGGCTGTCGGCCTTCATCCTGTCGGGGCCGGTGGACCGCTTCTGGGACTCGGCCTGGCGCAAGGGGCTGCTGCCCTTCGCCCGCATGGTCGGCTGGTTCGATCGCTACGTCGTCGACGGGCTGATGAACCTCACCGCCGTCGCGGTGCTCAAGCTGGGCGCCGCGGTGCGGCGGCTTCAGACCGGACGGGCCCAGGACTACGTGCTGGCCGTCGTCTTCGGCGCGCTCCTCTTCATCGCCTATGGCGTGGTGGGGGGCTGAGCCGTGACCCACTTCCCGCTGCTGTCGACCATCGTCGCCGCGCCCTTCGTCGCCGCCTTCCTGCTGTTCTTCGTGCCCGCCCGCTCGCGGACCACGACCCGCATCATCGCGGTGGCCAGCACCCTGGTGAGCCTCGTCGGCTCCATCCGCGTGGCGACCCTCTACGACCTGTCGGGGCCGGTCTACCAGCTCCGCGAGAAGTACCCGCTGCTGCCCTCGCTCGGCATCCACCTCGACCTCGGGGTCGACGGCTGGGGAGTCAGCCTGCTGCTGCTCACCAGCATCATCATCTGCGCGGGGGCCTTCGCCACCTGGACCATGAAGGAGCGGGACCAGGAGTTCTACATCCTGCTGCTGGCCCTGGTCGGCGGGGTCTTTGGCGTCTTCGTCAGCCTGGACCTGTTCGTCTTCTTCCTGTTCTACGAGATCGCCGTCCTGCCGATGTACCTGCTGATCGGCGTGTGGGGCAGCAGCAAGAAGGTGGCCGAAGCCGGGCCCTTCCGGTGGATCTTCCGCCTGCTCGACATCGGCGGCAAGGAATACGCCGCCATGAAGCTGACGCTCATGCTGCTGGCGGGCTCGGCCTTCATCCTCGTCGGCGTGCTGGCCATGTACAAGGCGGCCGGACTCGGCACCTTCTCCATGGAAGCCCTCGGTGCCGTGAAGTACCCGCGCAGCCTGCAGCTCTGGGCCTTCCCGGCGCTGTGGCTGGGCTTTGGCACGCTGGCCGGCGTCTTCCCCTTCCACACCTGGTCGCCGGACGGCCACGCCAGCGCGCCCACCGCGGTGTCCATGCTGCACGCCGGCGTGCTGATGAAGCTCGGCGCCTTCGGAGTGATGCGGGTGGGCTTCGTGATGCTTCCCGAGGGGGCGCAGGCCTGGGCGGCGGTCGTCGGCGTAGTCGCCGCCATCAACGTCGTCTACGGGGCGCTGTCGGCGATGCGCCAGACCGACCTCAAGTACATCATCGCCTACAGTTCGGTCTCGCACATGGGCGTGGTGATGCTTGGGGCGGCGACGCTGACCATCGACGGCTGGAACGGCGCGGTCTACCAGATGTTCGCCCACGGCCTGATGACGGGCCTGTTCTTCGCCCTCGTCGGCCTGGTCTACGAACGGGCCCACGACCGCGAGATCTTCAACATGGGCGGCTTCGCCAGGGCCATGCCTGCGGTGGCGGTCTTCTTCACCATCGCCGGCCTGTCCAGCCTGGGCATGCCGGGGCTCGCGGGCTTCGTGGCCGAGTTCCTGGTGTTCCTCGGCGCCTGGCAGGGCCCCTTCCCCTGGTGGGCGCTGGCCGGCATCTTCGGCGCCTGGGTCACGGCCGTCTATGTGCTGCGCGCGGTGCGGCAGATCTTCTGGGGTGAGGGGCCCCCGGACCGCTACCACCACCTGTCGGATCCCAAGGGCCCGGAGTGGGTCGCCCTGGTCGCGCTCGCCGCCTGCCTCATCGTCTTCGGCGTCGCGCCCCGGCTGATCCTCGACGGCATCGACGACGCGTCGGCCGACTACCTCCAGCTCATCGAAGCGGCGACGCAGCCGACGGCGTCCGCGGCTGGGGTGGATGCGCCGGAGGTGCAGCCATGAGCGTGGCCATGCTCGCCCTGCTGACGGTGCCGCTCGGCGTGGTCGTCGTGGCCCTGCTGGTGTTCGCCGCCGACCTCGCTGGACCCCAGGGCGCGGCGGGTCACGACCGGCAGCGCGGGTTGGGTGCCCTGACCTGCATGGGGCTGACCGCCGTGCTCGTCGCCAGCTTCTGGCAGCCGGTCGGGGGCATCGGTGGCGGTGCCGTCTTCGTGGTCGACGGCTTCACTGTCTATCTTCAGCGCATCGTGCTGGCGGCGGGCGCGCTGGCGGCGCTCGGTGGAATCGACCACGTCGATCGCAGCCTGCGCGGCCGCCAGGGCGAGTACTACCTGCTGCTGCTGATGTCGCTGGCGGGCATGACCCTGCTGGCCGGCGCCCGTGAGCTGGTCCTGCTCATCGTCGCCTTCGAGCTGATGGGGATCCCCCTGTACGCTCTGGCCGCCATGGCCAAGGGCGACGCCGGCAGCACCGAGGGCTCCCTCAAGCTCTACCTGACCGGCGCGGTCAGCTCGGCGGTGACGCTGTACGGGCTGTCCTTCCTCTACGGTGCTGCGGGCACCACGGAGCTGCCGCAGATCGCCGCCGCCATCGAGCAGGGCCACGCCGACCCCGCGCTCCTGGCGCTGGGTGCCATGCTGGCCATCGCCGGCATGGGCTTCAAGGTCGGGGCGGTGCCCTTCCACATGTGGGTGCCCGACACCTACCAGGGCGCGCCCACCCCCTTCGTCGCCTTCCTGTCGGTGGCGCCCAAGGCCGCGGGCTTCGCCGCCCTGGTGCGCCTCTTCGTCGAGGGACTCGGGGCCATTCGCCCCACCTGGTGGCCGATGCTGATGGCCGTGGCCGTGGCCACCATGGTGCTCGGCAACTTCTTCGCGCTCAACCAGGACAACGTCAAGCGCCTGCTGGCCTACAGCGGCATCGCCCACATCGGCATCATGCTGCTGGGCTTCGGCATCGCCACCCGTCAGGGGCTGGGCATCCTGTTGTTCTACCTGGCCGCCTACGTGTTCACGAACATGGGCGCCTTCTTCGTCGTGTCGGTCATCGGTGCGGAGGGCAGCGACGAGCTGCCGGCCTGGGCGGGGCTCATGCGGCGCAGCCCGGCGCTTGGGGCGGCGATGCTCCTCTTCCTGCTGTCGCTGGGCGGGATCCCCTTCGTCGCCGGTTTCTGGGCCAAGCTGCTGCTCTTCCTCGCCGTGTGGCAGGCCGGCCTCGGTGTGCTGGTGCTGCTGGGGGCGGTCCTCGCCGTCGTGGCCCTGTTCTACTACCTGCGGGTCGCCCGCAGCATGTTCATCGCCCCGGTCGCGCCGGGCACCGACCCCGGCGCTCCCGCCGTGGGCCTGCCGACGGCATTCGCCATCGCCATCGCCGTCATCGGTGTCGTCGGCATGGGCGTCTTCCCGCAGCCCTTCGTCGACGCTGCCCTGGCTGCGGCTGGGGGCCTGTTGGGGGTGTGAGGGTGCTTGCGGTGCGTCCACCCGGTGGTCACCCCGCCCCCTGTCCCGGGTGGCCCCCCTCCCACAGCCGGTGCTCGGCGCTGTAGGGTACGAACTCGACGACCTTGCCGCTGTCGACCTGGGCCTGCATCGCGCGCCACCAGGCCGCGGTGAACAGCTCGCCGTGTTCCTGCTGCAGGAGCCGGCGCAGCGGCCCGGGCATGCCCAGGAAGCGGGGGAACTCCTCGGGGAACACGTCGTCGGGACCCACCGGGTACCAGGGCCGGTCGGCCATCTCCTGCTCGAGCGTCTGGGGTTCTGGGATGTCGCGGAAGTTGCAGGCGGTCAGCGGGACGACTTCGTCGTAGTCGTAGAAGGCCACCCGGCCGGAGCGCGTCACGCCAAAGTTCTTGGGCAGCAGGTCGCCGGGGAAGATGTTGCAGGCTGCAAGATCGCGGATGGCGGCGGCGAGGCCCAGCGCGGCGCGCCGCGCGTCGTCGGGGGCGGCCTGGCGCAGGTAGAGGTTGAGGGGACGGATCCGACGTTCGATCCAGGTCTTGCCGATGACGAGCTGGTCGCCCTGGATCCACACGCCGCGACTGCAGGAGGTGGTCAGCTCTGTCAGCAGGGCGTCGTCGAAGGCGTGCAGTGGCAGCTCGAGGTGCTCAAACGACTGGGCGTCGAGCAGCCGCCCGGCGCGGTCGTGGGTGTAGACCCAGCGGTAGCGGGTCTGGACGAGGTCGGGGGTGACCGTCTTCTCGGGCGGGAAGCGGTCGCGCATCACCTTCAGCACCACGTCGTGCCCCGGCAGGTCGAAGACGACCATGACGAGCCCGGGCGTGCCCGCGGCGTGGCGGAAGCGTTCTTCGGGGTGCTGGGCGAGGTGGTGCAGCAGATCGCGGTAGAGCTGGGTCTTGCCCTGTTTGGGCTGGCCGATGGAGATGTACAGCTCGCCGCGCGGCTTGCGGGGGAGGATCTCCTGGAGGAAGTCGACGACGTCGTGGGGCCGGGGTGTGTCGACCATGAAGTAGGTGCGGGTGTAGCTGAACAGCACCGAGACAGCCGATTCGTCGAGCAGCACGGCGTCGACGAACACACCGCGCGGGCCGTTGCGCAGGGCCACCACCAAGGGGAGCTGCACCCCGTCGGCGTGCAGTCGCCCCACGAGGTAGGCGGCCTTGCCCAGGTAGAAGACCGGCACCAGCATGTCGGCGGTCAGCTCACCCTGGACGCCGCGGGCCGCGAGCGTGGCGGAGATGCGTTCGGCCATGGCGGCGGCGTCGCGGGTCTTGTCGTCCCAGATGACACCGGGGAAGCGGTCCGCCAGCAGGGCGGCGCACAGCCCGCGGGCGTCGACGCGGCCGCGGACCTGGAGGCGTGGGGGGCGGCGCTGGCCGCCGGGGGGCTGGTCGAAGTCGCTGTCGACGAACTCGATCATCGGGTCGACGCCGACCGTCGCGAAGATCCGCCGGGTCACCGAGTTGAAGAAGGTCTCGGCGAGGTCCCAGTCGTGGCGCTCCGCGATGAGGCCGGAGTACACCGCCTTCATGCTCACCCACAGCAGGCGGTCGGTGAGCTTGGTGGCCAGCGTCGCCCGCAGCCAGGCCTCCACCCCGTCGACCGCCCGCCGATACAGCATCAGGCGGTCCGTGGCGTTGTCCCGGGCCCGGGCCCAGTCGCGCCGCTCGAAGTGCTGCTGCGCGGCCCGCGTCAGCACGCGGAAGCGCTGGCGGTGGTCGCCAAAGGCCGAGAATATCCGCCGGGCGGCGATGTTCGCCAGGCGGCTGGTGCTCTGGGGGCGCGGAGGCACGGGCGCGGTCCGGGCTGGGGCCAGGGCGATCCGGTAACCGCCGGACAGGCGCGAGGATGGAGGCGGCTCCTGTCGCTACCCGCCGGGCAGGTACGGCAGCAGCCCCTCCGCCAGGGCCTCCCCGGCGATCCGGTTGCCCTCCGCGCTCATGTGGTTGTTGTCGAGGAACAGCTCGCGTGCGGGGTGGCCGCTGTCTCGCAGCGCCTGGCAGATCGAGATGCTCGCCGCGCCAGGGGGGAGGCGACTGGCCGGGGCCATGCACGAGATCTCGTCGTCGGGCATGTCGGCCTGCCTCCTCGGATCCAGGGAGGGCATGTTCCAGAACGGGTAGTCGAGGAAGACGACCGGGACGCCGGCAGCGGCGGCGACGGCCATGATCTGATCGTGGTTGCCGGCCTGCTCGTGCCGCTCCTGCTCGGCCCCGGCTCGCATGGGGGCGGTCCGTCCACGGAGGCGCTCGATGCCGAAGCGCAGCACGTAGTAGGTACGCCAGCGGAAGAGCAGTGCGTCCAGGCGAGGATGGGCGGGGGAGGCAGCGACGATCTCGTCGCGGACCTGGTCGCCGATCCGGCAGTCGATGATCAGCAGGTCGGGGTCCCAGGCCAGCACCCGGTGCTGGATGAGTCGCAGCGCCTGCAGCGAGCCATAGCCGGACAGGGCCGTGTTGATCAGCTCCACGGGCTGGTCCGGGCGGCTGCTGCGGATGGCGCGCAGCGCCACGGCTGTGTAGCTCTCGTCGACGTCGACGCCGGCCCCATAGGTCTGGGAGTCGCCGAAGGTGAAGGCCCGCCAGGTGCCGGCGGGCTTGGCGTCGTCGAAGGGCTCCGGCGTGCGGAAGCCATGGACGTCGACGTGCCGGTCCGGGTCGGGGACCTGCTTGCGGACCCAGCCGTAGGTGGGGTCGGCGACCAGTTCTTCGGCCTGGACGTGGGCCCGGACCTCGTCGGCGGGGATGGTGGCCACACCCAGCATGTGGGTGCTCGCCCGCAGGAACAGCTCGACCCCCGCCAGCAGCAGCACCACGGTCAGCACGGAGAAGCCGAGCTTGCGGGTCGGGCTGAGCGCCATCGGGTCCTCGCGGGCGGGCGATCCTGCGGTGCCGCGCGCGTGCCGCGTCGCTGCGCGGCGAGCCCCAGCGGTATAGCCCCTGTGGGTGAGCAATTCGACTCCCAAGCCACCTCCTGGCGATCCGACCGGCACGGCCCCAGCCAGCGCCGACCTCGTCGACGACGCCCTGGCGTCGGGCGAGCCCGGCCAGCAGCGGGTGGAGTCCTTCATCGCGGCCCTGTCCGGACCGGGAGAGGGCGGCAGCGTGCTGCTCTGCCGTGGCGCGCGCAACCCCAACAGCTTCGCCGAGCGGCGGACGGTGGCCTGGGCCCTGCTGGGCACCTCCTTGCGCCTGCTGCACGAGGGCTGGCTGGAAGCCGCCGACCACGGCGCCCTCCTCACCTGGCTGCTCCAGCGGGGCCCCGTGCAGGAGGGGGGCTGCGACGGCGGCCCGGGCTCGCCGGTGACGGTGGTCTGGACGACGGATGGGGGCCAGGCCCGGGTGTGGGTGGGCGCCTCCCTGCGCGTGGACCACGACGACCGCTGGGTGCGCATCTGGCGGGGGCGCTGCGCCTTGATCCCCCGCGCGGAGTTGACCGGTGTGCGCGTGTCACTCACCCGGGCCTGGGATCGCCTGGCCGTGTCCCTCGTCCACGGTGAAGGCAAGCGCCGCGAGGTGGTGTCCCGGCCGCTGTGGGGTGCCTCTCTCGATCCCGGCTACGACCGCGCCGACCTCGTGGCCGACTGCGGCTGGTCCGTGGACCTGGCCCGCGCCCTCGGCGACGCGCTTGGGGTCGACGCCACCCTGCCGCCGGACCTGCAGCAGGCCTGAACGGTCTCGATCCCGTGGTCGACGGGGGGCCGGGACGGATTGCCGCTGGCGCTGCGCGCTGACGCGCTGCCGGGGCATCGAGGGCAATGCTACGGTCGACCGTCCCCCCACAAGGAGTGCCAGATGTCGACCGTGCGCGACTACATGGACCTGGTGATGCGCCGGGATCCGCAGCAGCCCGAGTTCCACCAGGCGGTTCGCGAGGTCGCCGAGTCGGTCCTGCCAGTGCTGGAGCGCCACCATGACCTGCGAGAGGCCCGCATCTTCGAGCGCCTCGTCGAGCCGGAGCGCGCCATCCAGTTCCGGGTCCCCTGGGTGGACGACCAGGGCCAGGTGCAGGTCAACCGCGGCTTCCGCGTCGAGTTCAGCAGCGCCATCGGGCCGTACAAGGGCGGGCTGCGCTTCCACCCCTCGGTCAACCTCAGCATCCTGAAGTTCCTCGGCTTCGAGCAGATCTTCAAGAACGCGCTGACCACGCTGCCCATCGGTGGTGGAAAGGGTGGCTCCGACTTCGATCCCAAGGGCAAGAGCGACCGCGAGGTCATGGCCTTCTGCCAGTCCTTCATGTCTGAGCTGTTCCGCCACATCGGCGCCGACACCGACGTGCCGGCCGGTGACATCGGCGTCGGCGGCCGGGAGATCGGCTACCTCTTCGGCCAGTACAAGAAGCTGGCCAACCGCTTCGAGGGCGTGCTCACCGGCAAGAGCCTCGGCTGGGGCGGCTCGCTGATCCGCCCGGAGGCCACCGGCTACGGTGCGGTCTTCTTCCTCCGCGACATGCTGGAAGCCCGTGGCACGACGCTCGAGGGGCGCCGGGTCATGATCTCGGGGTCGGGCAACGTCGCCCAGTACGCCGTCGAGAAGGCGCTCAGCTTCGGCGCCCGCGTCGTCACCCTCTCCGACAGCAGCGGCGTCATCTACGACGAAGAGGGCATCGACGCCGACAAGCTCGCCTTCGTCATGGAGCTGAAGAACGTGCGTCGCGGGCGCATCCGCGAGTACGCCGAGCAGTTCAGCGGCGTGCGCTACCTGCCGACGGAACCCGGTCGCGACCACAACCCCATCTGGGACGTCGGTGGTGACGTCGCCATGCCCTGCGCCACCCAGAACGAGATCAACGGCCAGGACGCCCGCAACCTGCTCAAGAACGGCTGCGTCGCGGTGTCCGAGGGCGCCAACATGCCGTCGGTGCCCGACGCCGTCGATGCCTTCCTGGAAGCCGGCATCGCCTACGGGCCGGCCAAGGCTGCCAACGCCGGCGGCGTCGCCGTCAGCGCGCTGGAGATGTCGCAGAACTCCATGCGTCTGAACTGGCGGCGGGACGAGGTCGAAGACCGCCTCGAGCACATCATGGCGGAGATCCACCGGACCTGTGCCAGCACCGCCGAGGACTACGGCACGCCGGGCAACCTGGTCAACGGTGCCAACATCGCCAGCTTCCTGAAGGTGGCCCACGCGATGATGGACCAGGGCGTCGTCTAGCCGTGCCCGCCGAGCGGCTGCCCTACCACCTCCTGATGCGGCGGCGCATCTCGGAGGTGCTGCTGGTGGCGAGCGCCTACGACTCCTTCATCCTGGAGGAGGAGGGCGGGCTCGGCGATCACATCTTCCGCGAGTACCTGACGCTCAACCTCGCCGATGCGCCCCGCTTCACACGGGTGCGCACCGGCCGGGAGGCGCTGGCCGCGCTGCGAAAGCAGACGCCTGATCTGGTGATCACCTCGGGCTACGCCAGCGACATGACCCCTCGGCGGCTCGCCGCCCGCATCCGTCGCCAGCACCCCGATCTGCCGGTCGTGATGCTGACCTACGACCCCTCGCTGGCCCAGAGCTACGCACCGATCACCAGCGACGGCCTGGATGAAGTCTTCCTGTGGACGGGTGATCCACGCCTGCTGCTGGGCCTCGTCAAGCTGATGGAGGATCGCCTCAACGTCGCCCACGACGTCGCCGTGGGCAACGTCCGGGTCATCATCGTCGTCGAGGACTCCCCGGCCTTCTCCTCCTCCTTCCTGTCGATCATCTACGCCGAGCTGCTCGAACAGACCCAGCGCCTGCTCGCCGACGTGCTCAACGAAGCCGACCGGCGCTACCGGGCGCGCGCCCGCCCCAAGATCCTGCTGGCCCACACCTACGAAGAAGCCTGCCAGCTCATCCGCGCCTACAAGGACAACCTGCTCGGCGCCATCGTCGATCTCCGCTTCCCGCGGGACGGCGTCCACGACCCGGGGGCGGGGGTGGCGTTGGTCCAGCACATGCGCCAGCGCGTGCCCGATCTGCCCATCCTGCTGCAGTCGGCCGAGATCGACACCGTCGACGTGCGCGCGCTGAACATCGCCACCGCCGACAAGTCCTCTCCCCACCTGCTCGGCGAGCTGCGGCGCTTCATGAAGCACTACCTGGGCTTCGGACCCTTCGTGTTCCGCGTGCCCTCGGGACGCATCGTCGCCCTGGCCGAGGATCTGCAGGACATGGTCCGCGTGCTGCCCCAGGTTCCGGCCGCCTCCATCCGGTACCATGCAGAACGCCAGCACTTCAGCAACTGGCTGATGGCCCGCACCGAGTTCCCGCTGGCCGACGAGCTGCGCCCCCGGCGCGCCGACGAGTTCGACGACGACGAGGCCCTGCGCGCCTACCTGCTCGGCACGATGCGGGAGTTCCTCGACAAGCGCCAGCGGGGGCTGGTCACCGTCTACACCCGCGGCACCGACCCGCTCCGCAGCCGCAACTTCACCCGCATCGGCAGCGGCTCGCTCGGCGGCAAGTCCCGGGGCCTGGCCTTCATGGCCTCCATCCTCGCCGCGCACCCCATCCACGACCGCTACCCCGACGTGCGAATCTCGGTGCCGCAGACCCTGGTGCTCTGCACCGGCGTCTTCGAGGCCTTCTGCGACAGCAGCGATCTCGTGCGGCGGGCCCTGGCGCTCGACGACGATGACGCCGTCGCCCGGCTCTTCCTCGACCAGCCGCTCTCACCCACGCTGGAGACGGACCTCGCCGCCATCCTCGCCGACGTCGACTACCCGCTGGCCGTGCGGTCGAGCAGCCTCCTCGAAGACTCCGTTCACCAGCCCCTCGCCGGTCTGTACGCCACGCTGATCCTGTCCAACCGCGGCGACGGCGCGGACCGCCTTCGCCAGCTCTCTGAAGCCATCCGCTACGTGTTCGCGTCGACCTTCTTCCGCGGCCCACGCGCCTACCTGCAGGCCGTGGGACAGCGGCTGGAGGCCGAGCGCATGGCCGTGGTCGTCCAGCGCCTCGTCGGTCGAAGCCACGGCGACCGCTTCTACCCCGACGTCTCCGGCACCGTGCAGTCCGAGAACTTCTACCCGGTGCGCTACCTGCAGCCCGACGAGGGCATCGCGTCGGTCTGCCTGGGGCTTGGGGACATGGTGGTCGAGGGCGGGGCAGCCTACCGCTTCTGCCCGCTCCATCCTGAAGTCGTCCCCGAGATGTCGACGGTGGACGACATCCTGCGAAACTCCCAGCGCGACTTCTATGCGCTGGACCTCTCCGCCGTGCCCGCCGGGCGATCGGCCGAGCGGCTGTCCTGCCGGCGGCGCTACCCGCTGCGGGTCGCCGAAGCCGACGGAACCCTCGAAGCGGTCGCGTCGACCTATGTCGCCGCCGACGACCGGATCCGCGACACGATCCACGTCCCGGGGGCGCGCGTGCTGCGCTTCGCGCCCATCCTCAAGCACGGGGTCTTCCCGCTGGCGCCGATCCTCGCCGAGCTGGTGCAGATCGGGGCCGAGGGCATGGCCGCGCCGGTCGAGATCGAGTTCGCGGTGGCCCTGGGTGACAGGCCGGAGCTGGCCGTGCTCCAGATCCGCCCGCTGGTGCAGGCCGCGGAGGTCCACGACGAGTCGCTCGGGGACGTGCAGCCCGGCGAGCGGGTCGTCATCGACAGCCCCGCCCTCGGCCACGGCATCTTCGACGGTCTGTCGGACATCATCATCGTCTGTCCGCGCGGCTTCGACCGCGCCCGGACCCGCGAGATCGCGGTCGAGGTGGAGCGCCTCAACGCTCGGATGCTCAACGAGGGGCGGCGCTACCTGCTCATCGGTCCGGGCCGCTGGGGCACCAGCGACCCGTGGCTGGGCGTGCCCGTGTCCTGGCCGCAGGTCTCCGCCGCGCAGGTCATCGTCGAGCTGACGCTGCCCGACGAACGCATCGACCCCTCGCAGGGCACCCACTTCTTCCACAACATCACCGGGCTGCGCATCGGCTACTTCACCGTCGATCTTAGCCGCGACGACCAGCGCTTCGACATGGCCTGGATCGAGTCGCTGCCCCACGCCTGTGGTGAGCACGGCGTGCGCCACATCCGGCTCGACGGCCCCCTGCAGACGCGCATCGACGGTCGCCGCCGCAAGGGCGTGGTGGTCCGCAAGGAGCCCGCATGATCCCCGTGCTGCTTCTGTCCTGCACGGCCCCCTCGCCGGAAGGCGGGACCGTTGACACCGCCGCCGACTCCGGCGCCGCGCCTGTCGCCATCCCTGACCGCGTGCACCTCGCCGATGGCTTCATCCGCGACGCCGAGGGCCGCGCGCTGGTGCTTCGCGGCGTCAACGTCTCGAACGCATCCAAGGACCCCAGCACCGGCTTCTACGGCTGGGCCGAGGCCGCCGACTTCCAGGCGCTGGCCGACTGGGGCTTCGACTCGGTGCGGCTGCTGACGTTCTGGGAGGCCATCGAGCCGGAGCCCGGTGTCATCGACGACGCCTACCTCGACGGGCTGGTGGCGCGTGTGCAGATGGCGCGGGATGCGGGGCTGTACGTAGTCCTCGACATGCACCAGGACCTGTTCGGGCGGGGCTTCGGCGACGACGGCGCCCCGGCCTGGGCCTGCGACCAGGCGCTCTACGACAGCTACGTGCAGCCGGACCCCTGGTCGCTCGGCTACCTCACCGAAGAGGTCTGGACCTGCTTCGACCGCTTCTGGAGCGACACGGAGCTGCAGGATCAGTACGCCGCGGCCTGGGCGGCGGCTGCCGCGCGCGTCGCCGACGAACCCGCGGTCATCGGCTTCGACCTGATGAACGAGCCCTGGCCGGCCTTCGGTGACGCCGAAGCCTTCTCGGCCGGTGCGCTGCAGGAATTCTACGCGCGCGTCGCTGGCAGGCTGGTCGAGGCCGCGCCGGGCCGGCTGGTCATCGTCGAGCCCATCACCCTGGTCCAGTACGGGCTGCTCGATCCCGGCGTGGGGCCCATCGACGGCGCAGAGGTCGTCTTCGGGCCGCACTACTACCACCCGACCGTCCACGAGGGCGGTGCCTATGACGGCGACACCGCGCCCATGGACCTGGCCTTCTCCACCTACGATGCCCACGCCGCCGACATGCAGAGCACCTGGTGGTTGGGCGAGTGGGGCGGTCCCGAGGGGGAGGAGGGGGGGATCGCCGCCTACCTCGGCGACATCGACGCCATGCTGCTGCAGCGAGCGGTCGGCTCGGCGCTGTGGAGCTACGACGAGAGCGGTGGCTTCGCCATCCTCGACGGGCAGGGGGGCCTGCGACCCGACGTGCAGGCCGCGCTGCAACACCCCCGCGTCGTGGCCTACGGCGGCGACCCCGGTGGCGCGAGCTGGGACGGCAGCACCCTGCGCTGGACGGTGGTGGAGCGCGCCGGCGTGCCCGCCCGCAGCACCCTGTGGGTGGGGCCGGGCCTCGACGACGCTGCGATCTCCGTGCAGGGCGCCGAGGGCTTCACCTACGACGCCGCCAGCGGCCGGGTCGATGTCGAGGGGCTCGGCGAGCTGTCGTTGACCCTGTCGGGGAGCTGAGCGAGGGCGCGCACCCGGCAATGAAGCGCTCGCCGCCTCGTACCGCGATCGACCACTCCTCAAGGAGCCACACATGGCAGACGACAGCTCCCACCGCGCAGGCCTCGCCGCAGTCATCAGCGTCGTCGCCCCGGGCCTCGGCCACTTCTACCTGGGGCGCTGGGGCTGGGGGATCTTCTGGCTCATCGTCACGCCGGGGTTCTGGATCGGCAGCGGTGGGACGCTGGGCTGGATCTGCCACATCCTGGCGGCGATCCAGGCCTACAACCAGGGGCTGGAGTAGCCACAGCCGGGCGTGGGCTGGTCTCGCCGCCTGGTCGCAGGCTGCGCACGTCGTGCGCAGCGGTTGCGCACGGGGTGAGCGATGTCGGGGGTGCAGGTATGCAAGTGATTGAAAACACGTAGCGTCGTTCCTGGCATGGCGGCTGCATCTCCTCGGCGCGAACCCACGCCGCCCTGGAGGCACCATGTTCGCGCTGCTCGCCGCCATCCTCATCCCCGCCGCCCACGCTGACTGCGACATCACCGTCGATACCTACTCGGGCCCCGAGTACGACTTCCGCGCGGGCCGCACCGTCTACTTCCACAAGACCGGTGCCGACGCCTGTGATGCCGACCTCGTGGTCGACGAGCTGCCCTGGGCCACCGCGCCGGCGACCGACGGGGCGGACTTCGACGCCACCCGGATCAGCTACCACTTCCCCGCGGGGACGGTGGACTTCGGCGTCCACATCGACACCTATGACGACCACGTCGTGGAGCCCGACGAGGTCTTCGGCGTGTGGCTGGAGGATCTCGTCGATGTCACCAACGTGACCAACTGGTTCACCGTGGTCACCATGGAGAACGACGACGGCGGTCTCGGCATCGAGGGCGCCCCCTTCCTCGTCGACGAGACCGGCGCCATCGACACCTGGGCGTCCCAGGACGGCGCCGACGAGTGCGTCAACGAGTGGCGCGCCGCCCGCTGGTTCCACATCTACCTGGACAGCCCGCGGTCGGAGACGGTGTCGGTCGTCTACGAGGACACGACGCCGTCGGGTCTGTACGTGTGGGCTGCCACGCCCGGTGTCGACTACGAACCGGTCTATGGCATCGCCACCTTCGCCCCCGGCCAGACCGACTACTACTTCGAGGTGCCCTTCTACGACGACAGCGTCTACGAAGGGGCCGAGGACTTCGAGATCCTGCTGCACATGGCCGAAGGCGCCGAGCTGAGCGCGCAGTCCAGCGTCAACACGCGCATCGTCGACGACGAGGACTGCGAGGGCATCTACTGCTGGTGAGCCCTGGCCTTCCGCCATCCTCGTACCACAAACCAACCACAGACCAACCCTGGAGTCACCATGTTCGCCCTGATCGCCGCACTGTTCGTTCCCACCGCGCACGCCTCCTGCTACGTCGAGGTCACCGCCGTTTCGTCGATGACCGAGTACGATGCCGCGCACTACGGCTGGCCGATCAACATCGAGGCGTGGGGTGATGACTCGACCTGCGAGTACACGCTCGTCGTCTACGAGTTGCCTATCGCCCCCTACACGGGACCCTTCGGTGGGCCTCCGCCCTACTACGAAGCCCACGACGGGACCGACTTCGAAGCGACCAGCATCACCTGGTCGAAGGGGCCGGGCTACGTGTCACAGTCGATCAACGTCACCGTGTACGACGATCATGACAGCGAGCCCGACGAAGCCTTCGCCTGGTACCTGGAGGCGGGACCGGAGGTCACCATCGTGGGATCGGCCGGTGACGGGCTGACCATCCTCGACGACGACGGCGGCCTCGGCGTCGAGCCCGCGGACTTCCTCGTCGACGAGACCGGCGCCATCGACGTCTGGGACAGCATCGCCGACGACCTGAGGTACCGCGAGGAGCGGGTCTACGAGTGGCGGGCCTCCCGGTACTTCCACGTCTACCTCGACCAGCCGCAGGAGACCCCGGTGTCCTTCCGCTACCAGACGGACCCCGACACGACGCCCTGGGCGGGGACGGCGACGCCGAGCGCCGACTACGAGACCACCACCGGCAGCTTCACCCTCGCCCCCGGTCAGGTCGACTACTACATCGAGGTGCCCATCGTCGACGACGGTGTCAGCGAGTCCCCCGAGGCCTTCCGCCTGAGCATCTTCGACGTCGACGGCGCGCCGCTGAGCGACCAGTCGTCGGTGACCACGGTCATCCTCGACGACGACTGCCCCGAGGCCGGCACCTGCGACTGAGCACCTGTCTCCGACGACACGCAGGGCGGGCGGGCCACGGCGGTCCGCCCGCATTTGGGTTGCGACCTGATCGACGTCATGGATCGAGCACAGCGCGCGCTGCGCGGCGTGACGCGACGATTAGAACGCAGGTGTTCGCTGCGTCCCCTTCGGTTCAAGGATGGATCGCATGACTTCGTCGCTCCTGGCCGCGGCATCGGCCCCCCTCCTCCTCGCGGTTCTCGTGGCCTCGACGCCGGCGCAGGCCGGCATCATCGACTCGCACCACGACTTTTCGTCGCTGGGTGCCTCCGACGGTGAAGCCTGCAGCCCCTGCCACACGCCGCACGCCGCGGACTCCAGCGTGATCTCCGACGGGCCGTTGTGGAACCACGAGGTCTCGACGGCCACGTTCACCACCTACAACAGCGACACCATGGACTCGGTGCCGGGGCAGCCCACGGGCACCTCCATCCTGTGCCTGTCCTGCCACGACGGCACGGTGGCCATCGACTCCTTCGGCGGCATGGCGGGGTCGGTCTACATCAGCGACTCCTACTACACCTACTCGGGGGACACCCTCGACAGCTACTTCACGACGGATCTGACGGGCGACCACCCGATCTCGATGGAGTACAACTCGGCCGTCGCGGCTGCTGACGGGCACCTCAACGACCCCTCGACCACATCGTCGGGGCTCGGCGGGACCATCGCCGAAGACATGCTGCACAACGGCAAGGTCGAGTGCACCTCCTGCCACGACCCCCACGTCGGCCGGTCGACGGGCTGCGAGAGCTGCCACTTCGGACTGGAGACGAAGTCGCTGGTCATGGACAACACCAGCAGCGCGCTGTGCCTGACCTGCCACGCCAAGTAGGCGGGGCGCGCCGCGCCGACGTGAGTCCGCGACGGCGGGCCTGGCAGCGGCTGGCTTCCCCGTCAGCGGCGCAGGATGTGGCACACCGCCGCGACCATCGGGTGCACGCCAGCTTCGGCTGGTGAGGCGGCGACCTCATGCCCGGCGAGCGCCCGCTCGATGAGCCGGCGGAGCGTCGTCGAGGGTTCGCTGCCGTCCTGCACGGTGTCCTCCAGCAGTCCACGCGCGTCCTGGGGCCTGCCGTTGCGCCACGCAAAGGCCGCGGCCAGGACGCGGGCGAGCGATAGATCGCCTCCTACTACGCCCAGCACGCCATGAGCCTGGCCAGCGTGGGGGCCGAGCTGGCGGACGCCTACGTGGGCAGCTCGGTGGGTGGCGAGGAGACCTTCCAGCTCCTGCTGAGCGCCATCAGCCACGCGTCGGCGACCGAGGAGGCCAGCCTCGTCTGCACCGGCGTCATCTGACCGTCCTGCCCGCCCCCGGCTGACCGGACGCCCGCCGCCCCGCGCGTGGACTCCCGGCGCAGCCCGCCCGCCTCCGGACCTCCGGGGGCGGGCCTTCGTCTGTGGGGGGCGGGCCGGAGATTCCTTGTTTGAGTCGTTTGCATCACAGCTTGCCCATTGGCACCATCGCGTCGAGCGAACCTCGGCTGGCTTGCGGACCGGGCCAGGCAGGGCGCTCCTCCGGCGACCCTTGGGCCCTCGACGGCGTCGGTCCACTCCTCCTCCCTCCCCTGGGCCTGTTCAGGGGTTCCTCGCGCTGATCTCGCCACCGTGTTCTTGCTCATCTCCGCAGCACTCGCCGCCACCCACGAACCGGTCGCCCCCGGCTGGGTCATGGACCGCTGGACGGTCGCGGACGGGCTGCCCCTCAACCACATCCGCGACGTCGCGGTCGGCGCCGACGGGGAGGTCTGGCTGGCCACCCTCGACGGCCTGGTGCGCTTCGACGGCACGACCTTCACCACCCTGCGCCCCGACGACCCGGAGGGACCGCCGGCGACGCGGGTCATCTTCGTCGAGCGGCATCCCGTCGACGGCGCCCTGTGGGTCCAGACCGAGAGCGGGATGCTCCAGCGGCGGGGAGAGACCTCGTCGACCTTCGGCCCTGGGACGCTCAACTCCCAGCCGAGCCCCGCCGCCGACGGCATCTGGATGGTCTTCGACGGTGCGCTGGTGCGCCTGGACGAAGAGCCCGTGCCCCAGCCGGTGCCCGACGGGCTCGTCCCGGTCATCGTGCTCACCGCGCCGGACGGCGGCCTGTGGGTACAGGCCAGCGATCACCGGGTCTGGCGACGCGACCCGGACGGAAGCTGGGAGGTCACCGACCTGCGGGTGCCGTCCGGCAACATACTGGTGCGTGACGCCCCTACCGGTGAGCTGCGGCTGGACATGGCCGAGCCGTGGTGGAGCGCCAGCTCGCCGCCCGCGCCGTCGGCCTGGGGGATCCGTGACCGGGAGCTGTTCCTGCACGGAGAGGCGGTCGTGGAGCTGCCGGACGGGGCGGTGGAGCGGGCCACGGCTGGCACCACGACCTGGGTCGCCACCATCGGTGCCGGGCTGCTGCGCCTGCGGCCCACGCCGGTGCGCGTGCATCGCGCCCCCCACGGCCAGCGCACCAACCTGCACCGCCTGTGGTGGGACGACGAGCAGGGCGTGCTGTGGGCCCAGGGCTACGAGGCCGGGTGGTGGCCCTTGCAGGGGGAGGGCCAGCTCCCGGAGCCGCCGGCGTCGCTGGACGCCTGCCCGGGCTGGACGCGGCGCTACTTCCGGGCAGAGGGGCGGCTGTACCTGGCCTGCTCCGAGAACGTCGTGGACACCGAGACCTGGGAGCGGGTGCCGCTGCAGCGGCGGGGCAAGGCGGGGCCGGCCTGGCAGACCTCGCGGGGCACGCTGCTGGGCGGAGAGCACAGCGCGGCGGCCCTGCTGTCGGATGGCGCCTGGACGGTCCTCGACGGCGCGGAGCAGATCTATGCCCTGGTCGAGCTGGAGGGCGGCGGGCTGCTCCTCGGGGGCATGGACGGCATGGTGGTGCTGCCCGCGGGTGAGTCTCGCGCCCGGCCGGTGCCCTGGGACTTGGGCGCGGTCCGCCACCTGCGCCTGGACGGCGAGCACGTCTGGATCTCGACGGTCGACCACGGGCTGTGTGTCACGGACCCGCAGCTCCACAAGCCCCGCTGCCTGGGCCCCGGCTCCAGGCTGCAGCGGTCCACCGTCCCACTCGATCCGGTTCCGTCGAACCCACTGGAATCACTGAGCTTCACCCGGC
>CAZRFD010000054.1:0-42287 GCA_964599085.1 uncultured Enterobacterales bacterium | reverse complement strand
CCGCCGCACGAACTCCTTGAAGCGCTCGACGCGGTCGATGGTCCGCGGCAGCGGGTTGTAGAAGTCGTGGGCGTAGTTGATCAGCGAGCCCGCCGTCCGGTACAGCACCCGATCGGTGGTGCCCTCCTCGATCAGCATGAACTCGCTGGTGACCAGCGCCGAGTTGAACGCCAGGGCGCCGAGGTCCAGCTCGGACAGCAGGGCGGTGCGGAACAGGTTGGTCTGGATCTTCTTGTTGACCCGGATGAACTCGACGACGCGGGGCTTGAGGTAGCTCTCGGCGGCCCGCTCCTGGCGACCCGCGCGGGGCACGGGCAGCAGCACCTGGACCATGCGGCCCAGGCGCACGTTGATCCGGCAGAGCGCGACGGCGTCCGGCTGGTCTTCGTCGACGCTGTGCAGGCGGGGCGCGACGCTCTCGCGCACGCGGGCGGCCTTGGTGTCCGTGGTGTCGAAGATCGGCCGCAGGTCGCTCTCGTCGGGGCTCTCCACGTGGAAGAGCCACAGCATGTACTCGCCGTCCTTCTTGGGGACCTCGAGGGGCACGCCGACGGCTTCGTTGAGCAGCACCTGCTGGCCCGTGCGGGTCACGCCGAAGCCGGCCTGGATGATGGCGACGTACTTCTTCTTGCGCTGTTCGAGCTCGACCTGCAGGCCCTGCACGATGCCGTGGCCGTGCAGGTAGAGGTTGTGGCGATGCAGGCCCTTGCGGTGGTACTGCTGTTCGGCCAGCAGATCGCCCGAGGTCAGGCAGAGCCCCTCGAAGGGGTTGAGCCGGAGCAGGTTGTCCTCCAGCTTCATCGCCGTGGAGGAGGAGGCGGACTTCTTCGCTCTGCGGGAAGTGGCCATCAGGACACGCTCTCGTCGAACTGGATGGTGAAGGTCACGTGGGCCGGGACCTCGCGGGTCACGATGCGGGCGATGCGGCGGAGCTGCGAGGGGCCCCGCTCGCCGAAGCGGCGGGCGAAGCTGCCCCGGTCTTCGAGCATGAGCACGAAGAAGATCGTGGGGCTGCGGTCGGGACGGACCAGGTAGTGGCCGGGCGGTTCGGCGCCCAGGTAGCGCTCGGCCGGGTCGCGCCCGCCGGCGAGGGTCATCGCGCCGAGCACGCAGTGGCGTGGCTTCTTGCGTTCCACGATGGTGACCGGCGCCGAGGTGAGCACCCGGATCATCTCGGCGATGCCTTCCGCGGTCCCGCGGGTGCGGTGCAGTCGGATCGAGCGGCGGACCAGCTCGCGCTGCTGGTGCAGCGGCAGGCCCTCGTCCAGCTCGAAGTTCACCCAGCTCGCGATCCACGGCAGGAAGCGCGCGTCGGCCCGGGTCGGATCGGTGAGCGATGGGATCCCGTCGATCCGCTCGGTCACCGTCGTCATGAGGTGCTGGAAGATGAACAGGAAGCGCCGGAACTGCTCGGTGTCGTGGCGCTGTACGCTGGTCGCGCGGGCCTCCGGGCGCGCACCCCAGCGCCGCAGGCTGCGTTCATCGGCTGCCGGGACGTCCCGCCGCTGGGTCGGCACGCCGCCCTGGTAGATGCCCGGCAGGAAGCGCAGGTAGCTGCGCACGGGCACGTGCAGCACGACCACGTCGTCGGCGGTGAGCGGCGTCGGCGTGGCGTCGCCCTCCACGTCGACGACGGCGTGCACTTCGACCAGGTCTTCGGGCGCGAAGTAGGTGGCCGGGGTGCCGTCGGGCAGGGTCCGCAGCGTGCGGACGCGGACCGTCGGGCCACCGCTGGCGCTGATGACGTCGGCCTGCCGGATGTGGCCGGCACGTTCGCCCCGGCGCGCCTCCACCAGCTTGTAGCGGACCGCGTTGCCCATGTGCCGGGCGAGGTAGCTGCGCGCGTCCCGCACCGGAAAGCCGATGCGCACTACCTCTTCGATGTACCGCAGGTCATCGCCGCCCTGGGGGCGCTGGGCGGCCCGGCCGGCACGCCCCGGATGCACCGGCGGCTGCCCCGGAGGACGCGGCACCATCGAGAAGCCGCTCATCGCAGGCCGTCCTCGGTCGTGATGCGCACGCGGCGGACCACGAAGAGATCGTGTTCACCCAGGATCAGCTCGGAGTCACCCTCGCCCTCTTCCCACCCGGGCACGGCCCGGCGCAGGTCGACGCCCGTCATGTCGAAGAGCTGCACGTCGACGACGTGCCGGACCTCGCCGATGTCGGTGACCATGCGGGCGAAGTCCTGGGCGTAGAGCGTGCCACCGAAGGGCCAGCCCTCTCCGTCCAGGCCACCGCTGTAGGGGTCGAGGAAGTGGTGGACCCAGGCTTCGGCCTGGGCGCGCACCTGCACGATGTTGGCGTTGGGACGCAGGCGGACCGTGACGCTGACGTCGATGGGCAGGAAGGCGGCCAGCCGGACGACAGGGTCGACGTTGATCAAGCAGCGACGCTTGAGGTAGCGGCTGACGTGGTCGCGCAGCCCGGCGGACAGGAAGGGGTCCGGGACCCGCTCGTCTTCGCGGCGCGCCGGCAGGATCACCACTTCGACCTTGCCGTCGTCGTCCATGCGGCCCGGACAGGCCGCGCGCGCCACCTCGCCCGACGCTTCCCGGGCGATGATCTCGAAGTCGCGCTGGGTGACCGCCCGATCGCGGCTGGTCAGCACGCTGGGCGCACGACGGACGATCTCGTCGAGGCTCTCGGCGTCGCGACCGCCCACGCTGGGCAGGAGGTTCGTGACCTCCACGGCGTCGCCCGCCGACTCGCACACGGTGATCTCACCGGGGCCAAGGTTGCCGCGGTTGCCGGGCACCATGCGGTAGGTGTCGACCAGGACGTTGTTGGAACCGACCGGCAGCATCCGGCCGCGGATCCCGTTGCCGAAGGTGAGCGTGCCGTCGACCGGGTCGACGACGAAGACGCGGTCGTCCTTGCCCGCGGTCAGCAGGCTGCCGTCGCGCACCGGGTGCCACTCTTCTGCGGTGCCGTCGTCACCCTCGACGAAGACGCGGATGTCGGGGAAGGCTTCCGGTCGGGGGAAGATCTGGCGGTCGCGGTCGCCCTGGTGCAGGAAGACCGGTCGCTTCAGGAGCTGGATGACCTGGGCGGGCACACCATGGCCGCTGTAGCGTTCCGTGCGCTGGGTGTGCAGGTTGACCGCATCCACCGTGTTCATCAGCAGGTGGGTGACCGGCGGCAGCGGCGGCAGCACACCGATCCCGACGTCGTCCGGCAGCACGTAGCGGCCGCGTAGCCAGAAGCCGTGCTCCGACAGCTCGACTGCTTCGGGTAGCGAGAACTCCAGGGTGCCCGAGCGGGTCAGGTCGTAGACCGGCAGCTCTTCGATGCCGGCTTCTTCCCGCTGGATCGTCTGCAGCCGCGTCCAGCCGGTCCGCCCGTGCTCGCGCTTCTCGAGCACCTCCCACTCCATCCGCACGCCCTCGGGCAGGAAGGCTTCACCCCGCAGGCGGAACTGGACGGCGTGGCGGCTGCCGATCGGCAGCGGCTTGTCGAGCTGCAGGTAGAGGGCCTGGTTCTCTTCGGCGATCTCCACGAAGGGGAAGAAGGGGAAGAATTCGTTGAGGCGCCCCGCCGCCCGCGTCATGACCCGCGTCAGCCGGCGGTTCTCTTCGCGGTAGTCGAGCTGCGCCATGCGCGGCCCGGGCATCGGCTGTTCGTAGGTGTCGTCGCCCAGGGTCTTGTCGGCACCGAGCTTGATGCCGTAGATGCGCGGGACGATGGGGTGCTCGTTCTTCTCCTTGTCGACGCCGGTGAGGTTGCTCTTGGTCAGCTCCAGGCGGATCCAGGTGGTCTCGGTGTCGCCGACCTTGTGGCGGGCCAGCCCCTTGAGCTGGGTCTTGGGGTCGAGGATCAGCCGGATCTTGCGCCGTGCCTTGCGCTTGGCGCCGTCGGGGTCGAGGTCGGAGAAGCGGAAGCTGGCGAAGAGCTTGTCTTCGGACCAGACCACCCGCCAGTTGTCCTCGGCCCGATAGGTGAGCTGCATCGCGTACTTGTCGTCGGGTTCCTCGACGAGCTCGCCGTTCATCTCGAAGCCGACCTCGATCTCGACGAGGACGGGCGCCTGGCGGCGGTTCTCGAACAGGTCCGAGCCGATGTAGAAGCGGCGGCCGATGGTCGGCGGGATGACCGGGGCGATCTGGAAGGGCGACCAGGGGGCTTCGTCGTTGAGGCAGCGCTCGACGCGGCGGGGGTCGTCGCCGGAGAAGAGGTCCACCTCGACCGGGCGGACCCAGTTCAGGTCCAGCTCGAGATCCGGGGCGAGCCCGCGGATGAAGGCGATCTCCACCCGCTCGGCGCGGAGGTTGAAGCCGTCGGTCGCCATGTCCGGCAGCGGGCCGGTGATGATGACCATCGTGCCTTCGGTGCGCACCCGCTCGGCTGGGACCTCGTCCCAGGTCTCACCGCGGCGGTAGTACCAGCGATAGCGCGGCAGGTAGCTGGTGCGGCCGGCAGGCACCCCGCGGTCGACGAGCGACAGGCGGATGGTCCAGCCGCCGAGCAGCGGCGGCAGGTCCTGCAGGAAGAACTCCAGCGTCCGGCCGACGGCCCGGACGTTCCAGTTGTGGATGGCGCGGTCTTCGCCCCCGCGGTCGTCCTTCCAGGCGACCTCGAGGTCATCTTCCATCCGCGCGGCGAGCCAGCGTTCGTAGTCGAGCCGGCCGCGGATCCACCACTTGTTGCGCGCCACCGGATCCGGCAGCGCGAAGCCCTGGTCGCTGGAGCCGAGGCTGTCGACGGGGATGATGCCCGGCAGGGCCGTCACCAGGCTCTGTTCCGGCAGGCCGAGGAGCTGTTCGTCTTCTTCGACCAGCTCGATGGGTCGCCAGCCGAAGGCCGTCGGGTACTCCCAGCGGAAGAAGGGCACGACGGACAGGTCGTCGCCGCTGGTCCGCCGCATGCGCAGGCGACCGGTGGGGCGACCGGAGTCTTCGGCGATGTCCATCAGCCGCAGGTCGTCGTGGGCGACGTAGAGGTACTGGTGCGGCGTATAGGCGTTGGGGCCGTAGTCGCGCGGGTCGATCTCGAAGAGCTGGACGCCGCGGCCGCTGCCGAAGGACAGCGCGGCGCGGTGGCCCCCCTGGTGGCCAAAGGGCAGCTCCCGGACGGCCGGTTCCTTGCCGCCCTTCACCGCCATGACACGGACGACTTCGCTGTCGTGGATGGTGAGCCCGTCCACGGTGAGGAAGTCGAGGGCGGGGCGTTCTTCGCGCTGGCGGGTGGCGCAGCGGGTGTACGGCTTGAGCTCGACGGGGTGGTCAGCCGCCAGCGAAAAGGTCAGCGGCACCGTGGCCGGCATGGCCGGGCGACGCTCCTCGCCGATGAAGTTCAGGAAGTGGACGTAGGTCTTGTCCGGCACCTTGTTGAGCCGGTAGATGGTCAGCTCGGTCATCCAGGCGAAGAGCTGGACCAGCGTCATGCCGGGGTCAGCCGGCGACAGGTTCGTCCACTCGGGGCAGTACTGGGGGATCAGGGCCCGCGCTTCAGCGACGATGTCCGCGTAGCGGCGATCGTCGAGGTTGGGCGGCTTGATGGGCATCGGCCCCTCTCAGCGAGACGTGGTGTTCGAGACGACATGGACCGCGCTCTCGACCGCCCCGGTCGAGATGATCTTGTAGACCACCTCGACCCGGATGGCGCCGGACGGGTCCACCTGGGAGTGCACGTCGAGCACTTCGACGCGGCGTTCCCAGCGAGCGAGGGCTTCACGCACGTGCCGGGCGACCATGTGCGCGGTCGCGCGCGTGTTCGGGGCGAACAGCAGATCATGGACCCGGCACCCGAAGTCGGGGAGCATCTGCCGTTCGCCCGGGCGCGTGCCCAGGATCACGGTGATGTTCTGGCGGATGTTCTCTTCATACTCCGACAGGGCGACCATGCCCGTCGCCGGATCGAAGTGGAAGGGAAAGGCCCAACCACGACCGAGAAACTCCTTGCGGACCGCCATCGACACTCTCTGGGCTGCGGCGGCAGGCACACCCTGCCGCGCCGCGCGGATTCTACGTCAAAGCGGGCTGCCGAGGCAGCCCGCAGGACACGACGATGCCGACCCTCAGCTTCCCATCGTGTTGCTGCAGAAGGTGAATTCCGTCGTGTAGCCGGTGCGTCCGCTGATCACGTGTCGCGACGACATCACGAAGACCTTGCCGTTCTGTCCCGGCGCGAGGCCCTCGAATTCCACGACCGCACCGGCGCGGATCTTGTCGTTGCCCTGGACCGTGGCGCTGCCGCGACAGAAGCTGCGCGCCAGTCGGTTGATCTCGGCCTTGGCGATCTCCTTGGCCATGCTCTGGGAGCTGACGGGCACGTCGGTCACGTACGCCGTGGCATCGCCGAAGCAGCCGGCCACGTCGGCGCCCTTGTCGCCACCGCCGATGGACTCGATGTCGCCGGTCGTGGCTTCGCCGACGATCTCCTCCTTCTTCGAGGGATCCCAGCCGCGCACGACGACCTTCTGCACCTGGTCGACGCTGTTGTAGGACATGCGCACGCTGCGGGCGTCGTCGCCCATCTTGATCTTCGTGCTCTGGCCCTGGAAGCTGGCCTTCTTGAAGAGCAGCGAGCCCTTGGCCGGGTCGACGCGCAGCACGTAGTTGTTGCGCGCGGCGAGGCGCTTGCAGAACGCGACGTTGCTCTCGTTGCGCTGCAGGATGTAGGGCAGGACTTCGCTGGTGGCGTCGGCGTCCACCGACAGGCCGCACTCCGCGCCCACCTCGGACACCACGTCGCTGTCCTTCATGTCCTCCCAGAACCGGGTCTTGCGGCCGCGGCCCAGGCGATGGGTGTTGTCCATCGCGCGGATGTTCAGCGTCGTGACGCCGTCGGACTGGTAGCTCGGCTCGACCGAGGTGACCTCGCCCTGGAAGATGGGCTCCTCGCCGCTGCCGAGCTTGCAGGAGACGGCGTCGCCGATCTTCGCCGACCACGAGGGCTGCCCCTCGCTGCCGCTGATGCGCAAGGTCATCATCTGGACCATGTCGACGTGGTCTTCCACCGACAGCATCGACAGGCCGTCGTCATCGGTCTGCTTGAAGGTCTGACCGCCAACCGTCACTTCGTAGGAAGTGGCAGAACGAACGAGCTCGGACATGGGGGCTCCTCAGCCGCCGGGCGTGATGGCGAGGACATCGCCCGGCTGCACACCGTTGATGGGGTCGTCGATGCCGTTGGCATCACAGACGGCCTGGGTGGTGGTGTTGTTGGCGAGAGCGACAGCCGTCACCGTCTGGCCTGCCTGGAGCTGGACCAGCGTGACCGGGGCGCTGTCGTAGCCCGACCCTGCACCACCGCCAGCGTAGGTGCTGTCCGGCGTCCACTCCTTCATCTTGACCGACACCCGGGCCCGCAGCGGCGTCCCCTCGGAGCTGAACATCATGTAGGTGACGTTCACGGCTTCGATGACGCCGTAGAGGTAGAAGGTGCCCCAGACGAAGCTGACCCGCGGCGGGCGCTTCTTGCCCAGCTCGGCGGCTTCACCATCCGTCGGGGTGTAGTCCGGGTTCGTCAGCTCGAGCAGCTTGTTGACCCAGGAGTTCCGGACATCCGACCCGTCATGGGTCGTGTCGAAGAACAGCTCGACCTGCATGGTCGCCGGCTGTGCCTTCTGGAACTCCAGCGTGCTGGCACCGCCCTGCTTGTCGTGCGGCTGCCACTGCACCGGCTTGTCGAACTTGAATTCCTTGGGGTTGTACTGGACGTCGAACCAGGACCCCGTGTCCTCGTTGTAGAACCACGCCTTCTCGACGCTACCACCACCCGTACTCATCGGAGCCCTCCTGGCTGCGCTGCTTGCGCATCTCGAGTTCCACGCTCACCACCTCGAGGACCTCGCGCCCGAGCGCCTCGATGTCGATCTTCTTCTCGCTGCCACCCTCGGCACCGCCGGGGGAGGCCTGGCCCTCTGCTCGGGCCGCCGCACTGTCTTCCGCCATCCGGACCTGCTCTCGGGCCGCGCCCCGCTGGCGCTCGGCGAGGAGGATCAGATCCTGGAGCCGCCGGCTCAGCTTGCTGAGCTTGTCGGCCCCGACTCCATCCCGTCGGCTCGCGGTACCCCGCGGCCGCAGCGAGGTGAAGCCCCGAGCGACGCGGGCCGACGCGCGCGGTGCCCCGCGCCCTCCACCCGCTCGGCGGACGACTTCGGCGTCGCTGCCAGGCCCCGCATGCACCGTGGCGGCGTCGGGGTCGATGGCGGCCGCCGTGCTGCGGATCTGCTCGATGACCTTGATCACCGGAGCCGGCAGACCCGACGCCGAGCCGAGCCCACCGCGCGCCGCCCGTTCATAGATGATGCGCACGACTTCTTCGGGCTCTTCTGCCCGAGCGAGCGCGTCGATGAACCGGTCTTCGCGATGGATCAGCGGCTGCCCGCTGGCACGTCGCGCCCAGGTCGGCATCCCCGGGTCGTCGACACCGTCTTCGACGGAACCCAGCGTGCTGCCGAGGGCAGGCCGTGGACGCGGGCGTCCCCGACCGGAGTCGTCCGGCCGCCCCGCGGGAGCGCCGAGCGAGGACATCCAGGCGACGGGTGACCCGGGGATCCCGGCGCCGAGCGAGGGACTTCCGGTCTCTGGCATTTCGTCGCCGCTGGCCGAGGCCAGGACCCGGCCACCGGAGGGCGCGGCCATCGACGTCGTGGCGCCGCGCGACGCCGCGGCCAGGGGCACGCGGTAGGTGCCAGCAGCGTCGAAGCGGCCCCGAGGGGTCACGCTGGCCCGCGACGGCTGCAGCCGCGAGCCCGGCGTCCGGGCGCTTCGCGCACCCGCCCACCAGGTCGGTGGCGGCGCGGACGCAGAGCGGGCCGGAGCGTAGGTGCCAGCCGGTGTGCGCGTGACACGCGAGCCGGCCCACGCCGACGCCCGGGGTCCCGAAGCAACCGCGCCGGAGTCCGCGGGAGCATCCGCAGCGGGTGCTCCCGTCGTGGGCGGCAACGCGAGGACCACACCGTCCGAAGTCCAGCGCCACTGCGCCTGGCTGCTTCCCCGGAGCGCCGAGGTCGCGGCCCGACGAGCAGCGGCCGCGCTGAAGCGAGCTGGCGACGCACCGCTGGCGTCCATCACCCAGGTCGCGGTCGACAGCGCCCGGGCGTCCAGCCGCGCGAGCGGTGAGGACGACGCCGACCGCTGACCCAGCATCGCCAGGAGCGGTGCCAGGCTGGCGTCGACCGAGCGTGCCGAGGCGGGCTGCCGCACGACCTGCGCCGTCGAGCCACCAGCCCCGGACGCAGCGGTACTCCAGGCGCTGCCGCGGGCCAGACCCGACGCCACCGTCGCGTCCGTTGTCGCGATGGGCGACGCAGCATCGGTGGACTGGAGCACGACCTGTCGGGGGGTGCCGAAGAGCGGCGCCCGTGCGTAGGCGACGGGGCTGGGACGGTGCCGCGTGCGAGCGGCCGTCGGCCCCGACACCAGCGAGGCCGGAGACGCCGTCATCGCCCGCCGGACGGCCTGCCCCACCACGGGGAGCTTGTCGGCACGGGCCGCAGCGGCCACCGCCGCCGGGACCGAACGACGCCGCGTCGCTGCGGTCTGCGCCCGCGGTGGAGCGCTGGGATCGATGGAGACCGTCCGAACAGGAGCCGTCCCCTGCTGCGGAACCGACACGGCGGTCGACAGCGGGCCACTCGACGTCGTCCGTGTCGGCTGCGTCGCCGGAGCCGTCGCCCGAGGCGCGTCGGCTCCGCGCGTCGCACCGCCAGCCAAGCGCGGCTGCGAGACCGTCGACCGGGGAGTCGGCCAGGCCGCGGGGTGCGCGGTGCCGCCGCCATCCCGACCCGCGTCCGCGGCGTGGGTGCCCACGTCGCTGCCGTCGGAGAGCGCCGCCGGGCGGAGCGCACGAAGCGATGGCACCGCGGTCGGGAGCAGGGAGCGTCGAGGTGCGGCTGGCGAGCTGGCCCGCGCACCCTCGAGGCGTCCCAGCGCCCAGGACGCGGCGCTGGCGTCGGTGGCGCTGTCCCGTGACCCTGCCTCCCGTGACCCTGCCGCACGAGGAGAGGGCCGCGGCGTGGTCGCCGTCTCGACTGCACGCGCCGCGCGTGGCGCTGCCGACGGTGCACCAGCGCTGGGACGAGCGGCAGCCGACCGCCGAGCAGCCATCGAGGCGACAGCCGAGGCCGCTGGATCGGCCTGCAGGGTGCGCGCCGCGACAAAGGCGCCATCCGAGCGGCGCACGCTGCGCAGCGCCCGCCGGGGCCCCGCGATGGCCGAGGAGCTCTGCTGCGCGCCGCGACCGGACGCCAGCACCGGCGAGCGAACAGCTGCCGGAAGCACGGATCCGGCGCGCGTGCGTGGTGTCGACCGTTCCGCCGCGTGTGCCGCTGGGCTGCGGCGTGCAGCGACGGTGGCCGTGGACGGCACGCCGTCGACATAGGTGGCGCGCACACCAGGTGTCGGCGTCTTGCGCGTCGGCCACGCAGCTGGCGCCGACGTCACCGACGCGGGGTCCGCGTCGGCGGCCTGGGGCGCGACCGAGGGAGCCGCGAGCGTGCGCGCTGGGACGTAGAGCCCCTGGGGCGTGCGCACCACAGCGGCGCCAGCGACACGCGCCGCGCGCGCTGGCGCCTGGAGGATCCGATCGAGGGCAGCGACTTCGCCGATCCCGTCACCGTCCCCGCCCGTCGACGCCTGCATCAACGACAGGCGCGCGAAGGCATGGGCCGTGGAGCGGGAGGGCCGGCTGAGGACGTCGTCGAGGGCACCGTCCTGGATGTCCCCGCCCAAGAGGCGGGCCGAAGGCCGCGGGGTCGACGAGGAGCGATCCACAGGAGGGTTGACGTCGGACCACGGCGTCGCATCGTCGGGGCGTCGATCACCACCGGCCGTCGTTGCGGCCGCCGTCGCAACGGCTTCCGGACGTCCGTCCGGCGTGGTGACCGCGGCTGTCGAGGGCGCCAGCGTCCCGACAGCCGCCGCCGAAGCGGACGCCGCGGTGGGAGCGGTCACCGACCCGGCGGCATCCCCCGAGGGCGTCGTGGCTGCCGCGCCAGGATCCGATGCCCGCACGCGCGAGTCCACCGCCGGCCCATACGGCGTCGAGCCGTCAGGGCCGGGTTCGCCACCCGCGGATGATGGGCCGTCGCCGCCTGAGTCTGAGGCGGATCGGCCGCCGCCGCCTGCCGCAGCCGACGACCCACGCGCCGCCGAGCTGTTGGCCCCGCTGCGTGTCGTCGTGGACGCAGCACGGCGAGGCGCCGTCGGTGTGCGCTGGTGCTGCCGCGAGCGTGCCCCTGCCGAGCGCACCGAGGCCACGGCCGCACGGCTGCGAGCGACCGGGGACGCGCTGAGCGCGCGCCCCGCCGACACCACCGCGGCCCGCCGCACCGGCGACGAGGACAGCCACGCACCGCCCCGCCGCCCCGACCGACTAGCGGCGGCCTGGACCGGTCGCGGAGACTGGGAGGGCGCAGCACGCGTGTCCGCCAGGTCGACGGGGATCGACGGCCGGACCGACTGCATGGCCGGCGACGACGACATGACCGGACGGAGCCCGCGACGTGGTCCCCGCTGGTCGCGGGTCGGCATCCGGCCGACAGCCACCGCGGTGGGGCTGACCTTGGCCTGCGGGACGCTGGCTTCGACTTCTTCGATGATCGGTCGCGCCACCGCACCGACGCGACGGACCAGCTTGCGGATCCGGACCGCCCGTTCTTCAGGCGGAAGCTCGACGAGCTCGACCAGCTCACGGGTGACGGCGCGGCCGCGGCGGGTCCGCGCCAACACCGGCGCGGCCGCTTCGATCTGCCGCGCCAGAGGATCCTGGACCACGCCGACCGTGGCGGCACGCTGACCGGCCCGCTCCAGGGCGGAGGCCCGCGCAGCGCGCTCGCGGCGAGGTGCAGCGGACGCCGACGAGCTGGCAGCCGACGCTGCGCTGCCGGTCGAGCGGATCACGCGCGCCCCGCTCCACGGAGTCTCCAGCCACGGGCTGGCAGAGACCCGAGCGCCCCATGCAGACGAGGCCGGACGAGGCGCCGCGCCCTCCGCCGACACCGGAGCTTCCTCGCTCACGGGCGCCGCTGCCGCAGGTTCGGGCAGGTGCATCTCGCTGTTGGACATGACCCCCGGCACGCCACCCCAGAAGCCAGCGGCGCTGAGCTTGCGCGCACCGGTACCCGGAAGCCGACGGAGCGCCGCCGACGCCGTGTGACGTTCGAAGCGGGCGCCGAGGCGCTCCAAGCGGGCGTCACGGCGGCGGCGCGACCAGGCCAGCCGACGGAGTCGACGAAGGTAGGGCTGGATCGACAGCGTGACCATCCCGTCGACGCCGACGCCGTCCACCGGGCCATCGAGCAACTTGCCGTCCCAGTCGGCGGGCATGCCGAAGCGCGCCAGCAGGGTGTCGGCGAGGCTCAACCGCGTGCGGGTGCGGGCACGGCGCAGCAATCGCTCCGACAGCCTGGCTCCCAGCCCTTGCCGTTGTCGCCCGTCCATGTTCCTGCTCCGCTCGAGGTGGTGTGCTGTGGTGGTCCCGTCTGGTCCCGCAGGCTCCCGCTCAGCTCACGAAGATGCCGTGGTGCGCGAGCTCGATGCTCTCGATCGCCACTTCGGCGCCGCTGGCCGCGAAGTTCGGCCCTTCCCAGGAGACCGGCCAGGCCTCCACGAAGTTGTAGCGCCGGACGACCTCCATCTGGTTGTTCTTCACCACGATGGAGCCGCTGCGGCGGTTGCCCGACCCGAAGTCGTCTTCGAGGACCTCGCCCCGCCAGCCCATGAGCGACACGTCGTTGGTCACGCCGTAGCGCAGGACGATGTTCTCCCAGCGCGACTGCCCGGGCAGCTTGTGGACCCGATGGTTCATGCCGCCCTCTTCGAGCTCGAACACCGTAGTGCTGCTCTTGAGGCCGGAGCACTCCAGAAACTGGGCGACCTCGATCCCCTTGATCTCCAAGGCGAACACGTAGTTGCCTTCGGGGTCCGCAACGTGCGCGTCACCGCCGGAGGTCATCTGGCCGGTGCTGTTGGTGCTGCGGGTTCCGAGCGTCTCGCTGTCGGAGATGCCCGCGCCCTGGGGCGCGCGCCCCTTGCCCATCCCCACCCAGGAGCTGGGCGAGCTGATGGTCGGCTGGCTGCCGGCCCGTCCGCCACCCGCACCGGCACCGCCGATACCTGGCACGCTGGGCTGACCGCCCGCGCGGCCACCGCCGGCGCCAGCGCCGCCGATGCCCGGCACGCTGGGCTGACTGGCAGACCGGCCGCCACCGCGACCGACCCCGCCCTGGGTCAGGATTGAAGGCTGCGAGCCCTTGCGTCCCTTGCCTCGCCCGGTCCAGCTTGCCATCGTGAACTCCTACTCGTCTTCACCACCCAGCCGCAGGTCGATGACGATCTGCTCGGTGGTTCCCACCGGCCGGACTCGAATCAGGACGTTGACCTGACCTTGTTCCCGCAGGTGAGCCGGGTTGTTCTCCGCGCTACAGGAGACCGCGTAATCTTCGCCTGCCTTACCCCCGGACAGCAAGCCCGCCGCAGAGAATTCACCGAGCCGTACACGGACGTCCCGTTCCAGCACGTCCCAGAGGTGCGGGTTGTTGGTCTCGAACACCGACCACTCGCTGTCCCGGCGAAGCTGCTCGCCCACCAGATTGACGATCCGCCGGCTGTTGATGTGCATGAAGGCCGGGTCCCGCGACAGGGTCCGGGCGCCGAAGACGACGACCCCGCGCCCCGGCTGAACGACGATGGGGTTGATGTGGTGTTCGGCCAGCTCGCCGGCTTCCGACCAGTCCAGCTCGAACTCGGTGTGCGTCACCCCTGACAGCGGCTGGTTCGCCGGCGGCCAGCCCACGCCGAAGGGCCGATGCGCCAGCTCGGTGCGGGCGTAGGCGCCGAGCATCGTGCCGCTGGGGGGGAAGAGGTCATCGCCCTCGAGCAGCCACGGGTAGTAGAGCGCCCCGTAGGAGCGGTCTTCCGGGTGGCGATCACGCAGGTCCCTCACCCACTGCAGCAGGTGCGGCCCGTGGAGCCCGCGCGGCGCATCCATCACCAGGAAGCGGTTGTTCATCTCGCGGCAGTGCGCGAGCAGCTCGTCGTAGATCGCTTCGCAGTCCGCGCGGACCTCTCCGGTCCGCGGCGACAGCTCGCAGCGCATGTAGGCCGCCGCGGGAACGGCCAGCAGGCCGATGTCTTCTTCTGCCCGCAGCCGGTCGAAGAGCGGGCCGAGCACGCCGAGCGCCCCCGAGGGTGCGCGGAGGTCGGCTTCGGCGCGCACGCAGACGCCGAACAGGTGGGCCGTGTCACCGCCGTTCTTGAAGAAGGAGCGCACGGCACGGCGGGCCGCCGGGTCGAACAGCCCCCGATCCGGGTGCTCCCACAGGTCACCCTCGCGACGGAGCAGCACCTCGATGTAGTCACCCGCCGACGCCCCCTCGGGCCAGCGCTCCTCCGAGATGAAGCCGATGATGCCCGCGATGTCCCCCCGGACCAGACCCTGGTTCCGGTTGGGCAGGCGGGCATGCTGGACGATGATGCCGGGCATGGTGGGCGGTCAGCCTGTGCTGAGGGTGCGGAGAGCTGCGGGCCGCCCCACCAGGCGCGTCAGCGATGCACAGCGCGGGGCCTCCCCCGGCCGGCTCACCTCGAAGAGTTGATCTTGTCGTTGATCGACGAGATCTGCTTCACCCAGGCATGACGCTCACGGTGGGACATCTCCAGGACCGCGTCGCGGTCCCAGTGAAAATGGTAGGCGATGAACGCTACCTCCTGGAAGATGTTCTCCAAGGGGTAGCTTACGATTCCCCCAGGCGACCGAACTCCTTGTCGAACTTGGCACCACACTCCGGACAGGTCACCGTCACGGTGGCTTCGTCTTCGTTGATGCGGTTGTACATCTCTTCGAGGAAGCGCAGGTCGCTGGCGAAGAGGTTCTCGATGACGCCGGTGTTGACGTCGTTGAGGTCGCCGAGGCGGGAGATCACGCGGCTGAGCAGCACGATGATCAGGTAGGCGCGGTTGCGCTGCACCCGCAGGTCGTTGAGGGGGACGATCTCATCCTTGGCGTTGGCCAGGCGCATCACGCCTTCGCGGTGGAGGTTGCCGTCCTTGTCGACGTAGCCCCGGGGGAGGACGAACTCGTACTCGGTCTGCAGGTTCATGGCGGGTCCGATGGCTCAACTTGGCGAAGGGAGGGGAGGAGACGTCCCGCTCCGGCCGTCCGGCCAGAGCGAGCGTCGAAGGCCCGGAGCGGCGAGTCCACCCCGGGCCTTCTGCGGGGCGAAGCGCTAGTCTTCGATGAGAGCGCCGCCGTCCCACTGGCCGATGCTGAAGATGACGAACTCGGCAGGCTTCACCGGGCAGATGCCCACCTGCACGTTGACCTGGCCCGCGTCGATCAGGTAGCGCGGGTTGGTCTCGTCATCGCACTTGACGTAGAAGGCCTCTTCCGGCGTCTGGCCGAACAGGGCCCCGGACCGCCACACGCGCATCAGGTAGGCACGCACGTCGCGGGTGAGCTTCTTCCACAGGGTGTGGTCGTTCGGCTCGAACACGGCCCACTGGCTGCCGAGCATGATCGACTGCTCGATCATGATGAAGAGCCGCCGGACGTTGACGTACTTCCAGCTCGGGTCGCTCTTGGTGGCCAGGGTACGCGCACCCCAGACACGGATGCCGCGGTCCTTGAACTCGCGGATCACGTTGATGCCGCGGTCGTTGTACTGGCCCTGCTCGATCCGGTTGATGCTCTGGGACAGGCCGGTGATGCCCATGACCAGCTCGTTGGCCGGCGCCTTGTGGACGCCGCGTTCGCCATCGACCCGGGCCATGATGCCGGCGATGTGGCCGCTGGGCGGCACGAACAGCTCGTTCTTGTCGCACTTGACCAGCTTGCGCCGGTTGGGACCCGCAACCTTGATGTGGTCCTGGTTGCCCGTGAACCACGACGGCTTGGTGACCTTCAGCCAGGGCACGTACATGGCCCCGTAGCCCTTCTCGGACGCCGGGATGTCCATGGAGCCGTCGCTGACGATCGGGCCATCGAGGATGGCGAAGCGATCCTTGCGGGTCTCGCAGTGCTCGAGCAGCTCCTTCTGCTGTGCCGGGTTGAGCCCCGGCGCCGCCATCAGCGCCATGTCGTCGGCGTCGTCGAAGGCGTACAGGCCGAGCTTGTCTGCCTGGTTCTCGCGGATGCTGCAGCCGAGGTCCTGGACGCCCATCAGGTAGACGTAGGACTTGCCGCCGCCGTTGTCGTAGAAGCCGTTGACGGCGCTGACGAAGCCGAACACCGAGGGCTGCGACAGGAATTCGCGGAATTCCTTCTTCAGCGCTTCGTCCTTGGCGAGGGCTTCGAACACCGCGTCCGCGGCGTCGTCGGGATCGTCGATGGTCTGGCCGACCAGTTCTTCGATGGCCCGCGTCTCCAGCAGGTACTGCGCGAAGAAGCTCTGCAGCCAGCGGAAGAACTCGGCCTTGTTGGTCACCGCGACGGGCGGGATGCTGTACTCGCTGCGGAGCGCCGTGCCCTCGGCACCCTTGAAGCTGAAGCCGTAGACTTCGAGCACGTCGGCAGCCGTCTTGGGCTGCGGGGCGGCGAGCGGGAAGGTCTCGTGGACCTGGTTGAGCAGGTCTTCGACGAGCTGGTCGTTGTCGGTCACGACCGCCCCATCCGTCGACAGGATCGTGTCGGCGACTTCCAGCGTCGCGCTCTCGTACGAGACCTTGGTGCGGCCCTTGGCGCCCTTGTCGAACTTCGGAGCCTTGGCCCCGCCCTTCGGTGCGCCGTGCAGCTCCATGTACTTCTTGACGTCCTTGACCTGGTTGCGGCGCAGCCGGAAGGCCTGGGTCAGCGCGGTCGTCGCCGCTTCACCGTCGCCCTTCACCGCACCCTTGGTGTCCACGAGCTGTGGGACCACCTTGCCGCGGATCTGGCGAGCGCCGTCCGAGCCGGTGATGGCCACGGCGTCGGTCGCCGGGGTGAAGGGGAACAGCCCCAGGAACCCGGGGATGCTGGTCGCGACGGACGAGATCGGCTTGGGACCGGAGTCGACCTCACGGATGTATACGCCTGGGGTGTGGTACTCCATGGAATTCCTCAGTCCTCCGTGTCGGGGTCAGCATCGGCAGTACGCCGAAGGAAGTGGGGTCGAGGCCCCGGTGCGAGTTGCCCGGTGGGAGGGCTCCCGGGCCTGGCTCGCGAAGTCTTGATCCGACCGCTCGGAGATTCAAGGGGCCCGTCGGATCTTGTGGGCGCCTTTGCGGCGAGCGGCGGCATCTTGATGGTGGTCCCACCCTCCGAGCGGACCAGCGGTCCGTCGAGCGCGACGCGCGCCCGATACGTCAGGAAGGGGCGGTAGGGAGCTTCGTGCAGGCTGTAGAAGTTGATGGCGTCGCCCACCGTCAGGTCGTCGACCAGGGCGAGGCTGACCTTCTCCACCTGCAGCTTGTCTTCTTCGAGATCGATGTCGGGCGACCAGGGTCGACCCAGGCTGTCCACGGCGCGTCCGTCGGGCAGCAGGAAGCGGCGCGGGCGGTACAGCAGGTGCGTCGCTTCGTGGAGGCGGAGCAGCAACCAGCCGAGCAGCCGTTCGGCGTCACTGCGGAACTTGCTGTGCACGGCGATCATGTAGAACAGGTCGAGGAGGAGGGGGGGGCGGTGGTAGTAGACTTCTCCGCCCTCTTCCGGGTCGGTGCCCACGAAGACCGGCGCCATGCGGAAGCGCTTCTGGTTCTTCAGAGCCGGGTTCTCAGCGACCCGGTACATGTAGATGTAGATGACCTCTTCGCGGTCCTTCGGGACGAAGCTGAGGTCTTCCTCGAGGCGCGGCGGCTGTTCGCCGATGTCGTAGCCGTCGAGGACGAAGCGGTGCACCGCCTCGGTGACTTCGCCGATGACGCTGCGACCGGACATCGGTCCCATCTGCGCGCCGCGGAGGGCAGGGTCGCTCATCGGCCCTCCTGCTGCAGCCAGGCTGCGGCCGAGGGGCGGGCGCGCACCACGTGCCGTGGGTGCACCGCCGTGGCGTTGGGCCAGCGCGGGCGATGCCCCTGCTGCAGTGCATCCGCCAGGGCGACGCCAAAGGGCTCCCGCTGCTGGTCGCTGACGCGGATGCGTTCGGGACGCCCCTTGCTGTCGTCGCGCGTCGGCCGGCCGGGCTCCAGCGCGAAGGGATGCTGGATCAGCCGGATGAGCTTCGGCGCGTTCGGCGACGGGTCCGCCTTCTTCTTGAGGGGACGGGTGTCACCCGTCCGCAGGCTGTAGTCGCGTTCGGGCACCGGGCTCTTCGGGTCTTCCCACTCGGCCCGCGCCCGCACCCGCCAGACGATCTCCGGGGTGTGGTGGAGCCGCGCGCCAACCACGTGCCGGAACAACCGCAGGCGCGGGTCGCCGACGCGAACCGTCACGTCGCGATCATCAGGCATGGACTGGGCGCTGGTCTTGGACAAGGAAGCGCGTGGCTCCGACCGGAGGGTTCCCTGGCGAGGGAGCGAAACGCTACCGGAGGGAGCCGCGGGTGGTCAAGGCGCCACAGTGCGATGCTGAAGCGGTGCTACCTTGGCGACGTGGCCCGCTCCTCTCGCAAGTCCCCGACCACCACCGACCGGCAGTCGACGACCGTCCGCAGTACAGGCCGACACGGCCTGGGAGACGCCGCCAGCAAGCAGCTCGCCCAGCTCGGCAAGCAGGGTGGCAACCAGGCCCTCGACGACCAGCTTCGTCGAGGGGCGGGGATGCGCGACCAGCTCCTGGCGGTCATCTGCGAGCGCCTGAAGAACATGCACCGCGTCCAGACCATCGAGAAGCTGGAGATGGGTCGCGAGCGGGAGTGGTTCAAGGGCGTCGCCAAGGGCAAGCACGGCTACCACCTCCCGGACCCGACGCGCTGGCACGAAGCCGCCGAGCTGTTCCGGCGCGCCGCCCAGGCCATGTGCAGCGGCAACCTGGGCCAGGGCGCTGCGCTCGTCGACAAGGCGCTCGAAGCAGAGCGGGCGGCCTACAAGAGCATGCCGATCATGGTGCGCACCCGGCTCGACCACACCACGAAGGAACCAGGCGACGCCCCCGACGTGCTCGCCCACGTCCCCACCCACAGCGCCTGCCCCACCACCGCCGTCCCCCAGGACGTCAACTACGCCGACCGCATCCTCGCCGTCGAGGACGTCATGGAGGAGACGCCTCCGCTGAAGGCGAAGCGGGGCAACGCCTGGTGGCTGGACGAAGACGAAGACGAAGACGAAGACGAGGACGACGACGGGTGACTGTCCCAGGCACCGTGCGTCCCAAGGCCGTCATCGACGAGCTGGCCACCCTGGTGGCCTTCCCCACCGTCAGCGACCGCCCGGTCACAGCGCTCGCGGCACACCTCGCCGAGCAGGCCGAGGCCTGCGGCATGGTCGTGACGCGCTTCCAGACCTCGGCGGGCAAGTGCAACATCGTCGCGCGGGCGGGCCCCCAGGGCGCCGACGGTCTGCTCATCTCAGGCCACATGGACGTCGTGCCCACCGACGGCCAGGACTGGAGCTCCGACCCCTTCCGCCTGACGGAGCGCGGCGGCCGATTGTACGGGCGCGGAAGCTGCGACATGAAGGGCTTCATCGCCGCGACCCTGGCGGCGCTGCAGGGCCTGCGCCTCTCCTCCCTACGGGCACCGCTCGTCCTCGCGTGGACCCACGACGAAGAGGTCGGCTGCCTCGGATCCCGTGCCCTCGTCGACGCGCTGGACCAGACCGGTGAGCGCCTGCCCGAGCTGGCACTCATCGGAGAACCCACCGACTTCCGGATCTGCCGGGCGCACCCCGGCCACACGACGCTCAGCATTCGCTGCATCGGCCGTGCGGCCCACAGCAGCCGCCCCCAGCTCGGCACCAGCGCCATCGAGATGGCCGCCGACGTGCTCAGGGCGCTGCGGGACCTGCAGGCGCGCCTCGCCGTGACGACACCGGCCACCGACCCCCTCCTGCTCGACGCCCTCCCCGCACCCTACCCCGTGCTGAATTGCGGCCACATCGAGGGCGGCAGCGCCGTCAACATCGTGCCGGACTCCTGCAGGCTCCGCGTCGGCGTGCGGCAGCTCCCCGGCCAGACCGGTGCCGAGTTGGTGGCGGTAATCGCCGAAGCCGCCGACGCCGTCGCGCAGCGGTGGAGCGATCGGGGCGGTCGCATCCTCACGACGCTGGACCAGGAGGCGCCCGCCCTGCTCACGCCGGCCGGCACGGCCCTCGAGGACCTGCTCCGGCCGCACGCCCGCGACGCGGAACCCACCGCCGTCCCCTTCGCGACCGATGGCGGCAACCTCCAGCGGGCGGGCACGCGTTCCCTCGTCTTCGGCCCGGGGAGCATCGACGTCGCCCACCGACCCGACGAATTCATTCCCGCCGAACAGCTCATCGGCTGTGTGGGCATCGTACGGCGCCTTGTTGTGGACCGGTGCGGCGCGCGCCCGCTATGATGGGTGTCGGGGTGGCGCGCTCCGCCCCACCTCAGCGAGGCTGGTCATGGCAAAGGACAAGCGCGGTGTGAGCCGCATCATCGGGCGCCTGGACCGCTCGGAGCTGCAGCGCACCTCCATGGGTGATGGCGGCTCGGTCTACCGCGGCGCGCTGGCCAGCCGGGCGCTCGATGCCGTCGGCGCCCGGGCCATGACGATCGATCGCAGCATCATCGTCTCCGACGACTTCGACATCAACCGCCCCGAAGACCAGGCCCTCTACGCGCACGAGCGCTACCACGAGCTGCACGGCGACGGAGAGGGCGGCGGCGGCGCTGACAACTTCCGCGACGCCGAAGAGGTCGCCGCCCGCGCGGCCGAAGCCATGGTCTTCCATCGCATGGCAGGCGGCTTCGAAGCCGGCAACGAACCCGGTGCCGGGCCCGGCAACTACGACGCAGCGAAGGGCCAGCACGAGGGTCACGGTGTCGCCGGCAACCCCCAGGGCGCCGGCACGATGACCGAAGCCGAAGCCCCCGACGCCGCCGCTGGCTACTGGGCGCTGCGCGAGCAGGGCTACACCCACGAAGACGTCGTCGACGAGCTGGCCCGTCAGGTGCTGGGCGCCATCGACGAGAAGCGCCAGGTCAAGTTCGAGCGCCACGGGGACAAGCGCGGCTCCATCTGACCGACGTCCAGCGCAGCGGCCGCGACCACCGCCCCCCTTTCCCTCGCGGCTCGCGCGGGGCACCATCGGACGATGCAGACCTCGTTCCGAACCGTCTTCGAAGAGCTCGCCTTCCGCCTGCGGCGCACCGACCTGCTGCTGCTCCGGGCCGTCCGCCGCCAGCGCTCCCGCCCCGCCATGCGGGCCAAGGGCCAGTTCTGGGGCAGCGTCATCACCGACGACGAGGTCGACGCCCTGCTGCGCGCCCACGGCGAGATCGACTGGCCGGAGGGGACCGACGGCCTCGCGGACGCCGTCACCGCCAGCGCGACGCTCCGCGACCGCGCCGGCGGCCGCGTCCACCGACTGCGACAGGCGTTTTCCCTCGATGGCGACGACATGGACCTGCTGCTGCTGTCCATCGCCCCCGAGATCAGCAACGGCTACGCCCGCATCTTCGCCTACCTCAACGACAACCTGAACCAGGCCTACCTCACCGTCGACCTCGCCACCCGCGTGCTCCGCACCCACCGCACCGAGCGCCTCGCCCTGCAGTCGCGCCTGATGAGCGGCGCCCCCCTCATCACGAACCGCCTGCTCCTGCTGTTCCCGCACGAGGGCGCCGAGACCCTCGCCAGCCGCCGGGTCCACCCCAGCGGACGGCTGCTCCGATGGCTCCTGGAGGAGGAAGAGCTGCCTGGTGGCCTCGGGTTCCGGCCGATGGACACCAGCCGCGAGCCCTTCGTCCCGGGCAACGTCCGCGAGCGCATCGAGGAGATCCGCGAAGCCCTGACCCGGCCGATCACGGTCGCCGTCATCGGCAGCACCATCGGCAGCCGCGAGGGCGCCGCGATGGCCATCGCCCGGGCGGTCGGGCGGCCGCTGGTCCGCGTGGACCTCGAGCGCGCCCAGCAGTTCATCGAGCAGCCCGCCGAGCTGATGCGGGAGCTGCGCCTCTCTCGTGCTCTCCCTTACGTGATCAACGTCCTGCAGAGCCAGGAGGACCCCGCCCAGAAGCTCGCCATCACCCAGCTCGGCAGCGAGCTGGCCACCCTGCCCTACCCCGTGCTCATCGGTGGGGCCGACCGTCGCTCCATCGGCGCGCTGCTCGGCAGCGAGCGCCCCAGCCTGACGGTGATGGTCGGGCGGACCACGCTCGAAGAGCGGGTGGCCGCCTGGTCGAGCGCGTTCGCCGAGCGGGGCTGGACCGGAGCGAACAGCGCCGAGATCAGCGAGCGCTTCTACAGCGTCGGCGGCACGACCATCGCCCAGGTGCTGGATCGCGCAGAAGCCGAGTGCGGCGGCCAGGAACCGAGCGAAGACACGCTGTGGGCCGCCGCCCGGGAGTGCAGCCGCCCCGAGTTCCAGGGTCTCGCCCAGCACGTCGTGCCGAAGTACCGCTTCGACGACCTCATCCTGCCCGACAAGATCATGGGCCAGCTCAAGATGCTGCAGTCCTACCTGTCCGAGCAGGAGAATGTGTTCCACCGCTGGGGTGCCATCAAGGTCCGTCCGCGGGGTTTCGGCATCAAGGCGCTGTTCAGCGGCGGCCCGGGCACCGGCAAGACCATGGCCGCCGAGTGCATCGCCGGCTCACTGGGGCTCGACATGTTCCGCGTCGACACCAGCAGCGTCATCAGCCGCTGGGTCGGCGAGACCGAGAAGAACCTCCGCGAGATCTTCGACGCCGCCGAGGGCGGCACCGCCGTCATCCTGTTCGACGAGGCCGACTCCCTGTTTGGCAGCCGCGGCGAGGTCAAGCAGGCGCAGGACCGCTTCGCCAACCAGGAAGTGGCCTTCCTGCTCCAGCGCCTCGAGGTCTTCGAGGGCTGCGCCATCCTGACGACCAACCTCCAGGAGAACATCGACGAGGCCTTCCTGCGGCGCTTTGGCGCGGTCATCGAGTTCCCGATGCCCAACGTCGAGGCCCGCCGCCTGCTGTGGGGGCGCGCCATCCCATCCGGCGCCCCGCGAGCCCCCGACCTGGACCTCGACGTCATCGCCCGGCAGTTCATCCTGGCGGGCGGCAACATCGTCAGCTCCGCCATCAACGCCTGCATCCTGGCCAGCGCGGCGCGGGAACCCGTCGGCATGAAGCACGTCGTCGAAGCCGTCGCCCGCGAGATGATCAAGATGGGCAAGCAGGTGAGCCGGGTCCACTTCGGCGACTTCTACGAGTTCGTGGCCGAGATCTGAGCAGGCCGGCGCCCCTCAGTCGGGCGCGCCGGGCGCGACCGGCCCCTCGGCCCCTTGCACGCTGCCGTCGGGCTCGATCCGCCCGGCCCACGCCGCCAGGGCGTAGACGTTGACGTCACCGAGCTGCACGGACTCCGCCGTCAGCTCGCCGGTCACAGAGACCTCGCGGTACAGGATCTGGCCGGTCGTCATGTCGAAGCGAGCGGTCCCTCCCCCCACCATGTTGACGATCTCGGAGACCGCCAGCTCGCGGTCGATGCCGGTCGCGACGTTGGCCCGCCCCATGGTCGAGATGACCGCGAGCTTGCCATCCTGCGACTCCAGGTGGTTCTTCATGACCCGCCCGCCTGAGGTGCCGTACGCCGTGAACAGCTCGAACAGCAGCGGCGAGCCCTTCTGCTTCCACTCGTCCTGGAGCGCCCCCTTCTTCGGCAGGCCGAGATCGAGCGGGGTGACGGCTCGGCGCATGAGCTGGCGGAGGTGTTCGATGATGATCCCGGTGCGCTCGTCCACCCGCTCGATGCCTTCGAGATCGACCAAGGTGATCCGGCCATCCGCCGCTACCGAGAGCTGGAGCTGCTTGCCCTGCAGCAGCTCCTGGTACTCGTCGAGGATCGCCGCCAGCTCGTCTTCATCACCGGGGAATGCCTGCCCCCCGACCAGCACCTTGTCGAGCTCACAGGTGACATCGTAGCCACTGCCCGCCGCAGCCCCCGAGCAGGAGATCTCGGCGAGCAGCTCGTGGGTTCGCGCCACGGCATCCTTGTTCTCGACCGCCAGGAGCTGCACCCCGTTGGGCGTGCTCACCGCGGCTTCGAGGTGGTAGCGAAGCGGCTGGTCCCAGCGGCTCACCAGGGGACCCGCTTCCGACGCAAAGGCCGGGGCGCTGGCGGAGAGCGTCATCAGGAGAGCGGCGGCGTGGCGCATGCTGACCTCGGGGGAGGGGTGACCTGGACCTAACCCTGTACCTCACCCACTCCCTTCCCGCGCCGAGGTCGCACCCCACGTTGCGGTACGCGGCACCGCGGATCGCTCAGAAGGTCACGCCCACACCGAGCGTCAGCCCGAACACCGGCTGGATGAGGGCGCGGTCACCGCGCGAGTCCTTGTAGAGGCTCTTGTCGAGCGGGATGGCGATCCCGCCACGGGCGTCGAGGTCGACAAGGGGCCGCACCCGCTCACCGGCCGGCAGGAAGCCCGGCTGGATGGCCCAGCCGAAGTGGCCTGTGGTCTGCAGGCCGTGGGGCATGTTGACGAAGCCCACCCGAGCCGCAAGGCGCGGACCGAAGCCGAGACCCGCGTCCCGCAGGAAGACCACGCCGAGCCCGGCCCACAGGTTCCGGTTGAAGGTGGCCGTGTGGTAGACGTTGTTGATGTCGCCACAGTTGAGGGCGCCGTTGTTGTCGGCACAGTTGCTGGCCTTGGTGTCCACCGTCATCGTGTTGTCGGCGCCCGGTGTCTGGTAGTACTCGATCCAGCCACCAGCCCCGCCGGCTTCGTAGCCCCACTCCCCGCCGATGTTGACCATCAGCCGGTTGTAGTGCCCCCGGAGCTCGAAGTTGAAGGGGATCGTGGCCGGGTTGAGGTCGACGGCGATGCGGTTGTCGTTGACCACGTCGGAGGGGGCGAGGCTGGTGCTGCTGGACGCGGTGTCGTTGAGTCCCACCGTCCCGTTGTTGTAGAGCAGCCCCGTGCTGAACACCGCCGCGAAGCGGACCGGGAAGCTGTCCGGGCCACCGCCAACCTTCTTGAGCTGGGCCGACTTGCGGTCGTAGCGCCAGATCCACATCTTGTTGGGGTTGCCGTCTTCGGCGACGGCGATGTAGACCTCGGCCTTGGCGTGGAGCTTGGCGTAGATGGCCAGGTAGTTGAGGATGTCGTCGTCGACTTCGGGGTTGCACTCGTTCTTGTGCAGGAAGAGCTGGTCGATGAAGTCCTTGCCGACCTTCTTCCGGGCCACGTCGCGGATGAAGTAGATCTTGTTGTCGAGCTTGGTGACCTCGAGCCGCTCGGACAGGCCGTGGCCGGTGTCCTTGCGCATCAGGTACACGTCGCTGCGCCCCAGGAAGACGTCGAGCTGTCCGCGGGCGTCCGGTTCCACGACGATGCCGTTGAGCCGGACTTCGTAGGTGTTGTTGAACCACTCGATGTCGAAGTTGACGCCTTCCTGCTGGAAGTCGACCGTCAGCACCGGGTAGGAGCCCTGCTGGATCTGCTGGAGCTGGATGTTGATGCTGGCGTTGAGTTCAGGATCCGTGACCTTGCTCATCAGGGCCGGGTCCTGGTACGCCAGCGTGGCCGCCAGGTAGTAGTAGTAGTTGATCGAGTAGGGGCCGACCCGTTCGTAGTAGGGCGGGGAGTTGTCGGCGGCGTTCTCTGCAGCGCGACCGATCTGGCTGTAGAGCAGGAACAGCGGCTCGCGCAGCTCGACTCGGTCGACGAACCACAGGTCGTCGGCGATCTTGCGCAGCTCGTCGGCCTTCTGACGCCACTCGTAGGGCTGCAGCGCGCTCCACGGGATGCCCGAGACGCTGTCGATGGCCGCCATGACGCGCGGGACGTTGCTGTCGGGCACGATGGCCGGCTGCAGGGCCGGGATGACCGTGCGGTCCGGGACCTTGCGACCCTGCTGGTAGATGTCGACTTCGGGGAAGAACATCGCTTCGGGACGAGCGATGCGGCTGCGCACGTTGCGGCGCACCGTCTCGTCTTCGTAGTCGGCGCTCTTGGTGCCCTCCCACTTCAGGACGACCACGCGCGCCAGGATCTCCTTGCGCTTGCGTTCGGCTTCGGCTTCAGCGGCCGCCTGCTCGGCGTCCTTCTCTTCGGCCGAGGCTTCGTCCTTCTTCTCCTTCTTGTAGGCGCGCTCCGAGTGGTCGTCAGGACCGGGCGACGCCACGGCGGGCTGGCCGGTGAACAGGACGAAGATGACCAGCAGCAGGGCTTGCAGCATCCGCGGCTCCGAGGTGCGGGCGGGGCGTCGGCACGGGCAAGGCGCCGGCAGGCCGGCACTCTACCTCCGGCGAGCTGCTCCTTGTCACCCACACCCCGGCAACGCCCGGCTGGACCCGCTTCTCGCAGCCCGGCGTCACGCTGTCGGCGCCAGGACGCGGCGCGCCGCCCTACTTGCAGATCATCCCGGTGCCCACCATGCTGCAGGTGAGGGCCTGGCCCGCCTTGGCACCGCTGAAGCGGCCGGGCTGGAGCCCGCCGGCGAAGCTGAGCGTGCACGACTCACCGGCCGGGACCCCGTTGAGCGTGGTCGAGCCGCCGGCGAAGGTGCCCTTCGCACGGAAGCCACTGGGGCACAGCACGGTCACCGAGGTGAACGCGCTGGCGTCGGTCAGGGTCACCTTGATCGAGCCCGGGCTGGTCGGCGGCGGTGCTGGCGCGGTCGTCGTCTTGGGCTTGCTGCTCGACGACTTGCGGGTGGTCTTGGGCTTGGGGTCCGGGGGCGGTGGCGGCGCGATGCCCGTGTCTTCCTTCTTCTTGACCTTGATGCTGTCGTCGGCGACCACCGTCGTGGTGGTCGCGGGCGCGGGTTCGGGCTCGCCGGTGTCGCGCTGGAACCACACGGCCACGACCACGGCCACGCCGATCAGCATGAACAGCGCGAACAGGATGGCGTAGAGGCGCGTCGACTGGACACGCTGGTTCGCGTCCGCGCCGGGCACGCCCTGCGGCGTCGGCCCGGCCACCTGGAAGGGTGTGGCAGCCCCCGGTGCGGCAGCCTGGCCGGCCTGCTGACCACCGTAGCCGGCGACCGGCCCGCGGATCTGGGGCTGCGCTGGTGCCATCGGGGCGCCGACACCCGCGGGCCCCGGAGGGGAGGGCGGTGCACCGAAGCCTGCGGCGCCCGGCGGAGTGGGGGGCACCCCGAAGCCCCCACCACCCGGCGGAGGGGGGGGTGCCGCGCCGAAGCCCCCGCCACCCGGAGGCGACGGCGGTCCGCCGAAGCCACCCCCGCCCGGCATCGGTCCGGGCGGAAGCCCGCCGCCCGTCCCCGCCGGCCGGCCGCGATCGGCCTTGGGCGCGGGGATGGCGAAGAAGGCGGTGGCGCTGGGATCGGCCGCGGCGTCGGCTTCGTCCTGGTTCGCCGAAAGCGGCACCATCTCGAGCATGCCGGTCTCGTCGGGGCTTCGCTCGCCCACGGTCTTGAGCTGCTTGCCGCCCGTCCGTGGCCCCGACTGCCCCGGCGTGAAGCTCTCGGCTCGGGAGGCGCTCCCGCCGACCGGGGGTCGCACGGGCCGACGGCCGGAGCCACCGTTGCGATTGGACGAGGACATTCCGGCTCCGGGATCGGGGGGAGGAGGTGGCGCCGCGGTGCTGACCGGGGTCGGCGCAGGGGGGCGCGGCCGGCGAGGCGCGGGAGATGGCCGGCCTGAGCCACGCTGCGCCGCCGACTCGTTGTTCATCGACTGGCGCAGGCGCTCTTCAATGGACATGCGCCGCCCGCGGCCGGTTCGGCTTCCCTTGGCCTGATCCAGCGTCGGCGCATCAGGCAGAGGGTTGATGGCGCCGAAGAAGAACTCACAGAACTCCGAGAGGTAGGAGCCTCGGTCCCGGTAGAGCTGGCGGCGGAGGTCGACGAGCAGATCGTGCCCCGTCTGGTAGCGGTCCTCCGGCCGGCGCTGCAGCAGCCGCGAGACGACCGGTCCCAGCGCCGGCAGCCGCGACTCCAGGTCCGCGCACTGTCGCTTCAGGTCGCCGGCCTCGATGGCCGCGTACACCTCGGCCAGGGGATCCCGGCTGTTCGCCGGCACGCGGTAGGCGGCCTCCCCGTCGAGCAGCTCGAAGAGGATGAGCCCCAGCGCGAAGAGGTCCGTGCGGTGGTCCACGGCTTCGCCGCGGGCCTGTTCGGGCGCCATGTAGATCGGCGTGCCCTTGATGCGGTCCTTGTCGTCCTTGGCGAAGTCGGCGTTGTCGACCCGCGCCAGGCCGAAGTCGAGGATCTTCACCTCGCCCTGCGGCGTGAGCATGACGTTGGCCGGCTTCAGGTCGCGATGCACGAGCTGCAGCGGTTCGCCGTTGTCGCCGGGCGTCGTGTAGGCCTGGTAGAGCGCATCGGCCAGCTCGCAGCCGATCTCGATGGCCGCCTCGGTGAAGACCTGCTCGCGTGCCCGCGACAGCTCCTGGAGCACCTGGCGGAGGCTCACGCCGTGGATGTGCTCCATGACGACAGCGTGATCGTGCTCCAGGTATTCGTAGACCCGCACGATCCCGCGATGCTTGACCTGGTCGAGGAGGGCGAACTCCTGCAGGAGGAGGTCGACGGAGCGCGCGTCCGCCGAGTCCCGCAGCTTCTTGATCGCCACGAGGCGTCGCTTTGCCGGGACGCGTCCCCGCGCCGGGGTCTCGCCGGCGGCGAGGTAGACCGTCCCGAAGTGCCCGACACCGAGCTCGCTGAGCACTTCGTAGTCGCCGATGAATCGCGCCAAGTTCGTTCCTCCTGTGGGCCGCCACAGCGTGTCCGCATCACAGCTTAGCGTGAGTCCGCTCCTGACTGTGCCGACTTGTCCGGACTTGCCGGCCCCCCGGCGCCGTCGCGGCGTGCCTCATGACGTCGCCGGTCCCTGTGGTTGTTGTGGTCCCGATGCCCCCGTCCCCTTGGGCCGCCGCGCGCGCCCGAACAGGATCCGGCGGGTGTTGAAGCCCACCGCCCCGACGAAGCCCAGCGCGACCAGCAACCCCATGACGGGCATCAGCACGGTCGCCGTGTGGCTGAAGGGCTGGGACACGACGCGGCCGTCGGCTTCCGTCCGGCCCGGCGGGGCGTCGAGCCAGGCGCTCGGGTAGATGCGCACGCTGGCTTCGGCGTTGGCGTAGGACATCAAGCGCAGGCGGGTCTCGAAGCTGCGCCGGAGGTAGTGCGGATCGACGTGGTAGCGGACCTCGAACCACCCGTAGCGCTGCGCCGCCGCCGACTGGAAGGCCTCGGCGAGGCCATCCACGCCCTGCCGGACGTAGGAGAAACCCCCACCGCGATCGGCGATGAATTCAAGGCTGGCGTTGTCGATGCCCAGCAGCTCGAGCTGGCCATCGATGCGGGAGTCACGGAAGCGTCGACCGCACAGATCGATCGCCCGCACCTTGGTGTCCTTGCCGTCCGGGAGCTTGAAGTTGGGCCGCAGCGGCCGCCCCAGCCCCACCGAGAACACGGTCGGGCGGAAGCGGATGTCCTCCGTCTCCTGACGGACCGTGCGCAGGTGCTCCAGCAGCCGCTCCAGCCGGTCCCCGTTGGTCGCGCAGGTGTCAGCGGACTGCTGGTTGTTGAAGCCGTCCGTCAGCACGACCACCGTGGGGGCGGCTTCGTTGATGTCGACGAACTCCTTGATCTCCGGCACCTCCAGCAGCGGCCCCGTCGCATAGCGGACCGCGTCGTAGAGGTGCGTGAAGCCCGACTGCACCCGCAGCTCGTTCTTGACCTTCTTCTTGTAGGCCCCCGGCGTCGTCAGGATCTGCAGCGTCCCGCCCACCGGCTGGGGGTCGCCGCTGGTGAAGGTGAGCAGCACCACGCCGGTGCGGGTTCCGCCCTTGGGGAAGAAGGCGGCCTTCACCTCGTCGGTGAGCAGCGCCATGCGGACGCGATCCATCCGGCTGCGTCCCTTGGCGTTCTGCTCGGCCATGGACGACGAGCCGTCGATGACCAGGATGAAGAGCTGAGCGGCATCGAGGGGATCGTGGGGGATCACCTCCACCGACATGCCGGGGCCGTCCTGGACCACCCGCCCCTTGTGGATGACGCGGAGGTTGTCTTCGGCCAGGGGGATGGGGAAGTCCGTGCTGTCCAGCCGGAACTGGAAGCCCAGGCGCACCTGGCCCGCCCGCCGGTCGACGTGCGGCAGGCACAGGTCCTGGTCTTCGGGGTTCACGCTGGCGACGCAGTCGGCTTCGGTCGTGAAGATCTTGAGTTCCAGCTCGGTGCCGGGCTCGATGGTCGGCTTGCCCACGCGGGTCGTCGTCCCGGGGATCGGCGTGAGGTCGCCGGCACAGGACGTGAGGAGCAGCAGACCCACAGCCCACGCCAGGAAGCGTCGGCCGCTCACATCTCCTCCTTGGGCAGCATGATGAACTCCAGCTCCGCCTGCTGTGCCCCCTCGCCCAACACGATGCGATCACCCGACGACAGCGCGGTCTCCAGAGGTGCGGGGCGTCGAGGATCGTAGCGGAGGTCCACCCGCTCGAGGAAGCGCTTCACCCGGGTCGGGGCGAGGCTGAGGCCGCGCGCCGAGTACCGTCCCTTGCCGTCCACAGCCACGGAGACGTGCATCTCGGCGACCCCCTGCTCGACCGGCAGGAAGAGGTCGAGGCCACGCGGGAAGTGCCCGACGAAGCGTTCCTTGGCGCCACCCTCGGGGTGGTCCACCGGGATGCGGCGCCCGAAGCGCCCGGCCGAGAGCACCCGGATCCAGCCCGCGTACAGCTCATCCGGGATCGGCCAGGTGATGAACCCGAACAGGAAGCCCCACACCAACCCCAGCGCCGCGCCGGAGAGGTACAGGTCGGTCAGGCCCTGGAAGTTGGACCCCAGCAGGTACCACATGCCCCCTGCCGCGAGCGCCGAGCTGACCCCGCCGGCCACGTGCGACACGACGTTGTCGAACTTGCGGACGAAGGCGCAGGCGATGCCCGTGGCCAGGCCACCCGCCAGGAAGTCGCCGACGCGGTAGCGCAGGCTGACCAGCGACGCGTCTGCGGCATCCGTCCCCCATGCGTCCGGCATCAGCTTCGGCACGAGGAGCTGCAGCAGCCAGTACCAGATCAGCGTGTTGGCGACCGCCACCACAACGGCGATGAGGACGCGCAGCAGGCGCTTGAGCACGGGGCTGCGGCGCAGGTTGTCTTCGCCGAGCACGCTGCCGCCCGCCACGAAGGCTGCGATGGTCGAGAGCAGCATCGGTCCGTCCCAGTCCGGCGGCCACTTCGGCCCGCCGACGACCGTGGCGGCGAGCACCAGCCACCAGGCCATCAGCCCGAAGCCCCCGCACCACAGCGCCATCGCGAGGTGGCGCCACCGGGTGTAGGGGACGAGGAAGATGTTCATGCGTCGGCCTCCGCGGACCTGCCCGCGCCTTCCACGGACGGGCGGACTCTACCGCGCCGAGAGCCGCGATGGGGCGAGGCGACCGCTCCCAGCCGAGCTGGGGACGCCTCCCCCTCGTTCGCGTCGCGGCCCCGGACCGCGGAGCCGGCGGCCGCAGCCCCGCCCACGGTGGTAGCATCCGCAACCCTCCCCTCGCCCACGACTCCCTCGCCCACGACGACGCCACGCGATGCCCACCTCCCCCGACGAGCTGGTCACCTACCTCCGCCTGACGCAGGACTTCGGAGGCACCCGCTTCGGCCCCTTCGAGGGGGTCGAGGTCCGGCTCGGCAGCGACCCGGACCGCTGCCACATCGTGCTCCCCGAAGCCCTCGGCGTGCGCGCCGAGCACGTCAAGCTGATCCGCCAGGGCCCGCAGAACCTGATCCTCACGCCCAGCGAGCGCACCGCAGCGGTCTACCTCTACAAGACCGGCGCGCGGCGCCCGGTGCACCTCAACACGCCGACCGCGGTGCGGCCGGGCGACTCCTTCGCGGTCGTCACAGCCGATGGTCCGCGCTTCGTCATCGAGCTCGACGAGCTGCCGCCGGAGATCAAGGCCCGCCGCGAGGAGACCCGCAAGGTCGCGACGGGCCGGCGGCGGCTCTCCGCCGAGTCCATGGGCCAGGAGGTCAAGCGCCAGGCCTGGACCAAGCTGCTGGTCATGGGCCCGATGCAGATGGCGCAGCGGGTCGCCCTCTACGTCAAGTCCGGCGCCATCTACCAGCCGCGCAACATCATCCTGTTCGCCACCATCGCCAGCGGCTGGGTCCTGGGCGGGGTCAGCACCTGCCGGATCTCGGGCTTCAAGAGCAAGATCAAGCAGCAGGAGGTCAAGGTCGAGTCCTGCGAACAGGAGCTGGCCTTCGCGCAGAACATGACGGGCGACAGCACCGAGTACAAGCTCGAGCAGCTCGCCCAGGAGATCACCGGGGTGCGCGGCCTCGGTCCGGGCCTCGAAGAAGACGACGCCCTGCGGGATGCCTGGAAGAAGTCGCTGCGCCTCGTCTTCGATCAGCGCGACAGCTACAAGTGGATCACCAACGAGAAGTCCAAGAAGGCCGCACGCTTCGCCGACTGGCGGGAGCGCGCCCTCGCCGAGGAAGACATCGACCCCGACACAGGGCGGCTGATGGTCTGGCTGGCGGCCTCTCCCAGCCGTCGCAGCGGCGACTACAGCGAGCTCACCGACTCCGAGGGGATCGACGTCTGCGGCGCCGGCCCCCTCGGCATGACCTACCGGCAGGCCACGCGGCTGGGCATCGCGGCCCAGGCCGACGCACTCGTGACGCAGAACATCGAAGAGGTGTACGAGAGCAAGGCCACGACGCGCGAGCTGCTGTCGACCACGCTGCAGGCGGCGGGGATGCCGGCGCTGGAAGAGGGCGAGGAGATCGAGGTGGACACCGAGCAGGTCGCGCAGGGGCGCGCATACTGCCTGTACATCAAGGGGCAGGACGACCGCCAGAACGCTCGGCGCACCCTCCGGGCGCTGGCCCGCGAGCTCGGCCCCGACGGTGACCTCCTCCCCCAGGTCGGCACGATCCACGCTTCCACGGCCCGGCTGGCAAAGTACTGGGGCGCCGACATCACCCGCATCGACTACCGGGAGAAGGAGCCCGGCGTGAGCTTCGAGAGCGCGCCGCCCGGGGCGGTGCTGTCATCCCTGGAAGCGCGCGGCGAGTGGGCGCTCAAGCGGACCGCAGAGACCCTGGCGCGATCCGTCGCGCTGCCCTGCATCGCCGTGCTCAGCGGTGACGGCAAGGCGGTCGACACCATCCTCGGCGAGGGGAACAGCCCCAGCGCCATCAACTGCCTGGTGCTCGACTGGCGGCTGCGCAACGAGGGTTGAGCCCCCCACCGCGGGCCCCCGGATCGTCAGCCGCACGGATGACAGCTCAGCCGTCGTCCTCTGGGCGGCGACGCAGGCCCAGGGCAGCGAGCCACACGCCGAAGACCAGTGCGCTCGACCCCCCGATGCAGCCGAAGCCGCCGGACTCACCGCTGGTCTCGTAGATCTTGGGCCCACCCTCGATCCAGGTGTCCGCGGCCGTGTCGTCGGCCGTTCCACCGTCCGCAGAGCCGCCATCCGAAGAGCCGCCGTCCGACGCGCCACTGTCCGCAGAGCCCCCGTCCGAGGATCCACCGTCGGTCGAGCCGGTGTCGCCGCCGGCGGTGTCGCCCACGGAGCCGCCGTCGGCGCTACCGCTGTCGGAAGCGCCGCCATCGACAGTCCCACCGTCCGCCGTACCACCGTCCGCGGCGCCGCCGTCCGTCGCAGCGCCGGTGTCACCGGCCGATGCGGCGCCTGCCAGCATGAGCGCGAGCGCGAAGACCTTCATCGGATCGCCTCAGGCCGGCGCGTCGGGCACGTCGAAGCCGGCCCGCTCGATGGCGTCGACCAGCGCTTCGCGGGTCGAGCGAGCAGCGTCGAAGCGCACGTCGACGCAGTGCCCGTCGAGGCTGGCGACGGCGTCTTCGACGCCTGGAAGCGCCATCAGCGCCTTCTGGACGGAGCTGACGCAGCCGCCGCAGGACATGCCCTCGACGGGGAGGTGGAGGTCGGTGATCGAGGTGGACATCTTGGTCTCCGGGTCGGATCCCGCCCACCGTAGCGCGGTCACGCAGCCGCCACCACGGCTGCCGCCCGGTTGGCGCGCCGTCAGCGGCGGACGCGGACGGGAGTCGTGATGGCCCACGGCACGGCGCCGGTCGGCGCCGCGTCTTCCGAGCCCCATGCCGCGGCGACGATCCAGTCGACATCGGTCAACAGCAGATCTTCGTCGACGACCACGCGGTCCCCGGCCCGCGCGTCGAAGCGCGCCAACTCCTGTCCGCCCGGCCCATACAGGGCCGCGACGTCGACCGGCGCCCAGGACGGCGTCTCGACGTCGAGGTGCACGGCGAGCGCACCGGCGCCTGCGAGTGGCTCCGCGCTGGTCTCCGGCGCCGGATTCAGCGACGGCGTCACGGTGCTGCCCGGCCCCTGCCCCTGGACACGCAACCGGATCCGCGGCCCCGTCGTGGCCACGGTGCGCCCCTCCCAGAGGGCGCGCTCTACGTCCACCTCCGAAAACGCGGCGGGATCCACACCCTCCACCCAGGTCCACGGCCCGACCGCGGCCATGGTCTCGCCGCGGTCGACCAGCGCCAACCAGTCGTCGAGATCCGCGACATCGGTGAGCCGCAGCGCCATGACGTCGAGACGCCCATCCGGCGAGACACCGGCCGCGTCGATCCAGGGCAGGTCGACCACGACCTGGCGGGTTCCCACCCGATCCATCACGTCGAGGAGCTGCCAGGCATCGAGGCCTGGCCAGGGCACCGCCCCATGGCCGGGCTGCTCGGAGTCGGGCGTCCAGGGCCACGCGAGTGGCTCTCCCACGGCGTCGGTCGCGGCGGCGGAGCCGGTCCGGTAGCGGATCGCTGCGTCGGTGTCGTGATCCACCCAGAAGCTCTGGGCGACCTCGTCTTCGGCGACGACGACGGCGAACCCCACGCCCCGGCTGGCGGCGCCGGCCAGCAGGTCGTTGCCCAGACCCCGGGTCGTGGCATCCGGCCACCCGAGCAGTCCGATCTGCGCCAGCACATGCGGATCCTGGCCGCCGACCCGGTAGAGCGACAGCGACAGCTCGGTGTCCTCCCCCACCTCGAGGGCTTCGATCTGCTGCAGCTCGTAGCCGGGCCCCGCCCACACCAGGGTGTCCGCCACACCTGCCCCGACGGGGAGGGCCCGTCCGCCCGGCGGGATCGGCCACCGCAGCCCGTCGCGCTCGACCGTCGCCCAGATGTCGGCTCCGCGATCGTCGGCCACGCGGATCCGAAGCGAGCCCGCGCCGCCCAGCTCCAGCGTCGGCGCCGCCGAGGGCGCGACCTCGGGCCCGTCGGCGTAGCCCGACGCCCGCGCCACCAGCACATCGGCATCGGAGGGCAGCGGGCCGGCGAACCACCCCTCGTCATCCACGGAGAGCCGCGCGATGCGATCACCGTCGACCCGCGCCTCGACCCACTCCGCTCCGGGAGCCTGGCCCTCGACCTCGAGCGCATCAGGCCAGCGCTCGCGGTAGGCGTCGACGCGCGGGGCCACGGTGACTCGACCCGCGGACAGCCAGTGGAGCGCGCCGCCGGCGTCGTCGATGTCTCCCTCGGCGGCCACGACCACGCTGCCGTGCTCGAGGGTGGCGCCCACCCGCACATCGCCGGACTGCGGCACCAGGACGAAGCCCTCGGCGCCGTCGAGCCGCAGCGTCGGGCTGTCGGCGGCGAGCCGGTAGCGCAGCACCGCGTCGGTGCCGTCCGCCTGGGTGCCGGTGAGCTCGAGGATGGCTTCGTCGCCGTCGAGGTAGGGGTCGATGTCGACGCTGTCGAACCAGCCGCCCGGCAGGTCGGGGATCAGCTCGAGCACCGGATCGCCGTAGCCCGTCGGCGAGGCCGCCAGCACCGTGCCGCCCGCGCCCTCCAGGCGGGTGAGCGGGACGTGCACATCGCGCACGATGACGTCCAGGAGGGCGTTCTGAAGCCGCCAGTCACTGAGCTTCGCACCCGATCCCGACGGCACATCCGACGAGCCCAGGCGACAGACTCGCACCTGGCCGACGTCGAGATTCGCGTCGGCACAGTCGGGAAGCGACGAGCGGTCGGCGGTCGCCCGGCACCCTGGCGCCCAGAGGGCCGCCGCCACCAGGGGACCGGCGTGCGGGCCCCGGAGCCGCGGGCCTGCTCCCACTACTTCTCGCCGACGAACTTGATGAACACGGGCCGGATCCGCGCCTTCTTTGCCCAGCCCACGGGCATGTCGCCGGTGGTCCACTCAAATGTCCGCGTCTCGCCCGGCTTCATGGGGACCTTGAATTCCTCTTCCACCGGCAGGTTGCCCGGCAGCGCCGGGGCGACGACCGGCCACTCGCGCGCGTCGAGCACCTGGCCCTCGCTGCCGAGGTAGGCCACCTCCATGACGAGCTTCTCGACGTCCTTGTCGCCGCTCACGGTCACGTCAGCGTAGAAGCCCCAGCCATCGAGCGGGCCGTCGGGGTTCTCAGCGAGGTTGACCTGCTCGATGCTGACCGGGCCCACCGAGATGATGTCGCGATTCTGCGCCATGTTGAGGCGCTCGCGCGCTTCCTGCTTGAGCTTGCGGTCACCCGTCGGGTATTCGTCGAGGAACTTCTGCCAGGCTTCGGCGCTGTCCTGTTCGGACGCCCAGTCGAAGAGGAACTCGCGGCGCTCCTCCACCGCCTTGTCGCGCAGCTTCCCCTTCGGGTACTTGTCCAGGTACAGGTCATAGGATTCCAGGGTCTTGTCCGTCCGCGCCTTCTCCAGGTACAGCTCTTCGAGACGCAGCGTGGCCTGGGTGACGAAGGGGCTGTTGGGGTTGCCGTCGAGGAAGGTCTCGTAGGCTTCGATGGTGTCCTGTTCCTGGGCCGTCGCAAACGGCGACTTGCAGGCCGACAAGGACAGGGCGAGCGGGATGATCAGGGTGGCCAGACGCATGGCGACCTCGCGGTGGGAGCCGAGCTGACAGGGCCTTTATCCCATCGCCGCCCGAGACCGCCGCGACGGGTCGGCGCTGGTCACGGACTTCAGCCCTCGACCTGTGCCTTGACCCACGACGTCGCCCTGTCCAGGCCCTTGTTGGCCAGCATGTCCTCGACCACGCCGGGGATCCAGCCCTTGAGCCGCAGATCGACCGTGTACTCGACCCGGGTCTTGCCCGGCTGGTCCGGCGAGGGGTACACGAGCCAGTAGCCGGTGCTGTCGTCGATGTCCGACTCGCGGCTGTAGTCGAGCTGCCAGGTGACCCAGCCCAGGTCCGGACGGCGCTCGTGGTCGATGAAGTACTCCACGTCACGGCCGAAGACCCGCAGCTTGAAGCGGACCAGCACCTCGGTCCCACTGCGACCGTAGACCTCGCACTCCCGGAGCTGATCGATCCACTCCGGATAGCTGGAGAAGTCGTCGATCACCGCCCAGACCTGCTCGGGCGTGCCGGCGACGTCCATGACCGAGACGCCGCGGCCGCCGTCGTCGTACTTGACCTGCTTGCGCACCGCCTTGCCGGCCTCCAGCTCGGCCACCTCGTCCGCTGTGAGGGCCGACGGCTGGGGGTCGGTGAACTTGGGGGCCACCCCGTGGTGCGGGTGGGGCGTGGTCGTGCTCGACGCAAGCGCGGGAGAGCTGAGGGACAGGGCGAGTGCCAGGAGCAGGGTCATCGGCGCCTCCAGGGCACCGATCATGCCTCGCCCTGGTCCAGTCTCGCCAGCTCTCGCGCCTGGAACTCGGCGTTCAGCGCGCTCACCACCGGCTCGAGGTCGCCCTCGACGATGCGATCGAGCTGGTACAGCGTCAGCCCGATGCGGTGATCCGTGAGGCGGTTCTGGGGGAAGTTGTAGGTGCGAATGCGCTCGCTGCGGTCGCCGCTGCCGATCTGGGAGCGGCGGTGCTCGGCTTCGGCGGCGTTCTTCTCGGCCTCCATCTTCTCGAGGAGGCGGGCAGCGAGGACCTTGAGTGCCTTGGCCTTGTTCTTGTGCTGCGACTTCTCGTCCTGGCAGGTGACCACGAGCCCCGTGGGCAGGTGCGTGATGCGCACCGCACTGTCGGTCGTGTTCACCGACTGTCCGCCGGGTCCGCTGGCCCGGTAGACGTCGATGCGCAGGTCGCCGTCGGCGATGTCGACCTCGACATCGTCGGCGACCGGCATGATCGCCACGGTCGCGGCCGAGGTGTGGATCCGCCCCTGGGTCTCGGTCAGCGGCACCCGCTGGACCCGGTGGACACCCGACTCCCAGTGGAGGTGGGCGTAGGCATCGTCGCCGGCGATCTGCGTGATCACCTCGCGGTAGCCGACGGCGGTCCGCCCCCCGACGCCGCCGACCGTGATCTCGGAGGCGCTGATGAGCTCGACCTTCCAACCCCTGGCTTCGGCGTAGCGCGAATACATCCGAAGCAGGTCCGCCGCAAACAAGCAGGCTTCGTCCCCACCGGTGCCGGCACGGATCTCGAGGATGATGTCCCGGCCCTCGTAGGGGTCCGGCGGGAGCAGGGCGAGCTTGAGCTCCTGCTGCAGGGCAGGGATCTGCTCTTCGAGGTCGTCGATCTCGGCCCGCGCCATCTCACGAAGCTCAGGGTCTGCGAGCAGCTCGCGCGCGCCCTCCAGGTCCGCCTGGAGCTTCTGGAGCGCGTGCCAGCGCTCGACGATGGGCACGATACGCGCCCGCTCCCTGGTGAGCTCCCGCAGACGCCGAGGGCTGCCGAGGGTCGCCGGGTCCATCAGGGACTGATCGAGCTCGGCAAGACGGCCCTCGACCTGGTCGAGTCTCTGAAACACGGGGCCTCCTGCTTCTGGGCTCAGCCACGAGCGCTATCCCGTCGGTTCCGCCCCAGCGGCGGAGACACGACGACCCCCGAACCGGGGAGGCCGGTGCGGGGGTCGGCGGGACGGGAGCGAGGGCTCAGTTGGCCTGCATGCCGTACTTGCGCATGAAGCGCTCGACACGTCCGGCGGTGTCCACCAGCTTCTGCTTGCCGGTGAAGAAGGGGTGGCACTCGCTGCAGATCTCCACCTTGATGGCGTCGACCGTCGAGCGGGTCGTGAAGGTGTTGCCGCACACGCAGCTCACGGTGCACTCGCCGTAGGCGGGATGGATGTCGGTCTTCATGGGATGCTCCTGCGTGAGCCGGTCGGCGTGCGCGCGCCACAGCGCACGCAGCTCCGCCCCCGGCCTGGACCCGGTCTATTTGCCCGCCGCGGGCCCTTTGTCAAGTGGCAGCGTCAGGCCGTGGCCGAGCCAACCCTGCGTCGTCCCCGAGCTGCGCGTCCCTTGCCGGCACCGCCCGCGGTCGACAGCCGCCCGAGCTCGTCGATCAAGGCCGCGTTGTCTTCGCTGTCTCCAACCCGAGACAGGAGCGCAGCCAGGTCTGCCGCCGGTTCGCCCGACAGGCCAGCGCGCAGCGCCTTTCGGCCGGCAAGCTGGCCGGGGTCGAGGAAGCGTTCCGTCGAGCGGCTCCAGGACGCCGTCGGGTCGAGCGCCGGCCAGAGCCCCGCGCTGGCGGCGGCACCGTCGAGCTGGATCACGGCGTTGGCCAGGCCCGAGAGCTCGTCAGCCACGACGTCGTCGATGCGTGCGCCGGTGTCGCAGAGGACCGCGGCGATCACGGTCAGGCTTCCGCCTTCTTCCAGCTTCCGCCCCAGCGCGAAGGTCCGCCGGACCCGGTACAAGGCGGTGGCGTCGATGACGCCGCGCAGCATCCGCCCGCCCGCAGGGGCGGCAGCGTTTCCAGCTCGCGCCAACCGCGTGAGGGAGTCCAGCAGGACCACCACGTCCTTGCCTTGTTCGACCAGTCGCCGCGCCCGCTCCATCGCCATGTCCACCACCTGGATGTGGCGGGCGGCAGGTTCTTCCACGGTGGTCGCGAGCACCTCGGCGGGCACCGAGCGGCGCAGGGTCACAACTTCTTCGGGGCGCTCGTCCACGAGCACGAGCATCACGTGGAGGGCCGGATCGGCGTCGGCGCAGGCTTCTGCGAGGTCCTGGAGCAGGCGTGTCCGCCCCGCGCGGGGCGGCGCCACGAGGGCGACGCGCTGCCCGCGCCCAAGCGGGCTGAGCAGATCGACGAGCCGGGCGCCTGTCGGCGCGTCCGCCCCGCCCAGGCCCAGGGGCGCGTCGGGCAGGACCGGCGTGAGGTTGTCGAAGAGCAGCTTGTCCCGTTCGAGCTCCGGCGAGCGGCCGTTGACCGCCTCGATCTTGATCAGGGCGAAGTAGCGCTCGCCTTCCTTGGGCGCGCGCACGCGGCCGCGGATCGTGTCCCCCGTGCGGAGGTTGAAGCGCCGGATCTGCGAGGGCGACACGTAGACGTCGTCCGGTCCCGGCTGGAAGCTGGAGTCCGGCCAGCGCAGGAAGCCGAAGCCATCAGCCAGGATCTCCAGCACGCCCTCGCCGCGAGCACCAGCGCCGGCCTGACGCCGGGCCACCTCGAACACCAGGTCCTGCTTGCGGAGCGCTGCGGCGTTGTCGATGCCGTACCCGCGGGCCGCATCAACGAGCTCTGCGATGGGGCGGGTCCGAAGCTCGTTCAGGTCGACGGTCATGGATGCAGTGGAGGAAGGGTCGCGGGCCGAGGGAGAGAGCTGGCCCGGCGGGGGGGAGCGAGGCCCCACGTAGGATGTGGGGGACGTACGCGGCGAGTGGTGCGCACACCACAGCGAGGGCGCCCGTAAGGCGCCGCCGCTTCATTATCAAGATCGGCGGGAACACTGTCAATGCGGCCGGCTTCAGCACGGGGCCCGCCACCTACCGGGTGTCGGCACCACTGGTCAGGGAGAGATGGGAAGCATCGATCCCATCGGAAGGTGCCGAGGCGACTCGAAAATCCACAAGGATCTTCAACGACTTGGAACTCGACATGCCCGGCCTGACGACATCCTGTGACGAGTTTGTCACAAGGCAAGTGAGAAGGCGGCTTCCGATGGGTGCAGCACTCAAGTAGTTGAAAACAGGTACCCACCTGAGTTGGCACGGAGCCTGCAATGACCTCATGCGGCACCGGGCGGTGCAGTCGGGTCGACCGGCTGAGCGACCGGAAAGCTCTTTGACGTCGAACAAGCTCTTCAGCGACGGGCCAGGCTCCAAGCGGAACCAGGTCCGCCGACAGACCCCGGCACCGAGCCACGGCCTCACGCCGTCTCTCCGATGGTCGAAGCCCACTGGTCCCAAGACCCCCGCGGTCCCAGGATCTCGGGCCGAAGCCGGCAGAGAACACGGACCCACGGGCCACCCCCGCCGACCGGTCGTTCGCGACCGGAAGAAGCCGCCCAGCGAGCCACCCTTCGGGGTGACCAGAGGACGGCGCGACGCTGGAGCAACGCCCTCGGGCGATGCACCAGGCGGTCGTGGGATGGCTCCCTCGCCGCGAAGTCCAGCGCAGATCCTGTCCAGCGCGCACGAATCCGACTCTCCGGACGACGATTCGGGCACCCCGCCGCGACAAGCTCTGTCGAAGCCCTCCCGGGCTTCACCGCTGCAACCGGAAAGGGTCTCTCGGGCGTAGACGTGGGCACGACGAGCAGCGCAGGGAGCTTCGGCTTCCGGGCGGCATCGGCGGGCCGGGCACGGCGCACTCGCGCCGAGCCGTGAAGTCGCTCCGGCGACGGAACACGCCTTCGGACGCTGGATGAGCGCGAAGCCCAAGGGAGCATCGGGCACGCCGACGGCTCAAGCTGTCGACGAGCAACGGACTCAGTCATGGAACAAGGCCTCGAGGTCGGCGCCAGTCCCGGACTCACCGCTTGCGGTGGGTACGCGGGGTGGCGCAACGACGAGGAGGCAGGGGCCGAGGCGACTCGGAAACCCGCTGTGACTGAGGGGAAAGCTTCGAAGGGTGAACGCGCCTGAGGGAATGGCGCGGGAAGAAGCCAGGAGCCGGACGTCCGGACTGACTTCGCGATGCGGGAAGCAAGCCCACGGCGAGCGACCCGGTACCGCGAAGGTCGGTACGCCTCTCCACCTCCGCCCCTGCTTGGGGGGTGCTCGTTCTGCGAGCCACTCGCCGCCGGGCCGGGGCCGACCAGCGCAAGCAGGCCGGTCAGGATGAGGACACCGGACGGACCTGGGCAGAGGACGACACTGGCGCCAAAGCCAGCTCCGAGCACTCGTGTTCGTAGCCGGCCAAGGACCAGGGTTGCTCCGAAGCTCGGAGCGCTCGCGGGCGAGTCGGGTTGGAGCTCCACGGAGCGCGACCTGCTCATCCGGCTGCGACTTCCCGCTCCCCGGCAACGGGGACCCGTTCCAAAGCACGGAGCCGCTGTCCGTTGGACAGCGCACTCCGGGCGGGCAACTCCAAGGCGGAGACTCCGAAGCAAACGCTTCGGCTCTCCACCGCTGGTGGGCTCTTCGGACCCCACCGCAGGAGTCGCCTCGTCGAGCGGCGGAACGCGCGCTGGAAACCAGGCGAACCTCATGGTCGGCAGCAGGGTGCAACAGACCTGCACTGCGCACACGGAGCAAGCCGTCGAAGTCGTGAGAAACGGC
>CAZRFD010000053.1:0-42788 GCA_964599085.1 uncultured Enterobacterales bacterium | reverse complement strand
TCGACACCGTCGGAAATGCAGCTACCATCGGTCAGAGCAGGATCTTCACCCATTCAACTGGTCCCGAAGCTCACGCCCGCAATGCACCGCGCCTCACATCGCAACTCCACACATGAATCCAACACTTCGGGCGCACGCCGTTCAGTTGACCGCTCGAGCGACTCAGCTGCCAAGAACAAGGATTCACCGATACACTGCACGCCGTGAGACACATCGGGGTGGTCAGGACAACGTCCAGGAGGATGACGGTCGGCAGCAGGCTCTGCACACAGCGCCATAGCGTCTGCGCTACGTGGAGGAGAGGCGCTCGCATCACAGGCACCACCGAGCACTCGCAGAGCGGCAGGCAGCTGCCACGAACACCAAACATAAACAATGCCGTTTTCTGTCCGATTTCAGGCTGATTTTCCTGAGACAAAACCTCGCCCGCGTTCCGTTTCGTGATAGCTTGAAGCCATGCTCGGGAACGAAGACCATCCTGGCAGCGGGCCGCCCGTCCATGCGGCCTCGGGTGCCTCAGCGCTGCAGCCGGCGGCTGCAGTGGGACCGGGTACCGGTTCCGCGGCACTCGGGCCGGGCACGGCAGACCGCGGCATATCGGTGGGCATGGGCGGCCCATCGGTGCTCGCGCGGCTGGCCGTTGACACCATGGAATCGTGGCTTCCCAGCGACCCACGCATCGAAGAGGTGCGGGCACTCACCGTCGGTCTCGCGCGATCTTCGGCGGCCCTCGACCTGCGGCTGGCGCGGGTCTGCTGCGTCATCCAGCAGCACGATCTGCGCACCTTGGGCTACGGTTCGTTCACGTCCTTTGTGTGCGAACGGATGTGCTGGCAGCCGTCCTGGCAGCGGCAGCTCGCCCGCTTGCTGCGGAGTGACCTCGACCTGATCAAGAAAGCAGTACACGTCGGGCTGGTGAACTTGACGGCGGCGGTGCAGGCGCCGGGGCGGGTGTCCCCCGGGCAACAGGCCGCATGGATCCGGGCGGTGGTGGCGGGCCAACCGGCGGACCTCGCCGCAGGACATGCGCGCCACGGCGACATCGACGTGCTGGGCGGCGACGACGCCGCCACGGTGCGGCGGGCCCGGCGCCTCGCCCGGCTGCTGCTGGGGCGGGCCGTGCCCGATCACGTCGCGGATCAGCAGATCCTCGACTGGTTCCACAGCGGCGAAGCGCCCGCGCAGATCCTGGAAGACGCCCGGGCCCCTCGCCCCGCCCCCGACCTGTCTCCTCCGTCCATGCCGGATGGGCTGGGCGACCAGGCGACTCCGGTGGTCGGGCCGTGGGAAGAACCACGCGACCTCGACCACGCGCTGGAGATCCTCGATCGGCTCATGGCGATCCGGCGCCGGCGGCGGGCGGTCCTCGGGCGCCTCCTCGACCAGATCAAGGACTGTTGGCTGTTCCTCGACTGGGGCCACGACAGCTTCAACGACTTCGTGCGGGCCCAGCTCGACATGTCGGTGCGAACCGCCCAACGCCTCCGCAAGGAAGGGCGCACCCTGTTGTGGTACCCGCAGATCGCCGCCGCCGTGGACCGGGGGCTGGCGCTGGCGCGGGTGGAAGCGCTGGGCCGCCTGTTCGACAACGCCACCCAGGCGCGACAGTGGCTGGCGGTGGCCGACCGGGTCCCCCTCGGCGACCTGCGGCGCATGGCGGCCGACCCCGCCGACGCCCACCACAAGCGGCGGGTTCTGCAGCGCCTGGCCGACGACGCCCCGGACCTCGTGGAACGGGCTCTCGCTCAGCGCCGCGCGCGGCTCGACGCCCTGGCCGCGACAGAAACTGGCGGCAGCTCGACAGGGCTGGCGGGCTGGACGCCCGACGCCCAGCGCCTCGGACCACCGCGGGTGGGAGACGGACCGCTGGACCCCTCGGCCATCACGGTATCGCTCCGCCCCGACGCCCCTCCCGAACCGACCGACGCCCCCGAACGCTGCATCATCGTGCCGACGGGGCTGCTGGAAGCCGCGCGCTGGCTGCTCGACCAGGTGCAGCCGGCCCCCGGCAGGAGGGGGCCCCGCAGGCGCGCCGACTACACCTGCGAAAACCCGGAGTGCCGGCGGCGCACCATCAAGATCCACGTCCACCACATCACGCCCCGTTCACTGGGCGGCTCGGACGACACCGACAACCTCTGCTGCCTCTGTCCAAGCTGCCACCTGCGCCTGGTCCACGGGGGCTTCATGGCCATCGAACGGCTCGACGACGCCGACGTGTTCCTGTACCCCCATCGCGCGGTGGTGGTGCGATGACGCGGGCTCTCACCCCCCCGTGTCGCCGGTCCATGGTTCGGCATCCGCCGCGCCATAGACCAGGTCCAGCGCTTCGATGGGCGTGCCGGTGCAAGCGCAGCAGGCCTGGTAGGTGCACCCGCCGCAGCCACACCAGCCATCGTCGTCCGGTCCCCCACCCAGATCTTCAAGACAGGCGTCCAGCAGCTCGTCCTGCACCCGGTAGCCGGCGTCCAGCAGGTCCCGCTCGTGCTGCTTCGTCTTCTCGTCGATGTCGTCGTGGCACACCGCCGAGATATTGTCGACACCGGTGCAATTCCAGAAGCTGCACCAGCGCTCAGTCATGTCGACGGACAGCTCCACTCGGGAGAACCAGCAGGAAGAGAGGATGACGAGGACCATGCCGCCAGCGTACCACTCTCCCTACTCCCCGATCCGCACGACCTCCACCAGGGGCCCGTCCGGGTTGGTGTCGCCGGTCAGGTCCACCCGCCCCTCCAGCTCCCAGGCGACCTCGTCCTCCAGGTCCTCGTAGCCCGTGGCGTCGGCGTCTCCGTACACGGACACCCTCGCCAGCAGCGTCTGGCGGACCGTCCATGTGTGCGGGGCGGTCTGCTCCACGCGGGTGTTGCTCGCCAGCCGCGCCCGGTGGTCGAAGGCCACGTCTCCGTGCTCCTCCAGCCAAGGCTGCAGCGCGGCCTCGAAGTCGCCGGCGCTCCAGTCCCCCCGCGCACAGCTCGCCGCCTCCTCCCAGTCCTGCTGCGACAGCGCCCGCACGATGGCGTGCAGCTCGGCGCGGATCCGCGCATGGAACAGCCGCCGGTTCAGGGAGATGTCCACCGGCCGCACCTGGTCTGGCCCTGTGTCTGTACCAGCCAGCAGGGTCTCCCACTCGGTCACAAGGCTGCTGTCGACCCGCCCCAGCATCGCCCGCAGGTAGGCGATGGCATCCAGCAGGCCGTCTGTGTGCATGGCCTCGGGCACGTTCTGCAACAACGCCTTGTAGACCTCGGTCAGGTATCGCAGCAGCACGCCCTCGCTGTGCTCCACCCGCAGCTCGCCGACGTAGTCCGGGAACCCGCGGTAGCCCTCGACCATCTCCCTCGCAACGGACTTGGGCCGGATGGCTTCGCCGGTCACCCAGGGGTGCTTCTCCGCGTACACGTCGAGCATGGCGTAGATCTGTTCGGCGTGGGGCTTGGGCCAACCAACGCCCTCCAACGCCTCCATGCGCTCTTCGTAGGGGATGCCCTGGGCCTTCATCGCCGCCACAGCCCTCCCCCGCTCCCGGTCCGCCTGCCGCAACAGCACCGGACGCGGGTTCTCCAGGATGGCTTCGACCCAGGTCAACACGTCCAGGTGGAAGTCCGGTGCGGCCGGATCGAGCACGCTCAAGGCCTCGACCAGGAACAAGGACAGGCTGTGGTACAGGCTGAAGTCGTGCTGAAGCGCAGGATCGAGGCGCCCGTCCACGACGATGCCTGCCGCGACCAGCCCGCCCAACAAGGACTCCACCTCGGCCGCCAGCCGCTCCCGCTCCTTGCGCGGGGCGTGACTGTCCTCGATCAAGCGCAGCAGATCCTGCACCCCACGACCGGCGTCGCCACAGGACTCCTCGGCGTGCTGCATCAGCGTCAACAGACGGCCGTGATCGACCGAGAACCGCGGCTCCAGCCGTTCGGGCGGGCGCTCCACCAGCAGCTTGAAGATGTCTTCGTCCCAGTGCTTGTACCCGCGCGTCGGCGGCTGGGCCTTGCGGATCTTCCGGCGCTTCTTCGCGTCCTTGACCCGGGCATCGACCCGGGCGTTCTCGATGACGTGGGCGGGGGCCTGCGCCACGACGTAGCCGACATCGTCGAAGCCGGCCCGACCGGCCCGACCGGCGATCTGCTTGAAGTCTCGCCGTGTCAGCAGGTCGACCTTCTCACCGTCGAACTTGCACAGCTTCGTGAACAGCACCGTCCGGATGGGGACGTTGATGCCCACACCGAGCGTGTCCGTGCCGCAGATCACCTTGAGCAGACCCTGCTGGGCGAGCTTCTCGACCAACAGCCGGTACCGCGGCAGCAGCCCGGCATGGTGCAGCCCCACGCCGTGCTTCACGAAGCGTTCGATGTGCTTGCCGAAGGGGCTGTCGAAGCGGAAGCCCTTGACGGCCTTGGCGATGGCGGCCTTCTCGTCCGACGAACAGTAGTTGACGGACATCAGCGCCCGGGCCTGTTCCGTGGCCTCCCGCTGGGAGAAGTGCACGACGTAGACGGGCGCCTTGCCCCCGCGCACCAGCACGTCGATGCTCTCGTGGATGGGCCGCATGCTGTACTCGTACTCCAGCGGCACCGGACGATGCGCACTGTCCACCAACGCCGCCTCCCGACCGGTACGGGCCTCCAGATCCTCGCGGATGGCCGTCGTGTCCCCCAGCGTGGCCGACATCAGCAGGAACTGCGCCTGCGGCAGTGTCAACAAGGGGATCTGCCAGGCCATGCCCCGGTCGCGGTCGGCGTAGTAGTGGAATTCGTCCATCACCACGCTGTCCACCTTCGCGTCGCTGCCCTCACGCAGGGCGAGGTTGGCGAGGATCTCGGCGGTGCAGCACATGATGGGCGCATCCCGGTTGATCGCCCCATCACCGGTCATCATGCCGACGTGCTCGGCCCCGAACACCTTGCACAGGCTGAAGAACTTCTCGGACACCAGCGCCTTGATGGGCGCCGTGTACCAGCTACGCCCCAGCTCGGCGAAGGTCTTGAAGTGCTGGGCGAGGGCGACCAGCGACTTCCCCGACCCGGTCGGCGTGGCCAGCACGACGTGGTGGCCCTCGAACAGCTCGAGGAAGGCTTCCTCCTGGTGGGGGTAGGGTTCGATGCCCTGCTCCAGCACCCAGGTCAGGAAGCAGTCGAGCATCTCGTCGGCGCTGTCGAAGCCGAGGTCGGGGATGCGCTCGTCGAGGCGGAGGGTGTCAGCGGAGTCCATGGACCGGGGCTAACGGCTTTCCCGGCACGGCTGGTAGGCTGTCGGTGGCACCGCGGAGACTCCATGATGCGCACCGGCGCGCTGCTGGCGCTGTTGACCCTCGCAGTCGGGTGCGGCGGCCCCGAGTCGTCCGCGGACGGCTCCTCCAACGGCAGGGACACAGCGGTGCCCGACGACGGCGGCGGCACCGACGGCGGGGCAGCCGACTCCGGCTCAGACAGCTCCCCCGACGGCGGCACCACCGACGGCGGCACCACCGACGGCGGCGCCACCGAAACGGTGGAGCCCCCCCTCGGCGCCACCAGCGGCGGCAGCGGCGGCAGCGACCACCCCACCGGGGACTCGGCCAGCGCCGGCACCGTGACCTACCAGCTCCTCGCCCCCAACGGCAGCAGCAGCGCACACGCCGTGCCCCTCCTCCTCGTGATCTCCGGCACCGAGGGTAGCAGCGCCATGATGAGCAACATGCGGCAGGTGGCGCCGGCGTACGGCATGGACGACGCGGTGATCGCGGTCCTCGACGGGCGCACCGCCTCGGCCTCCGACGGTGCGACGGTGCTCGACGCGCTGCGCGCCGCCTACGACGTCGACAACGACCGCACCTGGCTGCTGTCCGAGTCCGCGGGCACCGCCGCCGGCCTGGAGCTGGCCTTGCAGCTCCGCCAGAGCTGGTTCGCCGCCGCCTGGTTCAACGACGTCAACGCCCGCTCGACTCCCGCGCAGACCGCCGCAGAGCTGGGCGTCACCCCCTGGGCCAACGCCGGCCCCGGGGGCGATCAGCCCGATGCCGACGCCATCATCGACGCACTCGACGCCGCCGGCTACCACCTGCCGGCCGACGCTCCCTACAGCGGCCACGGAGCCGACACCCACGGCTCCACCCAGCAATTCCTGGCCGCCGCCGCCTTCTTCGCCGACAAGACGCGGGCCCCCTGAACGCGGTACCCTCGACACTCCCCAGGTCCCTCCCGGCAGCATGCAAGCCATCGCCCCCGGCCCCGCGATCCTCCACATCCCCACCAGCCCGGGGTGCAACAACCGCTGCGAGTTCTGCCTGGACGAAGCGCGAGGCATGGGGCGCTTCACACTCCAGCAGCACATCGAACAGCTCCGCGCCGGCCGCAGCATCTCCGACGGCGTGGTGTTCACCAACGGCGAACCGACGCTCACCCGGCACCTCCCCGACGCCGTCGCCGCCGCCCGCGACCTTGGGTTCTCGCTCATCGGGCTCATCAGCAACGGGCGCCGCCTGTCCGACCGCAGCTTCGCCGAAGCGCTGCTCGACGCCGGCCTCAACGAGGTCACCATCTCGGCCCACGGCCCCACAGCCGATGTCCACGATGCCATCACGCGACGCAAGGGTTCGTTTGAACAGACCCGCCGCGGCCTGGCCAACCTCCAGGAGCTCCGCAACGGCCGCCGCTTCACCTTCCACGTCAACTGCACGCTGGTCCAGAAGAACCTCCCGCACCTGCAGGCCATGGTCGACTACGCCCGGGGCTTCGACATCGACCGCCTCAACTTCAACGTGGTCGAAGCCCGCGGCACGGCCCGCAAGCTCTTCGCGGACGTGCAGCCCCGCTACGTCGACGTCGTCGCCGCGATGCTGTCGTCGGGCCTGGACTTCGGCCGCCCAGAGCTGTGCATGTCCCGGATCCCGCCCTGCGCCGGCGGCATGGACTGGTCACAGGAAGACTTCCACCTGACCGTCGACGGCGACGTCACCCACTTCCGGCCTGAAGTGGGCAAGGTCCGCGGCCCCCCGTGTGGACAGTGCGCCGTTGCCGGGACCTGCCCCGGGATCTGGGAGGGCTACGCAGAGGGCTACGGCTGGGACGAGTTCCAACCCATCCAACGCCCCCACGACGGGACACTCCGCGTTCGCCTCGGCGCCGACTGCCTCAACCACTGCGCACGCTGCGCGGAGGGGCCGCACAGCAAGGCGCCCGCACCGGGTTCACCGTACAAGCAGCTCACCGATGGCTACATCGCTGGCCACCGCAGGGTGCTGCTGACCGGCGGCGACCCGCTGCTCGACGCCCGCCTGCCCGGGCTGCTGCAGGCCGCCCGCCGCATGGGCTACCGCCACCTCGCCATCGAGACCAACGGCCGCCTGCTGTCGCAGACCCGCTTCGCCGACGCCGTGGCCGCCCTCGACCTCGACGAGATCCGCGTCCGCCTCCACGGTCCCGACGCCGCGACCGCTGACGCCCACACCGGCGTCCGGGGCGCGCACCGCCAGGCGCTGCGCGGCATCCAGAACCTGCGGGACCGCCGCCTGCGCTTCGCCATGGTAAGGACCGATCCATGACCAGCTTCTCGACCCCCCTGTCCCGACGCCTCGGCCTCAAGTACCCCATGGTCGTGGCCCCCATGTTCATCATCTCCAACGAGAAGATGCTGCTGGCCTGCGCCGAAGCCGGCATCCTGGGGGCGATGCCCTCGCTCAACGGGCGCACCCCCGCAGACTTCGAAGCGAAGCTGAAGTGGCTGCGGGCCCGCACCGATCGCCCCTTCGCCATCAACATGACGATCGGGCTGACGGACCCCGAACGGCTGATGGTCGACGTCGAGCTGTGCGAACGCTACGACGTCCCGGTCTGGATCACGTCGTATGGCAACCCCACCGAGATCGTGCGGCGGGCCCACGCCCGCAAGGCCACGGTCTTCCACGACGTCATCAACCTGCGCCACGCAAAGAAGGCCGAGAGCGCAGGCGTCGACGCCATCATCGGCGTCGCCGCGGGTGCCGGTGGGCACGCCGGCCGCATCAGCCCCTTCGCGCTGATCCCGTACCTCAAGGACAACCTCTCGGTGCCCGTCATCGCCGCCGGCTGCATCTCCACGGGCAAGCAGGTGCTGGCCTCCCTCGCCCTAGGGGCAGACCTGGTCTACATGGGCACGCGCTTCATCGTGGCCGAAGAGTGCGGCTCCAGCGACGCCTACAAGCACATGGTGGTGGACTCCGGCCCCGAAGAGATCGTCTACACCGACAAGGTCAGCGGTGTGCACGCCAACTTCCTGAAGGCGTCGCTGCCCGCTGAGGGCCCCGGCACCGATGCCAAGCGCTGGAAGGACATCTGGTCCGCCGGTCACGGCGTGGCCGAGATCCACGACACCGCCACCATCGAACAGATCGTCGACGACCTGGTCCGCGAGTACCACGACGCGCTGGCCGGCCTGCCCCGCTGAACGGTGCCGGTCCCGACCGTCCAAGTCGTCGCCCTGGCCGGGCCGCTGATCGCTGTCCGGCCGGCCGACATCGACGGGCGGCACGTGCTGGTGACCGCAACCTCGGCCGGGGACGCCGTGGACCTCACCATCCTGGGCACGAGCACCTCCTACCGGCTCCACCAGCCGGGCTGGTGGGACGCTGGCCACGGCCTGTGGGTACTCGATCCCGACGGCCTGCACGAGCTGCTCAGCGGCACCCACCTCGACGTCGATGGGATCGCGCCCGGTCGCGGCGCCCCCGCCCGTGCCGACATGGTCGCCGACCTCGACCACGACGGCGCGGTGGACGGACCTCGACGGCGACGGCCTGGCCGATCTCCTCGTGCACCGGCTGCACAACACCGGGCGACTGTCCAGCACCGAGTCCGAGGTCCTGTACTTCCGAGGGAGGGGCGTCGACGGACTGGCCCCGCCCCAGCGCATCCGAAGCAAGGCCGGCGCGCAGGATCTGTTCCCGGTCGACGTCGACGCCGACGGCGATCTCGACGTGCTGGTCCCGCGCCTGAAGCTCGACGTCGGCAACCTCGCCCAGGCCGTCGTAGCCCAGAGCGTCGACATCGAGCTGGTGGTCCTGCCGATGGACGACCACCAGCTGGGCGAGCCGGTGCAGCTCCGGCAGGTCTCCCTGCCCGTGGACGGAAGCAAGGCGGCCTGGAGCATGTGCGAGGATCTGACCGGGGATGGGCTGACCGACCTCGCCGCCGTCGTCGTCGACGGAGAGCTGAGCGTGACCGCCGGCCACGGCGTGACCATCGACCGCCCGCCCCTCTACGAGGTCAGCCTCGGCGTCCAGGCCGACAACCTGTGGGCCGTCCAGCTCACCGGCGGCGGCGACCTGGTGGCCTGGTCCAAGGGCGAACAGAGCCTGGCCATCGTCCACCTCCCCCCGCCATGATCCGCCGCGTCTCGCTGTCGCTGGCCGGCCTCCTGGTCGCCCTGGCCCTGGCCGAGTGGCTGCTGGCGGGTCCCCTGCGCCCGGAGCCGACCCCGTTTGACGCCGCGTGGCGGGCCCGCACGCTCCGGCTGCACACGGCGCTGTACCAGGCCGACGTCGAGCTGTCCTACGTGCCCCGCCCCTACAGCAGCGTCACCATGGACTATGGCCTCGCCCACCACAACCACCAGGGCCTGCGCGAGGACCGGGAGGTGCCGCTGCAGCCCTCGACCCACCGCATCGCCATGCTCGGCGACTCCCTCGTGTGGGGGGAGCTGGTGTCGCGTGAACAGAGCCTGCCAGGCGCACTCCAGCGGGCGCTGGGTCCAGGCACCGAGGTCATCGACTTCGGCGTCAGCGGCTACGACACCGTCCAGGAAGCGGCCTGGTACCACCGCAAGGTGCGCGCCTTCTCCCCCGACACGCTGGTGCTGGTGTTCTGCCTCAACGACATGCTGACCATGTCGGGGCCGCTCAAGATCCACGGCAGCGACGCCGACCTCGCCGAGCTCGCAGCCGAGCGCGCCTGGCTCGATGCCGCCGCTCCCCTCCGCAACGAGACCGTCAACCGCCTGTGGTTCGATGAGCGCCGCGGCAGCGGCTCGCAGGTGCTCGCGGCCCTCCGCCACGCCCTGCGCTGGCATCGACTGTTCACGATGCCCGGCGGCTACATCGACGAGATGCTGCTCTCGGCCCGCGATCCCCGGCGCGTAGCGCGCATGTCCGGCGCCCTGCACCACCTCGGCGACGAGCTCCACACCGACGGCGTGCAGGCCGTCCTGGTGATCTCACCGGCGCTGTACTGGTGGCACGACTACCAGTGGACGGAGCTGCACACCCTCGTCGCACGCGAAGGGGCGGCGGCCGGCTTCACGGTGCTGGACCCCCCTGCCCGACTGGCGGGGGAAGGACCCCAGCGACTGGCGCTTCCCCGGCGACAACCTCCACTACAACGCCGCAGGAAACCAGCACTTCGCAGCCTGGCTCAAAGCCGCGCTGCCACCGGCGCCGCCTCGCGACGCAAGCTCAGGAACGACGCCACCACCAGGCCGCTGAAGCCCAGGGCCTGGGCCGACAAGAACGCCGCGCCTCCCCACTGACCACGGGCCACCGCCGCCACCAGCCCCACCCACGACCACACTGCGACCAGCGCCTCCATCGGCAGGGTCGGAGGCAGCCGCCGTGGCACGACCCGGCTGCCCTTGGGCGTGCGCACGAAGGTGCCGGTGCCGGCGGTCCAGCCCAGCCAGGCGGCGTGGGCATCGTGCACGCAGATGGCCGTCACGAGGACCAGGAAGACCGGAAGATCGCGCACCAGCCGCCACAGCCCGCCCCATCCCGCCCGCCGCACACAGGCCGTGCCGTATACGAGCACGAGCACACCGAGGACACCCCGCAGCAAGACCCCCACCACCCCGCCCGCCGGCACAAAGGCCAACACCGGGGCCAGCAGGCAGAGCAGCAGCACCGGCAGGAAGACGGAGCTGGCGAGGAGGTGCGCCGTGCCATGGAGCTTGCGCTGCAGGGGCTGGCGCGAGCGCCACAGACGAAGGAGGAGCTTGCGGGCGACCTGGGCGCCCCCGCGGATCCAGCGGTGCTGCTGGCTGCGCACCGCCCCGAGCTGGTCGGGGAGGTCCGAGGGGACATCGATGTCGTCGACGTAGCGCAGCCGCCACCCGGCGAGCTGGGCGCGGTAGGCGAGGTCGAGGTCCTCGGTCAGGGTGTCGCCCTCCCACCCCCCGGCGGCGTCGATGGCCGCCCGCCGCCACACCCCGGCGGTGCCGTTGAAGCCCATGAACAGGCCGGCGCTTCGCGCCTGCTGCTCCACGGCGAAGTGGGCGTCGAGGTGCAGCGCCTGGGCGCGGGTCAGCAGCGAGGCGTCGGCGTTGCGAAAGGACCACCGGCACTGGACCAGGCCCACATCGGGTGCGAGACAGGCCACGGCCTGCCGCAACCAGTCGGGTCGCGGCCGGAAGTCGGCGTCGAGGATGGCGATCAGCTCGCCCCGGGCGGTCTGCAGGCCCTCGGCCAGCGCCCCGGCCTTGAAGCCGGTGCGTTCCGCCCGGCGAAGGTGCTGCACGGCGAGGCCCCGGCGCCGCATCCACTCCACCTCAGCCGCCACGATGCCCGGCGTCTCGTCGGTGGAGTCGTCGAGGACCTGGATCTGCAGTCGCTCGGGCGGCCAGTCCAGCGCCGCCACGCATCGCAGCAGCGCACCGGCGACGTCGGGCTCGTTGAACAGGGGGAGCTGGACGGTCACGACGGGCAGATCATCGCCCAACGGCACCGGCACCGCCGGTCGGGGCCGCCGCAGCAGCAGGTGCAGCAGGGCGAGGGCATGCAGGCTGACGGCGAGCGCGGCGAGGCCGAACAGTGCCAGCGCCAGCGCCTCAGCCATCGGCCATCGCCAGCAGCTTGCCGACCGTCCGCCAGTTCCGACCGGTGCTCACCGTGCCGAGCTGCCGATCGAACCAGGCGTTCGTCAGCTTCGTCCGGGCCAGCCCGCGTGGACAGAACACGTGGATGTCGCGGCCGACGACCGCATAGCGATCCGGCGGTGACCGATCGGGGTCGAGCGCTGCGACCGCCGCGGCGTCGGGGTGCTCGGCCAGGAAGAAGACGTGGAGCTGCTTGTCATCGGTGGCCTGATCCGCGAAGCGGTGGCTTCCGAGCGCCGCCAGCTCGTCGGCGGTGCGCGTGACGACCGGCACGGAGAAGCCGAAGCGATCCGCAATCGCCGCCGCGATCGCCCCGGCACAGTCCCCGGCCGGAGCGTCGAACACGGCGTTGCCGGACTGGATGTACGTCCGCACGCCGCCGTAGCCGAGGCCCTCGAGCAGCGCGCGCAGGTCGGCCATCGGCAGCTTGTTGTGGCCACCGACGTTGATGCCGCGCAGCAGGGCGATGGTCCGGACCATCGGCGTCGACCTACTCGACGTCGGTGAAGGGGATCACCGTGACCTCGCCCAGCTCGGCGGCGGCGTCCTTGACGTCGTCGGCCGTGGCGACCATGACGATCAGGCTGTGCTCCGGGTCGTAGAAGTCGTGCAGCAGCTTCTCGGCGTCGGCTTCGTCGACACCGCCCACCGCGGCGTCCACGGCGGCCTTGTCGTAGCCCGTCAGCGCCTGCTGGACGGCGAGGTCCAGGCGCTTGGGGGCGGTGTCGTCGAGGAAGGGCGCGCTGTTGACCCGGCTGCTGCGGGCCAGCTCGACTTCGTCGGTGGGGAGGTCGCCCCGACCCTGAGCCATGACGTCGAGGACCAGCTTGACGGCGTCGACGGCGTAGTCCGAGCCCGGCGCCAGCACGGCCGACCAGGCGGCGTCCATGTCCTTGGGCCGGTTGGCGCCGTAGGCGTAGTACGACCAGCCGCGCTCCACGCGCACCTGCTTCATCAGCCAGGCGCTGAAGCTGTAGCCACCGACCACGTCGTTACCGAGGAGGAAAGCCGGGTAGTCGGGCGAGAGGGGGTCGAGCCCGCGCTGGCCGACCATGACCTGCACCTGGGTGCGCTCCGGCTTGTCGACGATGACCACCCGGCGGCCCTCGGGCGTGGGCACCGGCACGATCGTCGTGCGCTCCGGCGCCGTCCCCTCGATGGTGGCCAGCAGCGCGTCGATGTCGTCGAGCGCCTGGCTGTCGAAGGCGCCGGACAGGCCGACCACCGCCGCACCACTGACGAACCACTTGTCGGCATGGGCGCGGACGTCGTCGGCGCCGATGCCGGCCAGCGACCCGACCGTGCCCCGCACGTCGCGCCCGTAGGGGCTGTCAGGGCCGTACCAGGCCGACGCAAACGCCCGCCCCACCAACGCGCGGTCGTCGTCGGCGCGGTCCTTCAGCTCGCTGCGGACCTCGGCCTTCAGCTCGTCGAGGGTCGCGGCGTCGAAGGCCGGGTCGGACAGGGCTTCCGTGAGCAGGGCGACGAAGCCCGGCCAGGCGTCGGCCGGGACAGCTCCCGACAGCGAGACGGTGTCTTCGCCCACGCTGGCGTCGATGCTGCCGCCCAGGCGCTCCAGCGCTTCCTCGAACGAGGTCCGATCCCGGCTGCCGGTGCCCCGCAGCAGCATCTTCGCGGCGAGGTTCGCCGTGCCGGGGGTCGCATCTTCGGCGGAGCCGTTCTTGAAGGAGATGGACAGCCGAAGCAGCGGCTCCGTCTCGTCGTGGACGGCCAGCACGGTGGCGCCGTGGGAGTCACGCTGCACCACCTCGCCCCGCGGCATGTCCGTGGGCTGCGGGGCGACGGCGCGTCCCTGCACCGAGGAGTTGGTGGCCGCCGCCGGGCGGTCGTGCAGGTCGGGGGTGACGCCCTGGGCCGCCTGGCTGGCGCGGCCGGCGATCACCGTGGAGTTGGTGCGAGCCAGCAGCTTGCTGGCCACCCGCTTGACGTCGTCGGCGGTCACCTTTCCGACCGCGGCGACCACGTCTTCACCGTGGTGCCAGTCGCCCGTCGTGCGCCAGAACCAGCCGACGAGCTGGGCCTTGCCGGCGACGCCGGACAGCGCGCCCATGCTGGCGGCCTGGGTCTGGCGGATGCCGCGTTCCAGGTCGGCTTCCGTCGGGCCGTCGGCGATGAAGGCGTCCAGCTCTGCGAACAGGGCGGCTTCGAGCTGGTCTGCGGTCACGCCCTCGCGTGCGCTGATGTCCAGCTCCAGCAGGCCAGGATCGGCCATGCCGAGCGAAAAGGTCGACAGGTCGCTGGCGAGGCCGGTGTCGACCAGCGCCCGACGCAGGCGGCTGGAGCGGCCGGAGCTGAGGATGGCGTCGATGACGTAGACCACGGGCAGGTCATCGTCGCCCGCGGCCACGCTCTTGAAGCCCACCTGGACGCGGTCGGCGGTGGTGGGAATCTCGACCTCGGCCCGCTTCTGTTCAGCCTGGGCGGGCTCGGTGGGAGGCGTGCGATCGGGCAACTCGCTGGCCGGGAGCTGGCCGTAGTGCTTGAGCACGGTGGCCGCCGCCGCCATGGGGTCGACGTCGCCGACGACGATGATGGTGGCGTTGTTCGGGGCGTACCAGGTCCGGTAGAAGCTCACGCAGTCGTCGACGGACAGGCCGTTGAGGTCCGTCATCCAGCCGATCGTCGGCCAGCCGTAGGTGTGGGTGTCGAAGGCCGTCGCGTAGAGCTGTTCGTTGAGCTTGCCGCCCGGGTCGTTGTCGACCCGCAGCTTGCGTTCGTTGATGACGACTTCGCGTTCGCTGTCGAGCGCGTCGGCGTCGACGACGAGCTTCGTCATGCGGGTCGACTCCAGCTCGGCGACCTTGTCCAGCGCCGCCACGGGCACGGCCTGGACGTACACGGTCTCATCCAGCCAGGTCCAGGCGTTGAGCCCGTTGGCACCCAGGGACTCCAGCGCGCTGTCGAAGCCGCCCTCGGGGTAGTCTTCCGTCGCCTTGAACATCATGTGCTCAAAGAGGTGGGCGAGGCCGGTCTTGCCCTCTTCCTCGAGGCTGGAGCCGACGCCGTACCAGGTGTGGTAGGCGGCCACCGGCGCCGAGTGATCCTCGACCACGATGAGCTGCAGGCCGTTGTCGTAGCGGAAGCGCGTCAGCGGGAGCGAGCCGAGCAGGGTGCCGGTCTCTTCGGTGTGGAAGCTGGGGGCGGTGGCGAAGGACACGGGTTCGGGACTCCGGGCGGCGCAGGCCGCGAGGCCGAGGAGGGGGAGCAGACGGGTGGCAGACATTGCTCTTCCAGACGAGGGTGGACCAGGTCGCCACCCCTTACCCCGTCGCTCACCGCCCCGCGGTCACTGCACCGACTTGAAGTCGAGCTGGCGGCGGTTGTCGAACCACCCGCCGCTGTCGGCAGGCGCGGCCTCCTCGACCTCCTCCGGACCCCGGATCTTGGACACCGGCAGGAAGCTGTCGTAGCCGCCCCAGTCCTGGCGCTCGATGCTGACGATGTCGTCGATGGGGACGGACAGGGCGTCGGGTCCCAGGGGCAGGGCCAGGCTCAGCGCGTCGGCGTCGCCGGTGGTGCCGCTCAGCTCGCCGAGGAGGACGGTGCCGGTCTGCAGCTCCATCCGCCAGCGCAGGCTGTCGTCGACGGTGTCTTGCTGGAGGCTCCACACCTCGCCGAGGGTCGGGGCGAAGCTGCCGAGGTCGCTGTCCAGGCGCACCCAGGTGGCGTCGGCGTCGACCACGAAGTCGTCTCCGTACACGGTGCGGACCCGGTAGACGATCCCGGCGGGCAGCAGGTCGCCGCCCTGGAGCTGCAGGCGCTCCAGCCGGTCCATGGGCAGGTCGACGCCCACGAGCTGCTGGTCGATCTGGAGGCCCATGGCCAGCTCTGGCTCCGTCCAGGCGCCGCGCAGCTCGGATCCGTTGCGCAGCCAGACGCTCACGTGGTTGCCCGAGCCGCCCAGCGCCCCACCCTCGACCGGCTGGACCTCGCCGATGTCGGCCAACGGGACGTCGACGGTGCCGAAGCCGGTCTCGAGCTGCAGGGTCTCGGTCTGGACGACCCCCATGAGCACCTGGCCGTCGGCGAGGGTGGCCCGGACCGGTGTGTCGAGGACATCGCTGCAGGCAGGGCCGACGAGGGTGAGCAGGAGGGGGAGGGCGCGGCGCATGGTGGTCTCCGTGGTGGGTGCCGCCTGGGACCTCGGCGCGCGGCTCCGGTTCACCGGCTCCCGCGCAGAACTCGTGCAACGAAATAGGGGTACGGAACACCCGGAGGGCCCGTGCCACCCACCCCGCTCGACCCGCACCACCCGCTCCGCGGCGCGCCCATCCTGGTGTTCGACTTCGAGACGACGGGGATCACGCCAGGCCAGCGCCACCCGGTCCAGCTCGCCGTCGCCCTCGGCCGCCTGGGCGACGCGCTGGAGCAGAGCTGGGACACCCTGATCCGCCCTCCCACGCCCATCCCACCCGAAGCCTCGGCCGTCCACGGCATCACCGACGACGATGTCGCCGATGCGCCGACCTTCGCAGACGTCGTGGACCGGCTGCTCTCCGATCTTCGCGACCGACTGCTCTGCGCCTACAACCTGCCGTTTGATCAGGCCGTGCTCGCCGAGTCCCTGGCCCTGCTCGGCCGCCCGGACGACGCGCCGCCGCTGTACGGCCTCGACCCCTTCGTCTGGGCCAAGGTCGTCGACAAGTACCAGCGCGGAAAGCGGCTCGAAGACGTCGCCGGTCGCCGCGGCATCCAGTTCAACGCCCACGACGCCCGCGCCGATGTCGACGTGACCGCCCGCATCATGGGTCCGCTGCTCCACGATCTCGGCAAGGGCGAACACATCATGAAGCCCGGCCTCGACCGGGTCGACCACTTCTGGGCCTGGCAGCGCCGCACCGCCCTGGCCCAGGAGCTGGACTTCCGTGAGTACCGCCGCGGCAAGGGCCAACCCGACCCCACCCTGACCTGGCACCTTGGCCTCGGCGTCGATCCCGACTGACCTCCCACCGGAGCTTCCGTCCATGCAGACCCTGCACCGCATCCGCCGCACCGACGGCGCGAGCTGGTACGCCATCGAGGGCGACCACGCCGGCCCGGTGGAACGCTACGTCGTCAGCACCGCCGGCACCCGCGCCATCTGCAACCGCCCCGAGCTGCTCGGCGTCGCCTTCAACCTCGCCCTGCAGGACAGCATGGCGACCGCGCTGGTGACCGCGCCCTTCCGCCCGCTGCTGGAACAGCACCCCGAAGACAGGGTCTGCGTGGTCAGCTTCCTCCGCGGCGGGCTGAACTTCGAGCTGCGCCGGGCGCTGCACAGCGCCTTTGGCTTCAACCGCCACAGCTCGGCCTTCATGAGCAGCCAGCGCTACCGCGAAGACGGCCGCTGGTTCGTCAAGGAGGACATGTACCGCAAGCTCGACATCCCGCCGGACGCGGTGCTGGTCATGGGCGACGTCGTCGCCACGGGCGTGACGATGGAGAACGGCCTGCAGGTCGTCATCGATCACATCCAGGAGATCGGCAGCTCGGTGCGGTCGCTGGTGTTCTTCACCATCGGCTGCCACAAGGCCGAGAAGGCGCTGGCCGCCATCGACGCCCGGCTGCGCGCGGCCTTCCCCGGCTACGAACGCACCGTGCTGGTGTACCTGGAGGGCAAGTTCCGCCTGGTCGACAGCAAGACAGACCTGCGCATCGGCATCCCGGGCACGGACCTGGTGCGCCGCGGCGCGCTGCTGTCACCCGAGCTGGAAGCCAGCCAGTACGACCGGGCGTCCTACCTGCTCGAACGCTGCGCCATCTACGACGCGGGCTCGCGGGCCTTCGACATCCCCCACTACGCCCGCGACGTCGTGGAGTACTGGCAGCAGGTCCGCGGCTTCGCTGAGGCTGGCTGGACGCTGGGAGAGGCCCTGCTCGAGCGCTGGCCCGAGGGCGGGACGCTGGACCGCGACGCCTTCATGGCGCAGCGGGCGCGGTGCTGGCAGGGGGTCGGAGACGCCTTCCTCGAAGACCTCTACCACCGCCAGCGGGCCTTCTTCCGGGGAGAGCGCGCCGCCTCGGCCGCCGCCCTGGCGGCTGTGTGCGGCGAACGCATCGCCCGCCTCCGCGACGTCGGGGGGCTGGCATGAGCGGGGCCCACCACCTCGACGCCGGCCCCGACCTGCTCGCCGGCAACGCCGGCGTCGGCCGGGTCGTCCTGCTGCCCGGCTCGCCCTCCCGCGCCGAGAAGATCGCCGCCCACTTCGACGACGTCCACGTCCACCGCAACGCCCGCCGCCACGACATCCACACCGGCCGGCTGTCCCACGACGGCCGCACCGTCGACGTCGCCACCGTCGCCACGGGAATGGGCTGCCCCAGCCTCGGCATCATCGTCAGCGAGCTGCTGTCCCTGGGTGCCCGCTGCCTGCTGCGCGTCGGCACCGCCGGCAGCCTGCAGCCCGACGACATCGGCGTCGGCGCCCTGGTGATCCCCACCGGCGCCGTCCGAGACGAGGGCACCAGCGACGCCCTCGTCCCCCGCGACGTGCCGGCCGTGGCCCACCCCGCCTGGGTCTCGGCGCTGTCCCGCGCCGCCACCGACCTGGGCTACGCCGACCGCTGCTACCGCGGCCTCGTCCACGCCAAGGACACCTTCTACGGTCGCGAGGTCCCCACCGGCCCCCTCGCCGACGCCAGCGCGTCTTACATGACCATGCTGTCCCGGGCCGGCGTGCTGGCGACAGAGATGGAGAGCAGCCACCTCTTCGTGCTGGCACAGACCCACGGCGCCGACCGCCGCCCGCTGTCCATGCAGGCCCCACACCCCGCCGTCGTCATGGCCGGCACCGTGCTCGCCGTCATCGGGGTCGGCGAAGCCTGGGGCAGCCCCGACCAGGCCGCCGAAGCCGAACACGCCGCCATCGCGCTGGCCCTGCGGGGCTGTGTGGAGCTGTTCGGGGGGTAGGGATCGAAGCCTCTTCGCTCACCGCCCACCGGCCACCCAGGCGTCGGCGAAGCGCTGGCCGATCTCGAGCTTCTCGTCCTTGCCGAAGTGGATGCCGTCCTCCTTCAGCGGGAGGTCCGAGGTCTGCACGAAGGTGATCGCCGGATCACCCGTTGCCAGCGCCTGCTGTTGCGCCGTCGTCCGGGCACGCGGCCCTGTGGAGTCGCTGGCCGCGATCTCGCCGATGATCGTGCGCATCGTGGCGGTGGAGCCGGGCTCGAGCTCCTCGAACAGCGAGGCCACGTCGCCGATGAGCCGCTGCAGCCGCTCTCCTGCCACGGCGGCTTCGTCGACCGTGTTGGACTCGCCCTGGATGTAGTAGAAGCCGCCCAGCTCCACGCGGTAGCCGGCCGCCTGCAGCGCCCCCACCGCGGCCGTCGTCGTGTCGACGATCTGGCCCCACATGTGGGCGTCGTCGGGGGAGGTCGCGAAGACCGTGGAGTCCCACAGGGTGTTGCCGCCCCCGCCGCGGCTGCACTTGAGGATGGCGAAGTCCCGCTCGCCCAGCGCGGACAGCCGGCGCCCCAGGCCGAACTCGGGCCCCCAGAAGGCCGGATCCGACCCCCCGCCCTGTTGGACCTGCAGGGTCGTCCAGGCGCTGCCGGAGTCGCCATAGAGAAGCGGAGGGTAGCTGTCGGCGGCTGCGCTGACGTTGTCCCACCACAGCGAAGTGTCCGCGTCCGCCGCGTCAGTTCCCGGGCCGTACTGGTCGAGGGTGTCGCCCTCGAACTGGGTCGTACCGAGCGAGTTGGACTGCCCGGTCAGCAGGTGGATCACGACGACCCGGTCGTCGACTCCACCGTCCGCGCCACCGTCGGCCCCGCCATCCGCACCACCATCGGCCCCGCCATCCGCACCACCGTCGGCCCCGCCATCCGCACCACCGTCAGCCCCACCGTCCGAGGGTCCAGCACCCGAGTCCGATGCCGTCGCCTTGTCGCCACAGCCACTCAGCACACCGACGATCGCGAACACAGACAGGCCATCAGCCTCCCAGAGCGCGGGCCCGCAGTCCCCGCCACTCTCGCACGAAGCTCCACAGCTCCAGCCCGACCATCGCCACGCAGAACCACCACAGCCAGAAGCTGCCGAAGTAGCCGTGGCGGGACAGCGGCCAGTTCTCCAGCGCAGGCAGGCGCAGCAGGCCGATCAGCGCGAAGGTCGCGGCGAGCAGCAGGGTGTGGCGGCCGGGGGCGCCGCGGCGGCCCAAGGCGATGGCCAGAAGCAGGAAGAACTGCCAGTAGTAGATGTTGGTGACGAGCAGGGTGAACACGAAGAGGACGCCGACGCCGTAGGCGAAGACCTCGTCGTTGCGGGCGATGACGAAGGACAGGGCCGCCAGCATCAGCGCCCGGGCCACCCACACGCCGGGGCCGAGGGCGGTGACGTCGATGACCTTGCGGCCGGCCTGGACCACCTTGGGGAGCGGTTCGACGAGGGCGGCCAGCGGGTCGTGGGCGAGCTGGAGGTAGACGTCCCGGAAGCTGTACTGGCCGCGGTAGTAGGCTTCGTGCAGGCTCTCGAGGATGCGCAGCAGGTAGTCGCGCCAGATGTCGAGCCCGCCGAAGACCAGGGCCGAGCCCAGCACCGCCGTGACCAGCCCGATGACCGCCCACAGCACGACGGTCACGTGTTCGCGGGCCACGCGCCGCTGCTGGATGGCCGTCGCGACGAAGCGCACACCGAGGGCGAGGGCGACGAGGCCGCAGAAGGCCTTGGTGGCGATGGCGTAGCCCAGCAGCAGGCCGGCCAGGCGGCGGTGCCTGCGCCCGAGCAGGGCGGCGCTGGCGCCAAGGGCGAAGATCCAGTCCATGCGCAGGATGCTGCCGCCGAGGTACGAGAAGATCCGCATCGGCAGCAGCGACGCGGCCAGCACCAGGGCCGCCGTGCGCAGGCCGAAGGACCGCCAGCACAGCCCGAAGAGCACCAGCAGCAGCGCCGGATCGATGGCGCCCAGCATGTTGGCGTGGGGCACGGTGACGGACAGGCTGCGCGTGGCCGGGAGCACCGCCGACGCCCAGGCAGGGGACCCGGTGTTGCCGTGGTCGCCGACGACCCGGCGCAGGTTGGTGTGCAGGAGCTTGCGGAAGGCCGTGACGTCGGTGACGAAGGCCGCCCAGCGGTCGTCGGAGAAGCGCTGGCGGACGTCGGCGGCGCCTTGTTCGACCTCTGCCCGCGGGGTCTCCGTGAAGTCGTGGAGGCTGCGCACGGTCCACGCCGGCATCTTGCCCATGGACTCTTCGAGCGCCCCCATGGTCGCCAGGTACAGCCCGTCGTAGCGGACCTCGGGGAGGTACTTCGACCCCAGGTAGAAGTGGAACTGCTCGTGGCTGTGGACCAGGCCGACCCGGCTGCGGAACTCGCCGAGGTTGGACCAGGCGTAGCCGGCACCCGCCGCGGTCCCGACGAAGAGCGCCGTCCACAGCACGGCCAGCCGCGGCCAGCGGCGCTCGGTCAGCCCGGCCAGCAGGACCAGCACGGCGATGGCCGCGGCGATGGCCATGCTGACGAGGTGGGTCTGGGACGAGAGCATGGCTCCCCGGCAGGTGGAGAGGGCCCCGTAATTCGCGCGCAAGTACCGCCGCGCCACCACGCCTCGGTCGAGAACCGGGTAGCCCTGACAACGCGCCGCCCCCCTCCCCTCGGAGACCGCCACGATGAGCCCCACCGCCCTGACCGCCTCGCTCGGCCTCGGCTTCCTCGCCAGCCACCTGCTGCTCAGTCACCCGCCCGTCCGCAAGGCGCTGCGCGGCCTGCTCGGCGCCACCGGCTTCAAGGCGGTCTACTCGGTGGTCGCCCTCGGCTTCTTCCTGCCCTGGGTGTGGACCTGGTGGCACGCCCACCCCACCGCCGACAAGCTCTGGGAGCTGGAGGGCCCCATCGAAGCCGTCGGCGCGCTGCTGGGCCTCATCGGCTTCGGCCTCATCGGCGCGGGCGCCGCCGAGCCGACCGGCTCCTCGATGATGGCCGGCCGCATCGAGGGCGAGATCCCCGTCACGCCGCTGTCCCGCGTCACGCGGCACCCGGTCAACCTGGGCGTGGCGCACTGGGCGCTCGCCCACCTCATCGTGACCCCCTCGCTGGTGGACTTCAGCTTCTACGGCTTCCTGTTCCTGACGGGCGTGCTCGGGCTGCTGCACCAGGACTGGCGCAAGCGGCGCACCAGCGACGCCTACCGGGCCTACGCCGCCGCCACCCCGATCCTGCCGCGCCCCGCGCGCATCGTGGACCTCGACGGCCGCGCCCTCATCGGCGGCGGGGCCGGAGCCTTCATCGCCATGATGCTGTTCTCGGCCCACCCCGTGCTCTTTCAGAGCCCGTAGGCCGATCGACCGAGCGACACATGCGCGCAGGCCGATCGCGCCGATACGGCCACGCAGTACGTTGACGGCAGCTTCTCCCCTGTCCCCGAGGCGGCGATGCATCCCTTCCGACCTCTGTCCCAGGTCACCGGCGCCGACGAGGTGTCCGCCACCCACGAGCTGATCATGGACGCCCTCGGCGAGCTGCTCGACGCCACCGACGGCGCCGTGGCGGCCACGCTGCTGGGCCGCATCCAGCGGACGCTGCCCTTCCACTTCCGCATGGAGGAAGAGCGCGACGGCGTCTTCCACTGGATGGTCGCGCTGAAGTCGGACCTCGGACCACGGGTCGACGCGCTCATCGCCGACCACCAGCTCCTGCTCAAGGAAGCCGCCGAGCTGCGCGCCCACATCCGCCCGGACAACCGCCGCGACATCCCGGCGACCCTGCAGCTCGAAGCCTTCGCCCAGCACATCCGCACCCACGAACGCGAAGAGAGCATGTGCATGGCCGAAGCACAGGAAGTATTGGACGGCTAGCCCGGCGGCGCGTCCGGTCCCGGCACGCCCACCGCCGGCCAGCCCTCGGGTCCGTACACGCCACGGCCCAGGCGGACGGCGGTCCACCGCACGATGGGGCTGCGGCCCTCGGCGGCGCCGTCCAGGAACACGGCACGCGGCGCGGGTGGCGACAGGCGGGCCGCAGCTTCCAGCACGGCGATCTGCAGGTCCTCGCGCTCGGAGGGGCCCAGCGCCCGGCGGCCGTCGCCGAGGCAGGACACGGCCGGGATCAACGCTTCGGCCGCGCCCTGGTCGGCCGGCCACAGGTCGGCGGGCTTGGACAGCTCGGCGGCGATGTTGCGGCCAGCCTCTGCCAGCACCGGGCCGCGGTCGGCGAGGTGGGTCTCGACGCTGGCGACGAGGGCGTCGAGGCCCGCGTCCACGCCCGGCGTGTCGGCGTCCGGGCGCAACAGCAGCGTCCAGGCGGCGGCCATGCGGACGTGGGGGGCGCCGTCGGCCGGCAGCGCGTCGAGGAGGTGGCCCGTCACCCGATCCGCCCCGCGGAAGGCGGCGGCGACCCAGTGGGCGCGCAGGCGGTCGACGTAGAGCGGGGCGAGATCGGGGCCGACGATGCCGGCGAGCTGCTGCTCGGCCGCGGCCAGCGTCGCGACGGCGTCGGCGGTGGGCGCGTCGGCGGGTGAGGCCGGCGGCGTGGCGAGGTTGAGGAGGTGCTGGGCGCAGGGGAGGAGGAAGGGGCCGCTGGTCGCGCAGGCGGCCATGCCCTCGGCCCAGTGGTCCATGCCCCCGTCGCGCACCCAGGCTTCGGCTGCCTGGAAGCTGCACTCGTCGCGGGCGGGCCCGGCGGGTTGCGCGTCGCAGGCCCTCAGCGCGTCGAGGAGGGCTGCGCTGTGGATGTCGGCGCGGCCGGCGGTGGGAGGGCGGGGCAGGTGGGCGCCCGAGGGGCCGGGCGCCTGGCGGGTCGGCACGTCGGTCGACGCGTCGGGCGGCAGCTCCATGGACAGGTGGGGGCGCTCGACGAGCTTGCGGCAGGTGTCTGCGACGGGGCCCCGGAGCTGCGGGCAGAGCTGCTGCAGTGCGCGCGCTTCGTGGGCCGCCAGGGTCCGCAGGGCGGCTTCCTGGGCGAGGGGGTCGAGGTCGAGGAGCGTGGCGGTCACGGCGTCGGGATCCCGGCGCCAGGCTTCCGGCAGGAGCTGGCTGCGGCAGTGGGGGTCGCTGCAGGCGGTCCAGTCGCCCGTGGGCGGCCCCTCAGCCTGCACCGGGCGTGGGTCGCCGCCGCAGCCCACCGCCAGGCCGAGGGTCAGCAGCGGTACGGCGGGAAGCACGCCGAGGCGCTAACCTCGGCCCCCACCCGGGGCGAGACGAGGGCAGCGCGTGGATCGACGCGACATGGCAGCGGTGACGGGGCTCCTGGCGGTCGGGATCGGCCAGGTGTTGGTGTTGCCCGTGGCGCTCGGCCTGGCAGGCCCCGCCGGCCTCGACCCGGACCTGTGGCTGCTGTCGGCGTGGAACGCCGAGGTCGGCGCGCCGGCAGCGGTGCCACCGCTGTGGCCGGCCCTGCTGGCGGCGTGGCCGGGTCCCCCCGACATCGACGCCGCCGCTGCACTCGCGGCGGCCCTGGCAACCCTGCTGCCCGTCGCGACCTGGGCCCTTGCCCGGAACCTCGGGGCCCACCGTGTCCCGGCGCTGATCGCCGGGCTCTCGGTGCTCGCCGTGCCGGTCCTCGCCGGCCAGGCCGTGTCCATCCAACCCGACGGCCTCGTGGCCCTGCTCCTGCTGGCGAGCGTCGCCGCTGCACGGGCGGCGCTCGACCGGCCCTCGGCCCCCCGACTCGCCCTGCTGCTGCTGCTCGCGGCCCTCGCCCCCCTCGCCCGCGTCCACGGCGTCGTCGTCAGCGGCCTGCTCGTCCTGGTCGCCGCCGGCGCCCCGGGGCAAGCCGCCGACCGCGTCGTGCGCGCCATGGCCGCGACCGTCGCCGCCATCGTCGGTCCGCTGCTGCTCGGCGCCCCCGCCGGCCTGCCCTGGGACCAGGCCTGGTTCTCGCGGGTGAGCGGATCCTCCGCCGACACGCTGGCGACCGCCGAGGCCCTGCCCGAGGAGCTGCCCGCAGCCCTGCGCGCCACCATCGAAGCCGGCGGACCGCGAGCATGGGCGGCCATCGCAGCCAGCGATCTCTCGCGCGCCGCCGAGCTGTGGGGGCTGCTGCTCCTCGCCGTGGCCGCGCTGCTTCTCGCCCACGGCCTGCCGGCGCGACGACGGCTGGCCCCGCTGGTCGGGCTCCTCCCGGCCGTGCCGACCCTGCTCGCGTGGACCCACCCGCGCCACGTCGCCGTCTGCGTCCCCGTCGCCCTCGCCGTGCTCGCCGCCGCGCCCGACGCGCGCACGGCCCGCCGGTGGTGGGCACTCGCCGCAGCCTTCCTCGCCGCGGGCCTGCTGCGCGCACCAGCACTCGCCACGGAGCTGCGCCAACAGGCCGTCGACATCGACGAACTGCGGGCCTTCGGCGAAGCACTCTGCGCCCGGGCCGCGCCCGGCGACCTGCTCGCAGGCGAGCCGCGGGTGCGCATCGGCTGCCCCATGCCCCAACACAGCGTCGGCGAGCAGCGCAACCCCGGCGACTGGCGGACCTGGCTGGTCACCGCCGGGGCCGCCCCTCCGGGCTGGAAGCCCGAGCCGCTCACGCTCGGGGACTGGCGCGTCTACCGGCTGCCATCCCCGTCGTCGACCCGCCCCTGCGCCGCATCCGCGCCCGCGCCCGACACGCCCTACCTCGCCGTCCGGCCGACACCAGCCGTGCTGGTCCCGCCGTGCTCCGAGGGCGGCGCGCCTGCGGCGTCGCGCCCCGACGCCCACCGCTCGACCGTGCCCGATCACAAGCCCGGCGGTGATCGCCGGAGGCCACGGTGAGCGACCGCCGCCAGGACCTCGCCGCGGCGCTGGTGATCGCGCTGGTGATCGCCTGGCACCTGGCCTTCCTGATGCTCGACGTACGGCTGCCGCGGGACCTGAGCCTGATGCACGCCGCCCTGCCCGACGCGCTGTCCGGTCTGCAGCACGGTCAGCCGGGTCCGTGGCTGCGGACGCTGGTCGCTCCCGGCGGCTGGTTCACCTCCAGCTACGCGCTGCTGCTGGCCGTCCTCGGCGCCCGCCCTCAGGTCTTCGGCCTCGTCGACCTCGCAGGCCTCGCCGGCACCGTGGCCGGTGGCGCCCTGCTGGCCCGTCGCCTGTGGGGATCGCGGGCCGGGCTGATCGCCGCCCTGCTCCTCGGCAGCCTCCCGGGCACCGTCGTGTTGGCACGCCAGGGCTGGGTCCACGTGCCGGAGGCCGCGCTCGTGCTCGTCGCCGCGAACGCCTGGGCCGCCGATCCCACCCTCGCCCGACGCCGCCACCGCCTCGGCTTCGTCGTGGCCAGCGCCCTGGCCTTCGCCCTGCGCCCGTCGGGCCTCGTGTGGCTGCTGCCGCTGATCCTCGCGGTCATCGCCGGTCCGACGCCGCCGCGTCGCCGCGCGCTCCTGGCGGTGCCGCTGCTCGGCCTGCTGCCCTGGCTGCGCGAGCTGGACAGCTACCTCTCCGCCAAGCTCGAAGCCCGCGACCGGTACCTCGCCGACGTCCCGCCACTGACCGGGCAGCTCGTCGAGCTGCTGGGTGGCCCCGGGCTGCTGATCCTCGGCCTCGGCCTGCTGCTGTCGCTGTCCCTGCCGCGCCGGACCGCGCTGCGCCTGCTGCAGGCCTGGGCCCTGCTGCCGATCCTGCTGTTCGCTGCGGCCCGCGCCGGCGTCGACAACTTCGTCCTCGGCCTGGTGGCCGCCGCGCTGCTGGCGGCGGGCGGGCTCGCGCGACTGCCGCGCCTGGGCGTCGCCGTCGCCGCGGCCGGCTTCTGCCTGTTCAGCCTGACGCAGTGGCTGCCGCCGACGACCCCTGGCCTCGCCTCGGCCGGCCGCCTGCTGCACCTGTCGACCCGTCCCGCGCTGCGCAACAGCTTCCGCCCCTACCGGGACTGGGGCCGCCCGCAGCTCCTCGGGCTCATCGAAGCAACATGCGGCCACGACGGCTGCCGGATCGCGGTCGACCAGGGGCTGTCGCAGCCCTACGGCGAGGAGCCCGGGCGCCTGGAGCTGGTCTTTCTCGACCCCGACCGCGTCACGCTCGTCGAGCTACGCCACGGCCTGCCCGCAGACACCGCCCCCGTCGACGCCCTCATCCACTACGACTGCGGCGGCCTGGACGCGGCGTGGCGCCAGCGCTATTCGGCAAGCCTCGACGCACTCTCGGCATTGCTCGCCGACGGTCGGCTCCAGCCCGCCTGGAGCCGACAGCTCGACGACACCTGCCGGCCCATCTGGTTCACCCCGAGCGGCGCCGTGGCCCACCCCGAGCTGCTGCCACCCGGGAGCGACGTGCAGCATCGCCCGCCGAGCGACCCCTTCTCCGCGCCCCAGGACCGCCCGCACCCACCCGGGCGTCCGCGATGAGCGCCCGCGCCGTCGATCGGCTGCTGCTGCTGCTGCTCTGGGCCGGCCTGTCCGCCGCGGTGCTGTGGGAGGCGGCCCCGCTGCTCGCCGACCACTTCCTGGGCATCGAGTACGTCGATCACCACGGAACCCAGTGGTTCTACTGGTTCGCCGAGAAGACGCTGACCGAGGACACCAGCCCGCTGCACACCGACCTGTTCTTCTACCCCTGGGGCAAGGACATCCTGCAGCACACCGGCGCGAACATGCTGGACGCCTGGGCCGCCGTGCCCTTCCGCATGCTGCTCGGCCCGGTGCTCGGCTACAACGTCTTCGTGATGGTCGGCCTGGTGCTCAGCGGCCTGGCCATGGGGCGCGCCGCCCGCGAGGTCACCGACGATCGGCTGGCCATCGGTGCGGTTTCCCTGCTCGGCACCTTCGCCCCCTACGTGCTCATGGAGACGGTGGAGGGGCGGCCGACCCAGTCGCTGCTGCTGCTGCCGGCCCTGTACGTCGCGGCCCTGCTGCGCACCGGACGCCAGCGCGGCCTGACAGCACCGCTGCTGGCCGGGCTGCTGCTGGCGCTCTGCGGCTACCAGTACTGGTACTACGCCTTCTTCGGCGGGATGATCGCCCTGGCCCAGGGGCTGTGGCTGACGCTGCGGCCTGGACCCGACGGCGGCGGCCGGGCCGCGGTCCTTGCTCGCCACGCCCTGATCGCCGTCGTCGCCGCCGCCGTCGTGGCCCCCATCGTCGTGCCCCTCGCCGAGCAGATGGGCGAGGTCCCCGGCCTGCTCCAGGTGCAGCAGTGGGGCCTGTACGGCGCCGAGCCCACCGTCAATGACGACATGCGCATCGGCCTGCTGCTGTGGGAGCCGCTGAAGTCGGCGACCGGCTTCTTCGTCCAGGACGACGGCGGCGACCCGGTCTTCCTTCACCGCTGCAACTGGACGCCGGCTGTCCTGCTGCCCGTCGTGCTGCTCGGCTTCATCAAGCCCGGGCGGCTGCAGCGCACGCCGTGGTTGCTGATGCTGCTCACCGCCTCGCTCCTCGCCGTCGGGCCCGTGCTGCTCGCCGGCGCCACCGGCATCCCCAACCTCGCCTACATCGGCCTGGTCAAGCTGGTCAGCCCCATGCAGCGCCTGTGGTGGCCCGGGCGCGCCTACGCCTTCGTGCTGCTGCTGGCGCTGGTCGCCGTCGCCGCCGGCCTGACCTGGTTGCGGGGGGGCTGGCTGCGCGGCCGCGCCGGCGCCTGGATCCAGCGCGCCGCGGTCGTCGCCCTCGTCGTCGGCCAGGGCTGGCACCTCCACACCGAGAAGCTGCTGCCCTACCCGACCTGGGACGCCACCGTCCCCGCCGGCTACCGCTGCCTCGCCGAGGGCCCGCCCGGCGCCATCCTCGAGCTGCCCTACTCCTGGACCCAGGCCCACCTCTACTACCAGACCGTCCACGGCCGGCCGCTGCTGGGCGGGATGATCGAGAACAACCCGGTCTTCACCCCCGCAGAGCTGACCGCGCTGCGCGAGGAGAACAGCTTCGTCGCCCGGCTGATCGCCGTGGCCAGCGGCGGCATCGAAGCCGACGCCGAGGACGTCCGCGACCAGGACCGCCAGGACTTCGTCGATCTGGGCTACCGCTACGTCGTACTGCAGGAGGACGCGCTGGTGATGAAGAGCGAGGCCCGCAGCATGCTCGACAACGCGCTGCGCACCCGCTCCCGCAAGCTGCGACGCGAGCTGGGTGACCTGCTGGGCCGCCCCGTCTACGACGACGCCCGCATCTCGATCTACGACCTGCAAGGCCACGACTCCCCCTGCGCCGCCCACCCCGTCGACCCCGACACGCGGCCCGTGGGACGCAACGTCACGGCGGCCAGCGACCTGGTCGCCTGGGACCCACGCACCGTCGGCGTCGACTGGATCCTGAAGCGCCCCGACGACCAGGCCGCCGAGGAGACGACCGGCGACGCGACCACCACGCCCTCGGAAGCGAGCGAGGATCCGCGACGGCTGCTGTGGGGCGCGCCCCAGTCCGACGAAGAGGCGCCCTGACCAGTCGGGAACCTGTGTTACAACGCGGCCATCCCCGCGTGCAGGGATGGGTCATGCTGCGCTCCGCCAGCGTCCTGATCGGGCTGCTCTCCACAGCCCCCGCCGCAGCCCACGCCGCGACCTTCGAAGTCGGCGTGCTGGTTTGGTCGTCGAACATCCCCGGCCAGGTCGCCATGCGGGCCGGGCTGGAGTCCCAGGCGCGCGCCATCAACGCCGCCGCGGGCGCCGACGGGGACCGGGTCCGGCTCGACATCCGCGTCGCGGGAGACGGCGCCCCCGGCATCGAACGGCAGATCGGGCAGATGAACGCCATGGTCGACGCCGGCGTCGACCTCATCATCGTCCAGCCGACCGACAACGCCGCCCTGGCCGAACCGCTGCAGGCAGCAAACGCCGCTGGGATCCCTGTCGTGGCCTACGACCAGTACATCGTCGGTGGCCAGCTCAGCGCCTACCTGACGTCTGACAACCGCCAGGCCGGCATCCAGGATGGCGAGTACATCGCCGCCCGCTTCCCCGACGACCGGGTGCTCCGCCTGGTCCTCGTCGAGTACCCGGCCGTGTCCTCGACGGTGGAGCGGCTCGACGGCTTCCTCGACGCGCTCTCCACGCAGGGACAGCCCTACGACGTCGTCGGTATCTACCAGGGCGTCGACCCGGACAGCGGCGCACAGGCCGCACGCCAGCTCCTCGCCGACCACCCCGAAGTGGGCTCCGTCGACGTGGTGTTCACCGTCAACGACGGCGGCGGCCTGGCCGTCGTCGACGCGCTGGTCGCCGCCGGCCGGGACGAGATCGTCGTCGCCACCATCGACGGCGACCCGACCAGCGTCGACAACATCCGCGCCGGGCGCCTGACGGTGATCGACTCCGCCCAATTCTGCGGGCCCCTGGGCGCAGAGACCATGAAGGCCGCGTGGCGGATCCTCCAGGGCGACCCGCCGCCAGAACACCTGCTCGTGCCCACCTTCCCCATCACGGCCGAGACCCTGGACGAATACCCCGGCTGGACGGGACCCCTCCCGGCATCCTTCGTCAAGCCCTGGCCCGCCGTCCAGCAGCGCTGGACCCCGGACCTGGTGGTGGCCGCAGGCCAGCAGGCGACGCCGCCGTGACCGGGCGCGGGCCCGGCTCCGCCGGATCCCTGGACCGCATCGAGCTGCGGCTCGCGCTGCGCATCACCGCGCTGCTGGCCGGCATGATGGTGCTCATCCTGGTGGCGGGGACGGCCATGTACGCCCGCATCGAGGCCCGCCAGCGCGACCAGCTCGTGGGGCTGGTCGGCGAGATGCTGGCCGAGTCGATGCAGGGGGTGAACGCCGCGGGCAAGTACCGGACCCGCTGGACGATCGAGCGCCTCGTGCGCGACAACCCCACACTGTTGAGCATCACGGTCGTCGACGCCGAGGGCCACATCACCGCCGCCAGCGACAAGCACCTGGACGACACCACTGCCGACGCCGACCGCCAGGCCCTGACCCGGGCCGTGATCGCCAGCGGCACGCCGCGCACCGTCACGCGCCGGGTGGGCGACGACCAGGTCACCGAGGTCATCCACCCGCTGCAGGGTGGCTATGGCGACGCCATCATCGGGGCGGTCCACTGCGGCGTGAAGACATCGAGCCTGCAGGAGACCCTGCTGGCCGGCGCGCTCCCCATCGGCGCTCTCCTCGCCCTGCTCATGGGCCTGTCGCTGCCGGCCGTCCAGGCGCTGAGCCGCCGCTTCGGGGCGCCGACCCGGCGACTCGCGGCGGCGGTGGAGCAGGCCGCCGATCTCGTCGCCCTCATCGACCTGGACGACCGCGTGGTCTACACCAACCCGGCCTTCTCGACGCTGACGGGCATCGACGCTGTCGCCGCCCGGCGGGCCGATCCCTGGCGGATGCTCGGCGCCACCAGCGATCAGCGGGCCGAGCAGCGGGCGGCGCTGGCGGCAGGGCGGTCCTGGCGGGGCCGCGTGACCATGGCCCGCGCCGACGGCACCTCCTTTCCCTGCTCCCAGGTCGTCTCGCCGGTGCTGAGCCCCGCCGGAGAACCCGTCAGCGTCGTGGTCCTGGGGCGCGACATCAGCCAGGAGGAGGCCCTGCAGGCGCAGCTCCGGCAGGCGCAGAAGATGGAGGTCATGGGCCGGCTGGCGGGCGGCGTGGCCCACGACTTCAACAACCTGCTGACGGTGCTGATCGGCCGGTCCGAGATGCTGCTCGACGACGCGCCGCCCGGCTCGACCCTCGCCCGCGAGCTGCAGGTGATCGTCGACACCTCGTCCAAGGCCGCCGAGCTGACCGCCCAGCTCCTGGCCGTGAGCCGCCGGCAGGTCCAGCGCACGGAGCTGCTCGACCTCGGTGATGTGGTCGACGAGGTGATGCCGATGCTCACCCGCCTGCTGGGTGAGGACGTGAGCGTCGAGCACGTGCGCGGTGACGCGCTGTGGACCGTGGCGGCCGACCGCTCCCAGGTCGAACAGATCGTGCTGAACCTCGCGGTGAACGCGCGAGACGCCATGCCTGACGGCGGCCGGCTGGTCATCGAGACGCACAACCGCGCCGGCGCCGACGACCTCGACCGGCACGGTGCCCCCCCGGAAGAACGGGCCGGCGACTACGTCGTCATCGCCGTCAGCGACACCGGCGAGGGCATCCCCGCCGATGTCCGGGACCACATCTTCGAGCCCTTCTTCACGACCAAGGGGGTGGGCAAGGGCACCGGCCTCGGCCTGGCCATGGTCGCCGGCATCGTCGACCAGAGCGGCGGCCGGATCGGTGTCTACAGCGAAGCCGGGGTGGGGACGACCTTCCGGATCCACCTGCCGCGCCGGGACGATCTCGACGAGGCGAGCCTGCCGGGCAGCACAGACGCCGCCAGCCCACCGCCGGTCGGCGGCGACGAGCTGATCCTGGTGGTCGAGGACAACGACGGGGTCCGCGACACCATCAGCCGGATGCTGCGGGCGGCCGGCTACCAGACCCTGCTGGCCCCCGACGCCGCCGCCGCCCTGGAGCTGCTACGGCGCACCGTGCCCGACCTCGTCCTCAGCGACCTGGTGATGCCCGGCATCCAGGGCGACGAGCTGGTCCGACGGCTTCGCAGCGCGCACCCGGGTCTGCCGGTGGTCCTGATGAGCGGGTACAGCGAACGCCTGGTCTCCGACCCGCAGGAGCTCGAGGGCCTGGAGCTTGTCGAGAAGCCGCCGACGCGGAGCGCGCTGCTCGGTGCGGTCCGGAGGACGCTGGACGCAGCCGTCCAGGACGTGGCGGAAGGTTCCACAGTGTAGCCAATTTGCAACTCCAGGTTTCATTGACCCATGGACGCCACGAATCTACATGACTGGCGTCGCGGGAATGCTCCCGCCGCCCACTCCTCCCTCCCTCCAGGAGCCACCAAGATGCGCAACCTCCTCCTCGTCGGCACCCTCGCCACCCTCACCCTCCCCGCCACCGCGGCCGCGTCGAGCTGGCAGCTCGACCCCAAGCACACCACCGTGGGCTTCAAGGTCAAGCACATGATGGTCAGCTACGTCGAGGGCGAGTTCCAGCAGGTCGAGGGGACGGCCGACTACGACCCCGCCAACCACACGGCGCTGTCCGTGTCGGTCACGGTCCAGATGGCCAGCGTCGACACCGACGAAGCCAAGCGGGACGGCCACCTCAAGAGCGCCGACTTCTTCGATGTCGAGCAGTACCCGACCATGACCTTCAAGAGCACCGGCGTGAAGGACGCCGGCGACGGCGAGCTGCAGGTCACCGGTGACCTGACCCTGCACGGGGTGACGAAGCCCGTCGTGCTCGACGTCGAGGGGCTCGGCCAGCCGATCATCGACCCCTGGGGCAACGAGCGGGTCGGCGCCGAGGTGACCGGCAAGCTCAACCGCCAGGACTTCGGCGTGTCCTGGAGCGACACCCTCGACGGCGGCGGCCTCGTCGTCGACGACGTCGTCAAGCTCGACATCAACGTCGAGTTGGTGCGCCCCGCCGCAAAGTGAGCGCTACCATGGGGGCATGCTGCTGCTCTTGCTGAGCTGTGCCCCCATGTACCGGCCCCACCCGGTGCACTCTCCGATGCTGGAGGCGCCGGGTGACGTCCACGTCGCCGGGGCCGTCGAGCTGGAGGGGGGGCAGCTCGCTGCGGCGTGGGCGGCCGACGACCACCTGGGCCTGCGCGCTGACGTGCAGGTGGATGGCATGTCGGGGCCCTACGGGCTCGCCACTGTCGGCGTGGGCTGGTTCCATGCCGGCGCCGAGGGCTTGCGGGTCGGGCTCTGGCTGGACGCCGGCGGCGGGTACGCGACGTCGTCGAACACGGCGACCATCAACAAGGTCACCAGCGAGTACCACCTCGCTGGCGCGCTGGCACAGGGCACGGCCAGCGCCGAGCTGGGCTGGGAGGGCGACAGCGTGGCCGCGGGCTTGGAGCTGCGCTCCGTCACCCAGGTGCTGTGGCACGACGCCGGCAGCGACGAGACCGGCACGGGCTGGCTGAACAGCGCCGAGCTGCTCGGGCTGATGCGGACCGGACGGGCGCCGTGGCGCTTCCTGGCCTTCGCGGGCATCTCGCTGCCTGTCGCCGGCGACGGCACCACCGGCGTGCAGCTCCCGATCCTCTTCGGGCTGGGGATGAGCTGGGATCTCACCGGCGCGCCGATGTCCGCGACGACGCACTGATCCACACTGCGACAAACGCTGCTCGCCCCCTGTCTCCGCCGGGAGTAGGCTGCCGTCTCCTCGCGGGACGGAGGTTCACGTGCTGATTACTACGCTTTCACTGGTTCTCGGCCTGATGGCCTGCGGCGACAAGGGCGATGACACCGGCACCACGCCAGACGGAGGCGCACACGATGGTGGCGCCGGCGACGGCGGCGGCTCCGACGGCGGCGGCTCCGACGGCGGCAGCTCCGACGGCGGCTCCACTGTGACCGTCTCGGCCTTCTGCGAGTCCATCTCACCCGACCCGGCCACGGTCACCGACTTCTACGAAGACAACCCCACCTACACCGACGAAGCCGACGACATCCTGCCGACGGCCACGCCCGACGAGATGGGCATGGACGGCCGCATGCTGGACGCCGCCGCCGAAAAGCTCGGCGGGATCCCGGTCACATGGAGCTTCCTCGTCCTGCGCCACGGCAGCGTGGTGGCAGAGCACTACTTCAACGGCAGCGACAGCACCGCGTCGAACAACGTGCACTCCGCGTCCAAGAGCATCCTCGGCGCGCTGACCGGCATCGCCATCGACGAGGGCGTGCTGTCGGGCCTCGATCAGCCGGTCGCCGAGCTGCTGCCGGACCTGTTCGAGGGGCTGAGCGCCGACAAGCAGGCCATCTCGGTCGAGCAGCTCCTTACCATGACGTCGGGCCTGCGCTGGGTGGAAGACGAGACCGAGTACGACATGCAGAAGTCGGACGACTGGCTCGCGGCCTACCTCGCCCAGCCGCTGGACCACGCGCCCGGCACCTACTTCGAGTACAGCACCGGCTCGACCCACCTGCTCGGCGCGGCCCTGTCGAGCGCCGCCGGCGTCAGCTACTGCGACTACGCCCACGACCACCTGCTCAGCTCGCTGTCCATCGAAGCAGAACACTGGGGCCGCGACCCGCAGGGCTGGTTCAGCGCCGGCTTCAACGTCTACCTGACCCCCCGCGAGCTGGCGCGCTTCGGCCAGGCGATGCTCGACGGCGGCGTCTGGGACGGCACCCAGGTCGTGCCCGCCGACTGGGTCGACGCCAGCTTCCAGCACCACCAGGACGCCGGCATGGAGTACGGCTACGGCTACCTGTGGTGGCTGTGGGAGCCGCTGGAGATGACCATCCCCATCGCCTGGGGCTACGGCGGTCAGCTCGTCTACGTCGTCCCCGACTACGACATCGTCATGGTCGTGACGACCAACACCGCCGACTACGACCCGTCGGACTTCGACGCCGGCGACATCCTGATGGGCTTCGTCATCGACGCCGTCTACAAGTGACGGCGCCGGCTCACAGGATGAGCCGCACGCCGCCCAGCTCTTCGACCCGGTGGGTGAAGCGATCGCCCGGCGTGCCGATGAACATGTAGTTGGTGGGCACGCCGAGCTTGTCGGAGAGCGCCGCCACCAGCGCCGGGGTGAACTGCCCCTTCACCGCCAGGAAGTCGATGCGCATCTCCGGGTAGAGGTGGTCGATCTCTTCGAGGTGGTGGGCGAGCTGCGGAGGGATGTCTTCCTCCTTCTCGTAGACGTTGACCACCGTGAGCTTGTCGGTCTGCTCATTCTCCAGCACGTAGAGCGCTGCCCGGTTGAGCATGGCCGGGTTGTCGCCCCGGGTGAAGTACACGCAGGGCCGGGCGTTGATGCGGTTGACGGTCTCGGTCACGTAGCGGGAGATGCCCTCGTTGATGGCGCTGACCTTGTCGAGGACGCTCTCGGATGTGTAGAGCACGGCGCGCATGATCTGCACGCGCAGGAACATCAGCGCGACGACTCCCGCGGTGATCCCGAAGTAGACAGCGAAGACCTCGACGTTGGCCGGGCTCATGACGATGTTGCCGACCAGCCCGAAGAGCACCGCGCCGAAGGCCACGACCACGGTCAGCCACGACGCCTTGATCGCCCGCGGCAGGCGGCCCCGCTTGACCTTGAGCAGCATGTTGCCGGCAGCGAACAGCGCCATGACCGACAGGAAGGACAGGGTGTAGACGCCAGCGAGCTGTTCCACGTCGCCCGCGGTGACCGCCAGGATGCTGACGCAGACGCCCAGGAAGACCAGCACGATCCAGTGGTTCGTGCCCCGCCACTTGTTCTCCTTGAGCATGAACTGCGGCAGGCAGCGGTCCAGCGACATGCGCCGCATCAGGCCGACGACGCCGACAAAGGACGTCAGCACCGCACCCGACAGTACCAGCACCGCGTCCAGGCTGACCCAGAAGCGCAGCAGGCTGCCAAACGAGCGTTCTCCCATCTGGGCGAGCAGGTCGGGCGGGACCTCCTGGATCTCCGCCAGGGGCAGCAGGCCGAGCGACAGCAGGCTGAGCAGCGGGTTGAAGATCGCCACCGCGATCCACATGTTGCGCAGGGTCTTGGGGAAGACCCCGGGCTCCTGCTCCTCGATGAAGTTGGCCGATGACTCGAAGCCGCTGATGCCCAACATGGCCGCCGCGAAGCCGAAGAACAGCGCCTTGCCGATGCCGCCCGGCGCTGGGGTCGCCCAGTTCAGGGAGAACAGCGTCGGGTCCTGGAGCACGGTGAAGGCCGAGCTGGCCGCGAGCACCGTGAGCGTGGCGATGTGGAAGATGAAGATGGCGATGGCCACGACCGCCGACTCGGTCAGGCCGATGATGCTGAGCACCGCAAACAGCGACAGCAGGCCGATGGTCGCCCAGAAGACCGGCAGTGCCTCGATGAGGTTGTGGGCGTAGTGCATCGCTTCGCCCGCGCTGATGACGGCCGTGGCCACGTAGGACAGCAGGGTGAGGCAGGCGGCGGCGGCGGCCATGCGCTTGTTCGTCGTGTTCAGCAGCACGGTGTAGGTGCCGCCGTTGAGCGGCAGCGCGCTGCCCACCTCGGCGTAGACCTTGCGGAAGAGGAACAGCACGGCGGCGACGATGCCGAGGACGATGGGGGCGTAGCGACCGGCCTGCGCGGCGCACAGCGCCGAGACGTACAGGCAGCTCGACGTGATGTCGTTGCCACAGATGGCCGTCGAGGCGAGCTGGCCGAGGCGGCTGTGCTCGTGCCCTTCCCGGGGCTTGGGGCGGAGGTCTGTGAGCTTCCGAGCGCTGCCCCAGCCGGGGAAGTCCCAGCTCTCGTCCGAGCCGTTGCCGTTGGTCCCGTCACTCATCCTGGCTCCTTGGGCAGCTCAAACGACCCGCCCGTCGCTCCGCGAGGGGGAGCGCGGCCGCGTAACCACGGGCACGGCTTGGAGCGAATGACCGACACGCAGCCGCTACCGCGCTGCGACTCCGCGGCCCGAGCGAAGCCACCGCCACCACTTCAGCGCCTCCGGCAGGACGAAGACCGGCAGCGCCAACGCCACGACCAGCCCCCAGTCCGTGGGCGCCAGCGGCACCGTGTGGAGCAGGCGGGCGAGTGGCGGCAGGTGCACGGCCGCCACCTGGAGGCCGACGGTGAGGGTCCAGGCGAGGAGCAGCCAGGGGTTGCCGAGGGGCCCCAGCGCGACCAGGGGCGTCCGCAGGGAGCGGAAGTTGAAGACGTTGAGCTTCTCGGTGATGACGATCGCCGTGAAGGCCAGGGTCCGGGCGCGGTCGACCTCGGCATCGGCTCCGCCCCAGTGGAAGGCCGCCAGCGCGACGACGGCGATGAAGCCACCCAGGGCCAGGACCATGGCCGCCGCGCGCCAGGGCAGCAGGCGCTCGTCGCGCGGCCGGGGGGGCTGCGCCATCGTCTGCGCTTCCGCGGGCTCCAGGCCGAGGGCCACCGCGGTGAGGCCATCGGTGACCAGGTTCATCCACAGGATCTGGACCGGCAGCAGCAGCAGCGGGCCCCCGAGCGCGATGTTCACCGCGATCGCGAGCACCTCGCCGGTGTTCGAGGCCAGCAGGTAGCGCACGAACTTCTGGATGTTGGCGTACTGTCGGCGCCCCTCCTCGATGGCCCCGACGATCGACGCATAGTTGTCGTCGGTGAGCACCATGTCCGCGGCGCCGCGCGCGACCTCCGTGCCGCGGAGCCCCATGGCCACGCCGATGTCGGCCTGCTGCAGCGCCGGCGCGTCGTTGACGCCGTCACCCGTCATGGCGACCACCTCGCCCCGCGCCTGCAGCCGGCGGACGATGCGCAGCTTGTGCTCTGGCGTGGTGCGGGCGAAGACGCAGCCCTCGGCGAGCGCCGCATCGAGCGCGTCGTCGTCGAGGGCGTCGAGCTGCGGACCGGCGAGCGCTCGCCCGGCGTCCAGCCCCACGCTGCGGGCCACGGCCAGCGCGGTCCCCGGCGCATCACCCGTGATCATCAGCGTATGCACGCCCGCACGTCGCGCCACCGCGACGGCCTCGGCGACCTCGGCCCGGGGCGGGTCGATCACCCCGACGATCCCGAGCAGGACGAGACGCTCTTCCAGTCCCTCCAGCGCGCCCGCGGGCCGATCGGGCAGGGCCCGATCGCAGACGGCCAGCGTCCGCAAGCCAGCCGTGGTCAGCTCGTCCAGCACGGCCCGGATCCGCGCCCGGTCCGGCTCGAGGAGCGGCTCCTCCCCGCCGCCTCGGTGCAGCGCGACGCAACGCGACAGGAGCACCTCGGGGGCTCCCTTGCAGACGAGGCGCCACGCCCCGCCGTCCGCCACCACCACCGACATGCGCTTGCGCTCGGCCGAGAAGCCCTGCTCGGCGACGCGCTCGGGGAGGGCCTTGGCGGTGATCCCCGCCTTGCGCGCGGCCACCAGCAGCGCCCCCTCGGTCGGCGCACCGAGGATCTCCCAGGCACCGTCGCGTTGGACGAGGCGCGCGTCGGAACAGACCGCGGCGGCGGCCAGGAGGTGCTGGAGGTCCGGTCGCGTCGCTGGCGGGACCACGGCATCCCCGTCGCGGAAGCCCCCCAGCGGGGTGGTTCCGACGCCCTCCACCGTGAGGGCGCCCCCTGGCAGCCAGATCCGCTGGACGGTCATCTGGTTCTCGGTGAGCGTCCCCGTCTTGTCCGAGCAGATGACCGTCGCCGAGCCCAGCGTCTCCGCGGCTTGCAGCCGTCGCAGCAGCGCCCGGCGGCGCAGCATGGCCCGCGTGCCCAGGGCGAGCGTGATGGTGACGACCGCGGGGAGCCCCTCGGGCACGACGGCCACGGCCAGCGCCACCGCGGTCATGAACATCTCCAGCCAGGGTCTGCCTCCGACCACGCCCGCGACCCCGACCAGCGCCGCGGCGCCGATGGCCAGTCCGCCGAGCTGCCGCCCGAGGACGGCCAGCTTGCGCTGCAGGGGCGTGCGCCGCCGATCCACTCCGCCGGTCAGCGCTGCGATCCGCCCGAGCTCGGTCCTCCGACCCGTCGCGACGACGACGCCGCGCCCCCGGCCGGCGATCACCGCGGTGCCAGACCAGGCCATGCAGCGCCGGGCCGCCAGCGCGGTCTTTGGCGGTACGGGCGCGATCGCCTTTGCCGCCGGGACCGACTCTCCGGTGAGGGCCGACTCGTCCACGGCCAGCGCGTGGACCTCGACGAGCCGGAGGTCGGCGGGGACGCGGTCTCCCGGCGCCACGACGACGACATCGCCGACGACCAGCTCGGCGGCGTCCAGGGACCGCTCCTCTCCGTCCCGGAGCACCCGACAGCGGGGGCTGAGCACGCGCTGCAGGGCCTGCAGCGCCCGCTCGGCCCGCCACTCCTGGGCGAAGCCGAGCAGCGCGTTGAGCACGACGATGGCCGTGATGACCAGGGCATCCTCGACCGCACCCGCCAGAGCCGAGATCACGGCAGCCAGCACGAGGATCACCACCAGCACGTCGGCGAGCTGGCGGAACAGCACGCGCCACCACGGCGGCCCGCCCCCCGCCGGCAGGGTGTTGTCGCCCTGCGCTGACCGACGTGCTGCAGCCCCTTCCGAAGCCAGGCCGTGGGCGAGGTCACTCTCCAGCTCGGCGACCACCGCGTCGGCGGGTCGGCTCCAGGGAGACGGCACGGGCTCTCCGGCGGCCGCGTCAGGGGGGCCACCAGAGGGGGGGGCGGGGGCGGTCGGGCGTTGGTGCTTCACTCGGGCGCCGGGTCTGTCGGCAGCGTATCGGCACGGCGCCGTGTGCGGTGACAGCAGCGAAACAAGGGATGCGAGCCTGGATCGATTCGTGCTATTGGGGTGGAGGAAGAGGCCGGAGCGTCGCAGCGCGACCTCGTGACCCCGGCACCGACGGAGGCGACATGCGTGGATTGGGTGGAATGGCCAAGGGCCTGATGATGCTCATGGCGTCGCTCGGCATCCCGACCTGGGTGTTGCCAGCACTCGCTTTCGTGGCCCTGGCGCTGATGCTGCCCCGGCTGATGCGGTCCATGGAGGACGACAAGCCGCGGCGGATGGTCAAGCGGGCGTGGATCGAAGACGGCGAGAAGCAGCAGGAGATCGAGCGCGACGCGCTGCAGCAGGCCGGCAGCAACCCCACCATCCTCGCCCACCTCGCCCGCGAAGCGATCCAGCAGGGTCGCCGCGCCCTGGCGGAAGAAGCCATCGATCGCCTGCGCCAGACCGGTGGCGCCGACGCAGAGGTCAACCGGCTGGAACAGGCCATGAACGGCCCACTGCCCGCCACCAGCATGGAAGCCGCGATCATCGTCGAGCGGATGATCGACAACGGCATGCTGGCGCTGGCCGACGCCAAGCTGGCGCGCTTCCGCGGCGCCTGGCCGCGCGACGCCGACCTGGCCGAGCTGGCGGCCCGGGTCGAAGCCGCCCGCGCCGCCACGGTGGCCAGCGCGGACCCCGACACCGACGGTGCGTCGAACAGCCAGCACGCCTGAGCCGGGCGTCGGTCCGCCCCGTCACGCCTCGGCGTCGTCGGGCAGGCGGATCTTGCGTCGGCCGAGCATGTTCATGCGGGTCTTCCGGATCGTCGAGGCCTCGACCACTGACCCGTCGTCGTAGCGGAAGCGCAGGGCATCCTCGGGACACTGCACGATGCAGGCGCCGCACTGGATGCAGTCCACAGGGTGGCGCAGCTCGACCTTGCGTCGACCCCCGTCCATCACCAGCACGCCGCGAGGGCAGACCAGCACGCAGTCGGCGGCGCCGGTGCAGCGTTCGTCGATGACCTCGATGCGCGCTTCGTTGTGGAAGGTGTTGATGAAGCTGCCGTATAGCGGCGTCGTCCCCTCCACATCCGCCGCCAGGGCCGCAGTGCATCCCAGCGACAGGCCAACCACGGCGACGATCGAGCCGCCGGGCAGCCCACCGGCGAGCAGCAGCACGGCGCCGGCCGCCGTGAGCCCGACGAGGGCTGCGCCGCCGAGGGTGAGCCAGCGCCGCCAGCCCCGCAGCGGCAGCCACGGCAGCAGGGAGAAGACCCCCCCGACGGCGACGACGACGGCCAGGGCCACGGCCCCCGCCGCGGGCAGCCCTCCAGCGAGCCAGGCCAGCGGCGCCGCGATCACCAGCATGGGCACGCCCCACATCGTCGCCATCTCCAGCCGCTCCCACAGCGGGAAGCGCATCCGGCGTTCGGCCCGCCGGGTCGCACGCCCGCGCGCGAGGAATGCCGGGAGATCCTCGAGCCGTGCCGGTCCCCAGGAGGTCTTCCAGCCCGTGACGTCCTCGACGACCCGCCGCTCGACGCCCGTGGCCGCGAGCTGGGGGAGCACGAGGCGGCGGTGGTGGACCCGCTCCTCCACCCCCGAGGTGCGCAGGACGGAGATCACGTCGTGGTGCGTGAGGTGCCCACCCCCCGCGGCGCACCACACATTGATGCCCTTGCTGTCGGCGCAGAGCAGCCAGCAATTCATCCCGCGCAGCGACTGCTGGAGCCGCCGCACGGTGAGCGTGAAGTTGCCGGTCAGCAGGACCGGATCGTCGGGGCCCGGGTTCCCGACCGGCACCAGGCCGGTCCGCGCGCGGTGCGGCAGCATGCGCAGCACCGTGTCCCGAAGCCAGTGCAGCGGATCCAGCAGGGTCACGGCGCCTCCTCGGCAACGCGCGCAGAGATGACGGCGAAGGCCGGGATCGGACCCGGCTCCTCGACCACGTCAACGAAGCCCGCGGCCTGCACACGCTCGGCGAGACCGGCCACCGGTCGCGTCGAGGTCTGGGTGAGGACCCAGGTCAGCGCCACCATCGGCGCCCGTGTCACGCGGTGCCACAGGCGCGCGCCCGCCGAAGGCGGCGGCACCTCGTCGGCGAGGACGAGCCGGCCCCCGGGACGCAGGCGGCTGGCCGCCACCCGCAGCAGGTAGCCCTGCTCCTGCTCTCCCAGCTCGCTCATCACCAGGCAGCCGACCACCGCGTCGAGCTGGTGTTCGCCGACCAGGTCGACGATCTCTCCGATGCCGCACTGCAGCCAGCGCACGTGACCACCCGCGGGCACCGGCTTTCTCCGGGCCACCTCCAGCATGTCGGCGTTCACATCGATACCGAGGACATCGGCCCCGCGACGCACGCAGGCCAGGGCGACCCCGCCGGTACCACAGCCGACATCGAGCACGGACCCGCCCTCTGGCACGCCCAGCTCGGCGATGCGGTCGTACACCTCGGCCATGTGGCCGCCGCTGAGCATCGCCATGCCGCGGTCGAAGCGCTCAGCCGAGGACTCGAGGACCTTCATCCAGACGAAGCTGCTCATGCGTCGCCTCGCACCCTCAGCCTAACAGGCGAACCGCGGCCCAACGCCGCGCGGCACGACGAGCATGTGAAACGGGTTGAGGGTCGTCGATGGAACGACTACCTTTCCGCCCTTACCCTCCGCGGCCCACCGACCCGTCGCCCCCAAAGCGACCATAGGAGCGTTCCATGCGCCCCGCAGCCCTCGTCCTCTCCCTCGCGCTGACCGGCTTCTCCCTGTCCCTCTCCGTGGGCTGCTCCGGCAAGGGCGGCAGTGATGGTGGCGGCGGGGGCGGAGGCGGGGGCGGAGGCTGGGATCTCGGCACCGACGACACCGGCACGACCAGCGACGGCGGCGGCGGTGACGGCGGCGGCGGCGGTGACGGCGGCGGCGGCGGCGACGGCGGCGGCGACGGCGGCGGCGGCGGTGACGGCGGGTCCGGCGGTGACGGCGGGTCCGGCGGTGACGGCGGGTCCGGCGGTGACGGCGGGTCC
>CAZRFD010000052.1:0-43424 GCA_964599085.1 uncultured Enterobacterales bacterium | reverse complement strand
CGCCCTGGTCGCGGATGTAGAAGCTGACCAGGCGGTGGAAGGCTGCCGGGCTCAGGTCGGTGATGTCGTCTTCTTCACCGTTGTAGCGCTGCCCGTAGAAGTGGCTGGTCGTCGAGTAGTGGCTCTCGGTCAGCAGGCCCTTGAGGTCGGCCGTGGTGAACTCGACGTCCTGGCCGCGCATGGAGACCTGCACGGACTGCCGGGGTTCGTTTGCGAGGATGGCCGCTCCGGACCAGCCGTTGCAGTGCCCCCACCAGCCCTCGCCGTCGGGGTTGTAGGAGTTGAGGATCTCCCAGGCCGGCAGGTAGAAGGGGTTGGTCGAGCCGGTGGCGTCATCGACGTAGAAGGACAGGGCGAGCTTGTCCATGGGGGAGAGCTCGTCGAGGTCGTAGCTCCAGCCCTCGGCCCCGACCTCGCCGCCGCCGGCGTGCAGTATCTGGCCGTCCTGCAGGGTGATGAGGCCGCTGTCCAGGTCCTGCTGCAGCCCCCCGTAGAAGTCGACGAGGACGGTGATCAGCTCCTGCTGCTTGTCGCGGTACTCCTGAACCTTGTCGTCGTAGCCATCGTCGCCGGACTTCATGTCCCGCAGATCCTTGGATATCGCGTCGAGGCTCTCCTTGATGGGGTCGACCTGCTCCTTGATGCGCTGGCTGTAGGTGTCGCGCCCGTCGTAGCCCCAGACCAGCTCGGCCTGGCGCAGCGGCCACCAGTTGCCGGCCCAGGGGCGGTAGCCCTCGCGGGCGGCGGCGTCGAAGCCGCCGGCGGCGATCTCGTCGGCGGAGAGGCTCAGCGAGGCGTCGATGTCGATGCTGGCGCCCAGCGCGGCCCGGTAGTCAAAGTCCTCGTCGATGTCGGCGTCCACCGCCATGCGGGCGCTGCGGAGGAGCGACACGTCCGACGAGGACAGCAGGCGGGCTTCGAGGTTGTCGGTCAGGACCTCGGTGGGCCAGGGCGCGCCGCTCTCGTAGCGGGAGATGACCAGGCCACCGCCCAGCTCGTCGTCGAAGAAGACGTCCAGCACGTCACCGTCGACCCGCTCGGTGTCGACGTAGTGACCGTTCTCCAGCATGCGCGAACCGTCCTCCCACCGGGCGGCCGACGGTGCGAGGTAGGTGGGCGCCGACGTCAGCGCGGACTGCGACAGCACCGACCAGGAGCGGTCGAGCTGCGTGCTCGACCATGCGTGCTCGACGCGCTCGCCGTCGACGTTCTCGAAGCTCACGATCGCCGCGAGGCGGTCCTGGTCTTCACGGAACACGAGGTAGATGACCGGGTCGCGCTCGAGCAACGCCGGGTCGTCGTTGAGCGTGGCGTCGACGCGGGCCTTGATGACCGCCAGCGACCGCACCTCGCCCCGCTCCAGGGCGTAGGGGTACAGCTCGTCGCGATCATCCGGCACCAGGCCGGTCTCGACGACCTGGTAGGTCCAGACCGCTTCCTCGGTCCAGTGCTCACCGACCGGCTCGCCCAGGGACTCACCGGTCTCGAGGTCGGTGGGCAGCTCCTCGCCCATGTCGCCGGCCATGTGGTAGCGGGCGGCCACCTGCCAGGACTGGCCGGTGCTCCAGTCCAGTCTCAGCGCGTCGCCGTCCTTGTGGTCGCGGCTGTCCGAGGAGCAGGCGCTGGCGAGGGCGAGGGGGAGGAGGAGGGCGGTGAGGCGCATGATCACTCCGGCGGCGATGGGGGACTCGAGAAGAGCGCCAGATACACCCTCAGCCCGCTGCGGTCACGCCGCTTCACAGCCTCGTCACGACTGTTGGCGCGGCTGTCACCGATGGTCGCAGGCGGCCGCAGGGCCGGGCCGTCCCCTGGGGCGCTCTCCACCTGATACTGTCCCGCCGCCATGAAGGGCCTGCTCCTCGCCATCCCCCGCGGCATCGACGCGCTGACCGTGCGCCTGGGCAAGGCTGTCGCCTGGCTGTCGCTCCTGATGGTGCTCATCGGCGCCGGCAACGCCGTGCTGCGCTACCTCGGCCGCTTCGTCGGCCACAACCTCAGCAGCAACGCCTTCCTCGAAGCACAGTGGTACCTGTTCAGCGCGCTGTTCCTGCTCGGCGCCGCCTGGACGCTGCAGCAGGACCGCCACGTACGCGTGGACGTGCTGTACGGGCGGCTGTCGCCGCGGGGCCAGGCGATCATCGACCTCGCCGGCACCGTACTGTTCCTGCTTCCCTTCTGCGCCTTCGCCGTCTGGGTGAGCTTCCCCAGCGTCGCCGAGTCCTGGCGCCTGCGCGAGGTCTCCCCGGACCCCGGTGGCCTGCCCCGCTACCCCATCAAGGCGCTCGTCATCGTCGCCTGGTGGCTGCTCATCGCACAGGGCGTCAGCCAGCTCTGCAAGCACCTCTCCGCCCTGCTGTGGCCGGCCCCCTCCGGGACGGAGGGGCAGGGATGAATCCGGAGCTGCTGGGACCGCTGATGTTCGCGGTGGCGCTGGTGCTCATCTTCTCGGGCTACCCGGTCGCCTTCAGCCTGGGCGGCACCGCGCTGATCTTCGCCTTCATCGGTGTCAGCCAGGGGATCTTCGACTGGACCCTGATGCTCGCCCTGCCGGAGCGCACCTTCGGCGTCATGAGCAACACGGTGCTGCTCGCCGTCCCCTTCTTCATCTTCATGGGGACGATGCTGGAGCGCAGCAAGCTGGCCGAAGACCTGCTGACCACCATCGGCATGCTGTTCGGTCGGCTGCGCGGGGGGGTCGCGCTGGCCGTCGTGCTGGTGGGGGCGCTGCTGGCAGCAGCCACCGGGGTTGTGGGCGCCAGCGTCGTGGCCATGGGCATGATCAGCCTGCCCGTCATGCTGCGCTTCGGCTACAGCCAGGAGCTGTCGGCCGGCGTCATCACCGCCAGCGGCACGCTGGGGCAGATCATCCCGCCCAGCGTCGTGCTGGTCGTGCTGGCCGACCAGATGGGGGTCAGCGTCGGTGACCTCTTCGTCGGCAGCCTGGTGCCGGGCCTGATGCTCGCCGGCTTCTACGCCCTGTTCGTGGTCGCAGTGGCCATCGTCAAGCCAGCCGCCGCCCCGGCCCTCCCACCGGAAGAACGCAACGTCCACGGTGTGGCCCTGCTCCGCCGCGTGGTCATGGTGATGATCCCGCCGCTCGTGCTCATCCTGCTCGTCCTCGGCAGCATCTTCGCGGGCATCGCCACGCCGACGGAGGCCGGCGCCCTGGGGGCGGTCGGCGCGATGGCGCTGGCCCTGGCCAACAAGCGACTGAGTATCGACAGCCTGCGCGGCACCGCCCAGGAGACCACCCGCCTGACCAGCATGGTCGTCTTCCTGCTCATCGGCTCGACGGCGTTTTCGCTGGTGTTTCGCGGGCTGTACGGCGACGTCTGGATCGAGGAACTGCTGACGAACCTGCCCGGCGGCAAGGTCGGACTGCTGGTCATCGCCAACCTCGCGATCTTCGTGCTCGGCTTCTTCATCGACTTCTTCGAGATCGCCTTCATCATCCTGCCCCTCATCGTTCCGGCGGCGACCCGCCTGGGCATCGACCTCGTGTGGTTCGGCGTGATGATCGGCATGAACCTGCAGACCAGCTTCCTGACCCCGCCCTTCGGCTTCTCGCTGTTCTACCTGCGCGGCGTCGCCCCCAAGGACATGCCGACGACGGCCATCTACCGGGGCGCCATCCCCTTCATCGGCATCCAGTTGCTGGGCCTGCTGCTGATCATCGTCTTCCCCGAGTTGGTGACCGGGCTGCTGGACCGCTGAGCGGTCGGCGGCAGCGAGCTGGGAGGGCGGCCAGCGGACCGAGCTGCGACGGCGCCTGGCGGCACCGCGGAGGGCGAGCGCCGCCGAAAAGGATAATGGAATTCGCCTGACACCTTTCAGGCGGCGTCGCGGGCGCTCTCGGGCCAGAACTGCTGCATCCAGGACCGGTAGCGCATGATCGGGCCGTCGGTGGAGAACAGGGCCGGCCTCTCGACGTAGCGGCGGTTCTCCCAGATGGGGATGTCCTGCTCAACGGTGGCCGCGAAGGTGTCGTGGTAGTTGCGGGCGACGAGATCGGCGAAGAAGGGCACCCGGCCCTTGCGAACGCGGTGCCGTACCCGGATGACGACGTGGTCTTCGTCGATGGGGGTGAAGGTGCCGATGGTGCGGAAGTCGATGGTGAACGAGCCACGCTCGATGGTCTGGCGGACCAGCAGCAGCCCGAGGCCGATCTTGGTGGTGTGGGCCGGTGCGGTCAGCGTCCCGCTACCGCCGAAGCTCTTGAGCGTCACCTCGGACACCATCGTCACGTGCATGAGCGGGCCGTCGGCCTGGGCAGAGGTCTCCGGCAGAGACTCCGTGAAGTCATGGACGACCGGCATGTGGGCCTGGTCGACGTCGTTCTCGCTGATGTCGTAGACGTGGGCCCGGATGGTCCACTGCGACCCGCTCCAGGCGGTCCAGCGCCCCTGCGTGGTGTCGTCGAGCTGCGGCGGTTCCCAGGTCGGCGGCTGCCCCGCTTCGTGGTGCCAGGCGAGGATGAGCCCGGCGTCTTCGCGCAGCGTCCACGACCGCACCGCAGCCTTGGGATGGGGCTTGTCCGAGAACGGGATGCGCGCGCAACGCCCGGTCTGCCCGTCCCAGTCCCAGCCGTGGAAGGGGCAGCGGACCGCGTCGCCGACGACCTTGCCGCCGTGGCCGAGGTGGGCGCCGAGGTGGGGGCAGTGGGCATCGAGCAGCCGGGCCTCTCCGGCCTCCGTGCGGAAGAGCACGAGGTCCTGCCCGAAGAAGCGGACCGGCTTCACCTCGCCCACGGCGAGCTGATCGGACCACTCGACGAGGAACCAGCCACGAGGGAAGGCGGACGGCGGGCGGAAGGACATCGGGGACTCCGGGGTGCCCTGAAACATTGACATCTGTCAGTGACGGGTGTCAACCGCTGGCACAGGTCAAGCTCCGACGCTCCGCGGTGTGCGGGCCGGTGGACACGGCGGTGAGCTTGGTCCCCGGGCTCGGGCCGCGCCTTATGCCCCGAAGCTGAACCGGTGGTAGGCCAGCTCGGCCAATCCCCACCAGGCGCCGTACTCCTTGCGGGCCTTGTCCCACTGCTCGAAGACCTTGCGGTATTCCGGATCCTTGGCCGACTCGTCGGCGTAGAGCTGGAAGGCCGCGTCCCTCGCCGCGGCCATGATGTCGTCGGAGAAGGGCCGCGTCTGCACCCCGGCGGCCAGCAGGCGCTGCAGGGCCGGAGGGTTCTTGGCGTCGTAGCGGGTCTGCATGGCGACGCTGGCCTGCTGGCAGGCGGTCACGAAGACCTCGCGGTAGGCGGCGGGCAGCGCCGCCCAGGCCTTCTCTCCCACGTAGAAGCTGAGGTTGGGGCCCGGCTCCCACCACCCTGGGTAGTAGTAGAAGCTGGCCGCCTTGTGGAAGCCGAGCTTCTCGTCGTCGTAGGGGCCGACCCACTCGGTTGCGTCGATGGCACCGGTCTCGAGCGCTGGGTAGATGTCGCCGCCGGCGATGTTCTGGACCGAGACGCCGAGTGCCGCCATGACCTTGCCGCCCATGCCCGGGATGCGCATCTTGAGCCCCGCCAGGCTGGCGCGGTCGGGCACCTCGCGCTTGAACCAGCCCCCCATCTGCACGCCGGTGTTCCCCGCGGGGAAGACGCGGACGCCGAAGTCGGCGTAGAGCTTGTTGACGAGGTCGAGGCCACCGCCCTCCAGCAGCCAGGCCGACTGCTGCCGGGCGGTCATGCCGAAGGGCACGCAGGTGTCGAAGGCCAGCGCCGGGTTCTTGCCGATGTAGTAGTAGCTGGCGCTCTGGCCGACGGCGACGGTGCCCTGCTGGACGGCGTCGAGCACCTGCAGCGCGGGGACCAGCTCGCCGGCGGGGTACACGCGGATCTTGAAGTTGCCGTCGGTCATCGCCTCGACCCGCTCGGCGAGCACGTCGGCGGCGCCGAAGATGGTGTCGAGGCTGCGGGGGAAGCTGCTGGCCAGGCGCCACTGCACCTTCTGGCCGGTGGAGACGGCGGGAGCGGCCCCCTCGACGGGGGTCGCGGCGGGCGCCGCCGGCTGTGGCCCCTCGCAGGCAGCGAGGGCGGCGCCGGCGGTGCCGAGGAGGGCGCGGGTGAGGAACTGACGGCGATCCTGGGACATGACCGATCCTCCGAAGGCTTCGGGGCCCTGTCGGGAGGCGGGGGATCCTCCCCACGACAGCACGGGCGGGCCGGACTGTATCAGCCGGCGCCTGGCGACAAGACGGGCTGCGACCGTGCGTCTCCGGGGTAGTGCCGACCACACAGGCTCTCTCCCCGCTCCCCCGGACGACCGATGATCCGCCGCCTCGCGCGCAAGGCCCTGCGCCGTGCGCTCCACCGCCCCGACGCGTCCTCCTCCCCCGCCCCCGCGCGGCCGACGTCCGCACCGGTGCCGCCTCGGCGCCCGGTCGTGGCGCCCCCGCTCGTCGAGGCCCCCGCCATCGAAGCACAGCCCGTCGACGAGGCACCGCCGCCCGACGTCGAGGTGGACCACACCCAGCTCAAAGCATGGCGCGAAGAAGGCCGCCCGCTGCTCATCCTCGACATCCGAGAGGCGATGGAGGTCCGGAACGGCGTGCTGGAGGGCTCGACCTGGATCCCCATGAACAGCGTCCCCAGCCAGCTCGACAGCCTGCCGCGGGACCGGACCCTGGTCGTCGTCTGTGCCGCCGGCATGCGCAGCTTCGGCGTCGCCCACTACCTCCGTGAGCAGGGCCTCGACGACGCCTGGTCCCTGGTGGGGGGCGTGGGCGCCGGCGTCAGCGCCGGCATCCCCTGGCAGGCCGAGGGCCCGCGCTGACCGGCCCACAGACGACGAGAGCCCGGCGCGGGGCCGGGCTCTGCGAGGTGGTGGCTTGGGGCAGACTCGAACTGCCGACAACTCGGGTATGAACCGAGTGCTCTAACCAACTGAGCTACCAAGCCCTTTTTCTGGGTGCCTCGGGAAGAGGCAGCCCGCTGGACGACCGGGGCGGACCCCAGCCGAGAGCAGCCTGCGTCTAATGTCGGGCCGCGACACCGGCAAGGGCGACGCCTCGGGTCAGGGACCCCTTCCCGCCGCCATGACGATGCCCACCGCCACGCTCCACCCGAAGACCACGACCAGCAGCGGCTTGCCGAGCAGCCCACCGGCCCAGCGGATCCGCTCCTCCTCGGCGTCGCTCAGCTCACCAAGGAGCCGGCGGCGGTGCAGGCCCGCGGCCCGCGCCACCAGCTCCTCGCCGACCTCGGGACGGGCGAGGCAGAGGAAGGTGACGACCGCCAGCAACACGTCGGAGAGCACCATGGCGGCGAGCAGCGCAGACATGGCGGGGGCGCCTGCTCAGCGCGGCGCTTCCAGCTCCTGCTGCACGGTGTCGATGTTGCGCCGGATGTCGTCGGCTTCGGCGGCGTCGGGGAAGCGGTCCAGCAGCTCAGCCAACAGCGTTCGGGCTTCCTGGAGGCGGGCCACCCGCTCGTCGGTGTCGGCTTCGCTGCGGGCGCGCACGAACAAGGCGCCGGCCCGCTCCCGTTCGGCGTGGACGAAGGCGTCGACGGCCTGCTGGCGCACGGCTTCGAGGTCATCGCCGCAGTCGATCAGATCACAGGGTTCCAGCGCCGCCAGCGCAGCGGCCGGGTCTCCCGCGTCCAGCGAGGCCCGCGCCAGCCCGACAGGGCCGGGCGCGGCACCATCGTCGAAAGCCCCCGCCGCAGCATCCTCTGCGGCAGTTTCTTCCGCGGCAGCATCCTCTGCGGCAGCGTCTTCCGCGGCAGCGTCTTCCGCGGCAGCATCCTCTGCGGCAGTGTCCTCAGCGGTGCTTTCGGCGGCGGTGTCGTCGGCGGCGGCGGTGTCGTCGGCGGCGGTGTCGTCGGTCGCACCATCCTGCACAGCCGGGAGGGGCTCGATCTGTTCGACGCCCCCGAGGTCTTCTTCGTCGATCGCGGCACCGACGAGGGCCCCCACCTCTCCCACTCCGGCACCCTCGGTCGCGAACACCGCCGGCGCCTCCATCGGCTGGGCGCGCTCTTCGATGGCGACCACCCGCTGGAGGTAGGCGAGGATGCGGGGCTGGATGTCCGGCGCCATCCCGCGCGCCATGCGCAGCAGGTCCAGCGCAGCGTCGATGCGGTCGCGGCGATCGACGTCGGTCTCTTCGCCGACGAGCGCTTCGAGCCGCGCCTGGACCTGGGCGAAGTCCGCGGGCGGTGCCTCTGGTTCCGCGGGGCGCACCGCGACCCCCTCACCGTAGTGGACCACGCAGGACGGGGCAGACAGGAGCGCTCCGAGCAGGACGGCGACGACGGGAGCCCGCGAGTTCATGGCGGCCGACCTAACGCACCGCGCGACTCTCCGCGCCGTCAGCGCTTCCGGCGCGCGCGCCGGGCCCCGAGGTACTGCCCGACCAGCTCGGCGACCTGGGCCGACAGCTCGCGACCGCCTCCCTTCAGCGCGGGACGGAGCACCCCCGGCAGCGCGCCGACCAGGGCCGACATCGTGGGGATGGCCGGCGGCTCGCCCATGGCGGCGAGCTGCTCGTGCATCGCACGCTCCCGCCGGAGCAGCGCACGCGGGCTGCGCGGGTGGGCGTGGATGAGGGGCGCCATGGGCAGGTAGCCCACCCGGCGGCCGCGGCTCCACCACGCGTCCTCGGCGATGGGCACGTCGGGGAAGGGGTGGGCCCGCAGCACGTCCGTCCGGTACAGCGTGCCGACGTTGTCGGCCTGCGCCCGCTGCACGATGCGGCTGCCCGAGGGCGTCCAGCGGCGCAGGCGCTCGGCGGTGACGTGGTTGGCGTCGGGCCAGGGGAGCTGCCGCGCGACCATGGCGTCCCAGGGCTGCCCATCGGGACCTGGCGCCTCCAGCGCCCCCTCCTCCAGCGCCATGGCCAGCGCCCGCAAGAAACCGCGCCCCAGCGGAATGGCGTCGTCGACGGTGAAGAAGACCAGCGGCGTGTCGACGAAGCGCAGCGCGTCCTGTCGCGTCCGGCCATGCCCCAGCCACGGCACCCGGATCACGTCCGCCCCCGGCGCGTCCAGCGGCCCGTCGTCCCCGTTGCTGAGCACGAGGATCCGCGGGCGCACGTCCTGCGTGGCCAACGCCCGCAGCCCCAGCGGTTGCCGCCGGTGCGTCGGGATCACCACCGTGATCTCCGGGCAGTCGCCCAGGGCCGCCGTCGGCGCCATCCGCGCCTCGATCGCCGCCTTGAGGCGCCGGTTGTGGGTGCGCACGCTGCTGAGCAGCGGCGCCAGCTCGTCGATGCGCAGCCCTGGCGGCAGGCTGCCCTGCACGACGAGGTGCACCGGCTCGCCGTCGACGAGCGCCTGGCGGACCCGCGCCAGGGACGCCGCGTCAAACCGCCTCAGCTCCACAGCGACAGTCCCGTCTCGGCCACCCAGGCAACCGTGCGCCGCAGCCCCTCGTCGAGGTCCACGCGCGGTTCCCACGACAGCAGCCGGCGCGTCTCGGCGTCGTCGAGGGCATAGCGGCTGTCCTGGCCCTTGCGTTCGGGCACGAAGTCGATCTGCGCGAGCGCGCCCGTGCGCTCGGCGACCACCGAGAGCACCCGCCGCGCCATCTGCAGGTTCGGGAGCTGGCGGTGGCCGGCGAAGTGCCAGGTCGCCGACGGCTGCCAGCGGTCCAGCGCCCGCGCGATGCCGTCGGCGAGGTCTTCGACGTAGAGCCAGTCCCGCACCGCCGTCCCCAGCCCCTGCACGGGGACCAGCCGGCGCTCCAGCGCGTCGCGCGTCCACCACGGCACGGCCTTCTCCGGGTGCTGGCGCGGTCCGTAGCAGTTCACGCAGCGCACGATGCCCGCCGGCAGCCCAAAGGACTTGCGCCAGGCGTGCACCAGGGCCTCGGCGCCCGCCTTGCTGGCCGCGTAGGGGTTGCCGGGGTGCAGCGGCGCGTCGGGTCCGAGCCGCACATCGCCTGCGACCTCGCCCAGCACCTCGTCGGTGGAGACCAGCAGCAGGCGCTCGACCTCGACGTGTGCGGCCGCCGCCAGGACCACCCGGGTCCCCTCGACGTTGGTGTGCAGGAAGCCTCCCGGATTCTCCAGGCTGCGCTCGACGTGGCTCTCTGCTGCGGCGTGGACCACCGCCTCGCAGCCCTTCATCGCCCCAGCTACCGCGTCCTCGTCGAGGACATCCCCCACGATCAGCTCGCAGTCGACGCCGTCGAGGTGCTCCCGGCGCCCGGCGTAGGTCAGCTTGTCCAGGACGCGCACCTCCCACCCCTCGGCCACCAGGGTCCGGGCGAGCTGCGAGCCGATGAAGCCGGCACCGCCGGTGAGGAGCAGGCGCGCCACGGGATCTCCGGATGGTTGCGGGGGGCGCCGATGCTATCCGACCGCGACGTCACAGCGCACCCGAGTCGGCCAGTCGCCCGGGAAGGGGCGGACCCGGCCGGTCTGCCGCGTGGACCGCGGCTCGCCAGGGCCGGCCACTCGCCGCGGAGCCGCCCGTCCGCTCGCCGGCACGCGCAAGAGAATTGCACATCTGCCGACGACCCGCAGAAACACTCGGTCTCCGTCGGTAGGGGTGTGTCACCCGATGGCGAATTGTCCCCTGCGGGTGGAACATGTGGGGTGCTAGACTCGTCATGCAAGGGACGAAGCCCGCTTCCGACCCTGCACCCCTCGGCGGCGAGAGGAGCCTCCCTCCCCCGCCTCCCCTCCTCCTCCTCCACCCGCTCCCGCTTGCCGGTCCCCCACCGGCTGATCACCTCCCGGGCGCCCGCCCGGACCCCGCGCGCTCTTCAACTCCACCCTGCGCACCACACGCCCCCGGCGGGCACGCCGCCCCTGGGGAACCGCATCCACCTCCGGGTGGACCGGGAGGCGTACGACCATGTCCGACCCCACCACCACCAACCCGACCGCTCCCGCCGCCGGCAACCCGCTGCTCTCGACGCTCGCAGAGCTGCAGGACGTCCGAGGCTACAAGGAGCTGCACTGGGAAGGCAGCTTCACCGAGTACCTCGACATCGTGGTGGACGACCCCGGGGTCTGTCGCAACGCCTACCAGCGGCTCTACGACCTCATCGCCCACTTCGGCACCGAGACGTACACCGAATTCAAGAAGGACATCGTCCGCTACAAGTTCTTCAACGACCCCTTCGACGACGGCAAGGACGCCGTCTTCGGGCTGGACATCCACCTCGAGAAGCTCGTCCGGGTCCTGAAGTCCGCAGCGCTCGGCTACGGCACCGAGCGGCGCGTGATCCTCCTGCACGGCCCGGTCGGCTCCGCCAAGAGCACGATCGTCCGCCTGCTCAAGAAGGGACTGGAGTGGTACAGCCGCCAGCCCGAGGGCCGGCTGTACACCTTCGCCTGGCACATGCCCGACGGTGAAGTCGTCGACAGCCCGCTCAACGAAGACCCGCTGAAGCTGGTGCCCATGCAGATGCGGGACGCGCTGCTCGACCGCATCAACGGCAGCGGCAAGGGCAGCTACCCGGTCAAGCTCGAGGGCGACATGGACCCGGTCAGCCGCTTCCTGTTCCGCCGCAGCATGGCCGAGTGTGACGGCGACATCACCAAGGTGCTGGAGCGTGTGCGGGTGCGCCGCCTGGTGCTGTCCGAGCGCGACCGCGTCGGCATCGGCACCTTCCAGCCCAAGGACGAGAAGAACCAGGACAGCACCGAGCTGACCGGCGACATCAACTACCGCAAGATCGCCGAGTACGGCAGCGACTCCGACCCCCGCGCCTTCAACTTCGACGGCGAGTTCTGCGTCGCCAACCGCGGCATCATCGAATTCGTCGAGATGCTCAAGCTCGACGTGGCCTTCCTCTACGACCTGCTCGGCGCCAGCCAGGAGCACGTCATCAAGCCCAAGAAGTTCGCCCAGACGGCCATCGACGAGGTGATCATCGGGCACACCAACGAACCGGAGTACCGCAAGCTCCAGAACAACGAGTTCATGGAGGCGCTGCGCGACCGCACCATCAAGATCGACGTGCCCTACATCACGAAGTGGAAGCAGGAAGCGCGCATCTACCACAAGGACTTCAACCGCCGCCGGGTGACGGCCCACATCGCGCCGCACACCCTGGAGATGGCCGCCATGTGGGCTGTGCTCACCCGGCTGGAAGAACCCAAGAAGCACAACCTGACGATGGTGCAGAAGCTCAAGCTCTACGACGGCAAGACCCTGCCCGGCTACACCGAAGACAACGTCAAGGAGCTGCGCAAGGCCGCCCGCCGCGAGGGCCTGTCCGGGATCAGCCCCCGCTACATCCAGGACAAGATCAGCAACGCCCTCGTCCGGGAAGCCGACGCCCGGTACATCAACCCCTTCATGGTGCTCAACGAGCTGGAGAGCGGGCTCGACAACCACTCCCTCATCAGCGACGACGAGCTGAAGAAGCACTACCGGGACCTGCTCGGCGCGGTCAAGAAGGAGTACGAGGACATCGTCAAGAACGAGGTCCAGAAGGCCATCGCCGCCGACGAAGAGGCCATCTCCCGGCTGTGCAGCAACTACATCGACAACGTCAAGGCCTACTGCGTCAAGGAGAAGGTCCGCAACGCCTACACCGGCGAGTACGAAGAACCCGACGAGCGGCTCATGCGCAGCGTCGAAGAGAAGATCGACATCGCCGAGGGCCGCAAGGACGACTTCCGCCGCGAGCTGATGAACTACATCGGCGCCCTGGCCATCGACGGCAAGCAGTTCGACTTCCGCCAGAACGAGCGGCTGTACAAGGCGCTCGAGCTGAAGCTCTTCGAAGACCAGCGCGACAGCATCAAGCTGACCAGCCTGGTCAGCCGGGTCGTCGACAAGGACACCCAGGCCAAGATCGATGTCGTCAAGCAGCGGCTCATCGACCGCTTCGGCTACGACGAGCAGTCCGCCACCGACGTCCTGAACTTCGTGGCGAGCATCTTCGCCCGGGGTGACGCCCGCAGCAGCGGCTGAGCCGCGCTCCCCCCGAAAGGGAACCGCAAGAAGGAACCGTGCCCCTCAACATCGACAACGACGTCCACCGCTTCAAGCAGATCGTGCGCGGCCGCGTGCGCAAGGACCTGCGGAAGTTCATGTCGTCGGGGGAGATGATCGGTCGCCAGGGAGGCAAGACGGTCAGCATCCCCCTCCCCCAGATCGGCATCCCCCGCTTCCGCTACGGAGACAACAGCGGCGGCGGGGTCGGTCAGGGCGACGGCGACCAGGGCGACGCCGTCGACGGGCAGCCCGGGGACGGCACCGGCCAGGCCGGCAACCAGCCGGGCCAACACGCCATCGAAGCCGAGGTCACCCTCGAAGAGCTGGCCGAGATCATCGGCGACGAGCTGGAGCTGCCGCGCATCGAGCCCAAGGGCCGCAAGCACGTCTCCAGCGACAAGGACCGCTACACGGGCATCAGCCGGGTCGGCCCCGAGGGGCTGCGCCACACGCGGCGGACCTTCCGCGAGGCGCTCAAGCGGCAGGTCGCCAGCGGGACCTGGGACCCCAACCGGCCCCGCATCGTGCCCATCCGCGACGACAAGCGCTACCGCACCTGGAAGACGAAGAACGAACCGCAGTCCGCCGCCGTCATCATCTACATGATGGACGTCAGCGGATCCATGGGACGCGAACAGAAGGAGATCGTACGGCTGGAGGCCTTCTGGATCGACACCTGGCTGCAGCACAACTACGACAATGTCGACAGCCGCTTCATCATCCACGACGCCGCCGCCCGAGAGGTCGACCGCGACACCTTCTTCTCGACCCGCGAGTCGGGCGGCACGCTGATCAGCAGCGCCTACAAGCTGTGCTGGGAGCTGATCGAGAGCGACTACCCCTCCGACGAGTGGAACATCTACCCCTTCCACTTCAGCGACGGCGACAACTGGTCGAAGGCCGACACCACCCGCTGCCTGGAGCTGCTCCGCGACCAGATGGTGCCCGCGGTCAACCAGTTCAGCTACGCCCAGGTCGACAGCGACTACGGCAGCGGCCAGTTCTTCGAGGACCTGAAGGGGACCTTCGGCGACGACGAACGCGTCACCCTCTCCCGCGTCCCCGACCGGGACCACATCATGGACTCCATCAAGGAGCTCCTCGGGAAGGGGAGGTAGCGCCATGCCGCACGAGTCCTACTTCTTCCGCGCCCGCCGGGGCCTCCCGCGCGAGCTGGTCGAGGCGCAGCAGCGGATCGAGGAGATCGCCCGCGGCTACGGGCTGGAGTTCTGCGAGACCGTCTTCGAGATGTGCGACTGGGAGGAGATCAACATGCTCGCCGCCTACGGCGGCTTCCCGACGCGGTACCCGCACTGGCGGTGGGGCATGGAGTACATCCAGATGGACAAGGGCTACGAGTACGGCCTGCAGAAGATCTACGAGATGGTGATCAACACCGTCCCCTCGTACGCCTACCTGCTCGACAACAACACGATGATGGACCAGAAGCTGGTCATGGCCCACGTCTTCGGCCACGTCGACTTCTTCACGAACAACGCCTGGTTCGCACACACAAACCGCAAGATGCTCGACCAGATGGCCAACCACGCCAGCCGCGTGCGGCGCCACATCGACGCCGAGGGGCAGGACACCGTCGAGACCTTCATCGACATGTGCCTCTCCATCGAGAACCTCATCGACCCCTACGCGCCGCACATCCGGCGCGAGCGCTCCGAAGCCGAGCTGCGCCGCGAAGCCGCCCGGCGTGGCGACGGTGTCTCCAAGCTGCCGGCGCGGCAGTACATGGACAAGTACATCAACCCGCCAGAGTTCCTCCAGGAGCAGCGCCAGCGGCACGCCGACCGTCTGCAGCAGCTCCAGCGCTTCCCGACGGAACCCGTGCGCGACGTGCTCGGCTTCATCCTGCGCTTTGGCCGCATGAAGCCCTGGCAGGCGGACATCCTCTCGATCATCCGCGATGAAGCCTACTACTTCGCCCCACAGGCCCAGACCAAGGTCATGAATGAGGGGTGGGCCAGCTACTGGCACACCACCATGATGACCCGGGACATCCTCACGGATGCAGAAGTCATCGACTACGCCGACCACCACAGCGGCACCGTCGCCATGAGCCCCGGCCGCTTCAACCCCTACAAGGTGGGGCTGGAGCTGTACCGCGACATCGAGCGGCGCTGGAACCGCGGCCAGTTCGGCAAGGCGTGGGTCGACTGCGACGACGTGGCCGTCAAGCGCGACTGGGACACCGGCGCGGGGCTCGGCCGCGACAAGCTCTTCGAGGTACGTCGCACCCACAACGACGTCACCTTCATCGACGAGTTCCTGACCGAGGACTTCGTCCGCGACAACGGGCTGTTCACCTACGAATACGACAAGCTCGCCGGGCACTTCGTCATCGACAGCCGCGACTTCAAGGACGTCAAGAACAAGCTGCTGACCATGCTGTCGACCCGCGGCAACCCGCGGATCTTCGTGACCGACGGCAACTTCGCCAACCGCGGCGAGCTGGAGCTTACTCACGAACACGAGGGTGCGGATCTGAAGCTCGACTGGGCCCAGCTCACCATGGGCAACATCGCCCACCTGTGGGGCCGCGCGGTCCACCTCAAGACGATCATCGACGAGCGCCCCACGATCCTGCACCACGACGGCACCGACTTCGAGGTCGACAAGCAGCCCAAGCGCAAGAGCAAGCCCGGCAAGGGAGACAGCAAGTGAGCGACGCCACCCCCTCCCCCCTCGACGAAGCGCTCGACGCGGACCGTGACGAGGGCGTCCCCGCAGACGTGCAGGGCGACGGCTGGCGGGCACGGATCCACACGCGCCAGGTGGGTCCCATCGGCGTCGTCGTGGACCGCCTGCGGGTGCAGGGCAGCAAGGGAGACATCGCCGGGCGGGCAGAAGCGCTGGCGGACGGCCTGCACCCCTTGGGCGAGCCCCTCGACGCTGTCGAGGTCGCGCCGGAGCTGGGCGGCGCAGTCCTGCGCACCGCGCCAGACCGGATGCGCGGCGGGCGCTTCTTCGAGGTCGATGTCGGCGAGGACAGCGTCGACGTCAGGAGGCTACGCAGGAAGCCCGAGGGGGGCCGTGTCGAGGAGGGTTTCGCCGTGACCCGGGACGAGCTGGGACGCATCGTCGACGACATCGTCGATGTCCTGCGACCGCCAGAGCCCGACGACTGAGCCCGGACCGCCAGCGAAACACACCAGCTCCTTGCAGGACGAGGTGGCGGACTCCGACGCTGCCTGTCAGAATGCGCTGCCCCCGAAAGCCCCGAGGCTGCGCTCATGCACCGACTGCTCCCCCTTGCCCTCCCCCTCCTCCTCATCGCCTGCGGCGACAAGGGATCCGGTGACACCGGCTCCGGTGACGGTGGGTCGACCACCGGCGACGGCGGCACCGCCGGCGACGGCGGCACCACCGGCGACGGCGGCTCTCCAGACGGCGGCTCTCCGGACGGCGGCTCCCCCGACGGCGGCTCGCCCGACGGCGGCTCGCCCGACGGCGGCGCGGACGGCGGCGGTGACGGTGGCGCGGCCGAGTGGGCCACCAACCTGGACTGGCGCCTCCACGACGACATCGACAGCATGGTCTACGCGAGCTGGGACCAGACCGAGACGGGCACGATGCACGTCGAGTTCAGCTTCGAAGACGGCGACTGGCTGCAGTCCCCGTCGCGGGAATTCGCCGCGGGAGAGCGCGCCGAGCAGCTCCTGGTCGGCATCCCCTACGGCTACGACGCACAGTGGCGGGTGGTCTCCGAGGACGACGGCAGCGCTGTCGACGGCGAGCCCATCACCGTCGGCGCGCTGCCCGACGGCCTCCCCCTCGGCGAGGTGCTGACGTCGGACCCGCTCAACTGGCTGCCCGAGGGCAAGTACCTGCTGACCAGCATCAACGAGCGCACCGGCGGCTGGCGCGGCGGCACCTACTGGACCTTCATCATGGACCGTGAAGCCCGGCCGATCTGGGCCCACAAGACCGGCGGAAGCCACTGGACGCTCTACGCCCAGATCTCCCAGGACCGCACCTACTTCATGTGGGACGAGCAGACCTACTGGTCGGACTACGACGACGGCGCTGGATCCACGGTGCACGCCACCTACCTCGACCAGGAGATCGAAGAGATCGGCACCAACGGCCTGCACCACACCTTCGTGCAGCTCCCCGACGGCAAGACCCTGGTCTGGGGCAGCCAGAACCACGGCGGCGGCGAAGCGCTGGTGGAGATGGACACCGACGACATGAAGGAACACATCCTGTGGACCTGCCAGGATGACTGGGCCCGCGTCAGCTACTGCGAGTCCAACGGGCTGTTCTACGACGTCAAGACCGACAGCTTCCTCTACAGCTTCTACACCAACAGCAGCCTGGTGAACGTCGACCACGTCAAGGGCACCAGCCTGTGGTGGGCCGGCACGGTGCCGGGCGGCTACGAGTTCGACCCGTCCGACTCGCAGTTCGAGTGGCAGCATGGGGTGAGCTTCACCGCCGACCGCACCCTGATGGTGTCGACGGAAGCCCGCAACGACAGCGGCTACACCACCATGGTCCGCGAGTACGAGGTCGACCACAAGGGCGAAGCGCTGCACGAGGTCTGGAACTACGACCCCGACATCTACGCCAGCACCAACGGCGACGCCTGGCGGCTCGACAACGGCAACACGCTGCACATCATCGGGTCGGCCGGCTACGTCTCCGAAGTGGACGCCGACGGCAACTTCGTGTGGCTCGTCGACTACGGCGGCACCCACCTGATGGGCCGTGGCGAGTACATCGAAGACCTCTACACCCTGGTCGCCCCCACCGAGTGAGCGCCCGCCGCGCCCCGCGTCGGGCGCGGCATCGCGAGGGACCCGTGGCCGGCTTCATCCTGCTGCCGCTCAGCATCGCCCTGACCGCCTGCACCGGCGGCCAGGACGACCCCTTCGGTTCGGCCACCGATGACGGCGGCGGCACCCAGCCCACAGCCGGCTCCAGCTACGCCGGCAGCCTGGACTGGGCGCTGCACGAAGACGTCGGCAGCATGGTCATCGTGAGCTGGGAGCAGAAGCTGCCGGCGACGATGCACGTCGAGTACAGCTTCGACGAGGGGGACTGGCAGCAGACCCCCTCCCGCGCCTTCGACCTCGGCCACGCCGAGCAGCTCGTGGTGGGGATCCCCTTCGGCACGGACGCGGCGTGGCGGGTGGTGGCCGACGACGGGGAAGCCGCGGACGGTCCACAGATCGCTACTGCCGCCCTGCCATCGGCACTGCCCCCGGGGCAGGTCCGGGTCAGCGATCCGTCCGCCTGGCAGCCCCAGGACAAGTACCTGCTGACCAGCATCAACCAGGACACCGGCGGCTGGCACAGCGGCACCTACTGGACGATCATCATCGACCGCCAGGGCCGGACCATCTGGGCCCAGGAGACCCCAAACAACCACTGGACGCTGTTCGCCCAGGTGTCGCAGGACGGCAGCTACATCCTGTGGGACGAAGCCACCTACTGGGCCGACTACGACAGCGGGGCGGCCTCGACGGTGCACCGCAGCTACCTCGACCAGGAGATCGAGGAGATCCCCACACCGGGCCTGCACCACACCTTCCTGCAGCTCCCCGACGGGCAGACGCTGGTGTGGGGCAGCCAGGACCACGGTGGAGGCGAAGCCCTGGTCGAGCTGTCGCCCGGCGACAGCGAAGAGCACATCCTGTGGACGGCCGTCGACGACTGGCCGGGGGTCGACGACTGCGAGTCCAACGGGCTGTTCTACGACGAACAGACCGACAGCTTCCTGTACAGCTTCTACACCAACAGCAGCATCGTCGCCGTCGATCACCAGACGGGTGACAGCCTGTGGTGGGCGGGCACCGTGGCCGATGGCTACGCCTTTGACCCCGAACAGTCCCAGTTCGACTGGCAGCACGGCATCTCGTATACCGCCGACCGCACCCTGCTGGTGAGCACCCGCGCCTACGGCGAGACCGGCAACACGACCATGGTCCGCGAGTACGAAGTCGACGCCGACAACGCCACGCTGCACGAAGTCTGGAGCTACGACCCGCACATCCACGCGACCACCAACGGCGACGCCTGGCGGCTGGACAACGGCAACACCCTGCACCTGCTCGGTTCCGCCGGCCAGATCGTCGAGGTCGACCCCGACGGCGACTTCGTCTGGCAGGTGGACTACAACGGCACGCACCTCATCGGCCGCGGCGAGTACATCGAAGACCTGTACAGCCTGGTGGCGCCGCAGGGCTGAACGCGCATGGTCGCGGGACTGCGCGACCGGACCGTCGCAGCGCGCGGCAGCATCACGAGGGCGTCGTCATGGCCCGGCACTGCCGGTGTCCGTACAGAAGGTTGCGAAGTAGTCGTCGTAGTACACCTGGTAGACGTCGTCGTAGCACTGCTCGACGTCGGGCTTGTCGCGGTCGGGGTCGATGTAGTCCAGCTCGTCCGTGACGGACCCGGGTGGCAGGCACTGCCGTGCCGCCTGGTTGGCGTCGTTCCGGCCCGCCACGTGCGCCTGTTCGCAGTCATTCCGGAACGGCGGATCGCAACAGGCGCTCAAGGTGACCATCAGCAGGGGCAGCGCAGCGAGCGCGGCGCTGCAGCGTGGAGTCTGGCAACTATTCACAGTACGCCTCCCAGAACAGGTCGTAGGCTTCTTCGTAGGCCTGCTGGTAGCAGGTCGTCACCTCGACACCGCTGGGGTTGCTCGGACCCGGCGGGTCATCGGTCAACGTCGTGGTCCCGAACTCCGCGCAGGCCATGCCGTCGTTGATGCCGTCTTCCGTGCCCAGGGAGGAGCCCCACGCGCAGTAGTCGTCGGGAGCGGGGCAGCAGCCGCTGAGGGCGGCGGCGATGGTCATCAGGAGGGGGTGCTTCCAGCCCATGTCACTCGGGCCTCACATAGTCGAGGAGGGGCTTTCCGGCGTCATCGCGGGACTGGTCTTCCCAGTACCAGGCGTAGTAGACGCGGGTGCTGTCGGTGCCGCAGCCCTCCTTGTCGCTGGTGACGTTGGCGCCGTTCAGCTCCATGGTCAGGGTCCAACCCGCCGGGTCGAAGTCGACGACGCGCTGCTTGTTGTCGCCGACGGCGTCCTGGATGCGTTGGGTCGTGCTGCCGTTGTCCTTCTGGATGGTCAGGCGGACCAGGTCGTGGGGCGTGCCGCTGTCGTGACGGTGGTCGTACCACCAGGCGACGGCCTTGACGATGTCGACGCCCTGGGGCACTGGATAGTCGGCCATGGGGATGGTCACAGTGCTGCCGTTGTCGACGCAGACATAGCCGGTCTCCCAGGCCCAGGGGGCGTCCATGGCGTCGTCCTTCCACTTGCGCAGGTGCAGGTGGCCGGCACCCCACAGGCCGTCGTAGCCGGTCGCCAGGTAGCTGCCGCCCTCAGCGCGGCGGTCCCCCATCAGCAGCAGGTTGGCATACAGGATCCCCGGGCTGTCGATGAGGCTGCTGTACTCGTCGAGGTAGGCCTGGCGGAAGATGACCGCCGCACCCGACACGGTGGGCGTTGCGGCGCTGGTCTTCGAGAAGTTGTCGGGGCTCCCGTCGCCGTAGGGTCCCTTGGTGCCATCGTCGTGCTTCACATCCCAGTCCGCGCCATAGCGGACCTCCGCGGTCATCGGCGCCGGGTATGCCCACCAGAGCTGGGTCGGGGCCATCATGTCGATGATGGTGCGGCCCCCGCCCTCGGTGCTCGTTCCCCCCCGTGACGTCGTCGGCGTGGGATTCGTGTACGGGCCCGGTGGCAGGACGCCGGAATCGAGCACGTTGTAGGCGCCGACTGTGAACTCGCCGATGGCGGCCGCCGGGTCGGTCGTGGTGCAGTCCGTCGGATCCCCATGGCCGGCGTTGCCCGCGGAGTTGAACAAGGCGAGACCCTCCTCGTACATGGAGTTCCACACCGCAGAGAAGTGCGTGGTGCCCATGCACTGGGGGGTGATGTCGCCGATCAGGATGGACGCGGTGGCCGTGGCGTGATCACCGCCGTAGGTGGGGTCGGGGTTGCCCGTGCAGGTGTCACCCAGCCAGGCCACCGGGCAGTTGGTGACCCGATCGACGCCGTACTCGTCGTCGAAGCCGGGGTGGTGGCGGAACACGTTGTCGCCACTGGGTTCGGTCAGACCGATGCGCTCGTTGCCCTGGAACCCGCCGCTGCCCAGCGCCCCGCTCATGTAGAATTGCCAGGTCTGCAGCAGATCGGCCACCTCGAACATGTCGAGCCGCGGGCCCTCGACCGTCGTCGAGTAGCCGGCGTCGTCGACTGTGGGCAGCGAGGCCGCCTCGACCCGGACCACGCCGTCCAACGCCACGACGTCGTCGAGGTAGCGGGCCGGCAGCAGCACCCGGACAAGGCCGGCCGCCGGTGCGATCTCCTCGACCTCCACGCCCAGGCTGTCCGCCCAGGTCAAGAGCGGGTCGAGGGCCGCCATGCCGGCCGCTTCCCGGCGTGTGTGGACATCCTGCTTGACGTCGGTGACATCCGCCGCGGTCACCACCCGCCCCTCCAGCATGGCGATGGCCAGCTCCTGTTCGACGCTGACCACCGGGTCGAAGCTCAGCCGATCCAGCCCGATCCAGATGTCGAGCAGCGCGTCCGCAGCCGGCGGGTCCGCCAGCCAGCCCTCGACCGAGCTGTCGAGCATCGGCGCGGCGACCGCCGGCGCCAGCCCAGGAGCGCCGGTGTCCGCGGCGCCGGTGTCGCCCCCGCCCCCCGCCGATCGGCTGGTGTCCGCGGTCGCGGTCCGCAGGGTCACGCCCCTGCTTCGACCGACCACCCCCGCTGCGTCGGCGTGCGCGCCCTCGAAGACTCGGAGTTCGGGGTACAGCGACGCTGCGGAGAGGGTCCGGTCCGTCCACACCGCGTCGACGCTGGCGCTCTCCAGCAGCGGATGCACGATGATGTCGGTTGAGGTGCCACCCGTCGTGCCGGTGGCAGACGAGCCCCCCGTGTCCTGCGCGAAGGCGCCTCGGGCAGCGACGCTCAGCACGAGCACCGCCAGCAGCCATCCCCGGTGCGCCCCATGCTCACGCGCGGTCAGCCAATGAGGTCTCTTGGGCGGGGGGGGAACGGGGGACGGTTCATGTTGACTCCAAGATGCAGGCGACACCCCACCCGAGCGCCACGCGGTGAATCGATAGCACGAGGTGTGGCCCAAGGGGAACAGGGCCCGCCGCGGCGGGTTGTCGCAAGCCATCGTCAGCCCCCGCGCCGCCGCTGAACGGTTCTGTATTGCTCCAGCCGGAACCGGACTCTCCACCCTGATGTTGCAGACGGAACCCGTAGCGAGCGGCAGCAGGAGAGCCCCATGTCCAGAAGGAAGCGCCGGTCATGGTCGGCCGAGCAGAAGGCCGCAATCCGCAAGTCCAGGTTGGTTTGCGGTGATGGTGCGAAAATAATTTCGCACCGCCCGGAATTCGATTACGCTCCGTGACGCGACCTGGCCATGCGGCCAGGCATGCTGAACAGCAAGTCGTCACAGCGCAGCCGAAACCTGGACTCTCGGCTCGCGGCGGACGCGGAGGTGTGCATGAAGGTTGCCGACCTGTGGGCCTGGGCTGCGTTTCCCGGCACCGTCATCGCCAGCCTGGCGGCGGTGTGGGGCCTGCAGCAGGCGGGGCTGGGGCCGGCCAACGCCGTGCTGCTGGTCACCGGCCTGGTGGCCCTCGGCCTCGGCCTTGCCCAGCTCCTCGGCCGGCACGACGGGCCGGGCGGCGCCGTCATCGGCACCGACATCCTCCACCTGCTGCTGTCCAACGGGCTGGTCCACGGCTTCATCAAGCTGTCCATGTTCGGCGCGGTGCTCTGGCTGACCCTGCACCTCCAGGGGACACTCGGCAGCCTGTGGCCCCACGCCCTGCCGCTGCCCCTGCAGGTGCTGCTGGCGATGGTGCTGGGGGAACTGGCCTTCTACACGGCCCACCGGGCCATGCACGAGCTGCCCCGCCTGTGGCCGCTGCACGCCGTCCACCACAGCTCGACGCTGCTCTACGTCCTGGCCGGTGCCCGCAACCACCCCCTCAACGTGCTGCTGTCCTACGTCGCCCAGTTCTTCCCGGCGATGATCCTCGGCGCCGGCGACGACGTCATCGTCTACCTCAGCGCGTGGACGACGACGGTCGGCATGCTGCAGCACTGCGACCTGGGCCTGCGCACCGGCTGGCTGTCCTGGGTGTTCGCCACGCCCGACGTTCACCGGATCCACCACAGCACCGAACTTCCAGAGGGCAACAGCAACTACGGCAGCAACCTGATGCTCTGGGACCACCTCTTCGGCACCTTCACGGCGCCCGACCACCGCCCGGAACACGTGGGGATCGCCGGGGTCGAGGTGCCCCCTGGCTACCTCGGCCACCTGCGCGCCCCCTTCCGCTGGCGCCGCATCGACGCCACCCACCGCGCCTGAGCGCACCTCCTCACCCATACACGCGCGATAGCGGGGCAGCGTGCTGATCCTCTGCCTCGCGCTGTCCCTCCCCTCCCCCGCCGCCCCCGGCGATGCGGTCCCGGGCCTCGTGGACGCCGGGCGCCCCATGCCCACGGGCGGCCCCCGGGCGCTCATCGTCCTGGACCCGGCGCTCCAGCCCCAGGCGGTGGTGCGCCTGGTCGACGCCCTCGAGTCGGAGGGCATCGACGCCTGGCTGCTGGACGCCGCGACCGGGGGCGGCAGCGCCGACGACGTCGTCGCCACCCTCCTGCCGGCCGCCCGCGCGGCGTTACCGGGGGCCGCCCTCGTCGGCGCCGGCCTCGGCGGCACCCTGGCCGCCCGCGTCGCCCTCGACGAGCCACCGCCGGCCCTGGCCCTGCTCGGCGCTCCGCTCTCCTTCCCGCACTCGGCGCTGACCGCCTGGCTCATCGACCTCGACGTGCCGGCCGACGGCCTCGATCTGTCCACTGTGACCGACTCCCGCTGGCACGTGCAGGCCGCCCTGCCCCTGCTCCTCGGCGAACCGTTGCCCCCCCTCGACCGCGTCTCCCAGGCGTGGCTGCAGGGGTTGCAGGCGTGGGGCCGCGCCGACCAGCCGGTGGATCTCACCGGGGTCGAGTTCCCGGTGTGGGCCGGTGTCGGCGACCTCGACGAGCTGGCGCCCGCGGAAGACGTCCGCCCCTGGCTGCCCCCCGGCGCCGACTTCGTCCGCTTCGGCTACCTCCACCTCGACCGCCACCCCTACACCAGCCGCGATCTCCTCGCAGATCCGCACCCCGCCCAGGTCCTGGCCCGCGCCCTGGCACAGACGCTCACCGCAGCCCCGCGCTGAAGGTCAGGGCGCCACCGGTTCATCGCCGCCGCCCGCAGCACCATCCGGATCCGGCGGTGTGTCCGTCGGCACTGCCGGCTTGGAGAGCTGCTGGCCGAGCAGGCCGGTCACGAAGCTGCCAATGAAGCCCGGCGGCGCATCGGTCTGCACCCGCACCCCCACCTCGAAGACATCGTCGACGCCTCGCAGCCCGCCCTGGACCTTCAGGGAGAACTGCTGTGCGCTGGGGCCTCGGGGGCCCGTCCAGAGGGCGACCGGCCACTGAAGCGCCCACGACAGGTCGTCGCTGCTGACCCAGGGGTTGCCCTGGCCGTCGGCGGCTTCCACGGCGCGGGGCCCGTGGGCAGCGAGGTAGACGCGTCCGTCGCGCACCTCGATGAACACCAGGGTGTCCTTCGCCTGGACCACGAGGCTGCGGTCTTCGCTGCGCAGCACGTCGAGCCCCGCCTTGCGCGCCAGCTTGCGCAGGCGGCGCGCCACCTTGTGGGCCCGCGTCGGGCCCCGGGTGCCGTCGAGCGGGAGCGCCGCGGCGAAGTCACCGCGACGCGGGTCTCCGAAGAATGCGACCGTGCTGCCGGACCCGATGTTGGCGTAGCGCTGCAGCTTGCGGGCCTGGGCCTGCTTCAGGTCCATCCGCTCGATCAGGTCGGAGTCTTCGAGCAGGTCGGCCATGCTCAGCCCGATGGAGAACACCATCGCCGGGGGCTCCGCGGAAGAGCCCGTCACCGGGGCCCGCCCGCTGGTCGACAGCGCCGCCGGCAGGGGCATCGCCGCGCGGATCCGGATGAGCCCGATGCCCCCGCGCTCAAACGGCAGGAAGCCGGCCAGGGCCAGCCCGTCGTCGCCTCCGATGCGCTGCATCGCCGGCAGCTTGTCGGTGGTGGTCGCGACCCAGGCCGCGCAGCCCCGGTCGGCCGGCAGCCCCGCGATGAGGTCGAGGTCGGGCGAGACAAGCCCGGTCTGTTCTGGCGGCGGCCCGTTGAAGGACAGCGCGAGGTGGTCGTCGAGCAGCCGCACGGTGGTGTCGGTGCCGCCGTCGTTGGTCACCCAGGTCCCGGGGGTGTCCGGGACGGCCTTGGGCGCGAGGCCGAGCTGGACGAGCAGGGCGTGGGCTTCTGCCGCATCGCCGGAGAAGGGCAGGTCGAGCTCGCCGACGGGTTCTCCCGTGGGATCCCACATGGTCAGCACGAGCGGGTCGTCGACGGCGACGCCGAGCGCCGCCAGGCCGGCGGGACCGCTCATCAAGGCGGCGAGGGTGGCGTCGTCGGGGGTGTTGCCGCCCGCCTGGACGGCGACGGTGGCGAGCAGCCCGAGCACGTCCCCTGCGGGCGCGCAGGAGATGGCGACCTCGGGTGGGGACGGGGCGGCCTGGAGTGCTGCGCCGAGGGCGTCCGCGGGCGTCGAGGCAGCGGCCGGCGACGCCAGCACGGTGGAAGAGAACACGGTGAGCGAGATCGCGGCTGCGGCGCCGAGCGACAAGGTGCGGAGGGTCGAAGACATGCCGGGCATGCTATCGGAACAGCACCGACCGATCCCCACGCCCACCCCGGAGAGTCACGCTGCACCCCCTCCCGCTGCTCCTGCTCCTGGCCTGCAGCCGCGCGCCGCAGACCAGCCCGCCACCCCAGGTGGCCGAGCAAAGCGGCGCGCCAGCCGACGAAGACGTGCCGACAGCCGACGGCGCCTCGGTCCACCTGCGCCGCTACCCGGCCGAGGGACCGCCCGTGGTCCTGGTCCACGGGATCTCGAGCAACCACCGCACCTGGGACCTCTCCCCCGACCGCTCCCTGGCGCGCACCCTTCAGGCGCACGGCTACGACGCCTGGCTCCTCGACCTCCGTGGCCACGGCCTCGCCGAGCGCGACGGGGCGGGCCACCGCCAGCGGGCCGGCTGGACCATGGACGACTACGGCGGCGTCGACCTGCCGGCGGCCATCGACCACGTCCGCGCCGTCACCGGCTACGACCGCGTCGGCTACGTCGGCCACAGCATGGGCGGGATGGTCGCCGCCATCTACAACGCCGTGGTGGGCGACGATGCCCTCGCCGCCCTCGTCGTCGTCGGCTCCCCCGTCGACTTCGCCGACCCCGACCCCCTGATGAAGCTCGCCAGCGGGGGCTCACCCCTGGCGACCGCGCTGACGCCTTCCTTCTCGACCCCGCTGCTGGCCCGGGCAGCGGCCTGGCTGCCGCGCTCGCCCCTGTTCGTCGACGCCCTGCTCATGGACGAAGACAACGTCAGCGCCGACGCCCGCAAGCAGATGTACCGCAGCATCGTCAGCCCCATGTCCCGCGGCGAGCTGCACCAGCTCCGCTCCATGATGGCCGGCGGGGAGTTCCGCTCCGACGATGGCGCCGTCGACTACGCGGCGGCGCTCTCCGATCTCCACACACCCCTGCTCGTGATCGCCGGCCGCGGCGACCGGGTCGCCCCCCCCGACCGGGTCAAGCCGTACTACGACCTGGCCGGCAGCAGCGACAAGAAGCTCGTCATCGCCAGCCGCGCCAACGGCTTCACGCACGACTACGGGCACCTCGACCTCGCCGCCGGTGACACGGCCGGCGACGAGATCCACCCGCTGATCATCGACTGGCTGGACGGGCGCTGGCCCTGAGCCGACGCCCCACGCCCGCGCAACCGCCCCTCAGCGGCGCCGGCGCACCAGGCCGACCAGGCCGACCAGCGACAGCCACGCGCCGGTTGCCAGGCCGCCGGTGCCGTCGCAGCCGCAGCCGCCGGGCTCTTCGCCGCCACCACCGGTGTCGGCGGCATCGACCGGAGCTTCGAGGCCGCACTCGGTCAGCGTGTCCGCGGTGCCGATGCAGAAGTCGAAGGCGATCGAGCTGTCGGCCACCCGGGGCTGAGACATGAGGATCAGGTAGGAGCCGGCATCGAGATCACCGAGATTCGTGACGGCACCCTCGCCCTCGGGCCACCAGGTGGCGACCGCGTCGGAGACGGGGCCGTCCCGTTCGCCGGGGTGGACGGCGACATACAGGCCGGTGCTCTCGTCGATGATGCCCATGTAGAGCGGGCCGCCGGCGTGCTGCACCCGGACGTAGACCGTGGCCAGGGGGTACACCCGGTCGTCGTCCACGATGGTGTAGTCCTCGATCTCCAGGGGGACCTCGGTCAGCTCGTCGGCGAAGGGGTAGCTGTCCATGGCGCCGGCGTGGTCCCCGGTGGCCAGGTTCCAGGTCACGTACTGCACCCAGGCATCCGCCAGCGTGCTGCCCTGGGCCTCGATCGCCGCCGCCACGCTCTCCAGATCGGCGTCGCCGCCCCGGTCGGCCAGCTCTTCCTGGATCGCCACCATGGTCTGCGGACCGAGCGTCAGATCGAGGAAGGAGAAGAACAGGCCGGTGCCGTACTCCCAGCCGGTGAACGCGCCGCTGGGCGGGCGATCGATGGAGCGGTCCGGTTCTTCCAGGTAGCGGTCACACCACGCCAGGAAGTCGATGGAGTCGGGATCGTAGAGGTACTCCCCCCACATGGCCGTGCCCTCCGACAGCCAGCCCGGTTCGTCGTCGGTGTAGGCGAACTGCACGCCGTGGAACAGCTCGTGGCTGGTCAGCACGGTCACGGCGTAGCCGAGGTCGGGGTAGCCGTAGCCCGAGAAGTCGTTCTCGATGGCCATGTAGCCGGAGCACACGCCGCCGCTGCACTTGTCGGTGACGAACTGACCATCGCCGGTGCCGGCGAAGTCGACCAGGTAGAAGTCGAGCGCGTTGCTGCCGCCCAGCTCGCCCAGGCCCATCTCGTCTTCGTGCAGGGGCAGGCGGAAGCCGGTCTGTTCGTAGAGCAGCAGGACGTCTTCTGCGGTGGCGGCCACGTCCTGGACGAAGTCGGGGATGTCGTCGCCGTCTTCACTGTCGAGGATGGTCACGGTGGGCCCCTCGACGCTGTAGTGGACACGCACGAGCCCGGACGGGCCGTCGTAGGACTCGATGACGTCGGCTTCGTCGAAGGCGTGGGCCCCGACGAGATCGGTGGGGCGAGACGCCGCCGCCACCGTGGGCCAGGCCACGGCGGCGGCGAGCAGCAGGCCCGGGACGACCGGGCGACCAGCGGCGGGCACACTCACTGCAGCTTCCGCCAGCGGATCGTGATGATGGCGCTGTTGCTGCCCGGCACGCCGTTGTCGTTGCAGTCGGACTGGCCGGACTCGTAGTAGGACTCCACCACCATCTTGATGACGGTGCCGTCGCTGGTCTTGACCAGGAAGGGGGTCATCGTGGTGGCCACGCAGTTGGGGTACTCCCACCAGGGGCCGAGCACGACGCTGGGGCTGCCCTCGAGCCCCGAGCTGTCGTTGATGAAGGTGCAGTCGTCGGTGTAGAAGTCGTCGGCTTCGAAGTCGCTGTCCTGGATGCCGTCGGGCACCGCGGTGATGTCGGCGTAGGCGTCTTCGAGCCGCGGGATGGCCCCGACACAGCCCGACCCCGAGTCGCCGCCGTTGACGCGGATGATGTAGCGGCGCAGCGACAGGTCCCAGGTGAGGTCGTCGAGCGCGGCTTCATCGTCGATCTTGATCTTCTCGGCACCGCTGTCGGTGAACTTGACGTAGACCCAGGGGTTGGTCGACGCGCTGTTGTAGCCGCCGGCGCTGGCGTCGATGACGGTGACGAAGTCGTCGCCGTCCGTCGTGGTGGTGACGTCACCGTCGCTGACCTCGTCGTCTTGCAGGGACAGGTCGGTGATGAGATCGTCTTCGCAGGTGGGGGCTTCGGGCACGCAGTCGCCGGCAGCGCCGCCGTCGGCCGAGCCGCCGTCGACAGCGCCACCGTCACCGGTGACGCCGCTGTCGCCGCCCTTGTCGCCGCAGGCGAGGCCGAGGCCGAGGATCACGGGGAGGATGAGGGAGAGGGGGGTGGCCATGCGTCTCCTCGCTGGCTGGGGGAAGGTCGGGCCGGGTCTCTGCCGGTCGCTGACGTCGTCTGCGACGCCATAACCGGGCGAACCCGCCGACACGCCGGTTAGCATGCGGCCATGCTGCCTGCCCTGACCCTCATCGTCACCTCGACCGTCGCGCTCGGCGCGCCGCTGTCGATGATCCCCGACCACCCCCCCACCGCGCTGTCGGCCGACCGCTTCGCCTTCCCGCGTGCCGACGGCCGCCCGGCGGTCGACCTCCAGGTCCTCCCGGCCGTGGTCCTGCACGTGCCCCCCGGGGGCGCCGTGCCGGCCGGTGCCCGCAGCCTCGGTGGAGAGAGCTGGCTGCTATCGGCCACCGATCCGGCCGCGGCCGTGGCCCTCGCCGGCCAGCTCCACGGACGCGACGGCCTGACCGCCTTTCCCGACGTCGTCCTCCCGATCCAGCGCACGCAGTCCGTTCCGGGCGCGGACGACCCCGGCCGCGGTGGGCAGTGGTACCTCGACGACCTCGACTACGACCAGCTCCTCGCGCTGACCCCGGGCGACCCCTCGACCCGCGTGGCGGTGATCGACTCCGGCATCGACATCAGCCACCCTGACCTGTCCACCGCGTATGAAGCGCCCTACGACGCCTTCGACGACGACGACGACCCCTCGCCCAACCCCGGCGAGTACTGCAGCGGCAGCAGCACCGACATCTGCGATGAGCACGGCACGGCCGTGTCGGGCATCGTTCTGGCCCGGGCCGACAACGGCGACGGCATCGTCGGGATGTGCCCCGCCTGCACGCTCATCCCCATCAAGCTGCTCGGGGAAGCGGGCCTCAACGACAACACCCTGTCCATCGACGTCCGGGCCTACGAACACGCCATCGAGCAGGACGTCTCGGTCATCAACAACTCCTGGGGCTTCACCGAAGCCATCCCGGTGCCCGACAACCTCGCCGAGGTGATCCACCGCGCCGCAACAGAGACGCGCGGCGGGCTCGGTTCCCTGGTGATCTTCGCCGCCGGCAACGACGACCGCGAGATCGAGCCCGACGAGCTGCAGGCCCTCGACGACGTGCTCTGCGTCTCGGCCATGGACAGCTACGGCAACCCGACCAACTACACCAATTTTGGCGCCGCGGTCGAGCTGGCCGCCCCCTCGGCCACCGTGACGATCGCCCCTGGCGACACGATGATCGACGACTTCGGCGGCACCAGCGCGGCGGCCCCGGTGGCGTCGGGGCTTGCCTCCTGGGCGGCGTCGGTCGCGCCCACCCTGTCGGCACAGGACCTGATGGCGGTGATGCTGGAGACGGCACACCCCTCGCCACGGGTGAGCTTCGATGCCGACGGCCACAACGACTACTACGGCTACGGCGAGATCGACGCCATCGCCGTGATGGAGCGGGTGTGGGTCGAACCGGCCGACACCGGCGGCGAACAGCCCAAGGCCACAAGCTGTACCACCGTCGGCGCTGCTGACGTCGGCCTGGGCGCGCTGTCCCTGTCGCTGCTGGTGCTCGTCGGCGGCGGACGCCGGCGGCGGCACCGCGCCTGAGCGGCCTCCTACAGCTCGTCGCTGCGCTCCAGGCGGCCCCGGGCCTGATCGACGGGGTATCGCGCGGCGTTGCTCGCCAGCTTGGCTTCGACTGCGGCGGCGAGGTCGATCCCGGCACGCTCGCAGAGGTTGAGCAGGCAGATGGCGACGTCGGCCGCCTCCTCGGCGACCTTCGGCTGGCGGGAGGCCACCGGCGGCTGCGGCCCCTCGTCGCTGCTCCACAGGTACAGCTCCAGCAACTCCGAAGCCTCCACCGACAGCGCCATCGCGAGGTTGCGCGGGCAGTGGTACTGCGACCAGTCGCGGGCGTCGTTGAAGGCCCGCAGCGCAGCACGGATCTCGCCGATGGTGGTGGAGGCGTCGTTCATGGGGGGGCTCCGGTCGACGGCGCCCCCTATCGCGGTGCCGCGAAGCGCTCCGCAGGCGCGGCGCGCGGTGAAGAACCGTGCATACCGGGCGTTGCGAGACCGCCCGTGCACGTGGTACCTGTACGCCCGTCGCGGCACGGCACCGACCGCACACCACCTCTGACCGGGTCCGGCCGGCCGGCCAACGCGCCGCCTGCCACGGACGCCGCTCGATACGAACGCTCCCCCATGGAGCCAGGAGACCCCATGCGCTTCACCCCCCCGGCCCTCGCGCTGACCCTGCTGGTCACCGCCTGCAACACCGGCGACCGCTACAACCAGGGCGACGACTTCGCGCTCGACGACACCGGCGACAGCGGCAGCACCACCAGTGATGGCGGCTCCTCCGGCGACGGCGGCGGTGACGGCGGCGACACCGACGGCGGCGGCACCGACGGCGGTGGCACCGACGGCGGCGGCAGCGACGGCGGCGGCGGTGACGGCGGCGGGCCCGACTACTGCCACAACGACTACGACCCCCTGCACGAGACGGGCTGGACCAAGACCTTCACCGCGACCTTCTCGGTCCTGGGCGACGCCTCGGCCACCGGCACGGCGACCGAGTCCGGACTCGGCATGACCACCCTGCCCGACGGCACCGAGGGCTACGCCTACACCGACTCGATCACCGGCACGAACGAGACCTTCGACGTCACCACCTACGTCGCCTGCGACCCCGGCAGCGACGAGGGCATGTTCGTGGTCGGCTGGGCGGGGCTGTACAGCGCCTACGGCTTCGTGACCATGGACATCGACGCCAGCCTGGAGCCCGGCCGCCCCTACCTGCCCCCGCAGTATGCGCTGGGCTCGGTCGGGTCCTGGGACTACGCCTACAACCTCTACGTCGACACGACCGACCCCAGCACCGGCACGCCGACCAGCTACCTGACGCAGACCTCGGGCACCTACAACGAAGCCGGCTTCCAGGACATCACCCTGTTCAACGGCGAGACGGTGTCAGCCTACAAGGTCGTCAACACCTACACCCAGGTCAGCGATCTCGGCACGGTCAACGGCTACATCGAGTCCTACTGGGTCAAGGGCCTCGGCCTGGTCAAGGAGGTCCACCTCAACATGGACACCGGGGCGACCATCGCGAGCAAGGACCTGACGTCGTACACGGGCCTGACCATCGACTGAGGGAGCGACGCCGGCAGCCGCGTCGACGTTTACGGCAGCCTGCTCTTCTGCCACGGGCAAGGGGAGGTCGTCCGTGCTAGACCCCGTGTCCACCACCTGGAACGCGGGCGGCCTGCCCTCTCTCACTGGCGTCTCTCCCTGCCATGTCCGGGTCGGCCACATCCCGCCTCTCCCCCCGAGCTCTGCAACCCTCGGAGTCCCCGTGAGCGCCCCCCTGCTGCTGCTGCTCGCCGCCCCCGCTCTCGCTGCCACCGGCGTGAACTTCACCGAGGACGGCATCGTCCTGCGGCCCGACACCTACGTGGTCGACACCCGCTTCAGCACGGGCACGGCCGAGAACTTCGTCGAGCTCTACGTCGACCCCGAGTCGCTGGCGGACACGCTGAAGCCCGCCAGCCCGCCGCCAATGCCGGAGGGCCCAAAGGGCGTGATGACCACGGCCCCCTCCTTCCCGCCGAAGGGCAGCCTGCTGCTGGTCAACAAGCGCCTGACCGAGACCGACGTCACCATCAGCGGCGTGACCGTCGGCCGAGTGCATGCGCTGACCGAAGCGTCGATCAGCGGTGTGCGGACCGGCTGCTACGAAGTCAACTGGGCCTACCCCGACGACAGCGACTACACCGAGCAGATCTGCACGGTCGCCAGCGTCCGCCCGGCCAACCCCGGCGGCCCCAGCGCCGCCATCTACCTGGAAGAGGGGCGTCCGGACCGCACCGAACCCGAGTGGCGCTACGGTCCGCCGGACCGGGACAAGGACGGCATCGCCGACACGGACGACGAGTGCCCCGACGAAGTCGGGCCCGAAGCCTCCTTCGGCTGCCCCGACGGCGACGGAGATCGCGTCCCCGACTACCGCGACGAGTGTCCGGCCAAGGCCGGCCCCGCCAAGGCCGACCCCAAGCGCAGCAACGGCTGCCCGGCCCGCGTGTTCGTCGCCGCGGACTCCATCGAGATCACGGAGAAGATCTTCTTCCAGACCAACAAGTCGAAGATCAAGTCCGAGAGCTTCGGCCTCCTCGACGAGATCGCCGCGATCCTGGTGGCCCACGACGAGATCAAGAAGGTCGAGATCGCCGGTCACACGGACTCGCAGGGGCGTGACTCCTACAACCTGAAGCTGTCGGATGCCCGCGCCCACGCCGTCATGGACTACCTTGCAGCTCACGGCGTCGACGTGGCCACCCTCGAAGCCAAGGGCTACGGCGAGACCGACCCCAAGGCCGACAACGACACCGAAGAGGGCCGGGCGATGAACCGCCGGGTCGAGTTCCGCATCCTCGAACAGGAGGTGCGGATGATCCAGAAGGACGCCGACGACGTCGGCCCCGCAGAGGGCGCCGAAGAAGACGACACCGCCCAGCCGGCCGCCGAGTAGTCCCCCCCCATCCACGATGGGTCGCCGGGGCCGCCACCGCAAAGCGGGGCGGCCCTCGCCATGTCCGGGCCCTGCTGTCGCTCAGACGGTCGTGCCCGCCGGGATCACGGCGTTCTTGCCCACGACGATGATGCCGTCGCGGATGACCCAGCCCTCGCCCTCGGCGTCCGCGCGGTCGGGGGTGCTGCGGAGCACACAGCCGGCGCCGATGCGGGCGTTCTTGTCGATGATGCAACGCTCCAGCACCGTCCCCTCGCCGATGCCGACGTGGGGGCGCCCGGCGGCGACGTTGTCCCGCCGCCGCGCGTCCGTCTCGTAGAAGTCGGCGCCCATGATGATGCTGCTGCGCGCCTGCACCCCCTCCCGCAGGCGGCCGCGCAGGCCGACGACGCAGCGGTCGAGCGTGGCGCCCTCGATGATGCAGCCCTCGGTGATGATGCAGCGGTCGACGTGGGAGTGGAGCAGCTTGCTGGCCGGCAGGAAGCGCCGCCGGGTGTACATGGGTGCGTCTTCGTCCCAGAAGCGGAAGCTGGCGTCGGGTTCGCAGAGCGCGAGGTTGGCTTCGAAGAAGGCGTCGATGGTGCCGATGTCCTCCCAGTAGCCGCCGAAGTGGTGGGCCTGGACGCGGTGGCTGTCGACCATTGCCGGAAGGATGTCCTTGCCGAAGTCCAGGGCGTCGGGAAGGGAGAGGCCGTGCCGCAGGGCGTCCCGACTGAAGACATAGACCCCCATGCTGGCGAGGTAGGGCCGATCTCCAAGCGACCAGCGGTCCGCGAGGGGAGAGGGTGCCGCCAGCGAGGAGATGTCGTCCGCCGCGGCGGGCTTCTCTCGGAAGGCACGGATCCGTCCGCCGCCGTCGACCCCCATGATGCCGAAGCCCTCGCAGCCCGCGCGATCGACGGCGATGGTCGAGACCGTCACGTCCGCGCCGGCTTCGACGTGGGTCCGGATCAGCTCGCGGTAGTCCATGCGGTAGAGGTGGTCGCCCGACAGGATCAACACGTGGTCGTAGTCGGCACGGTCGAAGTGCCGGAGCTGCTTGCGGACCGCGTCCGCCGTGCCCTGGTACCAGTCGCCGGTGACGTCGTTCTGTTCCGCCGCCAGGATCTCGACGAAGCCGCGGGTGAAGATGTCGAAGTGGAAGGTGCGGCCGACGTGTCGATTGAGCGAGGCGCTGTTGAACTGGGTGAGCACGTAGACCGAGCGGTAGCCCGAGTTGATGGAGTTGCTCACCGGGATGTCGATGAGGCGGTACTTGCCGCCCAGCGGCACCGCGGGCTTGGCCCGCAGCGCGGTGAGGGGGTACAGGCGGGTACCCCGCCCTCCCCCGAGGATGACGGTGACGACGCGGTCCGACATGGTGACCAGCCTCTGCCCGAGCGGTGACCGCCGAGCGGCGCGGGGTGGAGCACAAGCTATCCACGTGGCGGCCTGCGTGGGAGCGGCGCTCACCAGCGCCGCGGTCCTGGTCGGGTCCATGGCGTGCACCACTCCCTGTGAGGGGGCCGGCTGTGCCTCCCAGTACAGTGGCGCCCTCGTGAGCGTGCACAGCGGTGTCGAGCCCCTGAACGGCGAGCTGGATCCGCTGGACGCCACGGCGTGGGTCGAGGGGGAGGCCAGCGAGGGACCTGACTGGTCGGTAGCGGTGATCACCGACGAGCTGATCGTCGGGATCCCGGAGGCCAGCCGGGTCACCCGCGTCGCCCTGGACGGCGGTGGCGCGCTGGCCCTGCCCGCGGGGACGCCGGAGATCCTCGACAGCAGCGGAACGGACCGCCTCGGGGCGGCCGTCCTCACCCTGCCCGACAGCGACGGCGACGGGCTCGCGGAGTTGCTCGTCGGTGCCCCGGGCACCCGCCGCAGCGCGACCTCCATCGACGACGGCGCCGCGATGCTCTTCTCCGGGCAGGGCGAGGGACTCTCCGGCAACCTGGCGCCGGCCGACGCGACCCTCACCATCATCGGCGAAGAGGCCGCCGGGAAGCTCGGCAGCGTGCTCGCGGCCTGCGACGATGTCGACGGCGACGGGCTCGCGGACTGGGCCGCCGCCGCCCCCTTCGCCAGCGGCAGCGTCGACCTCGCCGGGCGGGTGGTCCTGGTGCGATCCGGTGACGTGGCCGGCGCCGATGCCGTGCTCGAAGCCGACGCCCTGCCGACCTCGTGGTTCGGCGTGGACGTCGGCGCTCGGGCCGGCAGCGCCCTCGACTGCGGCGGCGATCTGACGGGAGACGGCCACGCCGACCTCGTCGTCGGCGCGCCCTTCGCCGACAGCAGCGTCGAAGCCGGGGGCGCTGTCTACCTGGTCGAGGGGGGGGCCCATATGGAGACGGGGGGTCCAGAGCGCCTGCTCTCGGATGCGGCCCGCGCCACCCTCGTCGGCACCGTCGCCCAGGAGTGGCTGGGGTGGTCGCTGTCCACGGGCGACCTCGACGGCGACGGTGTCCCCGAGCTGGTCGCCGGGGCGCCGGGCTGGCAAGCCGAGCTGGGGAGGATCAAGGGCTGGCGGGTCAACGACGGCGTGCGACCGGGCCCCGACGGCGGCGACATCTTCACCGCGACTCCCGACTTCTCGGTCATCGGCGCGTCCATCCCGGAGTCCTTCGGCAAGACCGTGCGGCTGGCGGACATGGACGGCGACGGCCGGGCGGAGATCCTGGCCGGCGCACCCCGCTTCGAGCCCGCAGACGCCGCGGGGACCGCCGGCTATGACAGCGGCCGCCTCACGCTGCTGCCCGGCGGCAGCGACTGGTGGGAGCTGGGGGTCGTCGGCACCGACATCGCGACCGCCACCTGGGTCCGCACCCAGGCCTGGCTCCGCACCGGCCAGCAGGTGGCGACGGGTGACGCCAATGGCGACGGAGTCACGGACATTGCACTCGTGCTCCGGGTCGACCCGGGCTAGGGGGCGCCCCGCGGCCCCACCGGGCCTCCAGCCTCCTTCGGAAACGCCATGTCTCGCGCCTTGATCCCCGTCCTGTTCGCGGTCTTCCTCGACCTGCTCGGGTTCGGCCTCGTCATCCCCCTGCTGACCTTCTACGCCGAAGACTACGGCGCGACGCCGGTCCAGGTCACGCTGCTGATGGCCGTGTACTCGCTCGCCCAGCTCATCTTCGCCCCGGTCTGGGGCTCGATGTCGGACCGGGTCGGTCGACGGCCAGTGCTGCTCGTCAGCATCGCCGCCTCGGCGGTCTTCCTCGCTGGCTTCGCCGCCGCGCCCAGCCTGCTGCTGCTCTTCGTGTTCCGCGGGCTGCACGGCGCCTGCGCCGCCAACGTCAGCACCGCCCAGGCCGCCGTCGCCGACCTGACGACCCCGGAGAAGCGCGCAGCGGGCATGGGCCTCATCGGCGCGTCCTTCGGCATCGGCTTCACCCTGGGCCCGTGGATGGGCGGCGAGCTGTCCCGCTACGGCTACGCCTTCCCCATCTGGGTGGCCGCCGGGCTCGCAGCGCTCAACTTCCTGCTGGCGCTGTTCATGCTGCCCGAGACGCGCAAGCCGGGCCAGCAGAGCGAGCGCAACGTCCGGACCCTGGACCCCCGGCGCTTCATCGAGGTCGCCAGCCATCCGGTCGTCGGGCTCTGCGTCGTCCTCACCTTCGTGATGACCGTCGCCTTCGCCCTGATGGAGAGCAGCTTCACGCTCTTCGCCGAGCACGTGCGCGGTCTCGACGCCCCCACCGTCGGCCGCTACTTCGGCGTCGCCGGGCTGGTGATGATCATCGTGCAGGGCGGGCTCATCGGCCGCCTGGTCAAGCGCTTCGGCGAGGTCCCGCTGGTGCCCGTCGGCCTGAGCCTGCTGGCCATCGGGCTGGCCCTGCTGCCCTTCGCGCCGCCGCCGGTGATGATGGTGACGGTCTTCGTCATCATCGCGATCGGCCAGGGCGTCAGCACGCCCTCGCTGCAGGCCCTCATCTCCAAGGGCACCTCGCCCGACGAGCAGGGCTTCGTGATGGGCACCAACCAGTCGATGTCCGCGCTGGGGCGGGTGATCGGCCCCAGCATCAGCGGCGTCATCTACCTGCACCTCGGCGAGTCCATGCCCTTCCTGGTCGCCGCGGGCCTGCTGGTGCTGGCGCTCCTGCTGAGCGTGCCGGCGCTGCGGCGCTGGCGGACGGGCAAGGCGGCCGCCGCAGGCCTGACGGCCTGATCGGCGGCGGGCGTCAGGGGGACGCCGCGCGCACACGCGCCGCGGAGTCGGCGTCGCCGGCCTGCTCCAGCAGCCACGCGACCTGGGCGTGGAGCCCCGCCGGGTCGGCGTCGGGGTGGGCGCGCACCGCGGCATCCAGGGGGCCGAGGTCGCCGCGTCGGGCCCCCGCCGCGGACCGGACGACGATGCTGAGGCCGGTCGGGTCTGGATCGAGCTGGTCCGCCAGCGCTTCGGCGGCGTCCCAGCGCCCGAGGCTGGCCTGGGCCAGCGCGACCGGGGCCAGCAGCTCGGGCGAGCGGGCGCAGCCCGCCTGGAGCCCCATGTCGGCGTCGGCGATGGCGGCGGTGGGATCGCCCAGGGCGAGATCCACAGCGGTCACGCGGTAGCAGGCTTCCTGCATGGCCAGCGGTGGGGCGATGGCCCGGCGGTACCAGGCGATGGCCGCGTCGGGGTCACCGGCGAGGTCGAGGGTGCGGGCCAGCGTGCCGGCGGTGTACTGCGAGGGGTGTCGCTGCACCGCCGCCTGCCACAGGGTCTGGTCACTGCGCCAGGCCGGAAGGGCCTGCGACACCCCGACCGCTCCTGCCACGGCAAGGAGCGCGCCCCCGACCAGTGCTGCCCGCGGGGTCGCCGCGAGGGCGGCAGCCAGGGCCAGCGAGAGCCCCGCCAGTGGCAGGTAGAGGTAGCGATCGGCGACGAGGCCCTGGCTGGCCACCGCGCCCAGGGCTGGCGCCAGCGTGGCGGCGGCCACGACGAGGCCCGCGAGGGCGGCACGACGGCCGCGCCACAGCAACAGCAGCGACAGCAGCACAGCCGCCGCGAGCGCTCCCCTGGCCATGGGCGGCGACCAGGCGAGGTGCACGCCGGGCACCAGGCGCCACGGCCACAGGGCGCTCTTCGACCAGGCGGCCAGCGTCGGCAGCAGCGCCGCCTGCAGGTGCTCGGCGTCGGCCCGCGCGGGCAAGGGCACGTCTGCCCACAGCCGGAGCGCGCCGTAGGTCAACAGCGCGCCGAGGACGGCGAGGTGCGCGGAGAGCCGGCCGGGACGGCCCGTGCGCGCAAGGGACAGCGCCGCCAGCACCAGCGGCGCCAGCAGCGCGCTCTCCTTGCTCAGGAGCGCCGCGAGCACGCAGGCCGAGCCGAGCAGCAGGTGCCCCAGCCGGGGTTGGTCCACGTCGAGCAGCCACACGCCGGAGAACAGCAGGGCCGCCGCCATGGGGTCGTTGCGCGAGGCGATCCAGGCGACGGCTTCGACCTGGGCGGGGTGGAGCAGGAACAGGGTGGCGCCCGCCAGCGCAGCTACTCCCGGCACGATGCGACGCAGCAGGCCGTACAGCGCGGCCCCCGCCAGCAGGTGCCAGAGCAGCGAGTGGAGGTGCGCGAACCAGGCCGCCGGGCCGCTCAAGGCGCGATCGAGGGCGAAGCTGAGGGTGACCAGCGGGCGGTAGAAGCCGGAGTGCTCCAGCGCCGCCGGCGTGCCGGCCCAGAGATCGGAGCGCCACAGCGACAGCAGGTGGCCCGGTTCGGTGAGCAGGCGGTTGTCGAGGACGAGCAGCGCGTCGTCCCACACGAAGCCGGCACCCAGCACCGGCAGCCAGGCCGCCAGCACGACGAGCACCACCACCAGCAGCAGGCGGCGGGTCCAGGCGGCGGCGGCGGGCGCAGCGGGCTCCATCGCGCGCATCATAGAGGCCCCCCCTCGGCAGCGCCGGTCGCCCGGATACAGGGCCGACCGTGCGCAGCTTCCTGCCCATGACCGCCGACGAGGTCGGCGGCGCGCCCCTCGATGTCGTGCTCGTCACGGGGGATGCCTACGTCGACCACCCCGCCTGGGGGGTGGTCGCCATCGGGCGCTGGCTGCAGGCCCACGGCTTCTCGGTCGGCGTCATCGCCCAGCCCGACTGGACCGACGTCGACGCCTTCCGCCGCCTCGGCCGACCGCGGCTGTTCTTCGGCGTGACCGCCGGCAACATGGACAGCCAGGTCAACCGCTACACCGCGGCGCGGCACCTGCGCAGCACCGACGCCTACAGTCCCGGCGGGCGGGTGGGGCAGCGCCCCGACCGCGCCACCATCCCGTACACGGTCAAGTGCAAGCAGGCCTACAAGGGCGTGCCCGTCGTCGTCGGCGGGGTGGAAGCCAGCCTGCGCCGCTTCGCCCACTACGACTTCTGGCAGGACAAGATCCGCGGCTCCATCCTGCTGGAAGCCAAGGCCGACCTGCTGGTGCACGGCATGGGCGAACACCAGGTGGTCGAGATCGCCCGCCGCCTCGCCGCCGGCGAAGACATCCGCAGCCTCCGGGACATCGCCGGCACGGCCTACGCCCTCGGCGGCAAGGAGGCGTCTGCCCTTGTCGCGGGGGAGGGCCCCTCCCTCCCCCACACCCCCCTCCCCCCCGACAGGATCGAGCTGCCCTCGCTGGCGGAGTGCCGGGCGGACCCGGCGGCGCTGGGCAGGCTCACGGTCAAGCTCTACCGCGAAGCGAACCCGCACTGCGGCCGGGTGCTGCTGCAGCGGCACGGAGGCCGCGTCGTCGTCCAGAACCCACCGGCAGCACCGCTGTCCACCGCCGATCTGGACCGTCTCTACGAGCTGCCCTTCTCCTACGCCGCCCACCCCTGCTACCGCGAAGATGTCCCCGCCCTGCGCTCGATCGCCGGATCGGTCACCGTCAACCGCGGCTGCTCGGGGGGCTGTTCATTCTGCGCGCTGACCATCCACCAGGGCAAGGACGTGGTCAGCCGCAGCAAGGACAGCGTCCTGCGCGAGCTCGCCGCCCTGAAGACGCGGCCCGGCTTCAACGGGGTGGTCACCGACCTCGGCGGCCCGACCGCCAACATGTTCCACATGCACTGCACCTCGGAAGCCGCCAACGCCGTCTGCCGGCGGGTGAGCTGCCTGCACCCGGTGCGCTGCAAGCACTACGGCACCGACCACGGCCCCTACCTCGACCTGCTGCGCAGCGCGCGCGCGCTGCCGGGGATCCGCCGGGTCTACGTCAACAGCGGGATCCGCTACGACCTCGCGGCGCTGGACCCGGAGTTCGTCGAGGAGCTGGCCCTGCACCACACCCAGGGGCAGCTCTCGGTGGCGCCCGAACACGCCAGCGAGCGGTCCCTGGCCCTGATGAAGAAGCCGCGCATCGAGTACTTCTCGGAGTTCATGCAGCGCTTCCGCAAGGCCTGTGAAGACGCCGGCCAGGAACGCTACCTCGTCCCCTACTTCCAGTGCGCCCACCCCGGCACCGGCCCCGACGAGTGCATCGAGCTGGCGCTGTACATGAAGGCCAGCGGGCTGCGGCCCCGGCAGGTCCAGATGTTCATGCCCACCCCGGCGACCCTCGCCACGGCCATGTACGTCGCAGAGCAGGACCCATTCACCGGCAAGCCGGTCGTCGTCGCCAAGGGGGATCGCGAGCGCAGCCGGCAGCGGGCGCTGCTGTTCTGGTGGAAGAAGGACGAGCAGCCCTACGTGCGCGAGGCCCTGCTGGCCTGGGGTCGCGGCGACCTCATCGGCCGCGGTCCCAAGGCCCTGGTCCCTCCCGGGCCCGCCTTCGGGGCGTGGGATCGGCGGGCGAAGCGGCGCGGGGGGGTGCGCTTCGACACCCACATGGGGATGAAGGTGGAGCGGGCGAGCAGGGCCGAGGAAGCCGAGGAGAGCTGGGAGGCGGTGGCGATACGCCGGGGGTGAGGGGCGTCGCCAGCGCGGGCGCAGCAGGAGAGCCCCCGCTCCAATGGGTTGCAGAACTGTCGACCTGTCAAGGGATAGGTTTGGACAGATTCTGTCCTTGTTCACGGTTGCCTTCTGAGTGCCACCGCATATGCTGTACACATGTTCCGGTACCTCGTCGCGCACCTCCCCGCCTTCCGCCTCGAGCGCTGTGGCTGGGTGGATCAGCAGCCGGTGGCGCTCATCGCCGAAGAAAAGAGCGCCATGCGCGTGCAGTGCGCGACCTCGGCAGCCCGCAAGGGCGGCATCCGGCCGGGCATGACAGCGGCCGAAGCCCGGGCCGTGCTCCCGGCCTTGCAGGTCGAAGAGCTCGATGCTGACGGCGAAGCCGCCGACCTGCACGACCTCTCGCGGCAGCTCCTCCGTGTCTCCCCGGGGGTCGCGACCCTGCCGCCCGATGGCCTCGTGGCAGAGATCTCGTCGGTGCCCGGCACCGGCCCGGCGGCGGCCACCGCCGGGCGGGAACGGGCCCTGCTGGAGCGGGTGCGGATCCGCCTCGACCAGCTCGGGCACGACGCGGCGGTGGTGATCGCCGACGATCCCCACACAGCACTCGCCTGTGCCGTCTGGGATCGGACACCGGCCGGCCGGGGGCGCTGCCGCATCGTGCCCCCCGGGCAGGGGGCGCAGGCGCTCGCCGGGCTGCCCCTGGCCGCCCTCGGCCTGCCCCTGCGTGAACAGGACCTGCTGGAGGGGCTCGGCCTGCACACGGTCGGTGCTTTCGCCGCCCTGCCCCCGGCCAGCGTGGTCGGACGCCTCTCGCCGGTCGCGGTCGCCGCCCACGCCCTGGCCCGCGGGCGCGGCCACCGCCCGGTGATCCCCACCTGGCAGCAGGACGACGCCCTGGTCCTCTCGCAAGACCTCATGCACCCGGTGGCCGAACAGGACGCGCTGATCTTCGTACTCAACGCCCTGCTGCGAGACGCCGCGGCCCACCTCGCGGCCGCGGGCAAGGCGGTGAACCGGGTGGTGCTGCGGCTGACCCTCGACCCGCAGGAAGTCGACGACGACGACGCCGGCCTCAGCGGCGTGCCCCCGGTGCTGGCCGCCGCCGGCGGCGTGCAGGAGCTGAACGTCCGCCTGGGCGCCCCCACCCGCAGCGCGCCCCACATGCTGCAGCTCCTCCGCACCCGCCTCGACCGGGTGCGCCTGGCCGGGCCGGTCCAGGCCGTCGCCGTCGAGCTGCCCGGCGCCCACGACTTCGACGGGCGCCAGCGGGATCTGCTCGACCACCAGCGTGCCAGCGAAGCCCTCGCCGACGCCCTGGCCCGCATCCAGGACGAGCTGGGCGCCGACGCGGTGCTGATCCCCCGGGCCATCGCCCGGCACCGCCCCGAAGCGGCCTGGCAGGCCGTCCCCTGGCAGCCCCGCGACGAAGCCCCCGCCCTGCTCACAGCCCGCCGCCCCGTGGCGGAAGCCCACGCCGACCTCCTCGCACGGGGTCGGCCGGACGGTTCCGACCCGGTCCGCGAGTGGGAGGGCTTCACCCTCGACCCGGCCCCGACCCGCCCGGCCCTGCTGCACCACCCGCCGCTCGCCGTCGACGTCCGCAGCACCCCCGCCGGCCCGGGGCTCCGCCCCCGCCCGACGCGCCTGTTCACCGATGGCCGGTGGGTCGATCTCGACGCCAGCTCCGGTCCGGAAGCGCTGCGCTGCGAGTGGTGGCTGCGCGACCTGGATCGCAGCTACTGGCGCGCCGACCTCGCCGACGGCCGCCGCGCCTGGCTGTACGAAGAAGACGGGCAGTGGGCCCTGCACGGATGGTTCGACTGATGCCCCCCCCGGTCGCCGAGCTGGTGTGCCGCAGCGCCTTCTCCTTCCACGAGGGCGCCAGCCTCCCCGAAGACCTGGTCGAGCGGGCGGTGGCGCTGGGGCTGCGGGCCCTGGCCATCACCGACCGCGACGCGGTCTACGGGCTGCCCCGCGCCTGGAAGGAAGCGCAGAAGCACGGGCTGCACCTCATCTGCGGCGCGCTGATCACGGTGGAGGGGGGGCCCGGCCTCGCCGTCCTGGCGCGCACCCCCCGGGGCTGGACCCACCTCTGCCACCTCGTGACCTGGGCCCGCTGCGGCGGCCCACCCGACGA
>CAZRFD010000051.1:1202-44280 GCA_964599085.1 uncultured Enterobacterales bacterium | reverse complement strand
CCCGTTCGTGGCGCCGTTCGCGCCACTGTTGAGGGGTGATCCCGGTATCACCGGCCGTCCGTGGCGCGGTTCGCGCCACTTCGGTGGGGTGATGGCCTGTCAGCCCCCGTTCGTGGCGCCGTTCGCGCCACTGTTGAGGGGTGATCCCGGTATCACCGGCGGTCCATGGCGCGGTTCACGCCCCCGCGCCCTCGCGGCTCGCAGCTCCATGCACTCCCGGCCCCGAGGCGCTGTGGTGGAGCTACACGGGAAGGTGGCGTGCCGATCGGCCCTGCCAACAAGGATCCGTCGCCGTTGGCGTTCGCCGGTTCTCTCCGGTCATCGGCGTTCGAGACGTGGGACGCGCGAGGAGGGCTCACTGCCGGCCGAGGTGCCTGTCAGAAGCTCTCGGCCGCCCGCAGGCGGTCCGCACCCGCTGGCGCCAAGCCCAGCCGGCGGCAGGTCTCGGCGTGCAGGCGGTCGGCGGCGGCCTGGTCGCCGCAGTTGAGCGGGCGGAAGTAGATGGTGTCGGCTTCCCGGGAGGGCCAGTCGTAGCTCTGCTCCACGTCGCGCCCGAGCTGGGTGAGCAGCCCGGCCCAGTGGTCGCGGAAGGCGACCGCTTCGTGGGCGTTGACGGGCTGGACCACGAAGGCGAGGGTCACGTAGGGGTAGCGCCCGCCGAGTTCCTGGCGGACGCGCAGGAAGCGCTCGATGTTGCGGGTCACGAGGGCCCCCTTGTCCGCGCCCTTGACCCGGGCATAGACGTCAGGGCTGTGGGCGTCGACGGAGAAGTGCAGGAAGCGGAAGGTGCCCGCGGCCATGTGGGGGTCGTTGGCGAGGCGCACCAGCAGGCGGGCGCGTGCCGCGGAGAACACGACGGCGTTGGTGTGGAGCTTGAACTCGGCGAACAGCCGGTTGCCGGCGTTCTGGGAGAAGGCGTACTCGACGAAGCGGTCGAAGTCGGGGTGGATGGTCGGTTCGCCCAGCCAGTGGGGGCAGAGGTGGACGTCGTCGGCCATGCCGGCGAGCCCTTGGAGGCTGCGCCGCCAGGTCTCCCAGGACATGAACCGGTGCGGCACACCGTGGGCCTCGTCGCGCAGGGACTGGCTGCACATCTTGCAGCGGATGTTGCAGTGGTCGGTGAGCTCGAGGTTGAGGTTGATGCCCACTCAGGACTCCGTCGCCGGCAGGGCGGCGCGGATCCGCGCTTCGTGGGCGAGGATGTTCGCCGAGCACTCGCTGCAGCGGGGCAGCGGGCGGCCCTTGGCCATCCCCGCCCGCACCCGGTTGAGGAAAGGATCGCTCGACCACACCGTCGCGAGTGCCTGATCGGCCACGCTGCCCCCGCTGCCGGCCAGGACGCAGCAGGGGCTGGTGCGGCCGTCGGCCTGGACGACGAGGTAGTGCCAGGCCTTCAGGCAGGGCGCGCCGCGCAGACCGGGCAGGTCCGGGGCGCTGGGGAGTCGCGCTCCGCGTTGCAGCCCCGCTTCGTCGAGGAAGCCCGCCAGCGTGGTCTCGATGCCGAGCTGGTCGGCGAGGGCGATCCCCTGGCGGGCGAGGTCGGGGACGCGGGCGGCCTGGTCGGCGGTGAGCTGCAGCGCCTGCTGTTCGGGGCGGTAGGCGATGAGCGCGTCGAAGTCGACCCGGAAGGCGCCCAGCGCGTGGGCCAGGCGGACCATGGCCACGATGTCGTCGACGTTGTCCCGGGTGAGCACGAAGTGCAGCGCCAGGCGGGGGTACGCCAGTCGCCGGACGCGACGGGCGTGGCTGAGCCGGCAGGCGTTGCGCACCGTGCGCCGGAAGGCGCCCGGCTGGCCGCGGAGGCTGTCGTGGACGGCGGCGGTGGCCCCGTCCAGCGACACGTGCACCTCCTCCCAGCCGTCGGCGAGGAGCTGCTCGGAGAGGGCGGGCGACAGCAGGGTGCCGTTCGTCGTGAGCACGCCCTCCAGGCCGAGCGCCTTGATGCGGGCGAGGAGCTGCGGGCTGTCCTTGCGCAGCAGCGGCTCGCCGCCGCCGAGCACGAAGACGCGTCGCACGCCGAGGGCCGCGGCTTCGTCGATGATGCCGAGCAGGCGCTCGGTGCTCAGCTCGTCGACCGGCGGCTGGTGGCGGTCGGTGGTGTCGCAGAAGCGGCAGTCGAGGTTGCAGGCCAGCGTCGGGTACAGCTCCAGCGTCATCGGGCCCTGGATCCCATCGGTCTCCCAGCGCGCGATGCGCGCGGCGATGTGCGCGGGGTCGTGGGGCGACTCCGCGGCGGCGGCCGCCGGGCTGGCTTCGGATCGGGGCGAGGCTGTGGTCACGGGCGCAACTTAGCGGAACAGCGCTTCAGCGGAGCACCGTCGCGGCGGGTCGCAGGGTCCGGCGTGGCGTCGGGGCGACCTCAGCCGAGGTGCTCGAGGACCCAGGGGTGGCGGTGATGGTCCCGCGCCGCCGGGTCGACCACGTGGTCGGGGTCGAGGTGGGCCGCCAGCAGCTCGAGCGTGCGGTAGTCCCGCTGGCTCACGACCGGGAAGCCCGCCCGCAACAGGGCCGCGGTGGCCACTCCCACCCCCTTGCGGTGGTCGATGGGCTCCACGTAGCGGCAGCCCACCGAGATCACCTGGCTGCCACAGGCGCCTGAGCGATCCGTCAGCAGGCAGAGGTCGACCTGCTGGGCCTCGGCCAGGGCGACCATGGCCTGCGCGCCCGCAAGCAGCGCGTCCGTGAGGTCGGTGCCGTGCTCGTCGAGGACGCGGGCCCGCCCGTCGAGGACGTCGAAGCCGTCGCCGCCGTGCAGGTCGGGCATGCCGCGGGGCACGCCGAGCCGGTAGGCTTCGGGGCAGAAGGGCACCAGGCGCACCAGCGGGCCGTCCGCCCAGCTCGGCCGGGCCGCGCCGAGCCCGTAGTCCGTGCCCTCGACCCCCACGGGCTCTCCGGCGAGGCAGCCGCTGATCAGCACCCGCCACGGGTCATCGGGCGTGGGGTGGCGGAGCGCAGCGATGCGCTCGGGGTGGTGGGGGAGGCGCACGGCCCGAGTGTAGCGGCTGCCGTGGGTGGGCCACGCGCCCTGACCGACGCCGGGCCGCCGCCGGTCCTCTGGCGTGCCGCTGCCATGTCCCCGCCATGCCGCGAGCATGCTGGCCGGGGTAGCCTGCCTCCGTGACCCCGCCTCCGCACCTCCCCGGCAGCTACCTCGTCCTGGAGCTGACCAACCGCTGCAGCCTGGCCTGCGTGCACTGCTCGGTGTCCGAGGGCAGCGCCCACCCGCACCACGCCCGCAGCGGCTACCTCGACCCGCGCATCGCCCTCGACCTCTTCGACGACCTCGAAGCCCTCGGCGCCCGCTTCGACACCCTCATCCTCTTCTGGCTGGGTGAGCCCCTGCTGCACCCGCACTTCGGCGAGATCTGGCGTGCTGCCCTGCGGACCGCGGCGCGCTCGGGCTGCTTTCGCCGGGTAGAAGTGCACACCAACGGCACCCACCTCGACGCCCGCAAGATCCGCACCGCGCTCAACTCCGCCGACATCGACCAGCCCTGGCACTTCTCGCTGGACGCCGTCGACCGTGACACCTACCACCGGGTGAAGGGGCTCGACCGGCTCGACAAGGTCACCGCCAACATCGACGCCTTCCTCGACGCCAAGGCCGCCACCGGCGCCCGTTGGCCGCGGCCGGTCTTCCAGTTCATCGTCGGTAGCAACAACGTCGCACAGGCGCGCGCCTTCCGTGATCGCTGGGAGCGGGCCTGCCGCCGCCGGGGCCTCGCCGTGCGCGCTGCCGCAGGGCACGTCCCGGGTGGCGATGACGCCGTCGTCTTCTTCCGCCAGCTCGACTGCCCCACGGCCGCCGAACAGGAGCGACAGAACGCCGTGTTCCGCGCCGAGATGGCCGCCCAGGGGCTGTCCCTGCCAGACGCCAGCGCGCGCGGCGTCGACGTTCGCCCGGTCGGCGCTCCCGGTGCGGCGACCGCCTGCTCGGGTTTCTGGAAGAGCCCCGTCGTCGGCTGGCAGGGTGACCTCACCGTCTGCACCCGCGACAACCTGCTGGACAACGCCGTCGGCAACCTCGGCCAGACCCGCTTCCGCGACCTGTGGTGGGGACCCGGCATGGCCGGCCGGCGCATGGCCGTGGCCGAGGGGGACTACGCCGCCCTCCCCCTCTGCCAGCGCTGCTTCATCCCCAAGAGCCTCAACTACAGCGAGCTCTCCCGCGACGACATCGCCGCGCAGGCCGCCTGGGACACCGCCCACGTGCCGGCGGAGGCCGCGAAGTGAACCGCCGCCTCCCCGGGGCCTCCCTGCCCGATCGCCTGCTGGACCGCGCGCGCCTGCGCCGCGCGCCCGGGCGCCCCACCCAGGTACACCTCTCGGTCACCGACCGCTGCTTCCTGCCCTGCCGGCACTGCGACATCTGGCGCAACGAGGACCCCGATCTGCCCGGCCAGGTCTGGGAGGATCTCATCGATCGCCTCGGCGCCTGGGTGGCACCTGCCAGCATGAACTTTGTCGGCGGAGAGCCGCTGCTGCGCAAGGACCTCGAAGCGCTCATGGGCCGGGCGACCCGCCGCGGCTTCGACGTCAGCTTCAACACCAACGGCTGGCTGGTCACCGACAAGCGGGCCGCCGCCATCGCCGCCGCCGGCGTGCGCATCGCCTACGTGTCCATGGACGGCATCCGGAAGCAGACCGTCGACCACAGCCGCGGGCGGGAGGGTTCCTGGGACAAGGCCATGACCGCCATCGACCGGTTGCTCGACGCCGGCCTGCCGCGGGTCATCGTCGCCACCATCCTGCACGCCGGCAACGCCGCCGAGGTGCCGGAGCTGCTCGCCTTCGTCAAGCGCCGCGGCCTGCAGCTCGTGGTCCAGCCGCTCTACCAGAACTTCGGCAACAACACCTACGATCCGGACTGGTGGCGGCGATCCGACATGTTCCCCCAGACCGACGCGCAGCGCGCCGCCATCGACGACGCCCTCGACCTGCTGTCCACCGAACGCCTCCGCGGCGGCCCGGTCGCCAACGCCGTCGGCCAGCTCCAGGCCATGAAGGGCCACTTCTCGGCCCCCGGCGTCGACAACCGCCACATCTGCCGCGCCGGCCACAGCGACATCAGCTTCGACCCCCAGGGTCGGATCCGCCTGTGCTACTTCCTGGACCCCGTCGGCACCGTCTTCGACGCCACGCCGCTGCCGGTGATGTGGGATGCGCCCGCCACGCTGCGGCGACGGTGGGAGGTCAGTCGGTGTGACCGGGCTTGTAACCTGCTGAATTGCAATTTTGATCGGCAGGATGGGGGGTGATGCATCAAACGATGTGACGCCCTCTGCGTTGTGAGGGGCAGGCTCGAGCGGCGTCAGCGGTCGCGGACACACCGAGGACACAAGGTCGGGGCGTCCCAGCGGCCGAGCTCAGCGGGCTGCGCTGTGGGCGCGTCCTGCCGCTCTTGCCAAATCTTGCCATCGTGAGTACGCCCACGTCATGAGCACGATGAACATCTCCCTGCCTGACGCCCTCCGCTCCTACGTCGAAGAGCAGGTGCGCAGCGGCGGCTACGCCAGCAGCTCGGAGTACCTGCGCCAGCTGATCCGCGAAGACCAGCAGCGGCGCGAGCTGCGTGCGCTGCTGCTGGAAGGGGCAGCGTCCGCGCCCGCCGGCCCCGCTGACGGGGCCTTCTTCGACCGGCTGCGCGACCGCGTCCGCTCGTGAAGCCCGTCGTCCCGCGCGTCCGCGCGGTCGAGGACATCGAGCGCGCCGTCGACCACCTGCTCGAGGAAGCCGGTGAGGATGTCGCTCTGAGCTTCGTCGACGACCTGGAGCAAGCCTGCGCGCACCTGGGCGAGCACCCCGGCACCGGGTCTCCACTCTGGGGACACGAGCTGGGCCTGCCGGGGCTCCGCGGCTGGCGGATGCGTCGCCACCCGTACGTCGTCTTCTGCCTGGAGCGGGAGGACCACGTCGACGTCTGGCTGTATTGCTCCAGCCGGTACCGGACTCTCCCCCCAGCCGCTTGAGGAGCGGCAGCAGGAGAGCCCCATGTCCAGGAAGAAGCGCCGGTCGTTCACGGCCGAGCAGAAGGCCGCCATCCTCCGTCGGCACCATGTCGACACGGTCCCGGTCAGCCAGCTCTGTGAGGAGGAAGAGCTGCAGCCCAGCGCCAGAGCGGCTTTGCCCTGCTCGATCCGAGCGACCACCATGAGCCAGCGGTGGTCCCTCCGGTCGGGGTGCAGGCCCGCCGAGAGGCTGTTCGCCAGCGTCTTCGGGCTCGTTCCCACGGCTGGCGCGAGCGCCCCGATCCACTTCGCGACGCCGGGATGCGAGTCCTGGCCCGAACGGCGGGACCCCACCGCACGCAACGTCTCGAGTGCCAGTTCCGCCGCTCGCGCACTGTGGCACCCATTCCAGGCTGTCTTGCGCGTCATCTGGCCCGGCGCGCCGCACATCCCCGCCCCCGCCCCTCACCGCTCCACGTCGTACCACCAGGTCGTGTCGTACGCGCTGGGGTACCAGGCCGCGCGCTCGATCTCGAACTGGTCGGGGCAGGACAGCCGCCACAGCTCTTCGCCCTCGGGGTAGCTGAGGATCGCGACGTAGGGGCCGTCGCGGCCCTTGACATAGAGCAGCCGGTCGCCGCCTTGCAGCATGTCTGCGTCGCCGACGAGGTCGGAGTAGAAGTGCTCGGGGCTGTCCGGATCGGGGCTGCCGTAGGACCAGAGGGGCGCGGCCAGCAGCGCGCCCTCGTCCAGGTCCAGCTCCAGGACGCGGCCGTAGTCGGCGGTCTTGTCCGAGCGGCCGGCGGGTCGGCCGTTGCCGTTGTCGTACAGCAGCAGCCGCATGCGGTCGCCGTCGCGATGTTGCAGTTCCGGGGCGTGCTGGCCGTAGAACCACGCGGTGTCGTCGAGGGGCTGCGGGTCGTCGAGGTCGAGCGCGTCGACGAGCTCGAAGTCGCCGCCGGGCCCCAGACGCCAGGTCACGGCGTCGGTGTCGACGTCGATGGACACGATCTGGTTGTACTTGCGGACGCTGAACAGGAAGCGCTCCCCGCCGTCGTCGTCGACGAGGTGGACCAGGGCGTTGCCGTGGACCTGGTCGCGGGTGCAGCCCTGGTAGGCGAAGGCCGGGTCGATGGGCACGCCGTCGCCCAGCTCGCCGTGGGTGGACCAGTCCCACAGCACCTCGTCGGCGACGGGGTCGTAGACGATGATCCCGTAGCCGAGCACCCAGCAGTCCTCGGCCACCTCGTCTTCGGTGGTCGTGAGGAAGGCCAGCGCCCCTTCCCAGCGTCCCGTGTCGAGCTGGATGACCTCGTGGTCGTCGACGAAGTCGTGGACGAAGCGCGTGCGCCCCGAGAAGGTCGCGGGGGTGTACTCGGCCGTCAGCGCCGAGGCGGCGTCGAAGGTGGCGATCTCGGAGGTGTCGGCCCCGGTCGCCGCGAAGCCGCCGTCCCGTAGGGCCTGCAGCGCCTCCATGCGGTGGCCATCGGGGTGGGCGAGCATCCAGCGAGGCGTGCCGTGCGTGTCCACGCAGCGCTGGATGGCGCCGTTGCCGCTCTGGTAGCGGTTCTGGGTGCAGACGATGGCGTCCGAGACGTCAGGGTCATCGGCGAGGGGCCCCGAGACGCTGCACGCTTCGAGGCCCTCGGGCAGCGTGCCGGAGGTCCCGTGCTTCGTGGCGGAGGCCCAGGTGCCGTCTGCATCCTCGACGTGGGCCTGGAGCCAGTAGCGCGTGTCGGGCTGCAGGCCGAGGACCAGGAAGTGCCCGGTCTGTCCGGCCGAGAGCTGCTGCTCCGGCGTGGTGTGGGTGGGGTCGGTGTCGGCGCCGTAGTCGATGCGGACCGTGGCGTCTTCGTCGACGGACACGTCGACCAGGAAGCTGAGCGGGTTGTCGGGGTTGAGGGTGACGCCCAGGCCCGCGGAAGTGCGGCAGCCCGTCAGCAGGGCGAGGGTCCACAGGGTCAGAGGCATCGACAGCTCGCGGGAGCAATGGGTACATCCGGGGAGATAGCCCGTCGAGGAGGCCGCCGCGCGCCCGTTCAGGGGCCGCGACCGCCCGGCGGAGGCTGCCCGGTTATTCCGGCGGGCGCCGCGTGATTTGGAGGACGACATGGGCGGACTGGTGCTGGCGTGCATGCTGGCCTGCGTCGCCGGACCCAGGGACCGGGCCAGCGACACCGGGGACACGGGGGCCGGGTCGTGGGCGGACTGGAGCGGCGATGCGCTGCTGCTGGCCGTCGGGTCCGCCACCGTGCTCGACGGGAGCTACACGGGCGCCGAAGCGCTCTCGGTCCTTGCGGAACGCGGCGACGGGCCCGAGCTGTGCCGCATCGAGTACGCGCTGGACTCCGCGGGGCCCCGAGAAGACTGCGCAGACTGCCAGTGGGCCTATGACCTGGACCTGGGCACGCCGGATCGGGTGGTCGAGATCGGCGCAGGCTGTGGACCAGCCGACGCCGTGCTCGACGAGCTCGGGGGAGGCCCGCTGCCCTACGGCTACACCAGCGAGTACCTCGGTCACTCCGATGTGCTGCTGACACCGGTCGATGACCGCTGGAAGCCCGAGGCCTATGCCGCCTGGGACCCGGCCTCGGGGGCGTTCGAGTACGAGTGGGAGCGCGGGGTGGTCACCATTCCCTGACGTCGCCCTGGGAGGCGGCGCCTACTCGGCCGGGTCACCCTGCGCTTCGGCGGCCATCCACTTCTCCAGCCCGTCGACGGCCTGGGCGCCGACCTTGCGCTGCAGGAAGCTCGACCACCCCAGCAGCATGCCGGGCAGGCCGAGCGCCTGGCGGGACCAGCGCCAGAAGTCGAAGCTGTCGACGTGTTCGATGATGCGGCCCTCCTGGAAGCGGAAGCGCGCGTCGATGACGTTGTGCACCTTCCGCCCCGTGACGCTGAAGGTGTACCAGGCCTCCCAGTGGGCCGTGCCCTGATCCCCGTCGGCCGTGACGTCGGAGAACTCGATCTTCAGGTCCTTGCCGCGGTGGCAGAGCATGCGCCACATGGCACCCGGTTGCTCTCCTTGCAGGTTGGCGAAGGCCGGGTCCGAGAAGGTCGCCTGAGGGTGGTAGCAGGCGGCCATGGCGGCGCCATCGCGGCGCTGGAAGGCTTCATAGAAACGGGCGAGGAGGGCGGCGTTGTCGTCTGCTTCGGTGCGCATGGGGGGCCCATAGTCCGTCTCGGTGGTCCGCGAGAGGATCGGTGTGGTTCGACGCTCGCCGTGCGGCTCCGGGAGGAGGGGAGGGAGGGCTCTGCCCTGCGCGAGTGCTTCGGGGGCCGCGGTCGCGTGCGGCGCCGTCCAGGTACACTGCGGTGCGGTCAGGCATGGTCGGTGGTGTCGCCCGGCCCCAAAAGTCCACGACGCGTCCGACGCGCGGAGAGTCAGCGTGCCCATCGCCATCACCGGTGCCAGCGGCTTCCTGGGCAGCCACCTCGTCGACGCCTTCGTCGACGCCGGGCACGCCGTGCGGGCCGTCGTCCGGGACCCGGCACGGCTGCACCGCCCGGTGCCGAGCGCGGTGGCGACGCTGGAGGACGGTGACGCGCTGGCGGCAGCCTTTCGCGGGGTGCGTGCCGTCGTCGCCAACGCCGCCCTCGGCTCCTGGCAGGGTGACCTCGACGCCATGCTGGCCGTCAACCTCGCGGGCCTGGAGCGCACGCTGCGGGCCGCCGCAGCGGTCGGCGTGCGCCGGGTGATCCTCGTCAGCACGGTGGCGGTGCACCGCATCCGGTTGTCGCGGCCGATCTCGGAGGACAGCGCGCTGTACGGCGACCGGCGTCGCCGGGTCAACGCCTCGGACCTGACCACCGACTGGCGCTACGCCCTGTCGAAGAGCCGCGGCGAGGCGCGGGCCTGGGCGCTCGCCGACGAGCTGGGGCTCGGCCTGACCGCGCTGCGACCGGCGCCGGTGTATGGGCCACGCGACGGCAAGCTGACCCCGCGATTGCGGCGGCGGGCCCTGGCGCGCTTCGCCCTGGCGCCGTCCGTGCGGGTGCCCTTCGTGCACGCCCGCGACGTCGCCGACAGCGCCGTCGCCGCCCTGGACCGCCCCGTCAGCCACGGCCGCGCCTACATCCTCGCGGGCCCGCCCGTGTCCTACGCAGCGGTGCTCGGCCACATCCGGTCCGAGGCCGGCCACTCGGGGCTGCTGCTTCCGCTCCCCCTGCCGCTCGGCGTGCGCTTCGACACCACGGCCGCCCGGCGAGACCTCGGCTTCTCTCCCCGGGACTGGCGAGAGGGGTGGATCGGGTAGCCTGGGCTGCGCTCGATCTGTCGCCTCGGCCGACCGCGCGTGAGGAGCTCGCCGCATGAACGACCGCCCCGGCAACGATCGCCGCACCATCCTGGCCATCGCTGCGGTCGTCTTCGTCGTCGCGTCGCTGACCCACGAGGGGATCGGCCACGGTGGCGCGTGTCTCGTGACCGGAGGGAAGCTCCTTGGGCTCGCCTCGTCCTTCTGCGACTGCGACAAGGCCGGGCTGACGGTGGGTTCCGTGCGGCTGGTCAAGGCGGCGGGGACGCTGGCCAACCTCGGCCTCGGCGCGGTGGCGGTCCTGGTGCTGCGGGGCCGGGCCTGGCCACCGGCGACTCGCTACGCCCTGTGGATGCTCGGCACCGTCAACCTGCTGCACGGGGGCGGCTACCTGCTGGTCGACCCGCTCGCCGGCTTCGGCGACTGGACGGCCTTCATGGAGGGGCTCGCCCCGCCCTGGGCGTGGCGCGTCGGCCTCTCTGTGATCGGGCTGCTGCTGTACGCGGGCACCATCCGGCTGGCGCTCGATGCGCTGGAGCCCTTCCTCGGCGCCGAGCCTGACGACCGCATGGCCCGCGGCCGGGCGCTCTGCCTGCCGCCCTACCTGTGGGTCGGCGGTGTGCTGATGACCGGCGTGGCCTTGCTCAACTACGAGACGCCGTGGCTGGCCCTGTCATCGGCGGCCGCCACGCTGGGCGGCACCTCGGCGCTGGCGTGGATGTACCGCCCCCGTGGCCGCCGGGCGCGGCCCGCAGCCGCCGCTCCCATCGCCGTGCCGGCCAGCCGCGGCTGGCAGCTCCTGGGCATGGTGGCGGTCCTGTTCGCCCTCGCCTACGGGCGCGGCTTCCAGTTCTGACGCCGCGGCATCTCACGGCTCGGCTTCCGCGGCGTGTCGTCGCCGCGCCCTCCAAAGGCTGCCCGGATCTCCTAAGCCTTGCGGACCACCGAGGAGGTCTTCGTGCTCCGTCGCTCGCTTCGCGATGCCGCGGTCGTGCTCACCGGGGCCGGGGGCGGCATCGGCAGCGCGCTGGCCCGCCGGCTCGCGGCCGAGGGGGCGCGGCTTGCGCTGCTCGACCGCATCGCGCCTGACGCGCTGGCTGCCGAGCTGCGCGCCAAGGGTGCCGAAGCGGTGGGCATCGGCGCGGACATCACCGACGCGGCTGCCTGCGCCGCCGCCATCGCCGCCGCGGAAGAGGCGCTCGGCGGCGTCGACGTGCTCATCAACAACGCCGGCCTCAGCCACGTGAGCCGCTTCTCCGACACGGCGGTTGAGGTGATCGAGGAGGTGATGGCCGTCAACTTCCTCGGCGCGGTGTACTGCACGGCGGCGGCGCTGGACAGCCTGCGGCGCCGCCGTGGGGCGGTGGTGGCGCTGTCCTCGGTCGCCGGCTTCGCGCCGCTGTGGGGCCGCACCGGCTACGCCGCCAGCAAGCACGCCCTGCACGGCTTCTTCGACACCTTGCGGGTCGAGGAGCCCGACCTCGACGTGCTCGTCGTCTGCCCCTCCTTCGCCCGCACCGCGATCCAGGCCCACGCCCTCGACGGTCACGGCCGGCCCCGCGGCGAGGGCGTGCCCACGATCGGTCGCCTGCTGGACCCCGACGACGTCGCCGCGGCCGTGGTCCGCGGCCTGCAGCGCCGCCAGCGCCTGGTCCTGGTCTCGCCCATCGCCCGCGCTTCCTACTGGCTCAGCCGCCTCGCGCCGGGGCTGTACGCACGCTTGATGCTGCGCAGCCAGGGGCCTGGCTGAGTCTCCTCGCTGGAGGGCTGCGCCGCTCGACGCCGCCCGACCTGGCGCGGCGTCCTGTCGCTTGCGGCCTCGGTGAAGATGTCGATAGCCGCCCCTCCATGGTCGTCCTGCCGCTGCTGCTGCTCGCCTGCAACCCCTACGCCTCCGTCGACCTCCCCACCTCCCCGGCGCACGACCTGGACCGGGACGGCTGGCTGCACGTCGACGGCGATGACGACCCCTACCTCTGCCGGGACCCGGACACGCTGCAGCTCGCGACCTGTCCCTGGGAGCGCCCCGCCGACGCCCTGCTGTCCTGTGACGCCAGCGGCTGCCACGGCGACTACGACTTCAGCACCAACGACCCCGACTACGACCGCCACCTGCATGGTTCCGCCGGGCCGAGCTGCTACGCCTGCCACGACCAGGTCTGGTCGGACAAGAAGGAGCGGTGATGATCCTGTTCCTGGCGCTGTGGGCGTGCGCCTCGAGCGCGCTGGACCAGGTCGATCCGGCGCTGTTCGACGCCGAGCCGACCTGGACCGCCGACGTCCAGCCCTTGTTCGACCGCCAGTGCGTGAGCTGTCACGACGGTGACAGCAGCTTCGACGGCGGGCTCGAACTGGCGACCTACGCCGCCGCTCGCGGCACGCGGATCCCCAACGCCTGCTCGTCATCGTCGCAGGAGGTGATCGACGCCTTCGCCGGCGTGCTGGTCCTGCCCACCGAGTACGGCGACGGACAGCCCTGCCCCTCGTGGGCGCCGCTGTCCATGCCGCCGGGGGCCGACGCCCACCTCAGCACCGCCGAGCAGGTGGTGCTGATGCGCTGGATCGAGACGGGGGCGCCGCAGTGAGGGGCAACGCCGTGAGGCACATGATCCTGCTGCTGCTGGCTGGCGTCGGCCTGCTGTCCGGTGTGCCGGCTCGCGCCCTGCCCATGTACGCCCAGCGGTCGGGGCGGACCTGCGCGAACTGCCACGAGAGCCCCACCTACGAAGATCCCGACGGCTGGGAGGATCCGGCCCTGTCGCAGCGCAAGTGCAGCCTGTCCTGCGGCGCCTGCCACGTCGATCCCAGCGGCGGCGGGCTCCGCAACGCGTCGGGCGTGTACTACGGCCAGTCGACGCTGGCGGCGCTGCCGACCCAGGAGCGCGGCTATGGCGACCTCGACCGCGAGCTGCTCGGCAAGCAGCGGGTCCGGCGGTGGCTGCAGCGCTGGGACACGCCCGCCCGGACCGAGGGCGACCGCCACATCCCCTCAGACTGGCAGGACGTCTCTGAGGGGCTGGGCCAGGGGCAGACCGGCAACCTCTACGCCGCGGGACGCCCCCTCGGCGGCCCGTCGCGCCTCTCGCTGTGGGACGGTCGCTACGACGACCTCAACGCCGACCCGCTGCTGCGCGTGGGGGGTGACTTCCGCGGGGCCTGGTGGTCGGGCAACGGCCGCGTCTTCCCCATGCAGGCCGACCTGCACGCCAGCCTGCACCCCGTCGAACACCTCAGCGTGGTCGGCACGCTGGCCGCGCGGGGGCGCTCGTCGGGGGTGGAAGCCGCGGCCCTGAGCAGTCGCCCGCCGGTGTTCCTGCGGCGGGCCTTCGTGATGCTCCACGAGCTGCCGTTCTACTCGTGGGTCAAGGCCGGCGCCTTCATGCCGGCCTTCGGCACCTACATCGACGATCACACGGCGTTCTCGCGCGAGTACGTCGAGCTGGATCCGGCCCGCAGCGACAGCGTCGTCCACGGGGTGGAGCTGGGGACCTCGCCGAACTACCCGGTGGTCACGGTGTCCGGCTTCCGCACCGGCATGTTCGACCCCGACCACCCCGACGGTGACGGCTGGGGGGCGGCGGCCACCGCCGGCTGGCGGGATCTGGCGTGGAGCGTCGTCGGCAGCGGCATGGTCAAGAAGCGGGCCGCGTCCGGGGGGCAGGACCTGGAGGCGGCGGCGCTGTCGTGGGGGATCAACCCCTTTGCGCTCAGCGACCGGGTGCCGCTCACCTACATGGGCGAGGTGGTGATCGGCCGGCGCGACGGCCCGGTCACGGGCACGCAGACCCCGTTCTCGGCCTGGCGGCACGAGCTGTGGTGGACCGTGGCCAACGGGCTGGTCGCGCGCTTCGAGCTGGATCTCGGCGACGCCGAGCTGGGCGGCCCCTCCACCACCTGGCGGCGCCTGGGCCTGGGCCTCGACCTGACCCTCATCCCCGGCCTGACCCTGGACGCCCACGCCCGCCACCTCGCGGCCCCGGGCGATGAACCCGACGCCGCCGACGTCATCGTGCAGACGCACATCTGGTTCTGACTGGAACCTCGGCCGGCAGCGAGCCATCCCGACGCGCCCGGCAGTTCGAAGGTCGATTGATCGGTTGGAGCCACCGAAGGCCGAGGGCGGACGACCTTCTCCGCCTGCCGGCTGGATGCGATGCGGACGTGGCCTTCGTCCCGGCGCCAGCAGGTGCGGCCCGGCGCTCCGAGGGCTACGGCGAGCAGCGTGGCGCTCACAACGTGGGGTAGGTCTCCGACCTCGGGCCACTTATGAGCGCCTCGTGACGCTCCTCCTCCCCTGGGGCGCTCGCAACGTGGGGTAGGTCTCAGACCTCGGGCCACTTATGAGCGCCTCTTGACGCTCCTCCTCCCCTGGGGCGCTCACAACGTGGGGTAGGTCTCCGACCTCGGGCCACTTATGAGCGCTCGCGATGTCCGCGAGTCCGCGAGTCCGCGAGTCCGCGAGTCCGCGAGTCCGTGAAGCCTCCATCTGCCGGCCTGGCATGCGCTTGTGCCTGGTGCGGGCCAGCCCGGGCGATGAACCCGACGCCGCCGACGTCATCGTCCAGACGCACATCTGGTTTTGAGCGCCGGGCTCTCCGCGCGGCATGCGGCAAAGCACCGCGGGGGCGGGCCCCGGTGGGTGGCCGGCGGGCGCGCTACCGTGTCTGCTGCCGCGTGCTCTCTCGGAGGAAACACCGATGCTGTCGCTGCTCCCGCTGCTCGGCCCCCTGCTCCTCGCCTGCGGTGAGGGCGACGACACCGGCATGGTGATGGCCGACGGGGTCTGTGCCAACGAGACCCGAGCGACGCCCTACGAGACCGGCCTGAGCTTCGACACGACCGACGGCGCCTGGACGCTGAGCTTCGTGCGTGCCGACCCGACTCCTCCAGAGAACGGCGACAACCGCTGGGTGGTCGCCGTCACCGACGCCGGCGGCGCTCCGGCGACCGACGTCGGCCTCTCCGTCGAACCGACCATGCCCGACCACGGTCACGGCACCAACCCCGCCGTCTTCGACGGCGTCTACGACGACAGCTCGGGCGGCTACCTGTTCGAAGACATCAGCCTGCCCATGGCCGGCTACTGGGAGTTCCTGTTCAGCGTCGACGACGGCGGCAAGGCACCGGCGGAAGCGACGCTCTCCCTCTGCCTGGAGAGCTGACGCCATGCTGCCGCTGCTCTCCCTCGCCCTGTCCTGCACGCCGCAGCAGGATGCGCTCACCCCGACCGAGCTGCGCGACCCGGAGTCCTGCGCGGAGTGCCACCAGGACCACGTCCAGGAGTGGCGCGGCAGCCGCCACGCCCTGGCGTCGACCAGCCCGATGTTCCAGGCGCTGAGCGCCGCCGCGGAACAGGATCTCGGCAGCCGCGACCTCTGCCTGGGCTGCCACGGTCCGTTCATCGTCGCCGAGCACGAGGGTGAGAGCGGCCTGGACCTCGACAGCTTCGACGAGTCCACCCGTGGCATCACCTGCTACTTCTGCCACAGCATCGACGGCATCGAGGAGCTGCACAACAACGGGCTGGTGCTCGCCGACGACGGCGTGATGCGCGGCGGCTTCGACCAGCCCCTGGCGACCCCGGCCCACGAGTCGGCCTACTCCAGCTACCAGGACCGCCGCAGCCCGGACTCGTCGGCGGCCTGCGGGTCGTGTCACGATGTCATGCTCGCCGACGGCGTCTTCTTCGAGCGCACCTACCAGGAGTGGTCCGAGACCCTGTTCGCCGAGGAGGGCGCACCCTGGGCGCTGGGCTGCAACGACTGCCACATGGACGGGACCGAGGGCGTCACCGCCCAGGTCGAGGGCGCGCCCACGCGGCGTGTGCACTCGCACATGTGGCCCGCGGTCGACATGCCGCTGCAGGAGAACACCGAGACCGACGTGCAGGTGGCGGCGGTGCAGGAGCTGCTGCAGACCACGCTGTGGGCCGAGCTGTGCGTGGTGCTCTACGACGGCGGCGCGCTGGCCACGGTCACGCTGGAGAACCTGTCGGCCGGCCACGGCTTCCCCAGCGGCGCGGCCCAGGACCGGCGGGTCTGGGTCCAGGTGCGGGCCACCAAGGACGGCAAGCCGCTCTACGAGTCCGGCGTCGTCCCCGCCGACCAGGCCGTCGGCTCCATCGACGACCCCGATCTCTGGGTCATGCAGAACCACCTCTACGACGCCGACGGTAACGAGACCCACGTCCTGTGGGACGCGGTCTCCTACGAGGGCGTCGTGCTCAACGGCGCGACCGCCGTCGACCCCAACGACCCCGACTACGTCGACACCCACGCCTGGAAGACCTACGGCCTCGGCTCGACGGTTCCCGATGAAGTCACGGTCGACGTCTTCATGCGGCCGATGACCTTCGACATCATCGACCACATGATCGACCGCGGCACGCTGGACGCCAGCATGCGGAAGGCGTGGCCCACCTGGCAGGTGCTGCCGCAGACGCTGGTCTGGACGTCGGACATGGGCGAGGACTGCGTCGAGTAGGGGCGCCTCCCCCCCCCCGACAGCAGGGGGTCCATGCCGCGGCGGTCCGGCACCGCTCAGCCGGCGTCGGCCTCTGCCGCGAACTCGCTGATGACCTGGCAGGGGAAGCTGTCCAAGCCGAGGACACTGGCCATGATGTCGCAGTCGTCGCCCGAGCAGTCGACGTTGACCGTGGCGCCCCCGGTGAGGCTGGTGGCGCTCAGGAAGCTGCCCGCGACATCCTGGCTCGAGCTGAGCACGGCGTCGACGCCATCGCCGGTGAGGTCGTTCGTGGCCGTGTTCTGCGCGCAGGCCCAGTCCATTTCGGACAGCGTGCAGGTCAGCAGATCCCAGCCGTCCTCGTCGGGCGTGTCGAACTGCACCTCAAACGTCAGCTCCGCCACCTGGGTGAGGGTGAAGCCGTCTTCGCCGGCCCCGCCGTCGCTGGCCCCGGTGAACCCGCAGGAGTCCTTGGGGAAGCTGTTCGACGTGGTGGTCCAGTGGCCCTCCTGCGGCGAGAAGGCCCCACCGTACGCCCCGCCGCCGTCGCTGCTTCCGCCGCTGTCATCACCACCCTTGTCGCCGCAGGCCGTGATGCCGGCGATCAGCAGCAGCGCGCACAGGCTCCATCCACGCGGCGTCCAGGCTGTCTCTCCAGCCCGTGCCATCGTGGTGTGTGTCGTTGCCATGGGACCTCCGCATGCAGTGTGGCCGTCGGCGGTCGCGCGTGCACGGTGGCGGATCGTCGCGGGACAAAGTCGGAGCTCGCTCCGCCAGAGCCCTCCGGCCCTGGGGAAGCTGGAGCTGTGGCGCTACTCCGGTCCGTCGTCGGCCGGGGGGACCGGCAGAGTCTGAACGCGCCGCCCTCCGAAGAGACGGACGCCATCGGTGCCCCGAGCCCCCTCCAGGGGGATCGCGACCGTGAAGGGCGCCACCATCTGCAGGCCCGGACCCTCGAGGACGCCGAGGACATCGATGCGCCACCACTCCGGGATGCGGATGTACTCGGCGGGCTGCAGGACGATCTCCATGTTGGCGTAGGGCTTGTAGCCACTGACGACGAGGAACCAGGTGTCGTCGACGATGCCCGGCCGAATCTCGGCGTAGGAGAAGGGGATGGTCTGCACCGTCTCGATCGGTTCGTCGGGTGCGGGCACCCGGCTTTCGAGGAGGGCCGTGCTGAGCCCCTGCGGCTCGGGAGCCTCTCCTCCGGCGCGCAGCGAGGCGAGGAACGCGCCGACCGCACTGGTCTGTGCTGCTGTGATGGTGACACCGGTCGCCTTGAGGTCGTCGAGGGCAGCGAGGGGGTGCGTGTCGACGATGACATCGGGGTCCAGGTCGCCGCCATCGGGCATCATCGCGCGGGCCTCGGACAGGGCCTGCACGTAGGCAGGGTCGCTGTCCGACAGGCCCATGGCGGCCCGGTACGCGGTCCACCGGGCGTCGATCCAGCCGTGCAGGCGCCAGAAGCGCTGGTTCTCCATGTTGACCAGCGGGTTGCCGAGGTCGATGGGGCTGGTGCTGTCGGCCCAGCGTCCGTGGAGCGCGTTGTGGATGCCTGCGCCGTAGGCGGTCTGGTCGTGGGAGGTCTGGACGTACAGGCCGAAGCTGTCATCGTCGGGGAAGCTGTCGGGACGTTGCTCGATGCGCTCGACGGCGATCCGGAGTCGTTCGGGGAACACCCGGGCGGGACTTCCGACCGTCCCGGGGACGGTGTCGTCGGGATCTTCCGGATTCTGCGGAGGGGTGGACCACCCAGCGAACAGCTGTGCGTGCTGGGGGAAGGCTTCGACGAGGGTGCGCAGCATCACGCGGTGCATGGCGAGGAACTCGAGGCCGTTGCCGGCGTCGCCCTCCTGCCGCGGAGCCTGGCTCCAGCCACGTGCGGTGTAGGTGGCGCGCTCCCACGGCGAGAGGCGGTACCACCAGCGCTCCATGTGCCAGCGGAGGTGGTGGGTGCCCCAGTCGCGCGCACGCATCCACTCGATGATCTCCTGGGGCAGGGGTACGTCTTGAAAGGCCATGGGGGCTCCGTTGTGAGGGGACGCTGAGAGGCTATGGACACGTGGCGCTTCGGTGAAGGCCCGGCCTGGCGATCTCCGTGCACAGTTTGTGGCCGGTCCCCCACCTCCCCCTCCCGTGCCACCATGCGCCATGCCCTCGACCCGCCGCAGCTCGGCGAGGCGACGGCGCCTCGCGACCGCCGCTTTCGTGGTGGTGCTGGGGGCGCTCCAGCTCCGGGCGATGCAGTCCTCCGCCATGGTCGAGGTGGACCCCGAGGAGTCGGTCAACGCCGGCCAGGCGCTGGCGCTGCGGGCGGGTCACGTCGGCGACCTGTTGCGCCTGCAGTACGTCGACTTCTGTGGGGGCTGCACGGTGGACGCGGTGGCGGGTGCCGGCCTGTTCTCGGTGCTGCCGCCGTCGTGGCTGGCGTGGAAGCTGATCCCCATCGCCTGGCTGCTGCTGTTCGCCGCGGTCGCCGTGACCCGGCTGGCGCGCTGGCAGGGGCAGGCGACAGCAGTGGCGGCTGGGCTGCTGCTGCTCCTTCCGGTTGAGACCTGGCTGCGGCTGAGCCTGCTCGGCCTGGGCAACCACGTCGAGTGCGCGCTGCTGATCGGCATGGCGCTCCTCACCCTCGGGCCCCGGCCCGGGCCCGTCCGCGCGCTGGTGGTCGGTGCGTGGCTGGGGCTGTCGGTGTGGGTCGGCTACAGCGCCGCCTTCGGCCTGCCGGCGGCGCTGGCCTGGCTGGTGCTGCGCCGCCGCTTCCGGTGTGCGGCGGCGCTGTCACTGGGCGGGGCGCTGGGCTTGCTGGCGCTGGTCGGCCGCACGGTCCTCACGCAGCACTTCGCGGTGCGCACGCTGTACCCGACCGGTTGGTTCGAGCCGGACGCCGGCCGCGTCGGCGCCCGGCTGCTCGACCTGCTGCGGCCGCCCGAGCTGGCCAGCGCCCTGGGCAGCAGCCTCGATGCGTCGGGCCTGTTGTGGGTGCTCGTGCTGGGGGCCTTCGCCGCGGCGCTCGCCGTCACCATCCGGCGTCGCCCGCCGCTGGGCGGCCTGCTGCTGCTGGCCCTCGCGAGCTGGCTGGTGGCGTACTCGCTGGTGGGCTTCTCCTTGGAGCAGGCGACCTGGCAGACGCCGGCGACGCCGGTGGGACTGCGATACCTCGCCCCCGTCTACCTGCTCGGCCTGCTCCTGCTGGCGATCGCGGCGGGCACGCTGTGGGACGAGGGGCGCCGACGCGCGGCCGCCCTGCTGTTGGCTCCCGCCCTGCTCGCTGGCGGGCTGGCCCGGCTGGCCAGCCTCCGGGACGCGGTGCCCTTGTCGACGCTCGGGGCGCTGTCCGCGGTCGACCCCGACCTGTGGCACGACGTGTTCAGCGAGCGGCTCACCGAGGCTGAGCTGGCTTCCTGTGGCTCCCGCGACCCGGCTCACCGCGCCCTGCGGGCCTGGGCGCTGGGACGCCGGGCGGCGGAGTCGGGGGCGCTCCCGCCTGCCGATCTGCCGCTGATCGCCTGGGCCGGGGGGCTCGGCATGGGGGCGCAGCGGAGCGCGGCGGCAGCGCGGGGCGAGGAGACCGAGCGAGGGCTCCTCGACCGGCTCGACGTCCTCGGCCTCTCCGCCGAGGCGCGGAGGGCCGCCCTGCGCAGCTACTGGTCGAGCGAGGTCCTCGACCACGGCCTGCCGAATATGCCGCCCGCCGATCCGGACTCCGCCCTGGCGCTGGCCTGGGTACAGGGGCGGGACGCGGGGCGGGTCGCCGCAGCCTGGTTCCAGCCGCGGCCCGAGGCGCTGGAGGCGCTGCTGCCCGCTCGCCCGACGGATGATGACCTCGCAGGCGCCTGGCTCGTCGGCCTGGGCCATGGCGCCGCAGAGCGCTGGGGGCCGGCCACCGTGCCGCTCACCCTCGCCGGCCTGTCGGAGCCCGAGCTCGGCCTGCTGCGCACGGGCTACGCCGAGGGTGTGTCGGCGCGCTGGCTGCCCACCCCGGGCAGGTGAACGCTGAACCGCGTGCCCTCTCCGGGGGCGCTGACGACGTCGAAGCTGCCACCGACGTCCGTGACGAGGCCGAAGACGGTGGCCAGCCCGAGGCCGGTGCCGGTCTCCCGCGTCGTGAAGAAGGGCTCGAAGATCCGGGCGCGGGTCTCCGCCGTCATGCCCTTGCCGTCGTCGCGGACGGTGAGGCAGAACCCGCTGCGGTCCGCGCCCAGCGTCAGGTCGATGTGGCCCCCGGTGCCGTTGATCGCCTGCTGGGCGTTGGACACGAGGTTGATCACCACACGGTCCAGAGCGGCTGGAACCAGCGGCACCGGCGCGCTGGCCACTGCGATCTGCTGGCTGTAGGCGACCTTGCGGCCGGCGACGTGGCGCAGCAGGGGCTCGAGTTGGGCCAGGTGCTGTGCGGCGTCCACGCTGCCAGCCCCCTCTTCCTTGCGGCGTGAGAAGGTCAGCAGGGTCTCGATCAGCTCCGCGGCCCGTTCACCGGCGTCGAGGATCGCTTCGACATCGGCCTTGGCCTGGGGCCGGTCGTCGAGCTGCAGCTCCAGCATGGAGGCACGGCCGACGACCACCGACAGGATGTTGTTGAAGTCGTGGGCGATCCCGCCGGCGACGCGCCCCAGCGACTCCATGCGCTCCAGCTCTTCGACGTGCCGGGCGATGCGCGCCGCTTCCTCCCGCGCGTCGGCGGCCTCTCGGGCCTGCTGGGTGGCGGTCGCGGCCCCCATCCCCGCGATCCCGCCGACGACGAGGGCTGCCACCACGGCCAGCAGGTGCACCGGTGGTGGCACCTGTGGGTGGGCCGGGTGGATCGCCAGGGTCCAGGTCCGGTCGCCGACGGACAGGCTGCCGACACCGGCATCGCCCTGCGCCAGGTCCCGGTCCGCCGAGCCCCAGACGGGCTGGTCCTGGTCGGAGATCGCGACGACGAGGTCGGCCGGGTCGATGTCGCTGAGCGCGTGATCCACGATGCGGTCGACGCGGAAGACGCCGTTGAGGTACCCGGCGGGTTCGCCGGTCGTCGTGGTGATGGGCACGTAGGTGGTGAACGCACGGCCGCCCTGGAACAGGTCGAGGGGCGGGGAGACCTGGGCCGTGCGGGTGGCTTCCGCGCGGGCGAACACCGGGCCAGCGACAGGGTGGGCGCGCACGCTCTTGCCGAGCGCCCCTTCGTTGCCCTCGGCGGGCGCCGTGATCGCGATCACCCCGTCGTCGTCGATCCAGTTGATGGCCTGGAAGCCACCGATGGTCTGCATGTCAGCGGCCATGCGCTGGCGCCATTCGTCGGGCGTGGCCAGCAGGCCCTGGGCCCGGATCGCCCGGATCGAGCTGAGCACCAGCATCCGGCTGGCGATCCAGTCCTGCAGGCGGAGTGCTGTCTGGTCGGCGAGGATCTGGCGGTCCTCCCGGGCGTCGGCGTTCAGCGAGACGACGGTGATCGCCCAGGCCACGAGCAGCAGGGCGCTGACCGCCGCCCAGGTGGCGACGGCTGCGGTGCGCGGGTGTACCCGGGCCAGTGGCGCTCGGACCGGGCGCGCGCGCGGCGAGGTGTCCTGGTGGGGGTCGGGCATGGCGAGGGAGGGACTGTCGGGGAGTGTATCGCTTTGTCGGCGGCAAAGCTGGGAGGTCGTCTGGAGGGAGGCGTCGGTGGGGAGGGAGCGGCCCCGCACCGCGTGGAAGGAACCGGGCCAGCGCGACCACTCCCGACCAATCGCGACACCCGGCGACACCGCGGGGTGGAAGGATTCTGGCGTGACGCCCGCGCGGCCGCGGGCCCTTGCCCGGAGACGCGATGGAGCCTGCTGGCATCGCGCTGCAGCCTGGTGATCTCTTCGGTGCGCTGCGCCTGTCGCGGTCGCTCGCCGTGGGGCCCGAGGCGGTGCTGTTCCTGGCGGAGCCCGCGCAGCCCGAGGAGAGGGCGCACCCGTGCTGGCTCACGGTCGTCGCTCCCGGGGGAGAGGCCGCGCACCGCGCCTTGCTCGACAGCGCGCGGCGCCAGGAGACCCTCGACCACCCCGCCCTCCGCCCGATCCGCGACGTCGTCCAGGACGACGGGCTCGTCGGGCTGGTCTGCGACGCGCCGGCCGGGGTGGCGCTCCGTGAGCTGCTGGTCGAGGGCGAGGGCATGGAGCCTGACGACGCGCTTGATGTGATCGAGCAGCTCGTCGACGGCCTCGCGGAGGTCCATCGCGCAGGCCTCGTGCACGGCCTCCTCGACCCCTCCCAGGTGTGGCTGACCGACGGGGTCATGGGCGTAGCGGTCACCCTGACCGGCCTTGGCCGGGGTGCGGCGCGGGCCGCGCTCCCAGGCGGGGGCGCGAGCGCTGCGCCGCCGTCCGAGTCGCTCCCCTACATCGCACCCGAGCTGCGTGGCGGTGACGCTGCACCAACCTCGACGGCCGACATCTACGCGCTGGGCGCGCTGCTGCACGCCTTGCTCCGCGGTGCTCCTCCCGCCCTGGAAACCGACACGCGGGCGTCGCTCGACACCCTGCTGCCGGGCTGTCCCGCGGAGGTCGCGGCGGCCGTCGCGGCCTGCCTGTCGACCGATCCCGGGGACCGTCCGGGAAGCGTCGCCGCCCTGGCCGAGCTGCTCGGCTTGGAGCTGGCTGCCGCCGTACGGGTCGACGAGCCGGTGGTCATCGACCAGGGCGCGCTGCAGGCGGCCCACAGCGGTCGGCCCTGGCGCCGCCCACGTCAGCGGGTGGACCTGCCGCGCATCCCGGCGTCGCCCCCGACCGAAGCGGATACCCCCGTGTCGGCTTCGCCGCAGGAGCACCCGGTGGAGGATCCCGCCGCCTCGCTCGACCCGGCCGAGTGGGAGGAGGACGAACCCACCGAGCCGAGCGTCGACGCCGCACGGCTCACGGAGGCCAGCGAGACCCCTGGCGGTGAACCGAGCGCCGAGGGTGGCGCTCGCTCCGGTCCGGTCGACCCCGTCGTCGTGCGCGACGGGGACATGCCGGCGGCCCTGGCCGAGGTGCGCGCGCGCCTCGCGGCACGCGACGCCGCACGCGCTGCCGCACCCCCCCCCGCCGCGACCTCGACCCCGCGCCACCGCCTGCTGGTGGTCGCAGCGCTGTTGCTGCTGGTCGCCGGGCTGGTCGCCGGCGGCGCCTGGTTCTTCCTCCGTGACGGAGGCCCACGGGGCCGGCTGGCCGACGCAGCGCAGCCCGCGGTCAGCGCGGAGCTGGCGGCGGCGCCCCCCGCCGCCGGTGGCTGAGCGCCCCCCTCAGGGGATCCGGCACCAGGAGGGGAAGACCTCCGGCAGGCCGGCGTCGTAGGGCTCCGGGTCGACGCCGAATGGGTGGTCGGCGAGGAACTGCCAGGCGTACTGCGTGGCGCCGTCGGGGATGGTGTGGCCCCCGTCGTGCACACACTCGACCACGAAGCTGCCGTCGCCGAGCAGGTTGGTCTCGAAGTGCTGCGACATCTCCTCGAAAGACAGCGTGCCGTAGGTGTCGCTGGGGCCGCCCCAGGTGATCAGCACGGGCAGGGGCCGATCCGGGGTCGCGTAGAAGCCCTCCAGGGTCCCACCGGAGAACGGTGCCGTCGCGGCCAGCCACTGGGCCTCGTGCATGGACAGGTAGGTCGTCTGCAGGCCGCCGGCGCTCATGCCGAGTGCGTAGACCCGGTCGAGATCGACGTCGAATTGCTGCCAGGCGCAGGACAGCAGGTCCTCGAACAGCAGCAGGTCGGGGTTGCCCTCCGGATCGTCGAGGAAGTGCCACTCGTAGGCCGAGCCGTCGGAGTCGGGGGCGATCACGATGACGCCCTCGTCGTCGGCGAGCTCGTCGAGGTCCATATAGCGGATGATGTCGCTGGCCCGACCACCCAGCCAGTGCCAGGCAAAGAGCACCGGCGCGCCCACGGGGTCCGGGGGCAGCTCGACCTTGAGCCGGTAGGTCGTGTCGCCGGTGGCGAAGGCGTCGATGGTGCCCTCCGACAGCGCCGGGCAGGTGCCGTGGGAGTAGTCGGGCCCGACCCGCGCCTGCTCGTCGCCGTCGCTGCCCGTGTCACCGCCGGCGCCGGTGCCGGTGTCGCCGCCGCTGTCGCCGCAGGCGACCAGGGCAAGGAGCAGGATGAGGGGGGCGGCGGGCAGCTTCGTCGCGTGCATCGGGACTCCGGGGCGCCCCATGAATAGCCTCGCGGTCGCGCGGTCGCAGCACCGGACAGGGTCGGTGTCGATCCTGCAAAGGGCCGGCAAGCTCTGCCGCCGGGGGCGGCGACTCCCCGATCGGCCCGCTACCGTGGGGCTCCACTGGCTCGCCCTCGCGCCGGCCGCTGCCCACGAGTGCCCCGTGTCCGTCCTGCTCCCCCTCGCCCTGCTGCTGGCCTGTGCACCCTCGGAGCCGGGTGCGGCTGGGGACGCTGGCCTGGTCGATCTCGACGAGGCACTCATGCCCAGCCAGGATCTCGCCGAGCACGCCCCGGCCGCGGTCGTGCTCCAGTGGGACGAGGGCGCCGCGGTGGATCCGCTGGCCGTGGAGGTGGACGACGGCAGCGGGGCTGTCGAAAGCATCCCTGTCGACGTCGCCAGCGGACGCACCGTGCTGGCCGGCTTCAAGCCGGACAGCCTGCTGCAGGTGCGCATGGTCGGAGAGGTGGAGGGCGAGCCCGGGGCGACCTCCTGGAGCGAGATCCGCACCGCCGACCTCCCCGCGGACCTGCCCGAGCTCACCGTGGATGTCGCGGACCCGGGGGCGCTCGACGGCAAGCTGGTCCTGGTCACCCACGTCCAGTCGCCACCGGCGGTGCTGGCCGTTGATGGCGACGGCGACATCGTGTGGTGGAGGATCATGGACGACGACTACTGGGTGAGTCGCCCGCGCCTCGCGCGCGACGGCCAGGCCGTGCTCGTCAACCACGGGCTCAACGACGACGACTACACCGCCGGGCTGCGGCGCTTCACCCTGGACGGCGAGCTGGAGCAGCGCTGGGAGATCGAGGGCGCCAACCGCGACTTCGTCGAACAGCAGGACGGCACGCTGGCCTTCATCGTCAACGATGAACGGGACGTCGACGGCGTCCTGGTCCGCGGCGACCAGATCGTCGAGGTCGCGCCGGACGGCACGCAGACCTCGCTGTGGACCGCCTGGGACTGGTTTCCGCAAGACGACATCGGCGTGCTGGGCATCCCCGGAGAGTGGACCCATGGCAACGCGCTCTCCATCGACGAGCAGGACGACGCCTACCTGCTGACGCTGGCCGGCCTGCGCGCCGTCGTCGACATCGACCGCAGCTCGGGCCAGACGAACTGGGTGTTCGGGGGCCAGACCAGCGACTTCGAGACCCGGGCCGGCCACGACTCGCCCGTCCAGGGGCTGATCCACGGGGTGGACCGCACCGACGACTCGCTGCTGGTGTTCCGCAACTACGAAGAGGGCGGCGACGGACAGTCGAGCGTCGTCGAGTACTCGCTGGACCCGTCGAACCCGGTCGTGACCAAGCTGTGGGAGTGGTACCCGGATCCGGCGGTGTACACGCCGTCGCTGGGCAACGCCATCCGCATGGACTCGGGCACCACCCTCGTGAACTTCGCCACCGCCGGGCGGCTGGCGGAGGTGAACCCGGACGGCAGCGTGCGCTGGCAGGTGTCGACCGAGCTCGGCGGTGCGCTGGGCTACTCGACGGTGGTGGACGGGCTGCGCTGAGCACAGAGCCCTGCGCGCCGGCTTCAGCCCGCCGCGCGCTCGATCAGCTCGTGCAGCACCATGCGGGTGTCCGCTGGGACGCCGACGCCCTCGATCACGATGTCCCGCCGCCGGACCTGGCGGACACAGCCGTTGAACTGGATGAACATGCCGGAGGGCATGCGCAGCGCGATGGTGACGTCGTCGTCGGCGTCGAGGCCCTTGACGCGGGGCAGGACGAGGCGGACCTGGTGGTCGATGATGGTGAGCTTGCGGGCGAGCTGGTCGACGGAGTCGACGGCGACGTACAGGGACGGCGGGTTGCCCGGGGCGAGCTGCGGGTCGAGGTCGTCAGGGCGCGCGCTGGGAGGCGTCGTCCGCGTGGGCGATGGCTGGGCGCGTCGGGGCGGGGGGGAGCGCAGGGGCGGGGTCTGGCGGGTCGGGCGGGCCTGCGGCGGCCGGGAGGCCGGCGGCCGAGAGGGCGGCGGCCGAGAGGGCGGCGGCCGAGAGGGCGGCGGCCGGCTCCACGGATCGTCGGTCCGCGCTCGAGGGGGCCGCGAGACGGGGCCGGGATCCGTGGGGAAGTCGAAGGTGCTCGGATCGTCGACGGACTCGACGACGGCGTCGCCGGCCATGGAGGCGGGGGGCGGTTCGCCCTTCAGCTCGGCGACCACTCGTAGAACCCGGTCACGATCGGCCTGGCTGTGGGCCAGCCACTGGGCGCTGTGGATGTAGCCCCGGGTCGTGCGGTGGGTGTTGACCTCGATGACCACGGCGTGGGTGTCGACCGACCCGTTGGCTCCGCCGAGGTCGATGCGGATCTCCAGCGCGTCCCCGGGGGCGAACTGCTCGGGGCAGACGACGACGATGAAGCTGCCGTCCAGCCACCAGCCCTCGCCCTCGTTGAGGCCCCGCTCGTTCTGCACCGTCAGCGCCAGCCAGCGCTTCATGCGTGGGGGAGGATCGAGGGAGGGGCGGTTGGGCATTGGAACCTGCCGGCATTGTACCGATAACATCGCCGACGGTCAGCCCCCGGAGGTGCGGCAGGTCGTGCGCGAGATCAGGCCACCGCCTGCATGATGAGGTCGTGCAGGACGGTGCGCGTGTCGGGCGTGCTGTCCTCGCTCTCGACGATGAGATCGTGGGCGCCGACGGCGGTGACCACGGCGTGGAACTGCACGAACAGGCCTCGGGGAAGCTGCATGGCGACGATGAGCTGCTCGTCCTCCGCGACGCCAGGGACGGGCGGCAGGGACAGCCGGATGGTGTGGCCGATGACGGCGACCACGTCGCAGAGATCGGCCATGTCGGTGATCGGCAGGAACAGCGCGGGTGGCTGCCCGGGGCTGAACACGGGAGCGACGGTTGGCATCGCGGCTTCCTCATGGGTGGAGGGCGGCTGCGGTGGAGCGGAGAGCTGCAGCGACAGCGGCGCTGTGGTGGCGCTGGCCTGGCGGGTCAGGATCTCGCGGCACCACCGCCGCGCGAGGCGAGTGGAGGTGCGGTCCGTGAGCGGGACCTCGGATGGGTCGGGAGCGTCGGGGGAGGCGCTGCCCTGTGGCGGGCGCAGGGGCCGGGCGAAGACGGCGGCTTCGTCGCGGAGGCGGGCCAGCAGCGCGTCGGGGGAGCCGCGGTCGCGGCGGATCCAGCGGACGCTGTGCACCCAGCCCTCTGGCGCCGGGGCGGCCCCACACTCGATCACCCGGCCGAGCAGCACCACCTCGTCGAGGCCGACGTCCACCTCGACCAGCACGGGAGCCCCGGGAGCGAGGCGGCAGGGGATGGCGAGCACGAGGTAGTCGCGGTCGAGCCACCACGCCTGTCCGCCGCTGCGGCCCCGTTCCGCCACCACGGCCACGTCGAGCGACGGCCACATCCGTGGGGCGGGCGAGAGGGAGGGTGGGGGCGGCATCGTGGGGCTCCGGCCCCGTGATCATTGCGCCCTGCACCGGCCAACGGTTGTCAATGAATTCATCGACATCGGGCCGGAACCGCCGGCTATTGACCGGCCCTGCCGGCCGGATCGCGGCGCCCGGCCAGCACGCATGGGGCCGGACGCAGCCGGACCAGCTCGATGGGGTCGGCGTCGTGCCACCACAGCAGGCGGGCGGGGACGCCCTCGGTGATGGCGGGCGGGCCGCCGAAGGGGAGGTGGTTGTCGCCGTGCAGCACGCCGAAGACGCGTCGCATCTGCGCTTCGCCGGTGAGCTGGCCGGCGTGGATGAGCATGCTGGCGGCGTCGACGAGGTTGGCCGTGCCCAGCCGGTACCACGGGTCGACGACCGAGTCGTGGCCGATACCGACTGCCGCACCGGCGTCCCACAGCTCGTCGACCCGAGTCAGGCCGCGCCGCTTGGGGTAGCCGTCGTAGCGGCCCTGCAGCACGATGTTGTCGAGGGGATTGCAGACGACCTGGACGCCGCTGGTGGCGACCAGCTCGCAGATCTTGTGGGCGTAGGGGTCCGGCTGGCTGTGCAGGGCGGTGCAGTGCCCCGCGACGACCTTGCCGGCCATCCCGCGGTCGATGGTCTCGGCACAGACCACCTCCAGGTTGCGGCTGCCGGGGTCGTCGGTCTCGTCGCAGTGCAGGTCGACCATGCAGCCGTGGCGCTCGGCGAGGTCGAATGCCAGGCGGACGCTCCGCCAGCCCTCTTCCGTGGTGCGCTCGAAGTGGGGGATGGCCCCGACGGCGTCGCAGCCGAGGGCGACGGCGTCTTCCCAGGCCTGGCGCCGCCCTGGCGCCCGCAGGATCCCCTCCTGGGGGAAGGCCACCACCTGCAGCTCCACCCCCTCGGTCGCCAGCTCGTCGCGCAGCGTGAGGAGCGTCTCGACGGCGAGGCGGCTGCCGGTGTCGACGTGGGTGCGCAGGCGCAGGCAGCCCCACTTGGCGTACATGGCCACGGTCTCCCTCGCCCGCTTGCGGAGGTCGGCTTCCGTGAGCTGTGCGCGCAGGCGGGACCAGTTGGCGATGCCCTCGCGCAGGGTGCCGGACCGGTTGGGGGCCTGGCGTCCGAGCAGGGCAGCGTCGAGGTGGACGTGGGGTTCGGCGAGGACAGGCGTCACCAGCCCGCCCCGCAGCACCTCGTCACCGGGCGCGGGTACCAGCGGATGCTGCGGGTCGTGCGGGAGCAGCCGATCGACAAGGCCGTCGGCGACGCGGAGGTCGCAGCGACGGCCGTCGAGGGTGGCGCCGATGATGCAGGTGGCAGGCATCGGCGGATGCTACCAGCGGCGGTCGCCGGCAACCGCGCCGGCGGCGCCGCCCACCACGCGCGTGGCGCCAGGTGGCGGTGGCCGTGGCGTCAGTGGCAGAAGGTGTCGACGCGGAAGTGGTCGACCAGCATCCAGCCGTACCAGGACGAGCCCCAGCTCGAGCCCAGGGCGACGTTGTCCAGCGTGAGCACGTGGAAGCCGGGGCCGAGGTCGCTGGCTTCGAAGACGACCTGGGAGTCGCCGGACCAGGAGAAGCCGCTCAGGCTGATGGTGTCGACGTAGCTGCCGTCGATGGAGACATCGACGTCGGCGAGGCTGCTGGCGGGGATGCCGGTGCCGTTGCTGTACCAGGACACACCCGAGCCGCGGAAGAAGAAGCTGACCGCGCCGCCGCCGAGGTACTCGCCGTTGGCCATGGCGGTGCCGTGCAGGTAGACGCTGCCGCCGTCGCCCTCGTTCCACGACTCCCAGGACCCGCTGTACTCCACGAAGTCGGAGCTGTCGTCGTGATCGCGCGCGTAGCAGCGTGCTTCGGCGGTCGTCGAGGTGAGGGCGAGGCTGCCCAGCGACAGCGTGCCGAGGGCGACGATCAGGGGACGGGTCGTCATGGGGGACTCCTTGCGGGGATCGAGGAGAGGCGGCGCGACACAGAGAAGCACCATGGGACCATTGATACCGCGAGAAGGGGTAGCGGTGGGGGGGCGGAGATGAGAACTCGATGAGAGCGGTCGGGAAACCGTACTCACTTTGAAGTACGCTCGACAGCGGTCGCGACCCGGCTCTCCGCCCGCGCGAACCCACGATGGCTCCGACGGCGTCACGCTTTGCCACGGCTTGCGGCCGCCCGGCCCGGCCGCCACCGCGACGTGGCATGAAAGGAGTGCGGTCTGGCTCTCACGTCGCGGTCCCATGCTCTCTTCCCTCGCGGTCCTCCTCTTCGCTGCCTGCCAGCCGGGCGCGCCGCCCCTCGTGGTGTCGCGCGTGCGGGGGCACGGCGGCGCCGTGGGTGGCGTGTCGGTCTCCTCACGGGAGGCGGGTGGCCTGTCGGACGCCGCGGTGGTCACGGTGGCCACCCGGCTCGATGCCGATGGCGCCTGGCACGAGGCGGTCGTCACGTCCACGGGCGGCGAGGACCGGCTCGAGGTCGCGCTCGTCGCCGACAACTCCGGCAGCGAGGAGGGCTACCTCGACCCGATGCAGGCCGGCGTCGATGCCTTTGGCGAGGCCGTGCTGGGGCGTGGGCTCGGGGACCGGGTCGGGCTGGTCCGGGTGACGACACAGTCCGAGGTCGTGCTGCCGCTCACCGACGATCTCGACACCTGGTCGGCGGCGGTGGACGGCCTGTTCATCGGCAACGGCTGGACGGCGTTGTGGGACGGCGTGCGCCTGGGCAACGAGGTCCTCGACGCCGGGGCCACCGCGACGGCCGGCGCTGGGCTCGAGGTCTGCCTGTCCCAGGCGCGGCGCTCCGTGGTGGTGTTCACTGACGGGCAGGAGAACAACTCCGCCGACGAGCACGCCACGAGCTACCCCGGTGATGGCATCGACACGACCCTGGCCGACCTCGAGTCGCTCCAGGTGCTCGGTGTGCCCACGCCGGTCTTCCCCATCGGCATCGGCAACGGCGTGGACGAGGATGCGCTCTCGGAGCTGGCCGACACCACCGGTGGCACCTACGCGGCCATCGACGGCTACGCCGACCTGGCAGCGACCCTGACGGCCACGGCCGAGGACCTCGGTGACGAGATCCCGGTCTGCTTCGAGGCGGTGAGCTGCGAGCACACCGAGGGGCTGGTGCTGGTCATCGACGGCGACGAGAGCTTCGAGGCCACCTTCGAACTGCCGGCGCTCTGTGAGGACGCGGGCTCTGGCGACGGCGGGGCCGATGACGGTGGCACCGATGAAGGTGAGGCGGGCTGCACCCGCACGCGCGGCTACTGGACGACCCACGAAGAGGCCTGGCCCGTCGATCGCCTCACCCTCGGCGATCGGAACTACGACCAGGACGCCTGCCTCGACGTCCTCGACGCTCCGACCAAGGGCGACAAGAGCCTGCAGCTCGCCAGCCAGCTCATCGCCGCGAAGCTCAACGTGGCCGCCGGTGCCGACGACGCGGAGGTGTCGACCAGCATCGACGCGGCCGACGCCTGGCTGGTCGCCCACGACGACGGTGACGGCCTCCCGCTCTCCGTCGGATCCTGGGACGGCGGCGAAGAGATCAAGGACGCCCTGGACGCCTGGAACAACGGCGACAGCGGGCCCGGCCACTGCGACTGACCACGGCGAACCCGGGCCGGTGGGTGGACCCTGATGTTGCAGCCGTCCCCCTACTACGCGGCCATATCCATGTTCCCCGGCGGGCCCTGCCTTGTTCGCCCTCCTCACCGCAGGTCGACTGCGCCTTCGTCGGTCGACCTGCGGCAGAACCCACCGGGGAGACCGCCTATGGCCGCTCGCTACGGGTTCCGTCTGCAACATCAGGGTGGACGGACCGGCCTGGACGGGACATAGAGAGCGCCTTCTTCCGAACAGGAGCACTCCATGTCCCTCGTCCCTGTCCACGGTGGCCTCCACAAGCTCGTCGACCGTGTCCTGCCCTGGTCGCGGCGCAAGGCGCTGGTCGGCGAAGCTGCCGACATGCCCAAGATCGTGGTGACCGACGCCGACCTCTCGGCGCTGTACCGCTACAGCGACGGCACGCTGTCCCCCCTCGACGGGCCGATGGACGAAGCCGACTGGAACCACGTCCTCGACCACCAGACCATCATGCGCGGCGGCACGGCCTACGCCTGGACCATCCCGATGGCGCTGCCGGTCACCGACGCCGAAGCCAAGGCGCTGAAGCCGGGCCACCACGCCGCGCTGTACAACGAAGCCGGCGACGTGGTCGGCGTGCTGCGCGTCAGCAGCGTCTACGGCTGGGACAAGGACAAGTACGTCGAGAAGGTCTACCGCACCACCCGTACCGACCACCCCGGCGGCGCCATCGCCATGAACGACGAGCGCACCATGCTGGTCGGCGGCGAGCTCGAGACCCTGCCCCAGCCGGTCAACCCGGAGTTCGGCGACTACGTCCTGACCCCGACCATGACCCGCGCCCTCATCGCCGACCGCGGCTACGAGCGGGCCCTGGCCTTCCAGACCCGCAACCCGCTGCACCGGGCCCACGAGTACGCGCTGGTCTACGGCGCCGAACAGCTCACCCGCGAGGGTCACTACACCGGCGTGGTGCTGAACCCGCTGGTCGGCCAGCTCAAGGGCGACGATGTCGACGCCGCCACCCGCATGAAGACCTACGCGAACCTCAAGGCCAAGCGGCTCCTGGGCAAGGGCGACAGCGACACCGCGCTGTGGGAGAGCGTCGGCTACGACCTCAACGACGTCTTCCACCTGGTCGGCCTGGACATCAAGATGTTCTACGGCGGCCCCAGCGAAGCCGTGATGCACGCCATCTACCGGCAGAACCACGGCTTCAGCCACATCGTCATCGGCCGCAAGCACGCCGACGCGCCGTACTTCGACAAGACCCCCATCTGGGGCGACTTCGACGCGCAGGAGTACTTCGACCACCTGCCCGGTGAGCTTCACACCCAGCCGGTCAAGGTCGGCTTCGCCGCCTACTACGACAACCTGGGCCGCGTCGACCTGATGAGCAACCACCAGGGCGAGAAGGCCTTCTTCATCAGCGGCACCAAGGTCCGCGGCATGCTGGTCGAGGGGACCTTCCCCCCCGACAAGATCATGCGTCCCGAGACCGCCGCGGTGCTGATCGACGCCTACAAGGGCAAGGGCGCCTGAGGGCGCCGCGCGCTCGCGCACACGCACGCACAGGCCGGGCCCCGCCCGGCCTGTCTGCGTCCTGGGGTAGGGTGGACGACCATGGCGGAACACGACGACGAGCTGCCGGGCGTCTCGCTCGCGATCCAGCGCCTGCTCGACGAGCTGGGAGAGGTCGCGCCGTCGCAGCCCACCGTCGAGTACGGCGCGGCCGAGGGCGACGCGGTCACGACCGTGGACCGCGACGCGGACTGGTTGCCAGAGCGCTACGAAGACATCGACCAGCTCGGCATCGGGGGCATGGGCGAGGTGCGGCGAGTGCTCGACCGACACCTCAACCGGCCCGTGGCCATGAAGATCATCCGGCCGAGCCTGGTCTACAGCCCCGAGAGCATGGCGCGCTTCCTCGAAGAAGCCCAGATCGCCGCCCAGCTCGAACACCCGAGCATCGTGCCGGTGCACGAGGCGGGTCGGCTGGGCGACGGGCGTCTGTACTTCACCATGAAGGAGGTCCACGGGCGGACCCTCGACGCCGTGGTCACAGCGGTGCACGCGGCGTCGACCGACGACCGCTGGGGTGTGACCAACGACGGGTGGAGCCTGCGACGCCTCGTCGATGCCTTCTCGCGGGTGTGCTCGGCCATGTCCTACGCCCACGCCCGCGGCGTGATCCACCGCGATCTGAAGCCCGACAACGTCATGGTCGGGGCGTTTGGCGAGGTGCTGGTGCTGGACTGGGGGCTCGGCAAGGTGCTGCTGCAGCCACCGCGGCCGGTGCTGGCGGCGGAAGCCGGGCCGCGCGTGGTGACCGAGCGCAGCGAGAGCGATCTGTACCGGACGCAGGCCGGCGACGTAGGGGGCACGCCGGCCTTCATGCCACCGGAGCAGGCTCGCGGCGAGGTGGCCGAGTTGGGCCCACGCTCCGATGTGTACGCGCTGGGCGCCATCCTGTACTACGTGCTCGCCGGCCAGGCGCCCTACCCGGTGGGGACCGTGGCGCGGCTGCTGCGCGCCCAGCAGGCGGGCCCGCCGGAGCCGCCGGGGCCCATCGTCGGCGACCAGCAGCCGGTGGCGTCGGGCCTGGGGCGCGCGATCCCGGCGGACCTCTGGGCCATCTGCACGCGGGCGCTGTCCTTCGACCCGACCGACCGCTACCCGGACGCCGCGGCCCTCGCCGAAGAGGTCGGCCAGTGGCTGGAGGGTGCCCGCCGGCGGGAGCGCGCGCTGGCCGTGGTCGCCGACGCAGACGCCCTGGCGCCCCGCGTCAAGCACCTCCGCGAGCGGGCCGCCGCCCTGGAGCGGGAAGCCGAGGAGCTGCTCGCGCGCACGCCCGCGCTGGCGCCGGTGCGCCACAAGCGGCCAGCCTGGGACAAGCTGGAGCAGGCCGAGCGCCTCCGCCGCGAGGCCGGCCTCGACGAAGAGCGCATGGTCCAGGCGCTGCACGCCGCCCTCTCCCACCAGCCCGACCTCGCCGAAGCCCACCGGCGGCTCGCCCGCTTCTACCGGGAGACCCACGCCGCTGCGGAAGCGGCAGGGGACGACGCCACGGCCGCGCGGCTGGAGATCCGCCTGCGTGCCCACAACGATGGGGAGTTCGACGCCTACCTCTCAGGCGAGGGCTCGCTGACGCTGCTGACCGAGCCGGCAGGTGCCACGGTGCGCATCCGCCCCTTCCGCGACGTCGATCGACGCCTGCGGGCCGGCGATGGGCGCGAGCTGGGGACGACACCGCTGCTCGCCCGCAGCCTGCCGTCGGGGTCGTGGATGGTCGAGCTGTGGCGGTCGGGGCAGGCCCAGGTGCGGTACCCGATCAAGCTGCGCCGGCAGCAGCACTGGCACGGGGTGGCGCCGGACGAGGGGGCGCCGACCCCGCTCCACCTGCCGGACAGCGCCGACCTGCTGTCGGACGAAGCCTACGTGCCGGCCGGTTGGTGCTGGCTCGGCGGCGACAGCCAGGCCACCCGTGGCCTGCCGGGGCGCGAGCTCTGGATCGACGGATTCGTCATTCAGCGCTTCCCGGTGACCAACCGCGAGTACCTCGCCTTCCTCAACGACCTCGTGCGGCAGGGGCAGCAGGCGCTCGCGCTTCAGCACGTCCCGCGCGACCACAGCGACCGCCCGGGGATCCCCGGTGCGCCGGTCTACGGTCGGCGGCTGGACGGGCGCTTCGACCTCGCCCCCGATCGCCCGGGCGACACCTGGCAGCCCGACTGGCCCGTGGCGCTGGTGCCGTGGGACTCGGCGCGCGCGTACGCCGCCTGGAAGGCCGAGAAGACCGGCCAGCCATGGCGGCTGCCCTCCGAGCTGGAGTGGGAGAAGGCCGCCCGCGGCACCGATGGTCGGACCTACCCCTGGGGCCTCCACGTCGACCCCACCTGGTGCCTCACCCAGGAGAGCCACCCCGGCCGCATGCGCCCCTGCGCCGTCACCGCCTTCCCCGACGACGAGAGCCCCTACGGCGTGCGCGGCCTGGCCGGCAACGTCCGCGACTGGTGCCGTGAAGCCCAGGGCGAGACCGAGCGCCTGCTGCTGGAGCGACGCCTCGTGCTGGCCCCGGAGTCCGTCGGCGGGCCCGACGTGCTGCGCATCACCCGCGGCGGCTGCTGGTACAGCCCCCAGCGTGACGCGCGCGTCTGCAGCCGGGTCAAGTCCCCGCAGGCCTTCCGGGCGGCGGGCGTTGGGATCCGGCTGGTGCGGAGCGTGGGATAGTCGCGCTCAGCTTCGGTGGTCGGCGACCACGATGAATGGAAAGCCGGCCGCCTGGCTGCGGGCTTCGGGAGCCGTGAAGCCGCCGATGCCGGGTGGGGGCGTGCCGATGGCGCGCCAGAATGCGGTCGTGGCCAGGACCTCGCCGCGGCCGGCCGTGTCCTCTCCCAGGACGAAGGCGCGGTTGACCTCTGCGCCGTAGATGTCCTGTGCCGGCAGGACCAGGGTCGTGCCCCAGCCCAGGCCGATGGAGGCGTGGATGGCGTCGCGGCGGCGGCCATCGTGGATGCTGCCGTCGCGGTCCGCGTTGAACGAGGCCAGCAGGCGCTGGGCCTGGAGCGCGGCGTGCAGCGCGGCGAGCGGGTCGGTGAAGACGGCGAACCACGTGTCGGCGACGCGCTTGACCACCGTGCCCTCGTGTTCCTGCAGGGCCGGCTGCATCGCCCGCTCGGCCGCCCGCGCCAGGGCCAGGGCGTAGACCACGCCCTCGGCGTCGCTGCGGTGGACCATGTCGGAGTGGTCCACCACCATGATGGCGGCGGTCGTCTCGTAGCGTCGGCGCAGCTCGGCTTCAGCGGTCGGATCCACCCACGCACGCGCGATCAGATCTTCGAAGCTGACGAAGCCGGGCTTGGGCACTCCCCCTCCCTGTGGCGGGGTCCTGCGGTCACGCTGGACCTGCCGCCTCCCCGTGCCTGCGCGGGTCAGGCGCTCAGAGCTGCTCTTCGATGTCGCGGAGGATCTGGGCGGCGGGCCCGGTCCGCTGGGCGCAGATGCAGCGCTTGTAGGCCTTCCAGAGCTCGGCGAGCATGGGGTCGTCGACGAGCTTGTGTTCGTCGGGGTCGCTGTCGCAGACGGGCAGCTCGACCGCGCCGATGGTCCGGCGGCGGTGGAGGTTGCGGACCGACCGCACGAAGACCCGGGACGCCCCATCTTCCCCCCGGCGGCGCAGCTCGCAGTAGACGCGCCACAGGACGCTCTCGGGCAGCATGTCCGCCGTCGACATCACCGCGTCGGGCTGGCGGCGCAGCATGCGCACGAGCTCTCGCGAGGGGGCGGACGCGTCGAAGGGCACAGCACAGGTCATCGGCCTCTCTCCGCAGGTCGGGTGGAAGGCAGTCGGCCCGCGCCGCAGCGGCTGGCATCGCGGCGATGGCCGGCTCGTTCAGGCAGGAAAGAGGATACCATGCCGCTGACACCTGTTCGTAACAAAGGCGTCAAGGGCGCGTGGCCGGGTCCGAGCCGGCTGCGCTACACAGCCTGCATGAAGCGTGCGCTGCCACTGCTGCTCGGCCTCACGGCCGTGGGATGCTGGCCCCGGTCCCCGGGCCCGGTCGCCTCTTCCGACGCCGCTGCACCGGTCGCGGTGTTGCGTGTGCCGGTCGACGGCGGCGACGCCGTGACCTGGACGGCGACGATCCGCGCCGGCAGCTCCCACGATCCCGTGGGGCAGGCCGGGCTGTCCTGGCTGGTGGCTGAAGTCCTCGCCGACCAGCTCGCCGCCACCGGCGACGTGGAACTGCACGTCGGGGCCGAGCTGGTCGACCTCGCCCTGACCTGCCCGGGTGCCTCCTCGGCGGCCTGTGGCGATGCGCTGGCGACGACGCTGGCCCACCCGCGCTTCGACGACGCCAGCCTGGCACGGGCGCGGGCGGCCGCCCACCACCAGCTCGCCGTCGCCACTTCGGACCCCCGCGTGCTGACCGATGCCGCGGCGGCGGCCCTCGTCTTCGCTGGCCACCCCTACGACCACCTCGCGGTCGGCCGGGCCGGCGTGCTCGACAGCCTCGGGCCCGGCGACCTCCAGCGCCTCCACGGGGACCGCTACCTTCGTCCCTCCGTGGTCATCGGGGCCGTGGGGCCGGTCGCGGACGCCGATGTCACCGCGGTGCAGGCTGCGCTGGAGGCGCTACCCCCTCGGCTGTACCGGGACGTGACCCCGCGTGGGCTGCCGCGGCCGCCGGCCAGAGACGTCACTCTTCGCGCCTCTGTGAGCCTCGACCAGCCGGCGAATGCGCTGGTCACTGCGGTTGACCTGCCGCCCGCTCACCCCGATCGCGTCGCGGTGGATGCGGGCCTGGCCCTGCTCGCCGACGCGCTCGACGAGGTCGCCGACGCGCGGCTCTGGCCGGACCCCGCCGTGCTGCAGCCGGCCATCATCCTCGACCTCGCCCCGGGGGCCTCCCCCGAAGACGCTCGGCAGGCCATCGCCGACGCCATCGCCGCCGGCCCGGACCCCGCGGTGCTCGCCGCGTGGCAGGCCGCGCACGCCTGGCCGCCCGCCGACCCCGTCGCCCGGGTCCAGGCGCAAGCCGCCGCCCGGCTCCTGGGCGCATCCCCGCCGGACGCCCGCCGCGCTGCCGCGGCGGCTCTGGACGCCGACACCGTGGCCACCGCCCTGTCCCGGTGGCTGCACCCCGAAGACCTGCGCACCATCACGGTCCTGGGCACGCCGACACCGTCGGGACACGACGGCGTCGAAGGATCCGGTGATGCTTCCGTCGATGCTGTGGACGCCGAGCCCGCGCCCGCAGCGCACGCGCCGGGCGCCACGACACAACCGCCCGCCCTCCCCGCCGAGGAGCTGCTCCGATGACGACCTCCCTGCCCACCCGCCTGCTCGCGCTGGCCCCCCTCGTCCTGCTGGGCACCGGCTGTGAAGTACTGGCCGACTACCTCCCCACGGTCGCCTTCGACCGCCTCGACGTCAGCGCCGTCGACTGGGATGGGGCCGACACGGAATTCGTCTTCCGCATCGACAACCCCAACCCCGTCGAGATCAAGCTGGCGCGCTTCGACTACGCGCTGCAGTTCGCCGACGTGCCCTGGCTCGAAGGCGACGACCCCGACGGAGTGGTGCTGGCCGCCGGCGCCGGCAGCGAGGTCGCGCTGCCTGTCTCCATCGAGTTCGCGTCCCTCTACGACGTCGTGACCGCCACCAAGGGGTTGGACACGGTGCCCTTCGGCCTGTCTGGCAGCTTCGGCTTCGACTCGCCGGCCGGCGTCATCGACCTGCCCTACAACGCCGAGGGCGGCTTTCCCGCGCTGCGCACGCCGTCCTTCGCCTACGACAAGATCCGCGTCGACGAGCTCGGCCTCACCAGCGCGACCCTGGCCCTGGACCTCGGGGTGACCAACGAACACGAGAGCAGCCTCATCTTCGAGAACTTCGACTACGCCCTGAAGCTGTCGGGGACCAGCGTCGCCGACGGCGTGGTCGACAACCTCGGCGAGGTCCTCGGTGCAGAGACCGGCACCCTGACGATCCCCTTCCAGATCGACTTCCTCGACGCTGGGACCGCGATCTACGACGCCATCACCTCGGGCGAGGTGCAGGTCGGGCTGCAGGCCGCCACCGACGTCGACACGCCCTTCGGCATCATCCCGCTCAGCGTGGACGAGTCGGGCCAGGTCAACGTGCAGCTCTGATGGCTGCGGGCGGGACATGGCTCGGAAGGACAGCTCCGTGAGCGCGGCCGAGCGCGCTGCTCGCCTGACGCTCTCGGTGGGCCGTGCCGCCGCGCGCCTTCTGCCTCGGCGCTTGCGCGAGGCCATCGACGACCGGGTGTTCGGGGCGGTCTTCCAGGTGACGCGGGTGACCAACGACCACTATGGCTGGCGGCCGGACGGCACGTCGGGTGGGGGAGGATCGGGAGAGGAGGAGTCCCGCGAGGATGGCGTGCGGGCCGTGGAGGGCGACGCAGGCTAGGAACCCCCGGGTTCCCTCCCGGGAGAGCACATGGCCGCAGCGTCCGAGACTCGCCTGTTCGGAGATCGCCTCGCCTCCGCGGTGGCCGAGGTCGGCGCCCCGCTCTGCGTGGGGCTGGATCCGCACCTCGACCGCCTGCCCGCGCCGCTGCGCGAGCGCTATGTCGGGCGCACCGGTCAGGCCTTCCGCGAAGAGGCCGCCCGTGCGGTGGAAGACTTCGACACCATCGTGCTCGATGCCGTGCAGGGGGTGGCCGCCGCCATCAAGCCGCAGCTCGCCTTCTACGAGGCGCTGGGCGCCCCCGGCTTCGCCGCCCTGGAGCGCACCTGCGCTCGTGCGCGTGAACGCGGCCTGCTCGTGATCGCCGACGCCAAGCGGGGCGACATCGCGTCGACCGCCGCCGCCTACGCCCAGGCGCTGCTCGCCCCCGATGGCCCGCTGGCGGCGGACGCCGTGACGCTGAGCCCGTGGATGGGCATGGACGTCATCGAGCCCTTCCTGCCCTTCTGCCGGCAGCACGGTCGCGGCATCTTCGTGCTGGTCCGCACGACGAACCCCGGCAGCGCCCTGCTCCAGCACCACGGCGACCCGGCGGCGGCCCTGCGGGTCGCCGATCAGCTCGCCACCCTGGGGGCCGAGCTGACCGGCAGCTCGGGCCTGTCCAGCGTGGGCGCGGTGGTCGGTGTCTTCGCCGCCGGCGAAGCGCGGGTGCTGCGGGAGCACATGCGCGCGGCCTGGTTCCTGGTCCCGGGCGTTGGGGCCCAGGGTGGCGGCATCGCAGACGCGCTGGCCGGCCGGCGCCCCGACGGCCTCGGCAGCCTCGTGGCGGCCGCCCGAGGAGTCCTCTTTCCGGCCCCGGGGCAACAGGACGCAGATCCGGCCGTCGCGATCCGCGGTCGGGCGACGGCGCTGGCGACGGCGCTTGCGTCGGTCTGAGGGGGGCTCTCGGCGGCTCACCGGGCGCCTGTGGACCGGGTGGCCCGCTTCGAAAAGATCGCGAGGTGCGGCGTTCCGGCTTTGTCAGGACTTGTCGCCGACGTAGGATCCCCCAGCAGATCCCCGCCACTCGTCCCACCGGAGCCTGCCATGCGTCCCGTCCAGATCCTCCTCTGCGTCCTCCCCCTCGCGGCCTGTGCCCCCGGCGGCAGCTACAGCGGCTCCGTGGTCGATGCCATGAGCGGCAGTCCCCGGGGGGACCTGCGGATCATCGCCAAGGCCGAGGGGGCCACCGACCTGACCTGCATGGCCAAGGAGGGCCAGGTCGCTGCCGACGGCAGCTTCGCCATTCCCGGCCTGTGCAGCGGAAACAGCTACGACATCAAGCTGTCCGACGAACAGCTCCTCATCCAGGACGCCGCCCAGGTCGACGGCGGCGCCACCGTCGCCGATGCTCGGCTGATGACCTGGCGGGCGCCGTCGGGCCCTGGCATCTACATCCTCAAGGACGACAAGCTGTCCATGGTCAAGACCTTCACGGATGTGAAGTACGAGACCAAGATCGACGACCCCGAGATGAAGGTCGCCTACCCCTACATGAAGCCGACCAAGCTCGGCTATGTCGTCGAGCCGGGCAGCTACTTCGTGATCTCGGGCAAGGCCAACGTCGACAAGCTCGAGTTCCACCCCCTCATCGAAGACCCCGGCAAGCGGACCTTCACCGACGGCAGCATCGAGGGCCACGCCTGGGTGGGCATGCGCTTCCAGTCGGACACCGAGTGGGAACCCGTCGACGCCCAGCTCGACCAGAGCAAGGTAAAGATGGTCACCAGCGGCGACCGCGTCGTGCACTACATCCCCGGCGATGCCCTGGCCGAGGGGCGCTACGCCATCTTCGGGGCCAAGGACGCGCGGATGTTCATCGTCGACTTCGGGCGCTCCCAGAACGCCCCCGCGCCGGTCGGCGAAGCGGGCTGACCCTCAGGCAGCGAGCCCCCGCCCGCGCACCGGGCGGGGCGCTTCGCGCTCGAGTGGTGACCAGCCGCCGGCTCACCCGTTGGGGAACTCTCCAACCTTCCTTCGCTGCACGGTTTTTTTGAGGGGGGAACCCCTCCAGGTTCCCCCCAGTCGGTCAGGAACCTCGGCCGGCAGCACGCCCCCCCCCGCGCGTCCCGACGCTCGGACGACTGGTGCTGGAGAGAACCCGCGAAAGCCAAGGGCGACAAAACCTTGTCGGCAGCGCCGATCGCCGCACCTCCTTCGCATGTAGCTCCACTGCAGCGCCTCGGGTCCACGAGGCCGCGAGTCCGCGAGGGGCGAGGCCGCGAGGGGCGAGGCCGCGAGGGGCGAGGCCGCGAGCCGCGAGGCCGCGAGTCCGCGAGTCCGCGAGGGGCGAGGACGCGAGGGTCGAGGATGCGAGGGGCGGGGCCGCGAGGGGCGAGGACGCGAGGCCGCGAGGCCGCGAGGGGCGAGGCCGCGAGGGGCGAGGCCGCGAGGGGCGAGGACGCGAGGGGCGAGGACGCGAGGGTCGAGGATGGGAGGGGCGAGGCCGCGAGTCCGCGAGTCCGCGAGGGGCGAGGCCGCGAGGGGCGAGGACGCGAGGGGCGAGGACGCGAGGGGCGAGGACGCGAGGGGCGAGGACGCGAGGGTCGAGGACGCGAGGGGCGAGGCCGCGAGTCCGCGAGTCCGCGAGTCCGCGAGGGGCGAGGCCGCGAGGGGCGAGGCCGCGAGTCCGCGAGTCCGCGAGGGGCGAGTCCGCGAGGGGCGACGCCGCGAGGGGCGAGGCCGCGAGGGGCGAGGCCGCGAGTCCGCGAGGGGCGAGGACGCGAGGGGCGAGTCCGCGAGGGGCGAGGCCGCGAGTCCGCGAGTCCGCGAGGGGCGAGGACGCGAGGGGCGAGGATGCGAGGGGCGGGGCCGCGAGGGGCGAGGACGCGAGGGGCGAGGCCGCGAGTCCGCGAGTCCGCGAGGGGCGAGGCCGCGAGGGGCGAGTCCGCGAGTCCGCGAGTCCGCGAGGGGCGAGTCCGCGAGGGGCGACGCCGCGAGGGGCGAGGCCGCGAGGGGCGAGGCCGCGAGTCCGCGAGGGGCGAGGACGCGAGGGGCGAGGCCGCGAGGGGCGGGGCCGCGAGTCCGCGAGGGGCGAGTCCGCGAGGGGCGAGGACGCGAGGGGCGAGTCCGCGAGTCCGCGAGGGGCGAGGACGCGAGGGGCGAGGACGCGAGTCCGCGAGGGGCGAGGACGCGAGGGGCGAGGACGCGAGGGGCGAGGCCGCGAGGGTCGGAGCGGCAGGGAGCGAACACGCACGCGGCGCTCATAACGGGGGGTAGGTCTCGGACCTATGGGCACTTATGAGCGCCCGCGCCGCTCAGCCCCCTCTGGGGCGCTCAATACCGGGGGTAGGTCTCGGACCTATGGGCACTTATGAGCGCCCGCGCCGCTCAGCCCCC
>CAZRFD010000051.1:613-1102 GCA_964599085.1 uncultured Enterobacterales bacterium | reverse complement strand
GGGGCGCTCAATACCGGGGGTAGGTCTCGGACCTATGGGCACTTATGAGCGCCCGGACGCTCGCGAGGCCGCGAGCCGCGAGGCCACGAACTGCGAGGCCGCGAGCCGCGAGCCGCGAGGGCGCGAGTCGACCGTCTCGCGCCGTCCGGTGCCATGGTGCGCGTACATGATTGCGCGGAGGCCGCGGGTGACGGTGGCTCATGAGGAAGGGTCTTGCGGTCGTCAATGGCCGAGGCGCCTGCCGGTGTGTCGCGTCGCAGTTGGCCCCTCGCTCCTTCGTCGCTTCGGGACCAACCGCTCCACGTCACACCGCCCCCCTCCGGGGTCACGCACGCGCTCGCGTAGTGAGCGGCCGCGGGCTCAGCCGTTGGGGAACTCTCCGAACTCCCTTCGCTGCACGGTTTTTGTGAGGGGGGAACCCCTCCAGGTTCCCCCCTGCCGGTGTGTCGCGTCGCAGTTGGCCCCTCGCTCCTTCGTCGCTTCGGGACC
>CAZRFD010000051.1:0-513 GCA_964599085.1 uncultured Enterobacterales bacterium | reverse complement strand
AACCGCTCCACGTCACACCGCCCCCCTCCGGGGTCACGCAACCGCTCGCGTGTTGAGCAGCCGCGCGCTCAGCCGTTGGGGAACTCTCCGAACTCCCTTCGCTGCATCCAGTCGGGGAAGCCCTGGCCCATGTTGCGGCCGGCCCAGTTGCGGCTGATGCGGGCGACGAATAGCCGGTCGGTGTCGCCGAGGAACTGCTTGAGGTGGTCGCGGATCCGGCGGGCGCTGGTGTTGGTCTCGAGCAGCCAGCAGCTCTCGAGGCGGTTGGACCAGTTGCCCATGGTCTTGATGGCGGCGGCGAGGCGCTCCTTGACGATTTGGTCGTCGTTGCGCACGTCGGTTGCGATCATGTACATCATCGGGGGGCTCCGTTGTCAGCGGGGGGGACAGGGCGCGGGGAATCACGAGGCGGGGAGAGCGGGGACCCCTCAGGGTGCGGCGGCGGCTGGTTCGGCGGCGGCGCCCTCGGCGGCAGCTTCGGCGGCGGCACCCTCTGCAGCTGCCTCGGCAGCG
>CAZRFD010000050.1:43671-44655 GCA_964599085.1 uncultured Enterobacterales bacterium | reverse complement strand
CACCCCACTTTCGAGCGCTTCGCCGGCCACAGGCGCTCGATTCTCGGGGTACATCTGCGATGTCACCCCACTTTCGAGCGCTTCGCCACCCCCAGGCGCTCGACGGTGCCCCTTGCGGTCGGCGACAACCCGGAAACGTCGGGCACTGCCGACTTGCAGCCGGCCAGCCCGTGCGTGACGAGACTCCATGGCTCCCCTTGGTTTTCACGTCACCTTCCGCCTCGCCGACAGCCGGGTCATCGCGCGGGACACGGCCAACCAGCGGCGGCTGGCACGGTCCGTGCTCACCGTGCTGCAACCCTTCTGCCTGCTGGCCTTCCGCTGCGCCGACACCCACGGCCACCTCGAGCTGGTCGAGCCCGAGGACCGGGCACGCGAGGCGGCGCGGCGCGTACTCATCGGCGCGAGCAAGGCACTCCAGGCGTCGGTGCGCTTCCAGCACGCCCACCTCGAACCCATCTTCGACCACTGGCACCTCGACAACACGCTGCACTACGTGCTTCGCCAGGACAGCCGCCACGGCTTCGGCCACGATCCACACCACGACGCCAGCAACCTGCCCGACCTCCTGGGTCTGCGGACCTTGGGGACCTGGACGGCCGGGCATGTCCGCCAGCACCTGCCGCGAGTGGACCGAGCCACACTGCTGGAGCACATCGGGGCGCCGGATCTCGACGAGCGACCGCTCGCCTTCGACGGCCTGGCCGACGCGGCGGCGGCGGCGATCGGGCGCACGTCGCTCGAGGGCAAGCATGCCGAGGTGGTGGCCGCGCGCCGGGCGGCGATCCACCTGGCCCGGGGGCAGGTACCCACCGCGGCACTGGCGGCGTCCCTCGGCTGCTCGACGTCGTCGGTGCGGCGGCTGGCGGCGACGCCTCCCGAGGCCCGCATCGTGCGTGCCATCGCGGGCCAGCTCTTGCTGCGCGCGGGCGCCGTCGCTGAACCCGCATTCGTGCCCGAGCACGGGGCGGAGCCGTAGGGGAA
>CAZRFD010000050.1:0-43571 GCA_964599085.1 uncultured Enterobacterales bacterium | reverse complement strand
CGGGCGACCGGACACGCCGCCACTGGCCGCCGCGCCGTCGCTGAACCCGCATTCGTGCCCGAGCACGGGGCGGAGCCGTAGGGGAAGCCCCCAGGCGCTCGATTCTCGGGGGACATCGGCGATGTCCACCCACGCTCGGGCGACCGGACACGCCGCCACTGGCCGCCGCGCCGTCGCTGAACCCGCATTCGCGGCGGAGTCATAGGGGAGGCCCCCGGGCGCGCGATCCTCGGGGGACATCGGCGATGTCCACCTGCCGTGCGGCGCGCCTGCCTGCCGCGGAACCTCGCCCGCTCACCCCGCTGCGAGCAGCAACACCACCGCCAGCGCGGCCAGCACCTGCAGCAGCCAGCGCCACCACCCGGCCCGCAGCCCGCCGGCGATGACCAGCGGCCCGAGCCCGCCGGCCGCAGCCCCCAACCCGAGCGACAGCCCGAGGTCGACGCCCCGCAGCTCCAGCCCCCGGTCGATCACCGCGGTGGAGAACAGGCCCGCCGCCGGTCCATCGACGAGCGCTGCGGCGAGCGCGGCCAGCCCCCCGAGCGCCGGCCCGAGCCGTACACCGAGCCCCACCGCGACCTCTTCGAGACCCTGCGCCGCCACCCCTGACAGCCCCGCAGCACAGGCGACCAGCACGACCACCACCGAGCCGAAGGTCCACAGCGCGGGCGCCATGACCGACCCGAGCAGCTCGGCCCGGCGTTCCTCGACCCGCGCTCCCCGGCGCAGGGCAAGCGCCCCCATGGCCAGCGCGCCGAGGGCGAGCAACGCCGGAACCGACCCGGGCCACACCACCGCCCCCGCCGCCACCGCGACGGACACGACGGTCACCGCCCGGCTGCCCTGTCTGGCCTCGTGGACCAGTGCCCGCGTCGGCCAGGCCACCACCACCATCAGCAGCGAGAGCGGCGCCAGCACCCACGTGTGGGGCCCCAGGCGCTCCCCGAGCGCCAGCAACGCCGGATCCCCCACACCGCCCAGCATCGCCCCCCCTGCCGCCGCCAGCGCCAGCCGCGCCGCCCCATCCCGGGTCCGCGCGCTCCGCGCGAGCGACGCCGCCGCGCCCAGCTCGCCGATCATCGCGCCGCTGAGCACCGCCCGCAGCGCCGGCGGCCCCGGCACCCACAGCCCCCCCGCCGCCGCCGCCAGCCCCCCGTAGGCGCCCCAGGCCAGCAGGCCCCAGGTCTCTGGCCCCAGGCCGAGCAGCCCCGGCAGCCCCAGCCCATCGGCCGGCAACAGCACGCCGCGCGCCAGCCCGAGCCCCACCGCGGCGATCGCCAGCAGCAGCGCCAGGGGCGGTCGCCACTTCGACAGCGGCGCCACCACCGCCAGCGCCACCACCAGCAGGCCGGGGCCGAGCACCGCGCTGGCGATGGGCAGCACTCAGGCCCCCGGGCGGCGGTCCGCGCGATCCGCCACGGCGTTCTCGAGGACGCCGACGCCCTCCACCTGCACGCGCACACGGTCACCGGCGAGCAGCGGCCCCACCCCCGCCGGGGTGCCGGTGGCGATGACATCCCCCGGCAGCAACGTCATGACGGACGACACGAAGGACACCAGCTCTGCCGGCGAGAACACCATGTCGCTGCTGTTGCCGTCCTGGGTACACCGCCACGCCCCGTCCCGCAGGACATGGCAGCGCACGTCGAGGGCCCGCGGGTCCAGCCGCCGCGTGATCCACGGCCCGATGGGGCAGAAGCTGTCGAAGCCCTTGCCCCGCGCGAAGGTTCCGTCGGCCCGCTGGAAGTCCCGTGCCGTCACGTCGCACAGGCAGGTCACACCCAACACGCCGTCCAGCGCGTGCTCCACCGGCACCCGCGACAGCGTCCGGCCGATGACCAGCGCAAGCTCCGCTTCATGATCCACACGCGTCGTGACCGGCGGGATCTCGATGGTGTCCCCGTGGCCGATGACCGCCGTCGAGGGCTTCAGGAAGATCTTGGGCACGCTCGGCAGCGCCCGCCCCATCTCGGCAGCGTGGGCCTTGTAGTTCGAGCCGATGCCCACCACCTTGCTCGGCAACAGCGGCGGCAGCAGCCGCACGGACCCCGCCGGCAGCCGCGCACCCTCCGCCCGCAGCTCACCGAAGAGATCCCCCACCACCGGCTGCAGCTCGGCGTCGTCGACCGTTTCCCCGCCGAGCACCCAGGCCAGGCGCGGGCGCCCGTCGGCGTCCTGGAACCGGGCGACCCGGTCCGACGGCGAGACCGGCGCCATCAGCTGTCGATCCGAGCCTCGAGCTCGCTCATGCACTCGCTGGGATCCGCTGTGAACATGAGCAGCCCGCGCCAGACCCACTTCTGCCAGATGACGTCGTCGATGCGGCCCTGGGCCACGGCGAGGTGGCAGCGCGGCAGCTCGCCGCCGTAGCACTGCGAGAGGTCGTCGAACACGGCCTCGAACTCTTCGTGGTCGGGCCAGTAGCCGACGAACAGGATGACGTGCCCGCGGATCAGCTTGCGGATCGCCTTCTTGAGGTCCGGCGGGAAGTCCAGGCGCTGGCGGTCGGCCTTGGTCAGCACCAGGGTCTCGGGGCGCTCGAAGCCGCCGTTGAGCTTGTAGATCACACGCTTCGACAGGTCGGGAACGGGCGCGTCGTCGCCGCGGTAGCGAACCTCGGGTTCTCCGCCCATGTCGGCGGCGGCACGCTCGAGCAGGTCGTCCTGCGCCGTCGTGAAGATCACGGGGAAGCGCGACAGCGCCGTCTTGTGCCAGGCGGCGGGCTGCACGTCCTTCGCCCCCAGCCGCTGGCGCAGCTCGGTGATGAGCTGCGGACGCCCCTTCGCGGCCTGGTAGGTCGCCGCGCCCTCGAACACCGACGGCTTCACGAGCTTGGCGCGGGTCCCCATGAGCTGGCGGGGGCGCTTCCACCCCAGCGCCTTGGCCAGGGTCTTGGGGTCCGGGTAGTCGGCGCCCTGTTCTTCGGCGGCTTCGCTGGTGAAGCGAGAGCCCACGAACAGCAGGCAGCGACCCTCGTTGACGGCCTCGATGACCTCGACGGGCAGGTTCATGGTGTCCTCGGCGCGGGGGGAGAGGAGGGGTTCAGGCGGGACGGATGCGGGCGATCAGGTCCGCGAGGCGGTCCGGATCGCGCACGACGGCGCCAAGCTGGGCGACCGTGAGCGACGCGACCAGGCTGCCCAGCTCGCCGGCCCGTTCGGGCGACCAGCCGTGCACGTAGCCGTAGAGGTAGCCGGCGGCGTAGGAGTCGCCAGCCCCGGTCGTGTCGACGGCGTCGACCGGGTGGATCCCGATGGCGAACAGGTCGTCGCCGTGCTTGACGAGGGACCCGCGGCCACCGAGCTTCAGCACCACCGTGTGGCAGACCTCGCCGATCTTGTGGATGGCTTCTTCGGGGCTCAGCCCGGTCAGGGCGCGGGCTTCTTCGGCGTTGAGGAAGACGATGTCGGCAAAGTCCTCGACCACCTGCCACATGCGATCCCGGACCAGGTCGACCACGAAGGGGTCGGCCACATCGATGCTCACGGGGATCTCGGCCTGGTTGGCCACGGCGATGGCTTCCATCGCCCGCGAGGCCATGGGTTCGCCCAGCAGCAGGTAGCCGGTGACGTGGAGCACCTGGCTGGCGCGGATCTCGTCGGCGAAGCGCCCGAGGCCCGGCAGGTTCACCGCCGCACCGAGGTCGGTGAGCATGGTCCGCTCGGCGTCGCTGGCGCTGATGATGCTCAGGCACTTGCCGGTGGCCATGTCGTCGGAGAACTGCAGGGCGTGGCCACCGCAGGCTTCGGTCAGCCGTGAGGCGTAGAGGTGGCCGAGCTGATCGTCGCCGACCTGCCCGCAGTAGACCGTGTCCAGACCCATCAGCCCCAGCGCCGCGATGGTGTTCGCGCAGGAGCCGCCCGAGTGGATCTCCACCCCGAGGTGCTGCAGCGTGCTGAAGGCCTTCTGCCAGGCTTCGTGGTCGACGGGGTGCATCGTGCCCCGGGTGAGGCCCATGTCGGCCAGCAGGCTGTCGTCGTCGATGCGCACCAGGGCGTCGACCAGGGCATTGCCCAGGCCGGCCACGTGGAAGCGTCGCGTCGGCTCGGTCATGGTGGGGCTCGCTTGCCGGCACCGCGCGCCGCGCGCAGGCGGGCGAGGAGCGGCCGAAGGATGTGGCAGGGAGAGGGGCGGAGGAGCGGAGCCAGGGCCCCGCCGGGCTCCCCCCGGCTATCGAGCCGGCAACGGCCTCGCCACGAGCGCTATGGTCGCCCGATGCCCAGCCCCACCGAGGCCCCAGCCCCCCCTCCCTCCGACGCCGCCGGTCGCGGCGTCGGCGGCCTGTTGATCGGCCTGCTGGTCAGCGGCACGGCGCTGACCTGGTTTCTGTGGGGCGTGGACTGGCCGGCCCTCGCCGCGGAGCTGACCGACGTGCACCTGCCGTGGGTCGGGCTGTCGGCCCTCATCCTGCTCGGCGAGTTCGGCATCCGCGCCCTGCGCTGGCAGGTCCTGTTGCGGCCCCTCGGCACCCGCGCCCGCGTCGGCGACCTGTTCGCCGCCCAGGTGATCGGCGCCGCCGCCAACATCCTGCTGCCCCTGCGCGCTGGCGAAGTCGCCAAGCCCCTCGTCGCCGCCCGCCGCACCGGCCACCCGCTCGCCGCCGTCGTGGCCACCGCCGTCATGGAGCGCGTCTACGACCTGCTCGGCATGGTCTTCGTCCTGGTGCTGATGGTGCTCGTCCTGCCCGACGGCGACGCCTCCCTCCCCGACACCGAACGCCAGCTCGTCGTCAACCTGAAGCTCTACGGCAGCCTGTTCGGCCTGGCCGCCACCGTCGCCATGGCCACCTTCTTTTTGCTCGCCACCCAGAAGAGCGTCGCCCGCACGACCTTCGCCCGCATCGTCTCCATCGCCCCGCCGCCGGTGCGCGACCGCTTCCTCGGCCTGTTCGACGGCTTCGTCGCCGGCCTCGGCAACTCCCGCGACCCCCGCGGCCTGCTCCAGGCCGGCCTGCTCAGCGTCGCCATGTGGGTCAACGGCGCCGTCGCCATCTTCTTGCTCTTCCAGGCCTTCGACATGGCCCTTCCCTTTGGCGCCGCCTGCTTCACCGGCGTCGCCATCGCGCTCACCGTCGCCCTGCCCCAGGCCCCGGGCTTCGTCGGCGTCTTTCACGTCGCCATCGAGAAGACCCTGCTGCTGTGGGGGCAGTCGGCCACCCCCGCCAAGGGCTTCGCCATCGTCTTCTGGGCTGTCAGCTTCCTGCCCGTGCTCATCGTGGGCCTGTCGGCCATGTGGCGCGAGGGCCTGAGCCTGCGCGGCCTGGGCCGGCGCGACGCCCCGTGAACATCCTCACCGCCACGAACACCTCGGACCCCGGACCGGGGTGCGGCGACAGCCTCGCCGGGCCGCACCGCAGCGATCCGCACGCATCTGCTGGTCTCGGGCTGGACCTTCGCCCCGCAACCCGGTACACCGCTGCGGACGTCCGCCATCGGCACCCCGTGGAGTCGCCATGATCCTGCAGGCCCTGACCGCCGCCCTCCTCGCCCTCTCCCCGGCCCACGCCCAGGATCCGGCGGCGGCCGAAGAAGAAGCGGTCGTCACCTACCCCCTGGCCGACCTCGACATCGTCGTCCGGGTGCCGCTCGATGACCCCGACCACGTCTGGCAGCCGCCGCCCTGGGCGCTCATGTCCGAGGGCAGCCTCGCGCTGCAGCCCACGGGCGAACAGCTCATCGCCATGTTCGAGCAGGTCCAGCGGGACTTCCAGCCTCGCTTCGACGACGAAGATGTCGCCACGCTGGGCCCGCTGCTGGCCAGGCAGTTCATCGACGACGTGTACTCGGGCCCCGAGCTCGGCGAGATCACCTGGGGCACCCCCGAGCTGATCGACTCCCCGAACCTCGGCCGCTACCTGCGGGTCACGGCCGAGATCGAGCTGCCCGAGCGCGAAGACGTGGGCGGCCGCATGGCGGTCTCGCTCTACCCGGTGCGCGCCGGCCTCAACGGCACCGTCGTCGTCGGCGTGACCGAACCCGACCGCCTGGTGTCGGCCGAACAGGAGCTGGCCAGCATGGTCACCTTCTTCAACGGCCCGGTGGCGGACAAGGACATGCCCACGGGCCACATCGCGGACGCCGCCGGCTACGAGCTCGACCTGCCCGACGGCTTCCGCGCCCTGACCGAGCGGGAACGCACCGCGCTGCGCGGCGAGCCGGTCGGCGGCAACTCCGGCTACGGCGGCGCGCTGAGCTACCAGTGGTACTTCGACCCCAGCAGCGACGGCGGCCACCAGGGCTTCGGCTGCGCCGCCTTCAGCGCCGACACCCTCGAGATCGTCGACCCGGTCAAGGCCCCCAAGCTGGCCGACAACTACCGCCTGGTGGCGGCGCTGATGCTGAAGGGGGGCGCCTACAAGGTCGATGGGGGCAAGCCCATCCGTGGCCGCCCCTCGGATCTGCTCGACAGCCGCTCGCTGGTCGTCGACCCCGCCGTCGCCGGCGACCTCCAGACCATCAAGCTGGCCGACCGCCCCGCCTACCTGTGGCGCACCCAGGGCAAGCGCGTCGCAGCCGCCGGAGACGAAGAAGACGTCGTCGTCTCGACCTTCTACACCGCCTACGGCGACGTGAACCTGCACTGCCAGGCCGTGGCGCCGACGACCGACGCCAGCCTCATCGACCAGTTCGATCAGGTCATGGGGACCGTCGCCATCACCGACCCCGTGGCCCACCCCCTCGATCTCGGCCTGATGGCCCGGTACAAGCAGTGGTGGCCCTACAACCACCCCCTGATGCAGCTCTACTGGCTGCCCATCCCGATCATCCTGTTCGCCGCCTGGCTGGCCAACCGCGGGGACTGATCGCGCCCCGCCTGTCGGCTGCCGCCACGGTCGCGACCCGCTTCCGGGCACGCTACCCTGATCCAAGGCACGGGACGGGGTGATCCATGTGGAGCGCGTTCGTGCTGCTGGCGGCCTGCGGCTGCCCGGAAGAAGTCGAGGCCGAGCCTCCGACCGGCTGCGAGATCTGGCCGGTCTGGGAGGGGGAAGGCGACACCTGGACGTGGGATACCGCCGACGACGGCTGCGCCGACTGCACGGAGTACCGGCAGGAGACCCGGCTGGGCGCCGAGGACTTCGACGGGGTGTCGGCCTGGAAGCTCGAAGTGGACGCGGGCATGGTCGGCTACAAGGGCGGCAGCGACCGGCACTCGCTGCTGTGGCTGCGATGCGAGGGTGACGCCATGCAGGTCGTCGCCGAAGACCGCACCGATACCGAGTACGGCGAGCACCAGGCCGTCCTCGACGAGCAACACCAGGTGATCGTCTACGACCCGCCGCTCCCGCTCTTCCCCCCTCTGCTCTCGGAAGGCGCCACACAGTGGGCCACCGTCACGGCAACGTCGGCCCGCGACGACGGCTCGCAGCTCATCGAAGATGTCGAGATCGACGTCACCGTCATCGGCGTCGAGACCGTCGACACCGACGCCGGCAGCTTCGAGGCCGTGCACATCGAGGGGCTCCCCGACTTCCTGGTGCACGGCGACGACTCCTGGTGGGCCGCGCCACACGGGCTCATCGCCGACGCCTGGCTGGAGCTGAACGCCGTTCCTTGACCGCGAGCCCCGCGTGGGCCCGGCCGGGCGGGGGCCGGTCTGGCCTCCTCCCCCCTACACCCCGGCCAGCCCGCGCAGCGTGTCGGCGGACTGGGCGCCGACCAGCACCTCGGCGACCTTGCCGTCGCGCACCAGGATGGTCGTCGGCGTGGCCATCACCTTGAAGCGCCGCGCCGTGTCCAGGTCCTGACTGACGTCGACGGGGAACACGCCGGGCGCCCGCTCCGCGAGCTGCTTGACCACGGGCGTCATGGTCCGGCAGGCCCCGCACTGCGGGCTGTAGAAGTAGAAGAGGGCGTTGCGTCCGTCGGCCACCCGCCTGCCCGCTGCGCCGCCGACGCTGGGAGCTTCCTGCCCGCGCATGCGGCGCATGCGGCGCACCATGAACATCTGCAGGCCGATGAAGCCCAGCAGGACGGCGACGAGGGGAACGACGATGGAGGAGAGGATGCTCATGCTGTGGTCCTTGCGCCGCTGATGCCGCAGCGGCCGCGTGGGTGCGTCGGTCGGTGTCGCGGGCGACGTCCGCTGTCTCCAGCACCCGGAGCCCTCGGATAGCAGCGCCTGCAAGACCTGGAGCCAACATGCACCCCGAGGTGTTGCAGGCCTCGCCGCCTCAGCCTCCGTCGGACCCGACATGACTCCCCGCCTGCTCGCGCTGGTGCCCTGGCTGGGCTTCCGCAAGAAGCTGCTGCTGGCCTTTGCGGCCTTCGCCCTGTTGCCGCTGGCCGCGGGGGGCGCGCTCGGCTTCGTGCAGGTCCGCCGCTCCATCGCCGAGCAGACCCGCGAGCACCTCGGTGCGCACCTCGACGCCAACGCCGCCCACCTCGGCTCGACGCTGGATGTCGTCACCTCCGACATCCGTCTGCTGGCCTGGTCACTGCAGCGCCGCGGCCTGACCGGCCAGCTCGATGACGACGAGCGCCGCGACGCCGGCGCCTTGCTACAGACCCTCGTCGAGCTTCGCGAGGAGTACGACCAGGCCCGCATCCTCTCCAAGAGCGGCGTCGAGCTGGTGCGGGCCGACCGCCACGAAGGGCGCGTCCGGCTGGTCCCGGGCTTCCGCCTCCAGGACAAGTCCGACCGCTACTACGTCCACGGCATCCTGCAGGCACCCTCGACCTGGCTGTCACCCGTCGACCTCAACGTCGAGCACGGCGTGGTCGAGGTGCCCCACCGGCTCGTGCTACGGGTGGGCCGCGCGATCCGCTCCGCCGACGGCCGCACGCTGGCGCTGCTCGTGACCAACGTCCGCGCCGAGCCCATCCTCGCCCGGCTCGACGCCCTCGACCTCGGTCCCGGCGTCGAGCTGCTGCTGGTCACCGGCGCGACCGTCCTGTCCCGCCACCACGACGGCACCTGGGAGCTGCTCCCCGACGACGACCCGCTCCGCCAGCGGCCCTGGTGGACGGCAGCCACCGCGGGCGCCCGCGCCGTCCTCGTGCCGGACGGCGACCACTTCGTGTCCTTCGCGGCCGTCCCCCTGGCGTCCCGCGGTGGAGACAGCGGCTGGCGCCTCATCCACCGGGTGCCCGCCGCGCTGGTCGAGGGTCCCTCCGCCACCCTGCTGGGCTCGCTCATCCCGATCGGGCTGGCCGCCGCCCTGCTCTCCATCGTGTTCGCGGCGGTGGCCGCCCGGTCGCTGGCGCGGCCGCTGCAGGACGTGCTCGGCTTCGTCCGAGCGGTCGGTGACGAGACCCCACGCCCCACCCTCGACATCGCCACCGCCGACGAGATCGAGCACCTCGCTCGCGGCGTCGCCGACATGGCCGCTTCGCTGGACCGGGCCCACGCCCGGCTGCTGCGCTGGAACGCAGAGCTGCAGCATGAAGTCGACGAGCGGGTGACAGAGCTGGCCGCCATGCACGACGCTCGCGCGGAGCTGCAGGAGCAGGTCCGCCGCGCCGACCGCCTGTCGTCGCTGGGGCTGCTGTCGGCGTCCCTCGCCCACGAGATGGGCAACCCGCTGGGCGCCATGAAGACGCTCTGCCAGGTGACCCTCCGCGAACAGGAGCTCGACGACGACGCCACCGAGGTCATCGAGTTGCTCCTGGCCGAGATCGACCGCCTCACGGCGGTGCTCGACAAGGTCCGAGGCCTGGCGAAGCCCGCGCCCGCCGGCTCCCACACCGCCACGCCGCGCGAGGTGTTCTCGCGGGTGGCCTCCCTCGTCGAGCGAGGGGCTCGGCGCGCCGGTGTCTCGCTCCACATCCAGGGCGACGCCCTCGACCAGCCCCTGCGCGCCGGCGAGCACCAGCTCGAGCAGGTCGTGCTCAACCTCGTGATGAACAGCCTGCAGGCCATGGAGGGCGAGGGAGCGATCCACCTCGTCGCGAAGACCGCCGGCTACGGCGTCGATCTGATGGTGCAGGACAACGGCCCGGGGATCCCTGCCGAGGCACGCGAGCGCGTGCTGGAGCCCTTCTACACCACCAAGCCCGACGGCACCGGGCTCGGGCTGGCTATCGTCGCCGACGTCGCCCGCGAGCTGGGCGGACGCCTCCGCCTGGCTCCCGGCCCCGGGCGTGGCACCATCGCCACCGTCCACCTCCCGACCGCCCGCGACGAGGACCGCCCGTGACCACCGGCACCGCCACCACCCCGCCGCGCTCCGTCCTCATCGTCGAGGACGACCGCCTGATGGCGCGCAGCCTGCGCTCCCACTTCGCCCGACGCTTCAAGGTCCACATCTCGGGCACCCTCTCCGACGCCCGCGCCTGCATGGCCTCGGAAGTCATCGATCTCGTCCTCCTCGACCTCCACCTGCCAGACGGCGACGGCCTGGACCTGCTGCGAGAGATCCCGACCGAGGGCGGACCGCCGGTCATCATCATGACGGCCTTTCCCAAGGTGCGCTCGGCGGTGATCGCCCTGCAGAGCGGCGCCTTCGACTACCTCACCAAGCCCTTCGAGCTCGACGAGCTGGACCTCGTTGTCGAGCGCGCGCTCGGCCATGGCGCGCTGAAGGCCGAGCTGGCAGCGCTGCGGCGGCAGGTCACGTCCGGGCGCGGGGCCGACGCGCTCATCGGCGACAGCTCGGTGATGCAGCAGCTCCGAGCGTTGATCCGCCAGGTGGCGCAGGCCTCGTCCTCGACCGTGCTGCTGCGCGGGGAGAGCGGGACGGGCAAGCAGGTCGCGGCCCGGGCCATCCACGAGGAGAGCCCTCGGGCGGCGGGCCCACTCGTCGAGCTGGACTGCACGGCCATCCCCGAGAACCTGATCGAGAGCGAACTCTTCGGCCACGAGCGTGGGGCCTACACCGGCGCGGGTGGCCGGCGCCGCGGCGTCGTCGAGCAGGCCCACCGCGGCACCCTCTTCCTCGACGAGATCGGCGACATGCCGCTCTCACTCCAGGCGAGGCTCCTGCGGCTGCTGGAGAACCGACGCTTCCGCCGCGTCGGCGGCGACGAGGATGTCTCCGTCGACGTCCGCTTCGTCGCGGCCACCAACCGCCCGCTGGAGCAGCTCGTCGCCGACGGAGGCTTCCGCAAGGACCTGCTCTACCGCCTGCGGGTGGTGGAGCTGACGCTGCCGCCGCTGCGCGAACACCTCGACGACCTCAACGACCTCTGTGCCGCCTTCATCGCCCGGCTCGCGCCAGAGGTCGGACGCGTGGTCCGCCGCCTCGACCCGGCCTGCCTCGACGACCTCCGGGTGCACACCTGGCCCGGCAACGTGCGCGAGCTGCGCAACCTCGTGGAGCGGGCGCTCATCCTCGGTCAGGGCACCACGCTCACGCTCCGGCCCCTCGGCCCGCTCATCGACAGCCAGCCGCCCGGCGGCGCGCGGCTCTGCTTCCCCGATGACCTCGACCAGCTCCCCACCCTCGACGAGCTCAGCCGAGCCTACACCCGGCACGTCTGTGAGCGAACCGGCGGCAACAAGTCCCGCGCCGCAGAGATCCTCGGCGTCTCCCGGGTCACCGTCCGCCAGAAGCTGCTCACGGACTGACCAGATTCTTTCCACTTCCGGTGGAAGCTGTGAGAGCTTCCTGACCAGCGGGAACCGGAGCAGCGTCGGCCGATCCGCCGCATGTGGTCGAAAACACAGCGGTGTCCCGATCTGACAGGAGATGGCACGGGCCGTGCAATCCGCGTGCACGACCCGGAGACCATCCATGCACCACACCCACTCGTTCACGCGCCTGACCGCCGCAGCCCTCCTGCTGCTGTCCCTTCCGGCTGCCGCTCAGGACAGCCCGGCGAAGACCGGCAAGGAGACCAACGGCCCGTCAGCGTCGACCAGCCAGGCCCGCGCCGACGCGCTCGGCTGCCTGTCCTGTCACGAGGGCATCGAGTCCATCCGCGAGGAGGGCTCGGTGATGCTCACGACCATCGAAGCCATGGGCAGGGGCTACGGCGATCCCGCCGGCTGCGTCGTCTGCCACGGCGGCACGCCGTCCGCCACGACCTACGCCAAGGCCCACCAGGGCACGCCGGCCAACATGTCGGCGACCGGTCCCAAGGAGTACTACCCGGACCCGGGCAGCCTGTTCATCGCAGACAACACCTGCGGCCAGTGCCACCCCAACTACGTCTACCGGCTCGAGCGCGGCCTGATGAACACCGAGGCCGGCAAGATCCAGGGCAACCTGCACACCTGGGGCATCCCCGAGGTGCAGAACTACAAGGTGCCCTGGGGCAACTACGACGTCGCCGACACCGACGGCACGACCCCCGTCATCGGGACCGACGACTACAAGAAGTACATGGAGGCGATGATCTCCGCGCACCCCGATCAGTACCCCACGGAGCTGACCCAGGTGCCGCAACCGACGGTCGAGGAGATCGAGGCCGACCCCAAGCTGGCGGGCTTCACCTACCAGCGCCAGCAGTGTCAGCGCTGCCACGTCAGCGTTCGCGGACGTGAGAAGCGCGGCGACTACCGCGGCATGGGCTGCTCGGCCTGCCACATCCTGTACGGAAACGAGGGGATCTACGAGGGCAGCGACCCCACGATCGACACGTCCGAGCCCGGACACCTCCTGTCGCACCGCATCCACGGCACCCGCGAGGCCGGCAACGGGATCCCCGTCGAGACCTGCAACTCCTGCCACAACCGCGGCAAGCGCATCGGCGTCACCTACCAGGGACTCATGGAGTTCCCCTACGGCTCGCCCTACAACGCCGACGGCGACAAGCAGCCCAAGCTGCACACGAAGCAGTACATCTTCGTCTCCGACGACCTGCACCACCAGCTCGAGAGCCGCCCGGAGAACCCCACCGGAGGGATGCTCTGCCAGGACTGCCACACCACCGTCGACATGCACGGTGACGGCAACATCGCCGGCACCACCCTCGCGCAGGTCGAGATCGAATGCCAGGACTGCCACGGCACGCCCGACCTGTACCCCTGGGAGCTGCCGCTCGGCTACTCCGAGGAGTTCGCCCAGGACCTGCCGCCTGAAGGCCGCGGCCTCTCCCCCGAGCAGCTCCCGGAGACGGCCGCCAACGCCACCGCCTACGACGCCGAGGAGGGCTTCCTGCTGAGCGCCCGCGGCAACCCGCTCGGCAACGTCGTCAAGGACGGCGACAAGGTCGTGCTGCACAGCGCCACCGGCAACGACTTCTTCGTGCCGGTGCTCAAGAGCATCGCCGAAGCCGGAACCTGGAAGTCGCCGGACGCCATGGTCGCCATGAGCAGCGTGGCCGCCCACGCCGACAACCTGGAGTGCTACGCCTGCCACGCCTCCTGGGTGCCCCAGTGCTACGGCTGCCACGTCAAGATGGACTACTCCGAGGGCCAGACCGATACCGACTGGGTCGCGTCGGGCTCCAAGCGCGACACGAACGGTCAGACCGCCGAGTCGCCGCTGGGAACCCCCGGCATCAAGTCGCCTGGCAAGGCCTACGAGAGCCGGTCGTACCTGCGCTGGGAGGACCCGGTCCTCGGCGTGAACGGTGAGGGCCGCGTCACCCCGCTGATGCCCGGCTGCCAGGTGCTCTACACGGTCGTGGACCGCGAGGGCAAGGTGCTCGTCAACAACAAGATCGAGCACTCCCAGGACGAGGCCGACGCGATCGGCCAGGACAAGGCGCCGCTGTCCATCGACATGGCCCCGGTCCAGCCCCACAGCGCCCAGCGTAAGGCCCGCACCTGCGAGAGCTGCCACGACAACCCCAAGGCCTTTGGCTACGGCGTCAACGGCGGCCGCTTCCTGACGCGGCTCGACGAGGACGTGGTCGAGGATCTGATCGACCAGCGTACCGGCGAGGTCATCCCCAAGAACCACAAGGTCCAGATCCCCGCCGTGCCGGCCATGGAGTGGGACTGGTCGACGATCATCAACCCCGAGACCGGCGAACAGGTCCAGACGGTCGGCACCCACTGGCCGGGCTCCCGGGCGCTCAACGACACGGAGCGCAAGGGCCTGACGCGCACGGGTCTGTGCATGGGCTGCCACCGCGAGATGAAGAACGCCGACCTGTGGGGCAAGGTGTCCACGCCGGGGCGCCTCACCGATGAAGAGCACATCGAGAAGATGAACGCCCTGCTGCGAGCGAGCACCCAGGGCAGCAGCATGGGCGGCGGTGCCGGTGGCGGCTGCGCGGTCACCGGCGGACTGGCCGCCGCGACGCTGGCGCTGTCCGGTCTGTTCGTGGTCGCCGCCCGTCGTCGTGAGGATGAAGAGGAGGTGCAGGGATGATGGCGTACGACAAGACCGAGGGCTGGGCCCTGCTCGGCGCTGGCCTGGTGCTGGCCGTGGGCCTCGTCGGCGGCCTGAGCCTGCTGCCGGAGGCCGACGCCTCCCAGGATGTGGACGTCGCCGAGCTGCACCAGATGGCGGCACAGCAGGACCGCCACGGCGACATCCTCTACATCCTGGGCCTGAACCTCGCCGCCGAGGGCGAACACGAAGCCGCCGTCGAGCACTTCACCCGCGCCCTCACCAAGCTGCCGGGTCGCGCCGAGGTGCAGGATGCGCGCGCATCGTCGCTCGTCCAGCTCGACAAGCTGACCGACGCCCTCGAGGACGAGGAAGCGGCCGTCGCCGCGGAACCGGACAACCCGGTGTTCCTGACGAACCGGGCCTGGATCTACAAGAAGTTCGGTCGCGCCGACGCCGCGCTCGCCGACCTGGACAGAGCGCTGGAGCTGGGCCCCACCCTGGTGGGCGCCCGCTTCAACCGCGGAGCCATCCTCTTCGAGCAGGGCGACATCGACGCCGCCCGGGCCGAGTTCTCGACCTGCATCGACCTCGCCCCCGGCCAGCCCGCCCCATGGTTCAACCGGGCCATGACCTGGGAAGCCCAGGGAGACCTCGACAAGGCCCAGGCCGACATGGATCGCTTCGTCGACCTCGCGCCCGACGACACCGCCAAGGGCCTCGGCCGCGAGCTGATCGCCCGGTGGGGCGGCACCTGAGCCGGGCAGTCGCTCCGGGCTCCTGCCCTCCCACACAGACCTCCGGGTCGCGCCGCCGGGCGCGGCCACGCCCCCCCTCCTGTACCGATCGTGCGGGGGAGGGCCCTCCCCTCCCCTGTGAACCATTCCACCAAGGGAGCACCCCATGCTTCTCTCCTCCGCCACCCTCCTCGCCGCCGCGCTCACGGCAGCCCCGGCCCGCGCCGACGGCTGGACCGACCACATCAAGCTCTCCGGCGACTTCCGCTACCGCAACGAGTGGTCGACGGGCATGCCCCAGGACCTCTACGGAAAGGACATGCGCTGGCGCCAGCGGGTCCGGGCGCGGCTGTCGCTCAAGGGCATCATCGTCGACGATCAGCTCGTCGCCGGGCTGCGGATCCGCACAGGCTCGGCGTCGGATGCCAACTCGCCGCACCAGACCATGGGCACGGCCTTCGGCAGCTACGCCATCGGACTGGACCGCGCATACCTCCAGTACAACCCCGGAGGCGGCGCCACGTCCATCTGGGCCGGCAAGTTCGCGCACCCGTTCACGGACAGCCCGGTCTACCGCGACTTCATCTGGGACGAGGACGTCAACCCCGACGGCGTGGCCGCCGACCTCGCCATCATCCACGGTGACGACGCCAGCGTGACCTGGCACCTGTTGCCCGCCGCCTACCTTCTCCAGGAGATCAGCGACACCGGCGACCAGCTCGGCTTCGACACCAACGACGCGTACCTGTTCGCCGCCCAGTCCGACCTGCACTTCGCAGTGGGCGACGGCGAGCTGTGGCTGGCCAACGCCTGGTACCAGGCAGCAGGGCTCGACAACGGCGGCATCTCCGCGCTCCTGGCCGAGAACGCCGGAAACGCCCTGACCTACGACGACACCACCGGCGAGGCCACCGGCTACGTGTCCGACTTCCAGGTCCTCGACAACCTGCTCGGTGCAGACCTCGCCCTGGGCGAGCAGAAGCTGGCGCTGGGCGCTCGCTTCGCCATGAACTTCGGCGCCGACGCCGACAACATCGCCTGGCAGGTGGGGGCCGCGCTACCCCTGTCCGCCGGCAAGGTGGGGCTCAAGCCCTTTGTCGACATCCACGCCCGCGGCGCCGAGGCCATGTTCAGCAACGTGGTGGACGACGACCACCAGGTGGGCACCGGCATGATGGGCGGCGTCGCCGGCGTCAACATCAAGCCGGTCAAGGCCGTGGGCATCAAGCCCTGGGTCATCTTCGAGAAGGCCGACGGCACCGGAGACCGGCCCGAAAACCTTCGCTTCCGGGTCGACGTCAACGGGAAGTTCTGAGCCGGCTCGTCGCGCGGCCACCATCGCGTCCCGTCCGGCGGTCCGAGGCCACCGGCGGCCCCGGCTGCGGATCAGCCCCCCCGCAGCAGCCCGGCCCCACGCAACGCCGCCAGCAGGTGCTCGCGACTGTCGAAGACCGCAATGAACCGGTTCTTGTGACAGAAGCGAGCCCCAGGCACGCCGCAGGCCTGCTGAAGCGCCGTGTCCACGAGGCCCGCCCACTCCTGCGGCAGCGACCGCTTCTGGGCGAAGCTGCCCTCGGCCGGTGGGATGCACACGACGCGCCAGCTCTCGTCCAGCCCCGGCATGATCACGAAGTCGGTGCCATGCGAAGCACCGCCGTTGGCGAAGTAGATCGGCTTCCAGCGCACGTAGCGGGGCAGCTCCAGCACGTTGGAGCCTGCCTGTTCGGCGGCGGCCATGGCGGCCAGCACGAGGTCGTGGGCCTGACGGCGCTCGTCGTGCTCCGCGACCAGGCCACCCACCAGCTCGCCGGCCATGGCGGCGGCGTCGAGGAACCGCGCGTCGAAGTCCGAGAGCGTCTGCGCGCCACGGTTGTAGCCGGCGACGATGGTCGCAAAGCAGGGCACGTGTGCCTGGGGCTCGACGCGCCCGTTGTCCACATCATCGACGTAGTTCACCACGCGATCGCGCAGCAGCCGGGCCAGCTCCGGGTCCACGTGCCCCTCTGCCAGCAACCAGTCCAGCACCAGCCCCGCCGAGCTGTACGGACCGTCGTAGCTGGCCTGGTGGTGGTCGAAGCGGCGCCGCGTCGGGTCGAGCGCACCGCCGACGTCGAACACGAGGTCGGCGTCTGCCAGCGCGGCCGGATCGCGCGTCCGGAGCACCACCGCCTCCGGGTCGAGGAAGGCCCGCACCAGGGCGAAGGCCAGGACGTCGTCGGCGTGAAAGCCGCCGTTGTGGGTCGCGACGGTCAGCGGCACGTGCACTCCGGGGGAGGAGCGGCGCATGTACCCGCGGCGGACGGTGGCTGCCAACGGCTGGCGCCGCCAGGAGCCGTGTCCAGGATGCGCCGCCAGGAGCCGCCCCCAGAGGGCGCTCCCCGGACTGCCCCGGCTACACTCCCCCCATGCGCGCCATGGTCCTGCACCATCCGGGGCCCCCGCCCCGGCCCGATCATCCGCTGGTCCTCCAGGATCTGCCACGGCCCACGCCCGGCCCCGGGCAGGTGCTGCTGCAGGTGGCCGCATGCGGGATCTGCCGGACGGACCTGCACGTGGTGGATGGAGAGCTGGGGGGAGAGGCCGGCGCTCCCAAGCTGCCTCTGGTCCCCGGGCATCAGGTCGTCGGCCGCGTCGTCGGCCGGGGCAGCGGTGTGCAGGGGCTGCCGGACGGCACCCGGGTCGGCGTGCCCTGGCTGGGCTCGACCTGCGGCCACTGCGTGCACTGCGACAGCGGCGCCGAGAACCTCTGCGACGACGCCCGGTTCACCGGCTACCAGATCGATGGCGGCTTTGCCGAGTACTGTGTCGCCGACGCCCGCTTCTGCTTCCCCCTGACAGCGGGCACCGCCGATGACCAGGTCGCACCGCTGCTGTGCGCGGGGCTCATCGGCTGGCGATGCTTCGTCTTGGCCACCCCGGCCGATGGCCGCCTCCTGCACCTGGGCCTGTACGGCTTCGGGGCGGCCGCCCACATCCTCTGCCAGGTGGCGACGGCCCGGGACGTGCGCGTCTCGGCGTTCACGCGGCCCGGCGACACGGCCGCCCAGGACTTCGCCCGCCGGCTCGGGGCGGCGTGGGCCGGCGCGTCGGGCACAGCCCCCCCCGAGGCGCTCGACGCGGCCATCATCTTCGCCCCGGTCGGCGCACTGGTGCCCGAAGCGCTGCGCCGGGTACGCAAGGGGGGCGTCGTGGTCTGCGGCGGCATCCACATGAGCGAGGTCCCGGCCTTCTCCTACGACCTGCTGTGGGGCGAGCGAGTGCTGCGCAGCGTCGCCAACCTGACCCGCCGCGACGGCGAGGAGCTGATGGCGCTGGCGCCCCAGGTGCCGGTGCGGACAGAGGTGCACCGCTACCGGCTCGAAGACGCCAACGAAGCCCTCGACGACCTGCGGCACGGGCGCTTCGCCGGGGCGGCGGTGCTGGTGCCCTGACGGCCGGGTGCGGCGTGCTCGATCTCATGCCGGTCGGTTGAGGGGAGGGGCGTGGCCGGGCGAGTCAGGCTGGCGGTGGCAGGTCGCGCCACAGTGTGACAGAATGCCGCACTCGCGACACGCCGCACCCAGGCGGCGTCCCCTCCCCCATCCGGAGCCCCCCATGAAGCCCTCCCTCCTCGCCCTCTGTCTGACCTGTACGCTGGCCGCCTGCAGCGGCGGCGCCGACGACGACGGCACGGGCGACGACGGCGGGTCCGCCGCGGGCCTCGCCCTGCTGGGCCAGGGCAGCCACGACGTCGGCAGCGTCAGCGTGCAACGGGTCATGAACGCCGCTGATGGACTCGACCTGCCCACCGACCTCGCCATCAACCCCCGGGCCACCGACGAGCTGTGGGTGGTCAACTACGGCGACGACAGCCTCACCGTGCAGGTCGGCTACGGCACCGACGCCGCCTCCTCGCAGACCTTCAAGGGCTCCAACGCCGAGCACTTCATCGCGAAGCCCATGGGGATCGCCTTCAGCGACTTCGGCAACTTCGCCACCATCCACGACACCGACCAGAAGACCCAGGGTGCCAACGGCACGCCCGCCGACTTCATGGGCCCGACCCTGTGGGACGACGACCTCGACGTCTTCGACGCCGGGCACGCCAGCCACCTCGACATGCTCCACGACTCACCGCTCGGCGGCGGCATCGCCTGGGAAGCCGACAACGTCTACTGGGTCTTCGACGGCTACCACGCCGCCATCAGCCGCTACGACTTCCAGGATGACCACGGCTACGGCGGCGCCGACCACAGCGATGGCGAGATGCTGCGCTACCTCGAAGACAAGGTCGCCCGGACCGAGGGGATCCCGGCCGCGCTGGAGTACGACCACAGCACCGACCTGCTCTACATCGCCGACACCGACAACAGCCGCATTGTCGTCCTGGACGCCCTGTCCGGCGAGATAGGCGACCGGGTCGGCCCCAACTACGACGGCGGCGACCAGTATGAAGTCACCGGCAGCGACCTCACGCTGCTGGTCGACGGGCTGGCGCTGGATGGCGTCGAACTGACGGCGCCGGCCGGAATGGTGCTCGACAGCGACGGGCAGGGCGGCGGCGTGCTCTATATCGGCGACAGCGACGCCGGCCGCATCCTGGCCTTCGACCTCGACGGCGCGCTGCTGGACTGGGTGGACCTCGGGCTGGGGGCGGGGGCGCTGGCCGGCCTGGAGCTGGACGCCGACGGGAACCTGCTCTACGTCGACATGATCGACCAGAGCGTGTGGCGCATCACGCCCTGACGCAGGGCGCGACAGCCTGCCGCACGGGGTCGTTGACCGATGTCAGCGACCCGGGCACCATGGGCGTGGTCGCGTCGACTGGCGCGCCCCCTCCCCGCACCCCCTCCAGACAAGGAGCAGCGATGCACTCCCCCTTGCGAGTCGGCGTGCTGGCGGCACTGTTCATGGTGTCGGCCTGCACGACCAAGGACTCGACAGACCCCGGCGGTGACACCAGCGCCGACGGTGGCGCCCAGGTGGACGGCGGCACGGTCGCCGACGGTGGCAGCACCGGAAACGATGGCGGCACGGTCGCCGACGGCGGCACGGTCGCCGACGGCGGCACGGTCGCCGATGGCGGCAGCACAGGCGACGGGCTGACCTGCTCGCTCGGCACGATCTACCCCGACCGCGGGTCCATCAACCCCGACGACCCCGGCGACTACTCCGAGTCGGGCTGGACCAACGACGAAGTGATCGCTGCGTTCGCCGAAGCCAAGGCCGCCGACAACGACGCCTACCGGGCCTACCTGTTCGCCTACAGCCACTCCGAGCTGTTGGAGTGCGCCTTCTGCGGCTGCGGCTGCGCCGACCTCTCCATCGACCACCAGTCGGCCAGCGACTGCTTCAAGGACATGCACGGCTTCTCGTGAGGCTACTGTCAACAGATCGCTCTCCGGGCTGAGAGCTACCTCGACGCTGGCATGACCGAAGAAGAAGCGGGCGAAGCGCTCCACGAAGACTACCCGCCGCTCTGACAGGACAGACCGTTCAGGCTGGATCGCCCGCACCCCACAACGATATAGGGGGCGGGCGATCTCCTTGTTTCCCCTCCCGCAATCAGCTCCGGAGCCCCCAACCATGAAGACCCTCCTCCCCCTGACGCTGCTGACCTTCGGACTGCTGGCCGCCTGCGGCGACAAGTCCGGCGACGACACCGGCGCCACCGACATCACGGACGGCGGCAGCGCCGATGGTGGCACGGACGTCAACACCGACGGCGGCAGCGCCGACGGGGGGTCCAGCGACGGCGGCAGCGCCGCGGCTGCAGAAGTCCACCCCATCGACCCCGACACGCTCTACGCCTGGCAGCAGAAGGGCAGCGACCTGCTGCTCATCAACGTCCACACGCCGCACTCCGACGACATCCCCGGCACCGACGCCGCCATCGGCTACACCGACACCGACGCCCTGGTGGCCGAGATCGGCGACGACCTCGACCGGCTCGTCGTGCTGTACTGCAAGTCGGGACCGATGAGTGCCGCCGCCGCCGACGACCTCGTGGCGCTGGACTACCGCAACGTCTGGGACCTCCAGGGCGGCATGAACGCCTGGGAAGCCGCCGGCTACTCCCTGGAGTAGGTCCCACGGCGCTCGGCCGCTGCGGTACTGCGGCCGGGCACCGGTCCTCGCGGGACGACCTGCTGCATCAAGGGCCGAACTGCTGGCGCAGCCACGCCACGACGTCGGCGATCATCTGCGGCGTCCCCGCAAACGCCGGCATGTTGGCCGGCCCGCGCTCGATGATCCCCACCAGCTCGTCGTCGGACAGGGCCGGCACTCGCTCGCTCAGGTCGGGGTAGCCGTCGCCGCCCCGGCCATCGTCGCCGTGGCAGCTACTGCAGTGGGAGTCGTAGGTGTCCACGCCGCAGGTGGCGTCGCCGACGAGGTCTACCGGGTCTTCGCCGTCGTGTTCGTCCCGGTCTTCGCAGGGGTCCAGCGCAGCACCCCCGTCGGCGTCAGCAGTGTCCGCCGCAGTGTCTCCAGCCACGGAGCCGGAGTCGGCTGGGCTTCCGAGCGTGCAAGCCAACAGCAGCACCGACACCATCAACGCGACCACGCCACCGTCGGCCCCATGGGCCCGCCCACCTGGACGTCCACCCGGTCCACGCCGTCGCCCGGCAGGACCGAGGCCGCTGTGCTGGTGGCGACCACCCGCCCGTCGATGTCGAAGGCCGTCCAGCGCAGGGCCGGTTCGCCCTCGTCGAAGCCCTCGGCGTCGACGAAGAGGTGGCCGTCATGCCCCTGCACGACGCGGGCCGACAGCTCCGGCAGCGCGGCCGCGGCGACGCCGAGATCCTCGCCCAGGTCCTTGTCCAGGTCGTAGAGCTCGCCGTCGAGCGGATCATTGCGCCAGTCACAGTGCACGTGCGCGGTGTACATGCCGATGTAGTCGGCGCCCTCGGCTTCGCAGACGTCGGCGAGCGCGTCCAGGGACAGGGTGCTGGAGACGAGGTCGGCGGCGTCTCCGTACATGTGGCGGGAGTAGGTCGCGCCGCCCACCGACGCGTTGTAGGCGGGGTTGCGGTAGCCACTGTTCACCGTGAGCGGCCCACCCGACGCATCGCGGATCGCCTGGAGGTGCTCCACCATGTGGTGCTGGTAGACGCCCCACTGGCCCTTCCACTCCTGCATCAGCTCGTCGAGGCGGAAGTTCGGGGCCACCATCAGCGCAGGATCGGCTGTGGCGAGGTCGACATAGCGGGCTGGCGCGATGTACTGGTCGCTGCCGCCGTAGGGGTCGGGGTAGGCGTAGTCCGACCCCCACGAGGCCTGCCAATCGACCAGCGGCAGGCAGGCCGTCCAGTCCCAGTCCGCACCCGGGTAGCAGATCTCGGCGGTCGAGCTGCCGCCGCCGCCGTCCCCGGATGAACCGCCGGAGGAACCGCCATCGCCGCTCGTCCCACCGTCGCCGGTCGCGCCGCCGTCGAGAGCGCCGCCATCGGCGCCGCCTCCATCTGCGCCACCATCAGCGGCACCGCCGTCGACTGCGCCGGTCGTGCCGGTGTCACCCCACGGCCCCGGCTGGTCGGCCTCTCCCGGTCCCTCGCGCACGGCGGGGTCATCGCCGCACCCCACCACGACGAGTGACAGTGCGACGAGCCCGGCGATGCGAGCGGGACGGAGTTGAAGCACGCGCGACCTCCCGGGGACCTGCGAAGCCTATCCCGGCCGACCCGGATCAGTGGTGGTGCTCGTGCTCGCCGTGCTCGCCTTCCTCGCCCTCGACCCGCAGGCTCTTGACGTAGGCGTAGAGGTTGACGAGGTCGGCGTCCGACAGGGCGGCGCCGAAGCCGGCCATGGCCGTGCCGGGGATGCCGTTCTTGATGACCTCGACCCGACCGGCGTCCGAGTAGTACGCCGAGTGCACGGGGTCCGTGTGATCGGCCGGCGGGTTCGGCAGGGCGGCCGCCGCCGGGCCGTCGCCCTTGCCCGAGGTGCCGTGGCAGGACGCGCACGTCGTGTCGTAGGTCTTCTTGCCGGCGGCCAGGTCGGCGCCGTCCAGGCCGGCCACGGGCGTGTTGTAGGCATCGCCCAGCTTGTCCTGGAGCATCTTCTTGACGTCGTCCATGTGGGCCATGTGGGTGGCCATGTCCATGCCGCCCATGGTGCCGCCCATGTCTCCGCCCATGTCTCCGCCCATGCCGTGGTCGTGCTCGCCGTCCTCGTCGTCGTCGTGCTCGACGGGGACCAGGGTCATGCCGCACTTGGGACAGCTCCCCGGCTCGGACTGCATGATCTCGGGGTGCATGGTGCAGGTGTACATGACGTCGTGGTCCGCAGCGTCGTCATCGGCGACGGCATCCCCGGCGTGCTCGGCGTGCTCGGAGTGGGCCGCGGGGGCGGGGGCCGGTGCCGTCGCGGTGTTGCCGGCCTCCGACGTGCCGCTGCAGGCCAGGCCGATGGTGATGGGGAAGAAGGCTGCGATGAGCTTGTTCATGCTGGACTCCTGGCCCGCATCAGGCGGGCCTGCGGCCAGGGCCGCGGGTTGCGGCCCCCTCGGAGGACCCCGAGGAAGCCTTGGGGGAAGCCGCCGGTTCAGGCGGACTGGGCGCTGTCCTGGCGACTCTCCCACTTGATCAGGAAGCCCTTCCAGAGCAGGTACATGGCGGGGATGAGCACCAGGGTGAGGATGGTGGACGACACCATGCCGCCGACCATGGGCGCGGCGATCCGCTTCATGACCCGGGTGCCGGTCTCGGTCCCCCGCATCAGCGGGAGCAGGCCGATCATGATGGCCGCGACCGTCATGACCTTGGGGCGCACGCGGTCGACCGCACCCTCGATGATCGCCTCCTTGAGCTGCGCGACTCCTTCCATCTCGCCGCGTGCACGGTACCGTTCGTAGGCTTCGTCGAGGTAGACGATCATCACCACCCCCGTCTCCGCCGCCAGGCCGGCGAGCGCGATGAAGCCCACGCCTGCGGCGATCGACATGTTGAAGCCCGACAGGTACAGCAACCACACACCTCCGACCGGCGCGAACACGATGGTCGCGAACATCACCATCATCGTCTCGCCGAGCTGGCGGAAGTGCATGTAGAGCAGGATGAAGATGATGCCGAGGGTGATCGGGACCACCACCGCCATCCGGGCGTTGGCCCGCTGCATGTACTCGTACTGACCCGACCACGACAGCGACACACCCGGCGGTAGCACGACCTCGTGATCGATCAGCGCCCTGGCTTCCTGCACGTAGCCGCCGATGTCGTCGGTCGTCAGGTCGACGTAGATCCAGGCGGTCCGCCGCGCGTTCTCGCTCTTGATGGCCGGCGGCCCCTTGGTGACGGAGATGTCGGCGACCTGACCGAGCGGCACGGTGTGCCCCAGCGGGGTCGGCACCGCGACTTCCTTGAGCGCCTCGACGTCACCGCGCAGCTCCCGGGGGAAGCGCACGTTGATGGGGTAGCGTTCGAGCCCCTCGACCGTCCAGGACACGTTCATGCCGCCGATGGCCGACATGACGACCTGCTGCACATCGGCCACGTTCAGGCCGTAGCGCGCGGCCTCTGGACGGTTGACCTTGATGTCGACGAAGTTGCCGCCGATCACCCGCTCGGAGTAGACCGATGCCGTCCCCGGCAGCTTCTGCAGCACACCCTCGATCTGCTCGCCGACCTCGGACAGCACCGTCAGGTCGTCACCCAGCAGCTTGATGCCCACCGGCGTCTTGATGCCCGTGGCGAGCATGTCGATCCGGGTCTTGATGGGCATGGTCCAGGCGTTCGTCACGCCGGGGATCTGCACCATGTCGTCGAGCTCTGCGGCGACGTCCTCGATGGTCTTGCCCTCGGGCCACTCCTCGGTGGGCTTGAGCAGGATGGTCGTCTCGATCATCGACAGGGGAGCGGGGTCGGTCGCGGTCTCGGCGCGGCCGATCTTGCCGAGCACGTGGTCGACCTGGGGGTGTTGGGCGATGATGCGGTCCGTCTCCTGGAGCAGGTCCCGCGCTTCCGTGATGGAGATCCCCGGGGGCGTGGTCGGCATGTACAGGAGGTCGCCCTCGTTGAGCGGCGGCATGAACTCCGAGCCGATCTTCGACCAGGGGTACATCGTGACCGCCGAAGCCAGCAGCCCCACCAGGATCGTGGCCTTGGGCCACTCCAGCACGGCGTGGATCACGGGGCGGTACAGCGTGATGAAGAAGCGCGCGACCGGGTTTTCCTGTTCCGAGCGGATCCGTCCACGCACCAGGTAGACCATCAGCGCGGGGATCAGGGTGATGGCCAGCACCGACGAGAAGCCCATGGCGAAGGTCTTGGTCCAGGCCAGCGGCTTGAAGAGGCGACCCTCCTGAGACTCGAGGGTGAACACGGGCAGGAAGGCCACGGTCACGATGAGCAGCGAGAAGAACAGGGCAGGCCCGACCTCCTTGCTGGCGTCGATCACGACCTGCGCCTGGCTGGCTTCCGGCGAGTGCTCGCGGTGCTTGTGCATGTTCTCGACCATCACGATGCTGGCGTCGACCATGACACCAATGGCGATGGCGATACCGCCGAGGCTCATGATGTTGGCGTTCATCCCCATCAGCCGCATCGCGACGAAGGCCAGGCCGATGCCGACCGGCAGGGTGAGGATGGCCACGAAGGCGCTGCGGAGGTGCAGCAGGAAGACGATGCAGATCAGCGCCACCGACAGCATCTCTTCGACGAGCTTGTCCTTCAGCGTGTCGACCGCCCGCTCAATCAGCCCGGAACGATCGTAGGAGGTGTGGATCTCCACGCCCTCGGGCAGGCCCTTCTTGAGCTCCTCGAGGCGGTCCTTGACCCGGTTGATCGTCTCTTCGGCGTTCTCCCCGAAACGCATGACGATGACGCCCGTGACGACTTCTCCCTGACCGTTCATGTCCGTGAGGCCGCGGCGGACCTCCGGCCCGAGCTGGATGCGGGCCACCTGCGAGAGCAGGATCGGCACGTGTCCGGACAGGTCGAGCCCGACCGGAATGGTCTCCAGGTCTTCGACGGAGGTCACGTAGCCCTGACCGCGGACCATGAACTCGGTCTCGGCCATCTCGATCAGCCGCCCGCCGACGTCCAGGTTCGCCTTCTGCACGGCCTTGCGCACCGCGCCGATGCTCACGCCGTAGGCGCGAAGCTTCTCGGGGTCGACCTCGACCTGGTACTGGCGCACGAAGCCGCCGACGCTGGCCACCTCGGACACGCCGGGCTGGGCCATCAGGTCGTAGCGGAGGTACCAGTCCTGCAGGCTGCGCAGCTTGTCCAGGCCGATGCCCTGGAAGTTGGCGGCACGCCCCAGCTCAACCTGGCTGATGCGCTTGTCGCCATCGCGATCGAAGGCGTCGACGATGTACTTGAGGCTCTCTTCCTTGAACTCCTCGGGCGTCTTGGGGGCCGCCGTCTGCTCGACCGTGAACAGGTCGGCGAGCTGGCCGGGCGCGTAGACGGTGGCGTCGCCCTCCTTGTCGGTCGGGTGCGGCAGCTCGGCGTCGCTGACGACGCCATCGCCGTCCTTGTCCAGCTTGCTGCGGAGCACCTCGGCCCGCGGAGAGAAGTCGGCGAGCGAGTACTCGTAGACCCAGCCGACGCCGGTCGCGTCGGGGCCGAGCTGGGGGTTGACGCCGTCCGGCATCCGCCCCTGGACGAAGTTGAGGTACTCCAGGGTCCGTGAGCGCGCCCAGTACAGATCGGTTCCGTCCTCGAAGATGACGTACACCATCGAGAAGCCGAAGAAGGAGTAGCCGCGTACGTCCTTGGCGTAGGGCACCGACAGCATGGCCGTCGCCAGGGGGTAGGTGACCTGGTCTTCGACCACCTGGGGCGCCTGCCCGGGATACTCGGTGTAGACGATGACCTGGACGTCGGAGAGGTCCGGGATGGCGTCCACCGGTGTGTTCTTGACCGCCCAGCCGCCAAGCACCAGCATCAGCGCCGAGATGAGGAGGACGAAGACGCGGTTGCGTACGCTCGCCTCGATGATGCGATCGATCACTGTGCACCCCCGGCCGCGGCGTCGCTGTCCTGCGCATCGCCACTGACCTTCTCGAGGAACATTCCACACTCCGGGCAGCGCCCGGGGCTGTCACTGTGCACGTCGGGGTGCATCGGGCAGGTGTAGTACTCGCCCGACGAAGCCGCGGCGGCCTTGTCCTTCATCTGCATGTCGCCCATGTCGTGGCCCGACATGTCGCCCATGTCGTGGCCCGACATGTCGCCCATATCGCCCATGTCGTGGCCCGACATGTCGCCCATGTCCCCGCCGTGCTGGTGCCCGCTGGACGCGCCGTCGTCTGCGGCCTCGTCTTCCACCGGAACCAGGTCCATGCCGCACTTGGGGCAGCGGCCGGGCTCGTCGCTGCGCACCTCGGGGTGCATGGGGCAGGTGTAGACGGTCGGTGCGTCGACGGCCCCGTCGGTCTGCTCCCCCTTGGCCCCAGCGATGATCTTGCGGAGCGCTTCCTGGAGCTGGCTCTCGGAGTCGATGAGGAACTGGCTGCTCACCACAACCCGATCGCCCTCGTGCAGGCCGTCGAGCACCTCGGTCATGTGCCGGTCGCCGACGATGCCCGTCTTGATCTCACGCGGCTGGAAGCGCCCCTCGCCCAGCGCGACGAAGGCGATCTGACGCTTTCCGGAGTGCAGGATCGCTTCGGTCGGCACCGCGATGGTGCCGTCCTTGCGCCGGTACTGGATGTAGACGGTCGCGAACATGCCGGGCTTGAGGCGCACCCCGGGGTTGTCGAACTCAAGGCGCACGGTCAGGGTGCGGCTGCCTTCGTTCAGCGTCGGGTAGATGTAGGAGACCTTGCCGTCCAGGGTCCCCTCCCCCTGGTAGGTCAGCTCGAGCTGGGCGGGCTGGCCCTCCTCGACCCACGGGGCGTCGTGTTCGTAGACCTCGGCGGTGACCCAGATCCGCTGCAGGTTGCCGATGCGGTACAGGTCCTTGCCGGCCATGACCCGGGCCCCCTCGACCAGGTCCTTGTGCAGCACGAAGCCGGTGGCGTTCGCCCGCACCGGCAGGGTCCGGCGGGCTTCGCCGCGAGAGGCGATCGCGTCGATGTCGCGGCTGGAGATGTCCCACAGCTCCAGGCGGCGCCGGGCGGAGCGCGCCAGGTCCGAGTCGGCCCCCTGGGTGCGGATGGCCAGCAGGTACTCTTCCTGGGCGGCGACCAGCTCCGGCGAGTAGATGTCGAAGAGCACCTGGCCCCGCTTCACCTCGTCACCGGTGCGCTCAACGTAGATGTGCTCGACCCAGCCGGAGTACCGCAGGTTGACCACGGACAGCTCGTCCTCGCCCACCTCGACCTCGCCGATGGTGCGGAGGTGCCGGAAGACGGTGGTGCGCTTGACGGGCGCGGTCTCGACGCCGATCTGCTGCACGACTCCGGGTGTGATCGAGACGATGTTGCTGTCACCGCCAGACAGCTCGTCTTCGTAGACGGGGACAAGGTCCATGCCCATCGGCGACTTGCCCGGCTCGTCGCGGATGTAGGTCGGGTCCATGGGCGCCTGCCAGTAGGCGATCTTCCGCTCGCCGTCGGACTTGCCGCCGCCGCCGGAGCTGCCGCCCCCACCGGCGCCGCCCGCTTCGCCACCGTTCATGGGCGTGAGGTTCATGCCGCAGATGGGGCAGGTCCCGGGGTGGTCCTGGACGACGTTGGGGTGCATGCCGCAGGTGTAGAGCTGCTTGTCGGCGCCGTCTTCTGCTGCGGCCTGCGTGGTGGCATCGCCTGCGGCCTCGTGTGCGTCATCGCCGCAGGCCGACAGGCCGATGCCCGCGCCGGTCACGGCGACCGCGAGGGCCAGAGAGAGGACGAGGCCGGAACGAAGGGAGGAGAGATGGAAGCGGGTCATGGGCGGGCGTCCTCGGGATGGATGCCGAGCGTGGCGAGGGCCTGGGCGCGCTGCAGCCAGGTCGTGGTGGCGGCGTCGATGCGGGCACGCTCCAGGTTGAGCAGCGTGACCTCGGCGTCGAACAGGGAGGCGAAGTCGGTGCGGCCGACCGCGAAGTCGGACAGGGTGGCGGTCAGCGTGCTCTCTGCGGCGGGGATGAGCTGTTCGTCGTAGGTCCGGGTCTTGTCCGCCGCTCGGCGCCAGCGGGCGAGGATGGCGTCCATGTCGGCGTCGATGGCGTCGTGCAGGCCGGCGAGCTGGGCGTCCACGCCCTGTCCCGCCGCCTGCCAGCCGGCGGCGTCGCCCCTAGCCCGGCGGCCGCTGCCGCTGGGGATGGGCACCGAGATGCCGACGGAGACGAGGTCGCGGCCGGGATCGGTGTCGGTCTGCACGGTCCGCAGGCGATAGCCGGCCCACACGGTCGGGTCCGGCAGGGCGTTGGTCTTCGCCAGCGCCACCGCGGCGTCGGCCGCCGCTCGCTCACTGGCGAGGCGCGCGAGCTCGGGACGGTGATCGTCGGCGAGGTCGAGCCAGGCGGCGTCCGCCGGCGCGTCCACCGGGGCGACGTCGGCCGGCGTGTCGAAGCTCGACGGGGTGTCCCGCGACAGCGCGCGGTCGAGCATCGCCGTCAGCTCGCGATCGGTGCGGTCGAAGTCGCCGAGATCGTCCTGGAGCTTGTCGCGGAGCACCGTGAGCCGCAGCGTCGCCGACTGCCCGGCGGCCCCGACCTCGTAGCGGGAGCGCACGGCATCGAGCAGCTCTTCGGTGCGGCGGAGGTGGTCTTCTGTCACCGACCGCAGCATCCGGGTACGCGCCAGGCCCCACCAGGTCGCCTCGACCGACGCGGACAAGGCGATGGCCGCTTCGTCGACCGCGGCGCCGGCGGCATCGGCCCGGGCGCCGAGCACGGCCCGTTGCTGGCGGCTCCAGGCGGGTGGGTGGAGGGTCTGCTGCAGCTTGAGCTGCAGGCCGGCCATGGGGTGGTCGGACAGCCCGAAGGAGTCGACCGGCACGTTGCTGTACTCGACCGCCACCATGGGGTCCGGCCAGGCGCCGGCCACGGTGGCCCGCTCACGGAGCTGGTCGGCCATGGCCTGGCGGGCGTCCAGGCCGGGGTTGGCGTCGACCGCTTCGTCGGCGAGGGCCGACAGCGTCGCTGCCGGACCCGAAGCATCCGGGTCGGCCGCGGTCGCGGGAGTGGAGACGGCCGCCAGGAGCACGAGGAGGGGTGCCATGGCGGCACCGGTCGGGCTGGCGATGTTGTGGGGCATGCGGTCCTCCGCGGGGCGGGCTTCTTGCATGGGGCGTGCCAGGTCTGGATACGGCCCGATCTACGGGCCCGAAGGTGTGGGGAGGTAGCGCTGGTCGGGACCTGGGGACAGCCAGGGCCCGCTATCGCACCGCGGCGCCTCGCCGCACCGCGAGACATCTTCGCGCGATTGCGAAGCCAGCCCAGCGCCCAGCGCCCCCGAGCCGCAGCTCGGCGGCGCGTGCGCCCCTGCACCCGAGTGGCACGAAGCTTGCGTTACTCCCCGCACGCACGGAGCACCCCTGTCCGCATCATCGCCAGCGCCTCGCCCCATCCTCGGCCGTCTGGGCCGGCGCATGCTCGGCGCCTTCATGGGCGTCACGCTGGTGCCGCTGCTGGTGATCGCGGTGTTCACCTGGATGCAGGGGCGCACCCTCATCGAGCGCTTCCTCGCCCAGGACACCGAGCAGATCGCGCGGCTGTGGGCGGTCGACCTCGACGACTTCCTCGACCAGCAGCGGATGGTGCTCGGAGCAATGGCGCTGGGCGACGACAGCAACGACACCGTGGCGATGATGAGCATCGCCGTCGCGCGCACGCCCTCTCTCGAAGCGCTGCTGTACCTGTCTTCCGCGGGTGAGGTGCTGGCGTCGACCCGCACGCCCGAAGACCTCGACCCCTGGGTGCGTGACGCCTGCACGCAGCTCGCCGCCGATCCCACGCGCGTCATGACCCACGCCGGCGAGGGACACGCCCACGAGGTCGTCATGGCGATGCAGCCCGAGGACGAGCCCGGCGTGCTCTGCGCCCTCGTCAGCTTCACGCTGCACCAGGAGATGCTCAGCGAGCGCGCCGAGCAGATCGGCGGCGGGCTGGCCTACATCGTCGACCGGGAGGGCGACGTCGTCTGCCATGCCTTCGAGGAGGGCGAGCCCCACGTCCACCGCGGCCAGCAGGTCGGAAGCGAGATCGCTGCCATCGCTGCGCAGGGTCGGTCGTGGAGCGGCCAGGTCCAGGGAGAGCAGGGACCGAGCTACGCGGCCTTCGCGTCGGCCCGCACCCTGCCGTGGGGGGTGTGGGTCGAGATCCCGGAGGAAGTGGCCAGTCGGTCGCTGATGCCGCTGATGCGCCGCTCCGGGGCCGCCGCGGGCGTGTTCGCGCTGCTGGTGGGTGTGCTCGGGGTGATCGTCTCCCGCCGCCTGGTCCGCCCGCTGGTGGATGTCGCCGCTGCCGCCTCCGAGATGGCCGAGGGCGCGCACGGCTCCACGGTCGCAGTCGTCGGCTCTGACGAAGTCGCCGACCTCGCGCGGCAGTTCAACCGCATGAGCCTCGCCCTGGCCGAGTCCCACCGGGATCTCGACGCCAAGGTCGAACGGCGCACCCGCCAGCTCGCTGCCGCGCGTGACTTCTCCGACCAGCTCCTGGACACCATGCGCGAGCGGATCCTGGTGCTGGACCGCGACCGACGCATCATTCGGGTCAACCGCGCCGCCGCGGACGCCTGGGGCGACGACCTGGTGGGCCAGGGATGGGACGCGCTGCTGCCGCGGCTGGGGCTGGACGCCGAACCCTGCCCGCTGGACACCGTGCTCCAGGCCGGCTGTCCGTGCGCGGCGGAGTGGGAGTGCAGCACCGAGTGCCGGTCCGAGGTGCTCGACGTCCACAGCTACCCGGTGCCCGGTGAAGACGGCGATGCCGGCGCCGTGATCGTCATCGCCCGCGACACCACCGAGCAGCGCCGCATGCAGGCCCGCTTCCTCCACCAGGAGAAGATGGCCGCGCTGGGCGTGCTGTCGGCGGGCCTCGCCCACGAGATCGGCAACCCCCTCGCCAGCATGTCGTCCGAGCTGGAGCTGCTGGAGCTTGCCTGGGATCCTGACCAGGCCCGTGCCGCCGTGCCCGTCCTGCGCGACCAGGTCCGTCGCATGGCCCGGCTGCTCCGCGAGCTGGTCGACTTCGGCCGCCGCGACGACGACGTGCTGGAGCCGATCAGCGGCGTCGAGGTCGTCGAGCAGACCGTGCGCCTGCTCCGCCACGACCCGCGGGCACGCGGCGTCCACATCGAGACAGACCTCGACCCGGACACGCCAGCCGCCATGGCCAGCACCGACCGCCTGGTCCAGGTGCTGGTCAACCTCGGCCTGAACGCGCTGGACGCGCTCGACGGCGCCGGCCACCTCTCGTTCTCCCTGTCCACCGACGCAGTGGGCGATGTGGTCATCGAGGTGGCAGACGACGGCAGTGGCATGCCGGCCGAGGTGGTCCGCCAGGCCTTCGACCCCTTCTTCACGACCAAGCCCCCCGGTGTCGGTACCGGGCTCGGTCTGTTCGTGAGCGAGCGCATCATCGACGGCCTCGGCGGAAGGCTGTCCCTGTCGACCGCACCCGGCGTCGGCACACGGTTCACGATCACGCTGCGGCGTGCGGGAGGAGATGAAGAATGAGCGAGCGCATCCTCGTCGTCGACGACGAAGCCGTCCTGCGCAACAACGTGGTGCGCTTCCTGTCCAGCCAGGGCCACGAAGCGGTGGCCGTCGGCTCGGGCGAGAGAGCCGTGGAGCTGCTCTCCGAGCAGCGCTTCGACCTGGTCATCACCGACCTGCGCATGCCCGGCATGAGCGGCATGGACCTCCTCTCCCACCTGGCAGAGCGCCACCCCGACACGCTGGCCATCGTCGTGACCGCCCACGCCAGCATCGACACGGCCGTCGGCGCGCTGCGCCTGGGCGCCCAGGACTACCTGCTCAAGCCGCTGTCGCTGGACGAGCTGGGGCGCAAGGTGCAGCACATCCTCGAGCACCGCGACCTGCAGCAACAGGTCCGCCGCCTCCGCCACGAGCTGCACCAGCGCTACGACACCGACGGGATGATCGCCGGCAGTCCGGCCATGCAGCCCGTCCAGCGGCTCGTCGCGAAGGCCGCCGGCTCGCGGAGCACCGTGCTCATCGAGGGAGAGAGCGGCACCGGCAAGGAGCTGATCGCCCGGGCGCTGCACGACAAGTCGCCGTGGGCCGACAAGGACTTCATCGCCGTCAACCTCGCCGCCCAGCCGGCCGAGCTGGTCGACGCCGCCCTGTTCGGCCACGAACGCGGCGCCTTCACCGGAGCGGCGAAGAGCCGCGAGGGCGTCTTCCGCGCCGCCCGCGGCGGCACCGTCTTCCTCGACGAGGTCGGCGAGCTGCCGATGCCCGTGCAGGTCAAGCTGCTGCGGGTCCTGGAGAACCGGGAGGTCCAGCCGCTGGGCAGCGACCGTCCCGTGCCGGTGGACTTCCGGCTGGTGTGCGCCACGAACCGCAGCCTCAAGGCGCTGGTGGAGGAGGGCGGCTTCCGCGAAGACCTCCGCTTCCGCCTCGACGTCCTGCGCATCGAGCTGCCCCCGCTGCGGGCCCGGCGCGAGGACATCGCCCCGCTGTCCTGGCACTTCATCCGCAGCCACGCCGACGCCATGGGCGTGCCCGCTCCGGCGCTGACCACCGCCGCGCTCCAGCTCCTGGAGCGCTGGCGCTGGCCGGGCAACGTCCGGGAGCTGTCCAACATCATCGAGCGGGCCGTGCTGCTGTGCGACGACGACCAGATCGACCCGGCCGACCTGCCGGTCGAGCTGCGGGACGGCCCCGTCACGTCGACGACCAACCTCAAGGAAGCCGTGTCGGGCTTCGAGCGTGCCCACATCCGGCGGATCCTCGACCAGTGTGAGGGCAACAAGCCACAGGCCGCCGACCTGCTGGGCATCCACCTCGCCACCCTGTACCGCCACCTGGAGCGGCTGGGGATCGGGTGAGCAAGCGTCAGGTTGGCAGACGCCGGAACGCCCGCCCGGTCAGCCGTCAGCGTCTGGCGCGGCGTCCGGCGCGGCGTCCGGCGGCTCCCACAGCTCGATGCGGTTGCCCTCCGGATCCGTGACCCAGCCAAAGGCGCCGAAGTCGCTGCGCTCCTCGCGCTCGTCCACGTCGCAGCCGGCGGCGCGGAGCTGGGCGAGCATGGCGTCGAGATCGGCGACCCGGAAGTTGATCATCACCTGCTGCGACAGCCGCCCGAAGTAGGGGCTGTCCGCGGCGAAGCTGCCCCACACGACGTGGGAACTCGGCTTGTCGCGCTCGCTGCGCAGCGGGAAGACCGCCCCCAGCCACTGCTGGACGTCGAGCCCCAGGTGGTCGCGGTACCAGGCCACCGTGCGCTCCCGATCCGAGAAGCGCATGAACACACCACCGACACCGAGGACCTTCTCCATTGCGGCTCCGAGCTACGGGGGGAGGGGTTGCGGGGGAGGGGGACCCCTCCCCTGCTCGAAGGGAACAGGGAGGCGGAGGGTCGCCGCGACCGCTCCGCGCGCACCGACTGTAGCGCGCCGGGCAGCTTGGAGGCAGTCAACGCCCGCGGCTCGCAGACGCGCAACCGCCGTCGCAGCTCTGCGACAGCGTCTTGCCTAAGTGCGAAACCGGGACTGCGACAGCCCGCCGCACGACCGCCGTTCGGCCTGACGCCGACGGGGTCCTCGACGCTCGGCGAAGCTGGCACGCCAGGTGCATTCAGAGGGCCCCCACCCCGAGGTCCCACCATGTCCCCACTCCGACAGACCCTGTCGACGGCCGCCGTGCTGGGCGCGCTCTGCGCGTCCGGCACAGCCATCGCCGCCGACACCTCCTTCCACGCGGCGGGCTACGGCTACGCCAACTTCGACGCCCCCCTCGACGGTGACGCCCCCGGCTTCACCGGCGTGGCCTTCAACCCCATCTTCCTGTGGCGCGAGGGCGACCGGATCCTGGTGAGCAACGAGGTCGAGATCGCCGAGTCCGGTGACGGCCTCGACATCGGCCTGGAGTACGCGACGGTCGCCATCGACCTGTGGGGCCCCACCCTGGTCATCGGGAAGTTCCTGACCCCGACCGGCCAGTTCATCAGCCGGCTGCACCCGAGCTGGATCAACCGGATGCCGGACTTCCCGCTGCCCTACCGGGTGGGGGTCACGCCGATGAGCCACACCGGCGCGTCGCTGCAGTACGCGGCCAACCTGACGGCCAACCAGAAGATCACCGGTGTCGCCTTCCTCGCCAACGGTGTGCCGGAGTCCGAGGACGGCACCCCGGCGCTGATGCAGACGATCTCCGACGAGCTGCCCGACAGCTTCTCGACCGGTGGGCGGCTCGGCCTGTTCCTGCTGCCGCAGCTCGAGCTGGGCGGCTCGGCGTTCTGGAGCCCCTACGGCGACCACGACTACCTGCTGCTTGGCGGCGACTTCGCCTTCACCGAGCTGCAGGGCGTCGACATCCGCGGCGAGGTCATGCGCGCCACCTGGGGCGGTGACGAAGCCTTCACCGGTGCCTGGGCCCAGGCATCCTGGCGGCTCTACCAGGTCGACAAGCTGCGCTTCCTGGAGCCCGTCGTCCGCTTCGGCTACGCCGACGGCAGCACCTTCAGCGGGGGCGATGCGCACGCCGCCAGCCTCGACGTCGGCGACGTCCTGCCGGTGTCTGGTGCCCACGGGAGCAGTGGCGTCGACCTGGGCGAAGACCCCGCATTCGAGCTCTGCGTCGGCGCCGACCTGTGGCTGCGCAACAACGTCGTCGCCAAGCTCGCCTACGTCCACCGCGTCGAGGTCGATGAGCCGATGCTCCGCGCCCAGCTCGCCTTCGGCTACTGAGGAGTCCACCATGTCCCCACTTCGCACCGCGATCCTCCGCACAGCGCTCGCGTCCACCATCGTCCTCGCCGCCGGCGCGCTCAGCACGCAGACCGCCACCGCCGGCCCCGAGCTGGACGGGGCCACTGTCTACCAGGACAACTGCGGCCGCTGCCACATGCCCCGCACCCCTGGCGACCTCTCGTCCGCCGGCTGGCGGGCGGTCACCTTCCACATGCGGGTGACGGGAAACCTCAGCAAGGCCGAGTTCGAGGCCTTGGAGGCCTTCCTGATGCCACCACCCGCGGAACCAGCGCCGGGCGTCGCCCCGCGGCCGGTGGAAGCCAACCCCGTGCTGAGCAGCAACTGCCTGATCTGCCACGACAGCCAGCGGATCCAGGATGCCGTCGACAGCAGCCGCAGCCAGGCCGACTGGGACGCGACCCTTGCCCGCATGCGCACCTACGGCGCCAAGGTCACGCCCGAGCAGGCCGCAGAGCTGGCCGCCTGGCTGGCGACGGACGCTCAGCACAGCAACTGAAGACGTCGGGCCCGGTCGGTATCCTGCCGCCCGGGCCGCGCCCCGCCCCGCGCCCGATCTGCCCTGGAGGCCCCCATCATCCTCGTCGCCCTGCTCTGCGCGGCCTTCCCCGCTGCCGCCGCCGAGACGCCCACGCTCGCTCCGCCCACCCCCGTGTCCCTGCCAGCCGCTGCGGGCGCTGTGGCCCCCGGCCTGTCGCAGGACGGCGACGGCCTGCTGCTGACCTGGTGGGAGCCGGCAGGAGAGGGGCATGCGCTCCGCCTTGCCCGCTTTGACGGCGTCACGATGTCGGCGGCCACGACCGTCGCCACGCCCGCCGCGCCCGTCGTGAACTGGGCGGACACGCCGGAGGTCGCCCGGTCAGGGGACGGCTCGCTGGTGGCCTGGTGGCCGCAGCAGGCCGGGGACTCCCCCTACGCAACCGAAGTCGCCCTGGCCCGGTCGACGGACGAGGGCGCGACCTGGACGGCGCTCGGCGCCGTCCACGACGACGGCACCGCCACTGAACACGGCTTCGTGAGCATGGCCGCCGAGGGCGAGGGGCTGCGGGTGGCCTGGCTGGACGGCCGCGCCATGGTGGACCAGGGCCCCATGCAGCTCCGTTCCGCCTGGGTGGGCGCCGGGATCGGGCCCTCGCAGGTCGTCGACCCGCGCACCTGCGACTGCTGCGGCACCGCCCAGGCGCAGACGCCGGCCGGCCCCCTGGTGGTCTACCGCGACCGCTCCGACAACGAGACCCGCGACATCTTCACGTCCGTCCTCCAGTCGGACGGCTGGACCGCGCCCCGGAGCGCGTCCGCTGACGGCTGGCAGATCGGCGGCTGCCCGGTGAACGGTCCGAAGGCCACCGTCGCCGGTACGCACCTCGCCGTGGCGTGGACGACCGGCGTCGCCGGCCCGCGGGTGCGTGCCGCGTTCAGCGACGCCGCGACCCCGACCGAGTTCTCTCCGGCTGTCGAGCTGGACGGCCCCGACGACGGGGGCGAGCCGCTGGGCCGTGTCGGCATCGCCGACCTCGGCGACGCGGGACCACCCGACACCGTCGCCGTGAGCTGGCTGCGCCAGGAGGATGGCCGCGGCCGGGTGCAGCTCGCCACACTCCGCGCGGATGGGAAGCGCAGCGACCCGATCACCGTGGGGGAGACCACCGCGGACCGCAAGGCCGGCTTCCCACGCCTCGGCCGCGCCGGCGACACCCTGCTGGTCGTGTGGACGGACCCGCGCCAGGTGGACTCCCTGCAGGCGGTCCGGCTCGACGTCGCCGACCTGCCGGCGCCGACCACACCCGCCCGAGCGGTCGTCGCGAGCATCGGCGGCGACAGCGCAGCCGCCGCGGCTGCCGGGCCCGCCATCCCCGACAAGCTGAAGCGGGCCCTGCCTGCCGACTACCGGGCCCCGGATCTGGCGGGTGCGGAGCACGGCCTCGCTCCGGAGCGGCCCGGACTCACCATGGTCAACTTCTTCGCGAGCTGGTGCCCGCCCTGCATGGCCGAGCTGCCCGCCATCGCCGCCCTCGTCGCGCGTCACCCCGACCTGCACCTCGTCTCCATCGCCACCGACGACACGCAGGCGAAGGTCAAGGCGCTGGTCGCCCAGGGGCGGCTGTCCGGACAGGTGCTCGTCGACAGCTCCCGGAACATCACGCCGGCCTTCGGCGCCACCGAGCTACCCACCACGCTGCTCTACGATGCCACGGGCACCCTCATCTGGGCCCACGAGGGGCCGCTGACCGACGACGAGCCCGAGCTGGAGGCGCTGCTCGGTGGGGGGTGAGCGGGTGCCCCACAGCCGGGCAAGCCCCGAGATCAGCGAGACCGACCGGTGTGCGGCGGGGCTGATGGAGCCGACCGCCCGCTCGGGTGGATGTAGAGCCCCCCCTTTTGCAACACGGCAGGAGTAGAGCCTGCGGTTTCGCAACAGGACACTGCCCGGCGGGCTCCGCTGCGACCGTCGACGCCGTTCCGCCAACCTGTCTGCTGGACTTACCAGCGCCTTAGCGTCGTCGATGGCTGGCCGTGTTGCGAAAACGGCGGCTCTACCTCAGGCATGTTGCGAAATCGGGGGTTCTAGCTGACGGGACCCCACTCCTCCTGACAGGGCTGTCCCCGAGTAGCGCCCCGTGAAGTGGAGTGTGAGCCTGATGCCATCCTTGAGGTGAACCTCTTGAATCTGAATTCATCGTCGCCGAGTTGGCGACGACCAGGGGCGTGGGGCGCGTGACGGCAGCGACCCTCGCGGTGACCATGGCGGAGCCGGGCCGGCTCGATCGCCGCGAAGTCGCAGCCCTGACTGGGGTTGCGCCGTTCAGGCGACCGCCCCTCACCCCGTGAGGGGCGGTCGCCTCTCCCCGCAGAGCGGACCGCAGGAGCGGGTGCAGCGGGGACGCGTGGTTCGCGGCACGCCGTCGGCGCTGTCAGTCCGCCACGCCCGCAGCGTCCGCCTGATTCGGCCGCCGGTCGACGTCGAAACCGATCGCCGAGCCGCCGTCCGCGCCCCGGCTGATGGAGATCCGGGTGATCAAGCCGTAGGGCACGAGGTCCGTGCGCATCGCCCCGTGCCGCCCGTGCCCCTCGTCGAAGACCGACAACGCGACCCACTGCGGCGTGACGAGCACGACGTGGCACAGCATGAGGCTGCGCCCGTCGCCGAGGTGTACCTCGACCTGTGGCAGGCCCTCGCCAGGCGAGGGGCAGGCGTCGCGGACGTAGCGTCGCAGGTGCGACAGGAAGAAGGCCGGGCCGAAGCAGTAGGGCAGCGCAGCCAGCTCGGCGACCGCGTCCTCACCGCCCGCCGCGGCGACAGCCGTGTCGTCGGGGCTGGTGGCCGGCTCGGTGGCCGTGCCGTCCGGCCCCGCGGCGATGCCGAGCACCTGCTCGTCCCACCGCCTGCTGTCGCTCACTGCGCAACCCCTTCCGAGCGAAGCGCCGACACCGGCTTGCCGCAGGTCTTCATGGAGGTGTCGAGGAAGGGGTTGGCGACAGGCCCGTCCACCTGGATCCACTCGGCGTGGGCCATGGGGCAGGTCATCACCTCCCACTTCGGGTCGTCGGGCTGCGGGCTGTACATCGACTGCGCCATGGTGACGAACTCGGCGCTGAGGTCCTTGTAGGCCTGCCGCGCGGCCTCGATGTCGACATCGTCCGCCGACAGGACCTGCAGCGCCGTCCGCATCGACGCGTGGGCCGCTTCCATGTCTGCGGCCGTGCCGTGGCCCATGTGGGGCGCCGACGACGCATCGTCGCGCACCGCGTTGAGCGCCACGAGCATGTTGCGGGCGTCATCCGGCACCTCCTTGACCGAGGCACCCGCGAGGTCATCGCCGATGGCGATGTAGCTCTCCAGTGCTTCGTGCAGGCTCGATCCGTGCGTCGGGGTGGTCGACGCAGCCAGGGCCGGCGCCGACGCGGCGAGTCCGAACAGTCCGGTCAGGAAGATGGCAGCGGTCATGGGTGCTCCAGGGTCTGGGATGCAGAGCGCGGCACCGGTCGGAAACCGGTGCCTGCACCGGGATCACAAGCAATCGCCGTGCCATGCGGCCCGGGACCACGGGCAGCGCTTCGCACTCCGTCGGCCCTCGCAGGACCGCGAGCGCCGTCCGCAGGGCTGCAGACATCCACGGCAGCCGGCGCGCGCACCCCCGGTCCCCCGGCGCGTGTCGCCTGGCATGGCCCTTGCTGCTACCAGCCAGGACCAATCTCCCCTCCCGCCATCCACGGAGCGACCCGCGCCGATGCCCTCCACCTCTGTTCCCCGCGCGTTCACGACCCTCACCCTCGCCGCAGCGCTCTCCGCTGTGGCCGCCTGCGCGGACTCGACCCCGACGACTCCCCCGGCCGCACCTGCGGTTCCCCCGGCCACGCCTGCGGCCGTCTCCCCGACCGTCGCCATCCCCGACAAGCTGACGCGGGCCCTGCCCGCCGACTACCGGGCCCCGGATCTGGCGGGCGCGGAGCACGGCCTGGCCCCGGAGCGGCCGGGCCTCACCATGGTCAACTTCTTCGCGAGCTGGTGCCCGCCCTGCATGGCCGAGCTGCCCGTCATCGCCACCCTCGTCGAGCACCATCCCGACCTGCACCTCGTCTCCATCGCCACCGACGACGGCGAAGCCAAGGTCAAGGCGCTGGTCGCACAGGGGCGGCTGTCCGGACAGGTCCTCCTCGACAGCTCCCACAACATCACGCCCGTCTTCGGCGCCACCGAGCTGCCCACCACGCTGCTCTACGACGCCGCGGGCGCCCTCGTCTGGGCGCACGAGGGCCCCCTGACCGACGACGAACCCGAGCTGGAGGCGCTGTTGGGTGGAGGCTGAGGGTCCCCCCGTGGCCACGCGGCGGCGCTGCCCGATCCGCAGACCGCCGCTGGGAGCGTGCTCGGAGAGCGCCGCGGTCGTCAGCGGGACCCGCGCCCCGGCCACCGGACCGTGACGAAGTCGACGGCCTCCCGCGCGTCCAGCTCGCGGGTCGCGTTGCCGGTGCGAACGAAGAAGCGCGCCTGCCCCTGCTGATCGACGAACACGGGGTGCGGCGCGGGCTCGATGATGACCCGGCAGACGTCGTGCCCGTCCAGCCGCACGAACAGCGGATGCACCAGGCGGCAGACCCGGGCCCCCATGCGCTCTCGGACGAGCGTCATCAGGAACTGGGCGAAGCCGTCCCGGCCCCGGGTCTTCAGCGTGCCGTAGTCGCGCTCCAGGCCGACGATGCCGCCGTCATCGGCCACCCCGATCAGCAGGCTGCCGCCTTCGTGGTTCGCCAGCGACGCGATGGCACGCGCGATCACGTCGGCGAGGTCCTTGTTGAAGCGATCGCGGCGGTAGTCCCAGCGCGCGCCCGACTTGAACTCGAGGTGCTCGCTCTCGCCTCGGGCGATGAGCGCGGGCAGCTCTCGGCCCACCTCGGCCGTCAGCCTCGACAGCGCCGCCTCCGAGCGCCGAAGGCGCCGATCGAACACCGCAAAGACCCCACCGAAGCTCAGCCCGAGGAGCGCGAACAACCCCGACATCGGCAGCATCGGTGGCGAGAAGGAGGCCAGCAGCCGGGCGAGCACGAACTGGCCACCCGACGCCCAGTCATCGGAGAGCTGGGCGTGGAATTCCAGCCAGTAGATGGCCATGGTGGCCGGGTGCAGGAGCACGACGCCGAGCACAGCGCCGAGCGCGAGCGACAGCGCCCCACGCCAGGGCGCGCCCCACCGGCGGGCCGGGCGGCGACCACCGCGGAGAGACGGACTGGCGATGCGGTGCTCGCTCACCCGACCCTCCGCGGCTGTGGCTCACATCTGCGCGTAGACGCTGGTGCTGCCGTCCATGCCGATGGCGAGCACGTCGTAGTGCTGGGGCTTGCCCATCTCCATGCCCGGCGAGCCGGCGGGCATGCCGGGCACGACGAGGCCGACGATGTCGGGCTGCTCTGCGAGGAGCTTGTCGATGACTTCGGCCGGGACGTGCCCCTCGATGACGTAGCGGCCCACGAGGGCCGTGTGACAGCTCTCTGTGCCCGCGGGGACGCCGTAGCGCGTCCGCAGCTCGGCGAGCGCCGCGACGCTGGGAGCTTCGGTCTCATCTACCTGGTAGCCGTGTGATTGCAGGTGACCCACCCACTTCGTACAGCAGCCTCAGCCAGGGGTCTTCTTGACGACGATCGGGGGCTTTTGCGGGGTGGCGGCCTGACGTTCATCGACCTTGGACGCCTGGGCCGGACCGTCGGCCGGCGTCGCGTCGGTCCCCGCACAGCCGACGGCGAGGAGGATCGCGCCGAGGGCCAGGGGGGAGAGTTTGCAGGGGAGGAACCATCCATCCCCTGCTCGGGAGAGCCAGCCGGTGAAGAAGGGTCGCATGACGACTCCTCGAAGTGCGGCTTCCGCCGCGGGGTGGGCGTCTCCTTTTGCAGATCCCGTGCCAGCGAAGCGACCACGCAAAGCCGGCGTCGCGACGTGCCCCCGCGCGCCCACTCCTCGCACAGGTGCGAATCCATCTCGCAGTCGTGTCACGAACGGACCCGGTCCCCGGCACCGCGCCGCCCCCGCGGGTGCGCCAGACACGGCGCCAGCGTTGATCCCCGCGATCGCCACGAGCTGGATCGACTCTTGCACCATCGACGTCGACGGTCGCAGCTCCCACGCGGCCGAGGAGGCAGCGTGAGCTACAAGCTGATCGTGGCCGTCGTGCGGCTGAGCTGTGTCGACGCCGTGGAAGAGGCCGTGCGTGCCGCCGGTGCTGGCGGGATCTGCATGGCACCGGTCGCCGGAGTCGGCGAATACAGCAACTTCTTCCGTCGCAACAGCAACGTGCGCCGGGCGCGCGTCGAGGTCTACGCACCCGCCGACCAGGCCGAGGCCATCGCCGACGCCATCGCGAGCGCGGCCTGCAGCGGCACCTCCGGCGACGGCATCGTGGCCATCCTGCCGGTGCAGAGCTTCCAGCACCTGTCCGAACGCGTCGACGCCGGCGCATGACCGGGCGCCCGCTGCAGACACCCGAAGCTCGAGCCCGTCGGCTCGCGTCGCCGTCTCAAGCCGCAGTGTAGGCGGCGGGGTCGGCGGCGAAGCGCTCCATGCAGCGGGCCGAGCAGAACACCTGTTCGTGGCCGGCGTGCACGAGGTGGTGGGGGCTCGTGTCCGGGTCGATGCGCATGTGACACACCGGATCCTCCACGAGATCGACGCTGCGGGGCCGGTGGTCGCTGATCCGACCGTCTTCGAGCCACAGGACGCGGTCGGCCACCTCGACTACCCGCGGGTCGTGGCTGACCACGAGGGCGCCGCGCCCCTCGTCCCGGACCACGTCGTGGAGGATCATCATGACCTCCTGGCCGCTCCTGGAGTCGAGGTTTCCCGTCGGTTCATCGGCGAGGATGAGCGGCGGGTCGTTGATGAGCGCCCGAGCGATGGCGACGCGCTGGCGCTCCCCACCCGAGAGGTCTGCGGGTCGGTGGCTGCGCCGGTGGCCGAGGCCGAGGCGATCGAGGAGGGCCCGGGCGCGCGGCCGGGCCGCGGCACGGCCACCGGGCGCGAGCGCTGCAGGGAACAGCACGTTGTCTTCAGCGGACAGGGCCGCGAGCAGGTTGAACGCCTGGAAGACGAAGCCGATCCGACGGGCGCGGAGCGCCGGCAGGCTGGCCGCGCCCAGGGTGGTGACGTCGACCCCCTCGATGAGCACCCGCCCCGAGGAGGGCTGCAGCAGCGCGCCCAGCATGCTCAGCAGGGTCGTCTTGCCCGACCCCGACGGCCCCATGATCAGCACCATCTCACCGCGATGCAGCGCGAGATCGATGCCGTCGACCGCGCGCACGGCCGCCGCGCCGTGGCCGTACTGTCGGGTGAGCTGTTCGGCGGCGAGCAGGGGTGTCGGCACGGGGGCCTCCTTCAGGCGCGGTCAGACGGATCTTCCCCCATCAGGCCATCCCTCCCGATCCCCAAGCCCCAGGT
>CAZRFD010000049.1:7481-45726 GCA_964599085.1 uncultured Enterobacterales bacterium | reverse complement strand
GCGCTGTCCTGGTCGGATGCGCCCGCGGGCACGAAGAGCCTCGCCCTCATCGTCGATGACCCCGACGCTCCCGACCCCGCTGCGCCCAAGATGACCTGGGTGCACTGGGTGCTCTACAACCTGCCGGCCGACAGCACCGGCCTGCCGCAGGGTGTCGCCGCCACCGCCCTTCCCGCTGGCACGGGCCAGGCGCTCAACGACTGGAAGCGCACCGGCTATGGCGGCCCCTGTCCGCCCATCGGCCGGCACCGCTACTTCTTCAAGCTCTACGCCCTCGACGCGGTGCTGCCCGACCTCGGCAAGGCCGACAAGGCCGCCGTCGAGAAGGCCATGCAGGGCCACGTCCTCGACCGGGCCCAGGTCGTCGGGACCTACCAGAAGCGCTGAAGCTCAGGCAGGCAACACAGGCCCCCGGTCGTGGGGCGCGTCGAGATCGAGCAGCGGCCCGGCCGGCACGATGCGGTGCGGGTTGATGCTGGGGTGGGAGCGGTGGTAGTGCTGCTTGATGTGGTCGAGGTGGCAGGTCCCACGGATCTCCGGGACCTGGTAGAGCGCGCGCGTGTAGGCCCACAGCGCCGGGTAGTCGACGAGGCGCCGGATGTTGCACTTGAAGTGCCCGACGTAGACAGGGTCGAAGCGCAGCAGCGTCGTGAACAGGCGGATGTCGGCCAGGGTCAGGCGTTCGCCGACCAGGAAGCGCTGCGACGACAGCCGCGCCTCCAGCATGTCGAGGGTCTGAAACAGCGCGTGCACGGCTTCGTCGTAGGCCGCCTGGGTCGTGGCGAAGCCGGCGCGGTACACGCCGTTGTTCACGGTGTCGTAGACGACGGCGTTGGTCTCCTCGATCGAGGCCCGCAGCGCCGCCGGGTACAGGTCGAGCTGCGGGCGGCTCGACCAGGCGTCGAAGGCGTCGTTGAGCATGACGATGATCTCGCTGCTCTCGTTGTTGACGATGGTGCCCTCGACGGAGTCCCACAGCACCGGCACGGTCACCCGGCCGGTGAAGCGCGGGTCGGCGTCGGTGTAGACCTGGTGCAGGAAGCGCCGCCCCGCGAGCCGGTCGGGATGCTCGTCGTCGAAGAACCAGCCCTGCTCGAGCATCAGGGGGTGGACGACGCTGACGTCGATGACGTCCTGAAGCCCCTTGAGCGCGCGAACGATGAGGGTGCGGTGCGCCCAGGGGCAGGCGAAGCTGACGTAGAGGTGGAAGCGTCCCGGGGAGGCCTTCACCGTCGGCTGCCCCTCCCTCGGCGTTCCGTCGGCGGTGACGGTGCGCCGGAAGGACGCCGCGCTGCGCTCGAAGCGGCCGCCGCTGCGGCTGGTGTCGTACCAGCGATCCTGCCACTGCCCGTCGACGAGCAGACCCATGTGTCCTCCGAAGTGATGGAACAATGCGGCTGATATCCTCGCGCCCCGGGTGAGGGGTGGGACGATCCGTTCGCGTGCATGGACCCGGGGTGACGCGCCCGTCGTCGGCTGGCACCACGGCGGCGGTTCGCGGGGACCAGGGTGACGCGCGGCCCCCCGGCTGGCATCATGGCGGCCGCGGGTGGTCGGCCAGCCCCACCCCCGCCGGAGCAAGCGTGGACTGGGACATCGCCGACAACATGCGCGTCGACATCGTCGGCTACACCAAGCCGGGGTTCTCCGGGACGCGCCACCAGGTCTCCATCTTCCCCAGCGGACGCCAGGGCGACCTGCCCGACAAGCTGGGCAGCCTGTTCGTCGCGGGCCACCACGGCGTGCGCGTCATCCTCAAGACCTCGGTGGTCGGCGACTGGACGGAGGCTCCGTGGCGCTGCGTGCAGCTCGTGGAGGGTGAGACCTCGCCCGCCAAGGACGGCCGCCCCGCGGTGGGCGTGCCCGATCTCGACCTCCTCGACCCCATCACCGCCCGCCGCAGCGACCCCGACTTCGAGCAGAGCTACCCCATCGTGGATCGACCCGAAGACGGCAAGGGCTGGACCTTCGGCCGGCCGGGCGGCATCAAGGACCGGGTCGTCCAGATCCGCGTCGAGCGCATCCCCTGACGCCACTGCTGCTGACGCTGGCCGTCGGCGGTCAGCCTGCTCGCGCCCTCGAACCGACGTTTGAGTGGACGCTGTCGGCCGCCTTCTTCCCGACCGGAGCAGAGACGACCTTCCAGCCGGGCGTGCGCCAGCCGCTGTGGAACCGACCCGGCAACCCGCTCCTCGACGAGACCTTCGTCCAGACCAACGCCACGGTGCAGATCACGCCGGCCTACACCCGGGCCGGCGTCGACCTCGTGTTCCAGCCCGCCACCATCTTCGAGCTGCGCGCCCGCTACTCGGTGATCGGCTTCTACGACGCCTTCACCGCCGTGTACCTGTTCGACGACCCCGACGCCTTCTACGACGCCGATCTGCGCGCGACCATGGACCGGACGACGGGCTGGGGCAGCCGGCTGATGGTCCAACCGACCATCCGTATGAAGGGGGGACCCATCGTCTTCGTCGGCTGGTCGGTCTTCCGCTACCACACCCTTCGCCCGGGGCCGACCACGGATCTGGGCGACTACTGGCTGGAGCCCGAGCTGGGCCTCATGCTGAAGCGTTCGGGCACGAGCTGGGACCACAACGGCTTGCTGGCCTGGGAGGTAGAGCCTGGCGACACCACGCTCTACGTCGGCGGCTACCTCGACTACCGCCATGCGGGCCAGACCAGCGACGAGTCGCTGCGCCTGGGGCCGGCCGCGGTGTGGATGCCCGATCGCGACCACTGGACGGTCTACGCGATCTGCCAGTTCTACGCGGAAGCGCGCCTGCAGGATCAGCCGGTGCCGCCCTACCTGGGCTTTCGGCTGCTGTACACGCTCTGACTACGGCTGCGGCAGCAGCACCGCGGCGCGGCCCAGGCGGTCCCAGGTGACGACGCGGCTGGGCAGCTCGATGTAGCCGTTGGGCTGGCCGAGCGGTCGGCGGCCCCCGGTGACGCTGGCGAACACCGCGTCGCCGGCGTCGAAGAACCAGAGCCCGTCGCGTTCATCGACGCGCGCAGCGGCCGGCCAGATCAGCGGCTCGTCCACGATCTGCCCGAGCATGGCGCTTGCCTGGTCCTCCGCGGAGATGTCGCCCTGGGCGCGGACCATCAGCGCGACGTTGCCGTCTCGGCAGACAACGACGGCGTCGGGGTCTCCGGCTGCGATGTCACCGAGCCCGGCCAGCGTCGGCATGGGGGCCTGCACACCGCGGACGGCGTCATCCATCCAGCGTGCCGCCGCCGCTTCCGTCGGACCGACGTAGACCCGCAGGAAGCCCGCGGGGCTGCCGGCGTCGTCGACGAGGGCCGCCGACCAGCCGAGCTCGGCGTCTTCGAAGCGGAGGTCGACGAAGCCGGCGTCCTGGTCGACGGGGATGCCGGCGTGCAGCCCACCGGCCCGGGCGGTCATCGTCAGGAGGAGGAGCAGGGGCATCAGCGGACCTGGATGCGGCTGGTGTCGTAGTAGTAGTCGGCGCTGCCGCTGCGGACGAGGCGCTCGAGGTACTCGTCGCCGCCGACCCCCTGGACGATCAGCTCTTCGCTGGGGGCGGCGCCGGGGTCTTCGTCGCCGTCCAGGGCCAGGGTGGCGTCCCAGATGGTGGCGGACTCGTCGTTGGTCGTGACCGCGTGGTAGCTGAACCCACAGCCGCTCGGCCCGAAGGGGCAGCTCGTGAACTCGTCGATGCCGATCGCCTTGATCTCGTTGAGCTGGTAGTTGCTCAGGATGATGCTGTAGTCCAGCGGCACGCCGAGCATGTTGGCGTAGGCGCCGACGATACCGGCACAGTCGCTGCAGTTCACGGTGCTCCCCCGGCTGCGGTCGAGGAAGCCAGAGAAGTTGATGGAGCCGCCATCCCAGCCGGAGTAGCTGGCGTAGAAGCTGGCACCCGAGCGCGTGTCGTAGGTCAGCCCCAGCTCCCTGTAGACCCACTCGACGATGGCGTCGAGCACGGCGGCGTCGGTGGCTTCGACTCCGTCGATGGCCCGCAGCGCGCCGTCGGCTGCGGCTGTCCACAGCATGTGGGGTGACTCGGTCGACGCAAATGTCGGCTGCCCCATGGTGGCGTAGACCCGGTAGGGGATCACCTGTGAGGTGAGCGGTTCGCCGTCGACGGACAGCGACAGCTTCCAGTCACCCTCCAGCACGGTCGGGCCGTCGGCGAGGGCTTCGTCCTTGCGGAAGACCAGCGTGCCACTGGCGATGTCGCCCGACGACAGCGTCCAGCCATCCAGCGCCGCCGACCAGGTCGACAGGTCGGTGCCGTCGGGGACCAGGGTGGCCACGGTCAGGGTCAGCCAGGGCTGCGAGTCGTAGCCGTAGGCGACGGGCAGGTTGCTGGGTCGGGTTCCCGTCGGCGGGGTGGCGCTGTCGGCCCACACGTCGGGCACGTCGGTGGCCGCTTCGGCGATGCCCTCGCCGAATGAGGGCCCTGGCAGCGAGAACGCCGCTTCGACCGCGCCGTCGTTCCAGTAGCTGCTGAAGCCATCGGCGTCGTACCACAGCAGCGCGACCCGGTTGTCGTCTTCCAGGTCAGCGCCGCCGTAGCTGCCCCCTGTCACCCCCGTGCGGGCCACGTGGACATCGACCTGTTCGGTGTCCACCACCGTGCCGGGGTTGTCGACGAGGTCGGCCTGCAGCAGGTAGTCGCCGACCGGAAGCGGGACGTTCTCGGCGTCGCGTCCGTTGAAGCCGATGGCCGCGGTGGGGTCGAGCCTGGTGGCGATCTCGTGGTGGAGGGTCCCGTCGGCGTTCATCAGCCGCAGGCTCAGCCCCTGTTCGTCGCCCATCAGGTCGACGGCTGAGGGTGACAGCGTCAGCTCTGCGCTGCGCAGCGGGTCGATCCAGCCGCCGCGGTTGATCGCCAGGCTGAGGTCCGGTGGAGGCGGGGGAGGGCCGGTGTCGCCGCCGTCGCCCTGGGTGCCGCCGTCGGTCTGGCTGCCCCCATCGCCCTGGGCGCCGCCGTCGGTGCCGCCGCCGTCGCTGACGCCGCCATCGCCGGTCGTGCCGGCACCCCCATCGGCACCGGAGTCGGTGGAGGAGCCGACGCCGCTGTCCACGCCCGCAGGCGGATCGGCGTCCTTGTCGGAGCAGGCGAGGGCGAGAGCGAGCACCAGGACCGTGGACATGACGCAATGGTAGCCGCTGCGGCCCCGTCCCGGGTAAGCGGGACGTCAGGACGACGCATCCCACGGAGGCATGCATGGCCAGCGACAAGGACGACCGGCTCGCCGATCGGGTCACCGACCTCGAGATGCGGCTCACCTTTCTGGAACGCACCATCGCCGACCTCGACGAGGTGGTCCGCCAGCTCGGCGACCAGGTGGGTGCCGTGAAGGACGAGCTGAAGTCGGTGCGCGCCGATCTCGCCCGCAACGTCGAGGTGAGCAAGGACCTCGCCGACGAGGTCCCCCCGCACTGGTAGGTGCGGTCGCCCTAACGTTGTTCGGTGTTCGCCTCCCCGAGCTGCCCAGCCCCCCAGGCACACAGCGCCCCCAGGGCCAGGGCACCCAACAGCTTGCTCTCGCGGACGAAGGCGGCGCCGTCGGGCCACAGCCGCTGCAGCCGCCGGAACTCCTCGATGGGCAGCACGACGGCCAGCCACGCGGGGATCAGCAGGATCAGCGCGCTCCGGGGCAGGAGGCCGCGGTGGATCGCGGTGGCCGCGGCGACCGCCGCCGGCAACAGGAAGACGAGGTGGTGCTCGTAGGTGAAGACCGGCGCGATGGTCATGAGCACGAGAAGCGCGCCGACGAGGAGTGCATCCCCTAGCGCCGTAAGTATGCGCCGGCCGACCCACAACAGGGCCAGCAGTCCGCTGCCGATCAGCCCGCGGGTCAGCATCGCAGCGGTGGTCGAGAGGTGGTGATCGTCGGGCCCGGGCCACACCTGGTCCAGCAGGTTGGCGAGCGAGTGGTTCGCCGGCAGCGTGATCGGCACGTCGATGCCGTTGTAGGCGCCGCTGGCGAACTGCGGCAGGACCTCCAGGTAGAAGTGCTGCTGCATGGACAAGGGCACCCAGGGCAGGACGAGGATGTGGGCCGCCAGCGCGCCCAGCACGGCCCCTGCCAGAGGGCGCCATCGCCGCCGTGCCAGCCACGGGGCGGCCAGCAGGGCTGGCGACATCTTGATGACCGCGGCAGCGGCGAGCAGCCCGCCACGGGCTCGCCACAGCGCGGCGACCGCCAGCAGCAGCACGACGACGTTGACCTGTCCCAGGCGCCCGCTCCAGCCGACCGGTACCCAGGTGCAGGCCGCGAGGAGCAGCAGCCAGGGCGGCGGCCGGAACCAGCGCCACAGCACCCACAGCACCCCGGCGAGGGCCAGCTCGTTGAGCCAGAACATCACCCGGTAGCCGGCCTGCAGCGGCAGCCATCCCGTCCACGCGAGCAGCGGCAGGGCCGGTGGCGGGTAGAAGAAGGGGTAGACGGTGGTGCCCGCGGGTGCTGTGGCCTGGAGGGCGGCCAGGTCGTAGGGGTCTCCCCCCGCCTGCCAGACCCGCGCCGCCGTGGCGAAGGTGGCGTAGTCGCGGGTGTCGGCGAACAGCCGCTGCCAGGCCGGCAGCACGGCGACGGCGGCGTACAGGCCGAGGGAGAGCGGCCAGGTGAGGCTTGGCGGCAGGCGACGCACGCCGCTGCCTATCCGCTGACCTGCGCGGGCGCGCAGGCGATGCCGCGGTCACGGCAGCCGCTGTGGCGGGCGCGACACCGGTCCCGGCGGTTATGCGCGGCCTCCGCCCCACCGAGCGCATGCTGGACACCGACCGCATCCCCGCGTGGGCGCCCGTCCTGGCGGGCCTGCTCGTCTTCGCCGTGCACGACTGGACGCTGCAGCCCTGGACCCTCGACGACGCCTACATCAGCTTCCGCTACGCCGACAACCTCGTCGCGGGCCACGGTGTCGTGTTCAACGCCGGGGAACGCGTCGAGGGCTACACCAACTTCCTGTGGCTGCTGCTCATGGCCGGCGGGCGCGCCCTCGGCTTCTCGCCGGTGGTGTTCAGCAAGCTCCTCGGTGGCGTGCTCGATGTGCTCAGCCTTACACTGGTAGGCTTCGCCCATCGCATCGTCCCCGGCGTGTCCCGCCGCACGGCGATGTTCGGCGCGCTGCTGCTCGGCACCTGCGGCGTGTTCTCCAAGTGGAGCATGTCCGGCATGGAGGTGCCGCTGGTGGGACTGCTGTCCACGGCGGCGGTCCTCGTCCACCTGCGGGGGCGGCAGCGACAGGACGGCGCCGGGCTTGCTGTGGCCAGCGGGGTGCTCGCCGGCCTCGCCGCCATGAGCCGCCCCGACGCCGGCCTCGTCTTCGGTGTGCTCTTCCTCGACCGGGTCGCTCGGCTGCTGCGCGGCAGGGGGCGCACCGCGTCCCTGGGTGCGATGGTGACGGCCTTCGGGCTGGTCGCCGGGGGCTGGTTTCTGTGGCGGCTGAGCTACTACGACCAGCTCCTGCCCAACACCTTCTACGTCAAGGTCGGGGCCACGGGCGATCAGCTCGTCCGGGGCCTCGTCTACCTGTGGCAGTGCGTCAACGTCGCCTGGCCGCTCATCGTCGTGCCGCTGGCGGCTCCCTTCGTCGCCGTCGAAGGCGGGCTGTCCGTCGTGGCGCTGCTGCTGCTGCTGCACACGCTCTACGTCGTCGCCGTCGGCGGCGATGTCTTCTGGGGCTACCGCTTCTACGCCGCCTACCTGCCGCTCGGCGCCCTCGCCGCCAGCAGCGTCATCGGCCACGCACCGCTTCGCCCTGGCTTCCGGGCCGCCTTCGCTGGCCTCGCCGTCGCGATCAACCTGTGGTGGATGGCCACCAGCGCCCAGCTCAACACTGACGCCGAGGTCTCCCAGGACGGCATCGAGGTGGGCCGCTGGCTCGCCGAGCACGCCCCGGCCGATGCCCTGCTCGCCACGAACATCGCCGGCAGCATCCCCTATGCCTCCGGGCTGCGGACCATCGACACGCTGGGTCTCAACGACCTCCACATCGCCCATCGCCACGTCGACACCATGGGCCAGGGCCGCCCCGGACACGAGAAGGGCGACGGCGCCTACGTGCTGTCGCGCGCCCCCGACTACGTCATCTTTGCGAGCAGCCGTGGGTCGATGCTGCCCAAGTTCCTCGGCGACCAGGAGCTCTACGACGACCCCGCGTTCCACGACCAGTACGACCTGCACAGCTACCTCATCCGCGAGGGGCTGCGCCTGCTCGTCTGGGTCCGCCGCGCCGACGCGGGCGGCAAGGGGCTGACGGCCACGCCGATCACGGTGCAGGTCCGGCCGCCGCGCTCGCTTGACCCGGCCGGCAGCGCGCTGCCACCGGCCGGCGCCCTGCCCACACCGGGAACGACCGAGCCTTCTCCGACGGACTGACGGCCCCATCCGGCGTGCCTGCCCCCCACCCGCGGCGTTAGGCGCCGGTCTTCTCGCCTTCCAGACGGAGCACGTCATGGGCAAGCGCTACCTGTCCGGCATCCAGCCCTCCGGGCTGCTGCACCTCGGCAACTACTTCGGCGCCATCCGGGTTCACGTCGACAACCAGGACGACGCCTTCTACTTCATCGCCAACTACCACGCGCTGACCTCGGTGCAGGACCCCGCCGCGCTGCGGCGCCACACCTTCGACGTCGCCGCCACCTACCTGGCCTGCGGTCTGGACCCCGACCGCGCCGTGCTCTACCGGCAGTCCGACGTGCCCGAGGTCTGCGAGCTGATGTGGCTGCTGATGACCGTGACCGGGTCGGGATTGCTGGAGAAGGGCGTCTCCTACAAGGACAAGCGCGCCCGCGGCCTGCCGGCGTCGGCGGGGCTGCTGACCTACCCTGTGCTCCAGGCGGCCGACATCCTGTCGGTGGACGCCGACGTGGTCCCCGTGGGTGCCGACCAGGTCCAGCACATCGAGTTCTGTCGGGACATGGCCGCCAGCTTCAACCACCTGTACGGCGACGTCTTCAAGCTGCCCGAGTACGAGCTGGGCACGCCGGTGCCGGTGCCGGGCGTCGACGGCCAGAAGATGAGCAAGTCCTACGACAACCACATCCCGATCATGATGCGGGGCAAGGCGCTCAAGAAGCGGGTCATGTCCATCAAGACCGACAGCACGCCGGTCGACGATCCCAAGGACCCGACGACCTGCACCGTGTTCGCCCTCTACAGCCTGATGGCCAGCCAAGACGAGAAGGCCGAGATGGCGGCCGCCTACCGGGCCGGGGGCTACGGCTACGGCCACGCCAAGCTCGCCCTCCTCGGCAAGCTCAACGAACGCTTCGGCCCCATCCGCGAGCGCTACGACCACTTCGAGCGCAACCCCGACGAGGTCGAGCAGGTGCTGTACAAGGGCGCCCAGACAGCGCGCGCCATCGTGCGTGAGACCACCGACCGGGCGCGAGTGGCCTGCGGGGTCGGCTGACGCAGGCCGGGCCCGGCGGCGCGGTCAGTTGCAGCGGCCGCGCCCGCCCTCCAGGTTGGCGGCCAGGGCCGCCATCAGCGCGCTCTCCTCGTCGAGGCCGGTGCCGATCTCGCCGGCGGCGTCCAGGGTGTCGGCGGCGACGGCCAGCCGCTCCTCGGCGAGCAGCACCGCTTCGCGGACCCCCTCGACCTGCCCGTTGCCGGCGCAGAACTCGCCTGCGGCGGTCAGGGCGTCGATCTCGTCGAGGAGGAAGGCCATCTTGAACACGCCGAGGTCGTCGGCTTGCGGGCTGGTGTCGCCCAGCTCCTCGCTGACCCAGGCATCCCCGCCGTCGAAGCCGATGGTCAGGTCGTCGCCGGCCAGCTCTCCGGTCTCGGCGTCCTCGTACTCCACGTGGAAGCTGATGAGGCGCTCGCCGATGTCGGCGAGCCCGTCGGCCGTGGAACCATCGGGCGGGGCTTCGCCATCGCTCAGCGGCTCGCGCTCCAGCATGACCGCCATGCCGCCGTCGTTGTTGCTCAGGAACAGCGTGGCGGCCCCGAAGCTCAGCATGGCGCCGGGGTCTTCCAGCGGGGCGCCGACGGCGTCGACGAAGCGCCAGCCGTCGGCGGTGCGCAGCTCGACGAAGAGGTCGTAGGCGATGGGGCTGACCAGGAAGTCGAAGGCCTCGTCGAACACGGTGCCGATGCGCTCGGGGTCCGGCAGGTAGACGTAGTTGCCGCCGCGCACCTCGCTCATCACCTCGGCCAGCTCGTTGCCCATGTCGATGCCGGTGCCGAACACCGTGAGGCCGATGTCCTCTTCGGCGTAGCGGGTCACCAGGCCGACGAAGCTGTCGTCGTTGGTGGCGCCGACGTTGGGCATGGCGTCTGTGAACAGCATCACCCGGTCTTCGAGGGCCGCGGCGTCGGCGTGGGGCTCGACCTCGCTGTAGGCCAGGCGGAGGCCCGCGCTGATGTCGGTCGCCCCGTCTTCGTGCAGGTCGGCGATTGCGTCGCGCAGGGCGACGCGCCCGGCGTCGTCCATGACGGTGGAGCGCAGTCGGATCGAGGCCTGGTCGTCAAACGCGATGAGGGCCACCCGGTCGTTCTCGTCGACGTGGGTCGACAGCTCCCGGAGCGCGGTCTTCACGGCCGAGAGCTTGCCGTCACCCATCGACCCGCTGATGTCGACGGCGATGGCGAGGTTCAGGGGCGGCCGCTGCCAGGTGTCGGCGCTCAGATCGGTGCCGAAGCCCACCTGGACGAGCATCTCGCCGTCCAGGGGCAGCGTGGCGGCGGAGGCGCGGGGGCAGAGGAGCTGGTCGCAGGTCTCGCCATCCAGCGGCAGGTCGTGTTCGCTGAACAGCCCCTCGGCCGACCAGTCGTCGAGGCTGGGGATCAGGCCCTGGTCGATCAGCTCGCGGACGTAGCCGATGTCCTGGGAGCCACCGGGGGTCACGCCGTAGTCGCCGCCGGCGTCGGCGCTGCCCATGCCGCCCGACGAGCCGACGTCGGCGTCCATGGATGCGCAGGCCGTCGCGAGGAGCAGGGGAAGGGCGAGGGGGAGAGCGACGCGGGTGGAAGCGGTGGGCATGGTGGACTCCGGGTACGTCGCCACAAGAAGCAAGCTCCGTGCCACGCCCTAGGAGCGCGACGCCATGGGGATCGCGCAAGCTCCGGCCGCACCGGGGGTGACGGAAGCATGACTTGCGTGTCGCGGTTGCGGCGCTGGCGCCCGGATCCACGGATCGTCGATCTCCCGGCGCCGAGGTGCGCGGTCGGCGGTGTGGGCGCTGGCACGTCTGTTGCTTAGCTGGCAGGGGTGCGACGCCGTCCCATCATCGCCGTCCTGCTCCTGCTCCTGCTGGTCCCCGTCATCGGGGTCCCGCTGGCGCCCGCCGTGGGCCGTGCGCTGGGACACCGGCTCGTCCGCGACGATGTGCTCGACGCCGACGCGCTCCCCGCGGATGCGCTGGTGGTGCTGGGCGGCGATGTCTACAAGCGGGCGCCCTACGCGGCGACCCTCTTCGCCCAGGGCGTCGCCCCGCGGATCGTCGCCGTCGGGGGCACCGCCGACCAGGGAGAGCTGTCCGAGGCGCGCAAGACCACGAAGGTGCTGCTCGCCCACGACGTGCCGCAAGACGCCATCGTGGCCCTGGGCATCGACGAGCCCTCCACCTCGGACGAGGCCCGGGCGGTCGCCGAGCTGGTGCGGCTGCGGCAGTGGCACCACCTTGTCGTCGTCACCTCGCCCTACCACACCTGGCGCGCCGGCAAGATCTTCCGTCGCGCGCTGCCGGACGACGTCGAGCTGTCCGTGAAGCCCTCGCCCCTGGACCCCTTCGATCCAGACGCATGGTGGCAGGACGCCCGCTCCCGGCGGCTGCTCCGCAACGAGTACGGAAAGCTCGTGCTGTGGTGGGTCGAGCGTTGACGGCGCACTCGCGGGGGTGCGGCGGTCGCGGTGCGGACCTCAGTGGCGCGGCTGAATAGGCTGAACGGGTCGGAGGAAGCCATGCGCCCCCTGCTCGTTCCCCCTGCAAGTCTCGCCCTCGCCCTGACCGCTTGCGGAAGCGACGACGGCATCAAGGTCCACAACACCGCTCCTGAAGCGACGATCGTCGAACCGGCCGACGGCGCCACCCTGCCGGACGGCGAGACCGTGGCCCTGGTCGGCGTCGTGGCCGACATCGACGACGCCATGCCCGACCTCCAGGTCACCTGGCGCATCGATGGGGTCGAGGCCTGTGCGCCGACGGCGCCCGACGCTGACGGCAACACCCGCTGCGAGGTCGACCCGGGGTTGGGTACGCACGACGTGGTGCTGGTCGTGACCGATCCCGACCTGTCGCCGGGCCAGGCCACCAGCAGCTTCACGGTGGTCGAGACCCACGCCCCCAGCGCCGACATCACCGCCCCTGAAGACGGCGCCCACTACGTCGCTGGCACCCTGGTGACGCTGGAGGGCGTCGTCGCCGACTACGAAGACGGGGCGTCAGAGCTGACGGTCTGGTGGGAGAGCACGGTCCAGGACCTGTCCGACCTCGATGTCGTCGTGGACAGCGACGGTGCGGTGACGGCGTCCACGACCTTGGATATCGGAGACCACGCCCTGTCCCTGCACGTCCAGGACACCGACGGCAAGACCGCCTCGGACACGATCACGCTGAGCGTGTCCAAGGGCAACAGCCCGCCGGACTGCTCGATCACCTCGCCCGCGGACGCTGCGATCTTCGACGTGGAAGACGGCGCGACCATGACCGCCACCGTCTCGGACGCCGACCAGGCCCCCGGCAGCCTCGACGTGTCCTGGTCCAGCGACATCGACGGCGACCTAGGCAGCGTGACCGCGGACAGCACGGGCCTGGTGGAGAGCACCCTGCCGCTGTCGCTGGGTGACCACACCGTCACCCTCACCGTGCAGGACACCGACGGCGAGGTCTGCACCGACAACGTCGCGCTGACGATGGACTCGGCTCCGGACGTGACCATCACCTCTCCCGCGCGCGGCACGGTCGTCGATCAGGGCATCCCGCTGGACGTCACCGTGGTGGCGACCGACGCTACCGACCCGGAAGACGCGCTGACGGCCACCTGGTCGAGCGATCTGGACGGTGTCCTGGGCTCGGGAAGCCCCGACAGCGGTGGCGACCTCAGCTTCACCCTCTCGGACCTGTCGGCGGGCAGCCACACCATCACCGTCGAGGTGGAGGACACGGCGGGCCTGTCGGCCACCGACACGCTCAGCCTCACCGTCAACGGCCTGCCGAGCGCGCCGGTCGTCAGCATCTCGCCGTCGTCGCCCGTCACGGCGGACGCGCTGACCGCGACCATCGACACGGCGTCGGTGGACCCGGAGGGCGGCGCTATCAGCTACAGCTACGCGTGGACCGCCGATGGCGACGCCACCCCGGCGGTCACGGCGACCGTCCCGGCGTCGAGCACCAGCAAGGGCCAGCGGTGGGAGGTCACCGTCACGCCGATGGACAGCCACGGCAGCGCCGGGACCGCGGCCACGGCCTCCGTCACCATCCAGGACACGCCGCCGGTGCTGACCACGGTCAGCCTCTCGCCGTCGTCTCCCACGGTGGACGACACGATCACCGCCAACGCCTCGGCCTCCGACGCCGACGGGGACAGCGTGAGCTTCGGCTACGCCTGGACGGTGGGCGGCGTGGCCGTCCCGATCACTGCCGCCAGCCTCAGCACCGGCTTTTCCAAGGGTGAGGTGGTGGAGGTGACCGTCACCCCGACGGCGGACGGCGCGTCGGGCGACAGCGACACCGCGTCGGTCACGGTGGTGAACACACCGCCGACGGCCCCGGTGGTGTCGATCTCGCCCTCGGACCCCTACGCCGGCACCGACACGCTCACCTGCGCCATCGACAGCTTCTCCACCGACGCCGACGGCGACGACATCAGCTACGCCGTGGCCTGGACGGTGGACGGATCCGACGCCGGGGTGTCCGGCTACACGGTGTCCCGCTCGGCGACCAGCCCCGGGGAGTTCTGGGTCTGCGAGGTCACCCCCTCCGACGATGAAGAGAGCGGCGAGAGCGGAGCTGCCTCGGTCACCGTGCTTGGCGACCCGGTGGACTATGCCCACGTGCAGTGGCCCTGTTCTCTGTCGCTTGGCGCAGGCGTGGACCAGGACGTCTATGGCTGGGTGTACAAGACCGGGGTGACCGACGATGTCGGCGAGGGCGCCGGGATCACCGGCCAGGTCGGTGTCGGTGCGGCCGACGACGACCCCAGCGTCGACGGCAGCGCCTGGACGTGGGTGGACGCCACCTACAACGACGACAAGGACGGGCTGGCCCCGGGTGACCACGCCAACGACGAGTACGTCGGCACCATCACCACGCCCGCCTCCGCCGGCAGCTACGCGGTCGTCTACCGCTTCTCGACGGATGGCGGGGCGAGCTGGACCTACGCTGACCTGGGCGACGACTGTGGTGGGGCGGGGACCACGGACGGCTTCGACGTCGCCGATGCGCTGCTGCTGACGGTGACGGAGTGACCGGGGGATCTCCGTGACCGCCCACGACTGGGCCCTCGCCCTGCTGCTGAGCGACGACATCGACGACAAGCTCCGGGCGCCGCCGGCCGCGGGAGGTGACGCCGAGGGCCTGGTCGATCGCGCCGTGGCGCTCCCTGACCAGCCTGGTCGGCCCGCGGCGTGGGCATTCTCGGCTGAGCGGCAGCCCTTCCCGCGGCTGTCGGCGCTCGACGACGATCGGGTGCGCGGCACCATGCTGCACTTCTTCGCCAACCACGAGCTGCTGGCCATCGAGCTGTTCGCCCTGGCGCTGCTTCGCTTTCCCTCCGCGCCTGCAGGCTGGCGACGGGGGCTCGTCCGGATCATCACCGAAGAGCAGCGGCACTTCGGCATGTACGTCGACCGCATGCAGGCGCTGGGGGTGTCGCCCGGCGACGTGCCGGTGAACCGCTTCTTCTGGGACGCGGCCCACGACCTGTCCGACCCCATCGACCTGAGCGTCCGCATGGGGCTGGTGTTCGAGCAGGCCAACCTCGACTACTGCGTGCACTACGCCGCGGCCCTGCGGCAGGTGGGCGACGACGCCACGGCGGCCATCGTCGACCAGGTGCTCGCCGACGAGCTGGGGCACGTGGCCCACGGGCTGCGGTGGTTCCGGCGGTGGAAGGACCCGGCGCAGTCGGACTGGGACGCGTTCTCGGGGCGGCTGTCGCTGCCGCTGTCACCGTCGCGGGCCAAGGGCCCCGTCGTGCAGCGGGACCTGCGGCAGCGCCTGGGCTTCGACGCGGAGTTTGTCGACCGCCTGGACCTGTACGGGCGCAGCAAGGGGCGGCCGCCGGACGTGTGGTGGTGGAACCCGACCTGCGAAGCCGACCGCGTGGGTGCGCTGCGCCTGACCCCCGCGGTGCGGGCGCTGCGCGACGATCTGCAGGCGCTGCCCTGGGTGCTCGCGGTGCCCGAAGATGTCGTGCTGGTGGACCGGCCGCCGGGCCTGGCCTGGCAGCGGCAGCTTCGGGATGCCGGCTTCGCCCTGCCGGAGCTGGCGGCGACGGTGGGCGATCGGGCCGTCGGGATGCTGCAGCCCTGGGGCTGGTCGCCCGCGGCTGAGGAGCGCCTGGGGCCGCTGCGTCGGCGACAGGTCGCCACTGCCCGGCGCCCGGTGCCCTCGGACGCAGCCTTCCGCAAGGATGTCGCCGCCGGCTGGCTGGCACAGTGGCGACCCGAGCTGGCGGTGTTGGCGGGGCGCCCCTGTGGGTCCTGGGACGAGGTCGAGGCTCACGCGGGCGCCCTGTCGAGCGCCGGCTGGCGACCGGCGGTCAAGCCGGTGCTGTCTACTGCGGGCCAGGGGATCCTCCGGCGGGTCGAGAAGCGGTCGGTCGGTCGGCTCCTCGAACTGCAGCCGAAGGTGCTCGTCGTGCCCTGGCTCGACCGGCGCTGCGATCTCTCCCTGCACTTCGATGTCCGCGGTGACAAGGCCCATGTCATCGGCCTCACAGTGTTCGAAGCCGACGCCGCCGGGACCTGGCGCCGGTCGCTGGTGAGTCGGCCGGACAGCGGGCTGCCTCGCGAGCTCTTGCGCTTCCTCCACGGCCAGCACCCGCGGGGGATCCTGGGTCTCGGCAGGGACCTGGCCCGCTTCCTCGCGCCGCGGCTGTCGGCGCTCGGCGTGCAGGGGCCGGTCGGGGTGGACATGTTGGTCGGCGCCGATCCAGCGGGGGACCTGCGGCTGCAGCCCCTCGTCGAGGTCAACCCGCGGTGGACCATGGGCCGCGTAGCGCTCGCGCTCCGGCCCCGGGTCGCTCCGGGGGTGCCGGCGTGGCTGTCACTGCTCCGTCGGCCGGACGGTCGCGGCGGGGTCGAGCTGGACGAGCGAGGGCGGATCCGCTCGGGCCGCCTGTGGCTGACCGACCCGGAGGGAGCCTCGATCGGCGCCGTGCTCGATGTGGGCTGACGTCGCCGCCCCAGGGCGCGCCAAGCGAGGCCGTGGGGGATACGGGCCGGCCATGCACCAGCAGACCCTGACCCTCGGACCGTTTCCCCGCGGCCTCACCGACATCACCGACGCCGTCCGTCAGGCCCTGGTGGACGTGGGGTCGGACGGTGGGCTGTGCCACCTGTTCATCCACCACACCTCGGCCTCGCTGGTGATCCAGGAGAACGCGGACCCCGATGTCCAGCGGGACCTCGAAGCCTTCCTCTCTCGGCTGGTGCCCGACGGGGATGCGCTGTATCGGCACACGGACGAGGGCCCCGACGACATGCCGGCGCACGTCAAGGCGGCGGTGACCGCGACCTCGTTGATGATCCCGGTCCGCGAGGGGCGGCTGGACCTGGGCACCTGGCAGGGGATCTACCTGTGGGAGCACCGCAACCGGGCCGGGCGGCGTCGGCTCACGGTGAGCGTGCTGGGGTGAGCGACGCCGGCACCCGCCGTGCACGCGGCCGGCGGTGGCTGGTCGTCGCCAGCGCCGGCCTCGCCGCGCTCCAGGTCGGCGCCAGCGCATGGAGCCATGCCGGCGTGGTGCAGAGCGCCCGGGAGCTGACCCAGGGGCAGGCCGAGGGGCTCGCCGAGCTGCTCCGGCTCGAGCTGGGCGAGCACCCCGACGAAGCCGCCCTGCAGGAGGCGGTGCAGGGGCACGCCGACGAGGGGCTGCGCTGGATCGGCCTCGTCGGGCGGGACGGGCAGGTGCTCGCGGATGCTGGAGATGGATCCCTGACCGACGTGCCGCCGCCGGATCCGGATCAGCGCCTCCAGCTCCAGGGTGGTGTCGCACGCCTGCTCATCCCGCCAGACCAGCGTCCGCCGCCCGGTGGCCCTGGTGCGCCGGGCGGCCTGTTGCGGCCCGGGGAGGGCCCGCCCGGGGCTGGCGGCCCACCCGGGGCTGGCGGCCCGCCCGGCCCGGCCATGGTCATCGAGCTGGAGCCAGTGCTGGCGAACAGCCTGCGCGCGCGCTCCCTGCGGACGCTTGGCCTGTCGGTCGCCGGTGCGATGCTGCTCGTCGGCGCAGCCCTGGCCTTCGCGCGCAGCTCGCGGCGCACGGACGTCGCGGAAGCCGATCTCGAAGCCCACCGCCACCTCGCCTCTCTCGGCCAGATGTCGGCGGTCATGGCCCACGAGATCCGCAACCCGCTGGCGGCGCTGAAGGGCCACGCGCAGCTCCTCGCCGAGCTGATCGACGAAGACGATCCCCGGCAGGCCCGCGCCCAGCGAGTCGTGAGCGAGGCGACGCGGCTGGAGGCGCTGACCAGCAGCCTGCTCGACTTCGCGCGGACGACGGCCATCGACCGGGCCCCGACGGATGTCGCGGCGCTGATCGCCGCGGTCGCCGGCGACTTCGAGGGCGTGCGTGTCGACCTCGGCGGGTCTCCGCCGTCCTGGTCCTTGGACCGGCAGCGCATGCGCCAGGTGCTGGTCAACCTCGTCGACAACGCCGTCCAGGCCAGCCCCGCAGCAGCAGATGTCCACGTCTCCTGCTCTGTCGACGGCGGCCAGCTCTGCCTCGTCGTGGCAGACCGGGGGCCCGGCGTCGCCGCCGAGGACCGGGCGGCCATCTTCGAGCCTTTCCACACCACCCGCGTCCACGGCACGGGCCTCGGCCTCGCCGTGGTGCGCCGCGTCACGACTCTGCACGGCGGGACCGTCTCGGTGAACGATCACCCCGACGGGGGCGCGGTGTTCACCGTGCGCATCCCGGAGGCATGACATGGCCCGCGTGCTCGTCGTCGACGATGAGGAGGGCGTCCGCAGCTACCTCGCGGACGCGCTCAGCCTCGCCGGACACCAGGTGACGGCCGCCCCCGACGGCGACGCGGCGCTGACGCGCCTGTCCCGCCAGAGCTTCCACGTGATGCTCACCGACCTCAAGATGCCGGGGATGGACGGCCTGACGCTGCTAGGCCAGGCCCGCGCCATGGCACCAGAGCTGGAGGTCATCGTCCTGACCGCCCACGGCAGCGTCGACACGGCCGTGGAGGCCATGAAGGCCGGCGCCTTCGACTACCTCCAGAAGCCCGTCGGCTCTCCCGCCGAGCTGCGTCAGCTCGTGGACCGCGCCGTCGAGCGCCACAAGCTCCTCGCCCGCAAGGAAGCCGCCGAGGGCACCGACGAGCTCCAGCTCACCTGGGGGGCCCCGGCCATGAGCCCGGTGGTGTCGGCTCTGCGCAAGGTGGCCGCGACCGACGCCACCGTGCTGCTCCAGGGAGAGTCGGGGACCGGCAAGGAGGTCACGGCCCGGGCCCTGCACCGCTGGTCGCGGCGAGCCGCGGGGCCCTTCGTGGCGGTCAACTGCGCCACCCTGAGTGACACGCTGCTGGAGAGCGAGCTGTTTGGCCACGAACGCGGCGCCTTCACCGGAGCCACAGGGCGGCGGCGGGGGCGGCTGGAGCTTGCCGACGGCGGCACCTTCTTCCTCGACGAGGTCGGCGAGCTGAAGCCGGACCTGCAGGCGCGCCTGCTGCGGGCGATCCAGGAGCGCAGCTTCGAGCGCGTCGGCGGCAACCAGACCGTCGAGGTCGACGTGCGCTGGGTGGCGGCGACGAACCGCGACCTCGCTGCGCGCGTCCAGGAGGGTGCCTTTCGCGAGGACCTCTACTTCCGCCTGGCGGTGTTCCCCGTGAAACTCCCCCCGCTGCGGGACCGGATCGAGGACATCGAGCCGCTGGCGCGCCAGCTCCTCGCGACCAAGGCGCGCGAGGTGGGGAGGCCGGGGCTGCGCCTGTCGGCTCCCGCGATCGCTGCGCTGCGGCGCATGCCCTGGCCGGGCAATGTCCGCGAGCTGGCCAACTGCCTGGAGCGGGCTGCGATCCTCTGCGACGGCGACGAGATCGGCCCGGGCCTGCTCACGGGCGCCGCCTCCCTGCCGCGCTCCGGTGCCGGCGGCGCTCCACCCCTACCGACCATGGCCGAGGCCGAGCGCCACGCCATCGCGTCCGCGCTGGCCCACTTCGAGGGCAACCGGCGCAAGGCGGCCGAGCACCTCGGGATCGGTGAGCGCACGCTGTACGACAAGCTGCGCAAGTACGACCTGGGCTAGCGGTGTTCGAACCCGCCGGTATCTCGGATGCGACCGCGGTGTCACCCCCTGTGGCATGGTGATGCGGTTCAGCGCCGTACACGTCCCGTACGAGGAGCTGCTCCATGCCCGATGCCGCCAAGCCCGCACCTGCCGTCGGCAAGGGGGGCTGCCTGCGCCCGCTGCTCTACGCCGGCCTCGCCGTCCTCCTGCTGGCGGCCGCCGCCGGGGGCTATCGCTGGTGGTCCGTCGAGCAGGCCCTGCAAGAGCAGGAGGCCCGCGCCGAGCAGCAGTTCGGGCCGGTGTTCGACAAGCTGGACGAAGCCGCGCAGGCAGAGCACGGGCCCGGCTACGACATCGACGAGACCATCAAGGTGATCCACGACATCGACCTGGCCTTGCAGGAGTCGGACTCGCTGGGCGACTACCTCCAGCAGATGGCGCGTCGGGACTACGACGATGTCGCACCCGAGGTCCTTGCCGCGCGCAAGGAGCTGATGGGGGTGCTGTTCGAGATCTACGCCAAGCAGGCGGAACTCGAAGACCAGGAGGAGATGTGGGGGCTCACCAGCGAGCTGCTGTTGAGCACGCTGTCCGTCGTCGGCGGCGACGCCGACATGGGGCCGCTCGGTCCGACGGGCTCGCTGCAGGTCGACCGCGACCAGGCCAAGGCCCTCCTCGCGGACCTCAAGGAGCGACAGGACGCGCGGCTGCAGCTCGGTCGCGACGAGCGGGCGCTGGAGAACAAGCTGATCGACAGCCTGGTCGCCTATGCCGACGTGTACCACCGCTATGTCGAGGAGTGGGACCGCCTGTGCACGGTGCGCGACCGCAGCTACCTCGCCGTCGCCAACGGCGACTGGGCCGAGGCCGCCGCCGCCGCGGATGAAGCCATCGCCATGGCCCCGCACGAACGCGAAGCCCACCTGCTCAAGGCGCTTGCCCTGATCGAGGGGGGCAGGGCCGCCGACCCGGAGACCGCGCAGGCCGTGCAGCGGCTGCTCGCCGAGTACATCGACGCCCACCCGGACCGCACGGCGCCGGCCTTCCTCCTGCGGGGAGTGCTCAACTCCCAGCTCGGGGACCGCGACGCCGCCCTCCTCGATCTGCAACAGGCGGCGGCCTACTACCCGCGCCAGGCCGACGCACTGGGCGACATGCTCGACCCCTACAGGATGCGCTCCTACCTCCGCAAGACCCGCGAGGGCAGCTACGTCATCGAGCTGTACAAGTCCACGATGCTGGGCGCCGGCTACATGAGCCCCGACCTGCAGCAGGCACGGCTGGCCTTCGACGCCGGCGACTTCGAGGGCGGGCGCGCCAAGGTGCTCGATCACTTCAGCCGCCGCCGCGCCCAGGAGCAATGGGACTTCCTGCTGTCGGATATCGAGTTCGCCCAGGCCCTGCTCGGGGAAGACTTCCGGCGCATCTTCCCCGAAGACCAGTACCTCGACCTCGTCGTCAAGCCGGGCATGATCGGCAGCAAGCTGTCGGTCGGCGTCCGCAACCGCAGCGATCGGACGCTGCACAACGCCACGCTCGTGTTGGCCCTGCACCTCACCGACATGCACCCCGACGACTACGAGACAGTGGTGGGTGGGGACACGCAGCCGGCGGTCGTGGCCCACGAGACGACCGACTTCGGCAGCGTCGAGATCGACCTGGACCTGTGGGGCAAGGACAAGGGCGTCGACGACATCGTCACCCATCGGGCGATCCTGGTCACCAACGAAGCGGTGCTCTGGGTCGACACCGACGAGTACAAGATCGCCGAGGCGCGGGAGTTCCACGATCCGGACGCGCGCACGGCGTTGACCCGGGCCGAGGCAGAGGCCCGGGCGGGTGTGGCCGCGGGTGGAGGGTCGCGCCACGGTCTCGTCGACCGGTTGCTGGAAGATGCCCGGTCGGGGTCGGGGATCCAGATCGACGAGAAGGCGCTGCTCAAGGACGGCGTGACCATCACCCTGCCCAAGGAGCTGGCGGTGCTGCGGCCGCTGTTCCGCCTGCAGTACGGCGACGAGGTGTTCACCGCCGACGACAACCTGATCGTCGGCGACGAGATCGAGCTGCGTTTCGACAGCGTGCAGGACTTCGGGTCTGAAGGACACAGCGGCGACCAGCTCCAGCTCGTCGCCAGCACGGTGCTCGGCGACCTCGTGTGGACCTGGGGACCGGAGGGCGGCAACCGGTTCCGGTTGATCAACGTCGCGGGGCAGGGCGACTGAGCTGGTGTCTCGCCCCCTCACCACTCCCTCGAGCGAGCGCCCGCTGGGGGCGCTACGCTTCCGTCAGGCGCGGACTGGAGGCGGCATGGCAACGGCATGCTGGCTGCTTGTGGTGGCCGCAGCGCTCGTGGTGGGCTGCGGGGACGACGACGGCGGAGATGACACCGGCGCGACCGGAGACGGCGGCGTCACCGACGGTGGCGTGGGCGATGGGGGCGCGGGCGATGGGGGCGCGGGCGACGGGGGCGCCTCTGCGACGGACATCGCGGCCCTGCTGACCCAGACCGGCGGCTGCTCCGACGTGGCCATCTGGGCGACCAGCGCCGACCAGAGCTGGGCGCTGTCGGTGGTCGACGACAGCGGGATGGTGCAGTCGGCCCACGATGCCGGGACGACGGTCACCGCGACCTGGGACATGGGCATGGACCTGACGGAAGCGCCCACCGTGCGGGTGCTCCAGGGCAGCGACCTCGGCGTGCTCTTCTGCAATGACGTGGCCGAGCCGTACACCATCGACCACGAGTGGGCCATGGTGGGGGGCACCGTGACCATCGCCGTCACCCCGACCGGCAGCTCGAAGAGCCCGGGCGACATCTCGGCAGACGCGACGCTGACCCTGACCGATGGCGTGTTCTCGGCGAGCGACGCCGACGACGTCGTCATCAGCAGCTTCGAGACAACGGTCGGGGTGGGCTGGCTGCCGGGCTGACGACAGAATCGAACGGTGCTAGCCAGCTGTCGGCGTCGTAACACCGCTAGTCCAGGCTGTGAAGACTCGGTGCCAGAAGCTCCAGGAGCGCCTCGGGCGCGTCGACGTGGACCCAGTGGCCGCTGTCGGGAAGCAGGTGCAGGTGGACGGCGCAGTCCTTCGGCATGGCGGCGAAGCGCGCCAGCTCTCCAGCGGACCAGCGGTCGCTGCGCCCGGCCCGGACGACGTCGAAGCGCAGATCGGGACCCGGCGCGTCCAGGACTGGCCACAGGTCCTGGACGAAGTAATCGGCGATCATCTCGCGGACCGCGGCCAGATCGAAGCGCCAGCGATAGCCGTCGGCGGTGCGGCGCAGGTTGGTGGTCATCCAGGCCGCGAGCATGTCGGAGAAGCCGCGCGCGCGCAGAGCATCCGCGACGGCGTCGCGCCGCGCCAGCGGCTGCGGCATGGCCTCCAGTGCGCCGATCACCGCGACGACCTCGGCGTCGTCTTCCGGATCGCCGGGCCAGGGCCCGGGCGTCGCGTCGAGGACCCAGACCTGCTGCAGGGACCCCGGCCCCGTGCTGCCGAGCTGCCCCGCTTGCTCGGCGAAGCGCAGCGCCACCTTGCCGCCGAAGGAGTGGCCGATCACCATGGCCGGCCGCTCGTCGAGGCTGGCGGACAGCTCCCAGAGGTCGTCGGCGCAGGCCGACAGTGTCTGGGGTGGGGGCGCCGGACCGGATTCGCCGTGGTTGCGCAGGTCGATGAGGCGCAGCCTCCAGCCCGGCGCGCGCGCCGCGAGCCGCCGCGCGAAGGCCCGCCAGTTGTTGCCGCTGCCGAGGATGCCGTGCAGGACCCAGGCGGTGTGGGGCGCATCGGCCGGTCCGACCGTCCGGCTGGCGGGGATCACGCGGTCTCCCGGCGCCGCGGCTTGCGCATCGCAGCCAGGGCGTCGACGAGCACGTCGGCGGGAGCGCCGGGGTGGTAGGCGTGTTCGCTGAGGTAGCGGCGCCACCGTCGGGCCCCGGGCTGCCCCGCGAACAGGTTGAGCAGGGGTCGGACCATCGGGCCCAGGCGGTCGGTGCTGCCCTCTGCAAGGCGGCGCTCGGCGCGCAGAGCTGCCCGTTCCACGAGCTCTTCACGGGTGGCGACCACGGAGTCTTCCGCCGAGCAGGCGTCCACCGAGAAGAAGCGCGCGTCGGCGTCATGCAGCATCCAGGGCTCGTCGCAGGCGGCGCGGCCGATCATCACGGCGTCGACGTGTTCGAGGTGTGTGGCGGCGTCGTCGAGCGAGGTGATGCCGCCGTTGGTCTCGATCGAGAGCTGCGGGCGCTCCTGTTTCAGCCGCCACACGTCTGCGTGCCGCAGCGGCGGGACGTTGCGGTTCTGCTTGGGGCTGAGCCCCTGCAGCCAGGCCTTGCGCGCGTGGACCGTGAACCGGTCGGCACCGGCGGCTGCGACCGTGTCGACGAAGTGGCGCATGTGTTCGTAGCTGTCGATGTCGTCGATGCCGATGCGGTGCTTCACCGTGACCGGAAGGGAGCAGGCCGCCCGCATGGCGCGGATGCAGGTCGCGACGTGGTCGGGGCGAGCCATCAGGGCGGCGCCGAAGCAGCCCGACTGCACTCGGTCCGACGGGCAGCCGACGTTGAGGTTCACCTCGTCGAAGCCGGCGTCCTGGGCGATGGCGGCACACTCGGCGAGGGCGACGGGGTCATCTCCGCCGAGCTGTAGCGAGACGGGGTGCTCGCAGAGGTCGTGATCCAGCAGGCGGTCGCGAGGGCCGTGGAGGAGCGCCCCGGTGGTGACCATCTCGGTGTACAGCAGGGTGTGCCGGCTGAGCTGGCGGAGCATCCACCGGAAGTGGAGGTCGGTCCGGTCCATCATCGGCGCGATGGACAGGGCTGGCGTCGTGCCGCGCATGGTCACCGCCGGTGGCTGGGGGGGAGCAGCTCGACGGAGTCGAAGGTGGAGTGGGGGGAGCGCGAGCCGGGGCCGAAGACGCCGTCGGCCCAGTCGGGCAGGGTGAGGATCTCGCAGTCCCGCTGCTCGTCGACGATGCGGGCCATGACCTTGTCCAGTTCTTCGGCTTCGCCCGGCCAGTGGTGGCTACCGAGCTGCATCGCCAGGGCGCGGTCGAGGCGGACCGGCCACCCGCGGTGCAGCGCGCCGAGGTGCCGGGCCAGGGGGAGGATGTCTTCGCGGCGGGCGGACAGGGACGGGACCGTGATCGTGCGGTCCAGGGCCTGCAGCCAGATGGGGGCGGGGAGGTCGCCGGAGGCCTGTGCCAGGTGTGGGTCCCGCGCCATGGTGATCACGAGCTTCAGGTCGCGGAGCACGGCCGATCCGGCGACCGGCTGCTGCGCGCCATTGCGGAGCAGGTCGACCACGGCGTGCCACGCGGCCGGACGCGCTGCGTCGAGATCCGTGAGGACGAGGGTGCCGCTGTCGGCACGGGCGAGGGGCGCGCTCAGGGGATCGATGGCGTGTCCGTGGATGGCGGCCTGCAGCCGTGCATCGGGCACCCCGGCCAGCGGAAGGGTCACGAAGGCGCCCGGGCGCCCCAGCGTGTCGTGCAGCGCGCGGGCGACGGCGGCGCGGCCGCTACCGCTGGGGCCGCGGATGATGGTCACCCCGGTGGTGTGGACCGGGTCGGCGAGGCCTTCGATGACCGGCCACATGGCGGGGCTGGTGGCGATGAGACCCTCGGGGCGGTGGGTCGGCTCCAGGCTGTCCTTCGGCCAGGCGCCGACCTGGACGATGACCCGCCCCATGCCGATGAGGTCGCCGGGGTCCACGTCCGCCCGGCGGATCGGCTGGCCGTTGACCACCGTCCCGTTGCGGCTGCCCAGGTCTTCGACGATGACGCCGTAGGACAGCGACACGATGCGCGCGTGGGCCCGCGACATGCGCGGGTCCTGCAGACCGTCGGGGCCGAAGGCGGTGCAGGTGCGACCGAGCTCCAGACGCTCTCCCGGGTACAGGAAGCGCACGCGCCCGATGCGACCCGGGTCGGGATGGTGGGCAATGCGCAGGAGAAAACGGTCGGACACGGCGGAGATGGCGGGAGCAGGCACTCGGTCGCCCCGCGGTCCAAGGGTAGCCCCCCGAGGGTCAGAGCGCGATGCCGAGAGCCTGTGCTGCAACCGCCGCGCCGGCAGCGGCGGCAAGGGGAATCGAGAGGTTGTCGTCTACCCGCAGGCTGAACAGCTCGGCGATGGCACCGAAGCCGGCAGCGGCAGCGGCCAGCGACACGGCCGCGGGTCCCCCAAGGTCCGGCTGGGAGGCCACGACCACGCCCGTAGCCACTAACGTGCCGACGACGGCGAAGGTCAGCGTTCCCTGGAGAGACCGGCCGTTGACCAGCTTCAGCGAACCCCAGCGCCGTCCCACCAGCGCGGCCATGGGGTCGGCGAAGCCGAGCACCGTCAGGGCGATGATCGCCAGGAGCGGCGAGCCGAGCAGGCCCAGGCCGAGCAGGGCGGTGCAGTACCAGGTCGCCGAGTTGACCCGGTAGTGTTCGTGGGGGTGCGCCACGACGCCGAGGACGGCCATGAGCAGGGCGTTGACCCGCGGCGAGAACCTGCGGGCCAGCTCCGCCGTCCAGGCGATGGCGGCCAGCCCGCCACCGAGCACCAGCATCGAGGTCGGCGTCAGGAAGAAGTGGATGACCGCGGCGGCGGCGGCGGCGCTGGCGAAGTGGAAGAGGCTGCGCGCGTAGTTGGTGGGTCGGCGCGTCGGGACGTGGACGGCTTCGGCCCGCAGGACCTCGGCGAGGCGTTCGTAGGCGGGCTGCAGGCGGGCGCGGAAGCGGGCCCACTCGGCGTCGACGCGGTCGCGGGGCAGGCCGGAGGGGGGCGCATGGGCGGCGATGACCTGGCGCAGGTCGTCGACGGAGGCGGCGACGGTGCCGCTCAGCTCTCCGCTGCGGAGCTTGCGGATGCTGGCGTCGATGTGTGCGACGTGCGCGCGGCAGGCGTCGGCCAGCTCGGCCCGCCACCGTGCGGTGTCGAGGTCGCTGAGCAGGGAGTGGACCTCCAGCGCCAGCGTGCGGGTCTGCATGGTGGTCGTGGACGGCAGGGCGGCGGCGGGCAAGGCAGGCTCCCAGGCTTGTGCAGACGGTAACCACGGCACCTGCCGGCATGGTCGCGGTGACCGAAAGGTGACGCACCGCCAGCGTCGTGGTGGTCTTTGTCGCAGCCGCTCAAGGTGCCAGGTGGATTTCATTGCCCATCTCAATGGGCAATGAAATCCACCTGGCACCCGCGGCAGCACCCTGGGCCGCGGCGGCCGGGGTGGGACCGCAAGCACCCGGCGCGGGTTTACACCCCCCCGTCGAGCCGGCTACCTTGCCGGCCGAGGCGGAGGTCCCCGCCGCGCGGCGTGCTGCCGGGCCGGACTTCGGCCACCCACCTGTCGTGGAGAAGCTCGTGCTTCCAGTCCTGGTTCTTGCTCTGCTCTCCACCGGATGTACCGGGTCCAGCGCTGACTCCGGCACCCCCTCCGATGGGGGGGCAAGCGATGGCGGCACGCCGGATGGCGGCACCCAGGACGGCGGCACGACCGACGGTGGAACTCCGGACGGTGGTGGAGCGGACGGCGGGGGTACCGGGGATGGCGGGACGACCGGCGTCTACAGCGTGCCCGACTCGCCCATCGTGGTCTTCTGGACCATCGACGCCCTGAGCAGCACGGCGGCCGGCGCAGCGGACCTCTGCGGGCAGCTCCAGGGCCAGCTCGGGAAGTACGGCCTGGAGGCGACCTGCCTGCAAGGCGCCATCACGCCGTCGTCCTGGACCATCGAGTCCCACGTCCGCCTGTTCTGGCCGACCCACACCATCGGCGAGAAGCGCGCCAGCATCACGCCGGACTGTGACGACAAGCCCTACCTGTCGACGATCGCCGACCACTACGACGGCGCCTACTTCTTCGGGGCAGAGAACTCGAAGTTCGGCCAGGCCGCCGACCTCGCAGACTGTGGTGGCGTGTCGCCGTGGGTCGACGACGCGGACCAGTGGTGGATCACCGCCGACGTCACCCCCCAGGAGCAGGCCGAGATCTCGCTGGACGAGCGCCCGCCCTGGCTGGCCATCGGCGCGCTCCTCGACGAGACCGCCAAGGGCCGGGCGGCGACGATGTTCCTCAATGACTTCGAGGCCGGCGGCCACATGCCGCGGTGCTGGTGGAACCCGGACAGCGAGGGGTGCACCCACATCTACGACCTCGCGGTGTCCCTCGGCGTCGTCGACAAGAGCACCTCGCCGTATGACGCCTTCCTCGCCCCCGGCTTCTGGCAGGACCTGCAGGAGTTCACGCGCGACGACGACCTCGTCAGCTCCAAGACTCTGGTGACCGACTTCGACGACTCGATCAACGAGCAGGTGGCGGGGCTGTGGGAGGACCGCACCCAGCCGCGCATCGCCCGCCTCCTCGATGGGCTGCAGTCCCAGGGGCGCCTCGACGACCTCGTGCTGGTGATCACGGGCGATCACGGGGAAGCCCCTTGCGCTCCGCAGGTGCTCACGAACGAGCGGGACTGCTCTCACGGCCACGTCCCCAGCGAGTGGACCGCGGGCGTGCCGCTGATGATCTCGCCGCCGGAAGCCGCATTCCAGCTCATCGATGATGGCTGGCTACCGGCGGACGGCACCTCGTTCTCGAGCATGCGGATCAGCTACGGCCTGACCGACATGCTCACCGGACAGATCCCGGACACCTGGCCCGACCCGGAACCCATCGGCGAGGCGACGAGCTGGGTCTGCTACGAACACACCGTCAACCGCAACCGCATGGGCCTCAAGCTCATCGGCGACCAGACCATGCGCTGCACGGCCGGCGGCTGCGGCTTCTACTCCTGGGACATGCCCATCGTCGACATCGAGGCGGGCCCCCGCGAGCTGAACCGCAACGAGGTCTCGTCGGAGATCATGGCCTTTGCCGAGTCCGCGCCGGACTACCAGAGCTGGTTCACGCAGGTGTGCATGGGGAAGGCGACGGACTGAGCCGGCGCCACAGGGCGACGCCGCGGGCGAAGGCGAGGCTGGCGAAGCCGTGGGCCACGATGGCCACCGGCGGCGGCACGGCGTGGGTGTAGTAGGTCCAGCAGCGCCGGCTGGTGCCCCAGTACTCCAGGAAGATGCCCAGGCCGGCGCCGGCGACGAACAGCACGGTGTCGGTGCGCACATCTCGCGAGCTGAAGAGCACGGCCAGCATCAGGCCGATGACCACCTGGCTGGTCCACAGGTCCACCGTGGGCCACAGGAAGCGGGTCATGGCCAGCACGAACAGGGGGACCGCCGTCCAATAGAACACCCGGTTGCCGCGGCGGGGCAGCATCGTGTCCAGCACGCGGGCGATGCGGTCGACGGTGAGGGCAGCGACGGGCCAGGCTGGGAGGATCCAGACGGGCGGTCGCTCCAGCGTGAAGTAGGTCCAAAGGCGCGTCTGGGTGCCCCAGCCCTCGATGACGAGGCCGCCGAGCATGGCCACGAGGGCCAGCGGCAGGTCACGGCGAGGCCGCACATCCCAGCACAGGGTGGCGGTCATGAAGGCCCAGATGCCGCCGAGCAACCAGTCCATGCCGCGGGAGAGGTCGAGGAGGTGGAACCAGTTGACCCCGACGGCGGTGTACACCGCCACGAGGGCGACCAGCGCGTGGACGCTGTGGCGGTCGTAGCCGGCGACGACGGTCGCCACGGGACCGGGGGGGGCGGCTGCGGGCTGTGGTTCGGGCATGGGCGGGGTCGAGGCGGGGGGCGGGCCTGTCCTACTGCGGGAAGGCCCCGACGCGCACCAGCGGGGGATGAGCGAAGAGATCCAGGGTGCCCTCGTCCGGGGCTTCGCTGCCGCGAGCGGACAGCAGCAGCCGGTAGTGAACGCTCTGACCGGCCCAGTCGGGTGCCGCGGGGCGGAACTGGCTGCCGATGATCTCGGTGACCACGTCCCCCATGCCGTGGCCCCCTGTGTGCCTCGCGTCGTGCAGAGGGGCGGGTCCCCAGAGGGTTCCTAGCGGTGCTAGGATCGCGTCGTCTTCCCAGGTTCGCAGGGGCGCGAGACCAAGCGAGGTGCGCTCCGTGACGCGATGGCTGATCCACCGGTCGGTGCCGTCCCCACACTCCATCGCGATCCAGCCGTCCACGACCTGGCCGTTCCATGTGGGCACACCTTGTCGGACCGGCCGTTCGGCGCGGGCGCCGCCCATGGTCCGCCACGCCAGGCTGTCGGCGGCGCCGTCGCAGGCGATGGGGCTGAGGGCGACGGACTCGAAGAGGTCAAGGTCGTCGTCGGAGAGCGAGGGCAGCGTTGCGTCGACGTCGACGATCACCCCGGGCAGGCCCGCGAGGACACGGCGGGTCCAGGTGACGGCCCCCACGTCGTTGCACGCTGGGAGGGCCCAGCGCTCGTCCTGGCTGGCCATGACGCCGCGCGAGTCGGTGGTGACGGGATCGCGGCCGAAGCTGCTTCCGGTTGCGGTCACGCCGCCGCACTCGGTCAGCGGGCTGGCGAGCCCCAGGTCGGCGTTCAGTGCTGCTGGGTCCACCACCGGACCGGGTGCTGCGGCCTTGGGGTCCAGCGACCAGGTCAAGGTCGCGGTGGTCCCGGCTTCCACCGGGAGGACGAGTGCGAGGTCCACCTGCACCGGGTCGCCCTCCCGGACGTCGGTGACGGCGGTGGTGACGGCTTCGCCCTGGGCGTCGAGGACGACGAGGGCGGAGGCATCGGTCCAGGAAGACAGCGGCACCTCGATCGTGGCATCGAGGAGGGCGGTGCCGGTCGCGCCGTGGGTCTCGATGACGTCCATGGTGCCGGGAGCCACGGGGTGCAGGGCGCTGGCGGCGTCGAGGGCGGCCGACGACCGGTCGATGGCGTCGGCGACGTAGTCGCGGGCCTGGGTGACGCGGTCGGGGTGCAGGGTGGGGGCGGCCAGCCCGAAGTGGGTGGTGCTCAGGGCGAGGAGGCGGGGCTCCAAGGCGTCGTCGACGAGCGCTGCGACGTCGCTGTCGTCGCCACCGAGCGCCGTGGCCTGCTCGGCGAGGGTGCGGGCCTGGGCGATGCCGGTGGCGATCTCGTGGTTGAAGTCCTTCTCTGCCCACGACTGCATGCCGTCGCCGCTGCCGTCGGCGATGTCCATCGGGGCGGTGATGCTGACACTCGGCGGGTGATCGACGAGGTAGTCCTGGATGGTCGTGAAGCGGACGAAGTCGAGGCCGGCGAGCGCGTCCAGCTCTCGATCGAAGCTCTCCCAGCTCTCGGCGTCGGCGTCGAAGTGGATCACGAGGAGCTGGTCGTCGGTGTTGGCTTCGTGCAGGGCCTGCACCCAGCCCGCCAGTCCGCCGTGGTTGAGCAGGTCGCCGTGGTGGTAGACGGGCACCAGTGTCATCTCGGCCGAGTCGGTCGTCATGCGCACCGGGTTGGTCCAGACCGAGGTGGGCAGCTCCAGCTCGTTCCGCAGCGCCGTGAACGGGGTCGCCGAGTTGAACAGCGTGATCCAGTCGACACCCTGGTCGGCGTACCACCCCACGTGTTCCGGCGTGAACATGCACTCCTGGGGTTGGACCCCGGGGACCACTTCGTCGAACAGTGCTATATTGCTCTGCCAGGCGCGCGTGATGCTCTCGTCGAATTCCGCCCGCGTGTGCGCCGGCATGGCCCCGTTGTTCCAGCTCATCAGCCGGACGTCGTCGGTACCGGCGGCGACCCGTGCCTGGATCTCGGCGAGGACGTCGGCGCCGTCGGTCTGCAGCCAGTCGTCGGTGCTCCAGGCGTTGTCCATGTCCCAGTCGGCGTGGACGTCGGGACGGTCGGCCAGCCAGTGCAGCGTCGTGCGCATCACGTCCAGGTCGAGGCCGTAGCCGTCGTCGTCGTTGGAGTTGCCCCGGTAGGAGTGGTAGAGGTTGACGTGCATCGACAGGGCGAGGGACACCGTGGCGTTGCCCTGGGGCACGGCGATCTCGCCGACGCCCGCTTCGAGCTGCCAGTGCTGGCCGCTCTCGGCCAGGGCGTGATCGCCGGCCAGGGCCGCGATGGCTCCGCTGCCCTTTCGGGTCCAGCCCGCAGCCTGGTAGCGCCACACACCCTGCCGCCCGGTGGCGACGTTGACTCCGCCTCGCGCCCACCCCAGCGCCAGCTCGTCGGCGGGGCCGCCGATCTCCACCCAGCCATCGCCGGTCTCGTGCAACAGCCCCGCGTCCTGGGTCGAGACCCAGGCGTTGCCGTTGGGATCGAAGACGACGTCGGTGGGGTAGCGGGTGAGGACGTCAGGGTCGGCGTCGAACCAGGTCTCGCCGCCGTCGGTCGACCTGAAGATGCCCGCGGTCAGCAGGTCGGCATACTGGCCGGGGAGGACCCCTGCCGGGCGGAAGGCGGTGGCGGCGATGTCGTCGCTGCGGGCCGCCACACCGGTGAACAGGATGTTGAAGCCGGCGTCGGCCAGGCCCTGGACGTTCGACCAGGTCTGGCCGGCGTCGTCGGTGCGGTAGAGGCCCCCGGCCGCGGCGATCCAGGCTGTGCCCGGTCGCCCGGGGTCCGCGGCGATGTCCATGGGCACGGGCATGCTGCGGGGGTTGAGGCCGGTGAGCAGGGCGCTCTGTGGCGGTGCCTGCACCGGCGCCCAGCCGTCGCCGGCGTCGCGGTAGAGCCCCTGGCCGTGCACGAAGGCCAGCGTGACCGCTGGGTCATCGGAGATCGCGCCCAGCAGGGTGATGTCGCCGACCGGCAGGCCGTCCACGTCTGCTTCCAGCCAGCTCAGGCCGTCGGGGCTGCGCCACAGGGAGTCACCCAGCGAGACCAGGTAGCCGTCGTCGGTGGCGGAGAAGGCTGTGGGGCGCCCACCGAGGTCGCCCAGCTCAGCCCACCGCCAGGGGTCGTCGGTCAAGGGCGAGCCGGTGTCGGCCGTCCTGGCGCCGGGGCCCGTGCAGCCGACGAGCAGCGTAGCCAGCAGCGCTGGCCGGGCACATCGGGCCGTTGGCGTCGGCCGCTGCATGGAGACCCCGCGTTCGTCACAACCGGGCGAGGCGCCCGGTCCCTGGCCTGGACATCGTATCGCTGCGCCGGGTCCCCCGCTGGGCGGGTCGGGGGCAATTCCTCAGTCTGGCAGTTCCCGCGGGCGCACGAGCTGCTCCAGGGTCCAGCGACCCTCCAGTGCTTCCCACCAGGTGTCGCCCTCCCCCACGAGCAGGGCGCAGGACGCCGTCGGCATGTAGTCGCTGGCGCCGGAAAGCTCGGCGACGGCGTTCTCCCAGCCCGGGTTGTGACCCAGCGCGAGCACCGTGCCCCAGCGGGCGGGCCAGTGGAAGCCCACCCGGCGCAGGGCGTCGAGGGAGGCGTGGTACAGGGTGTCGTGGAAATGCACCGGGGGGAGCGGTTCGTCGAAGACCGGCGCCATGTGCTCCCAGGTCTGCCGGGTGCGCGTGGCGTCGCTGCTGACGACAGCGTCGGGTCGCCATCCGGCGTCGAGCAGCCACGCGGCCATGCGGGGGGCGTCGCGGCGGCCGCGGTTCGACAGCGGGCGGGCATGGTCGGAACCCGCAGCCGTGTTCCAGGCGCTCTTGGCGTGTCGCATCAGGACGAGGCGTCGTTGCATGGCCTGCTCGTAGCGCGCTTGTGCGGGTCTCGCCTGTCGGCGCCGGATCAGCCGCGCAGCTCGTGGAGCGCCTGTGCCAGGGGCATCACCTCGCGAGGCCGGGACAGGTCGACGGCGCCGAGCCGGGTGGCGACCCGGCGGCCCTTGGCGGCCCAGTCGTCTGCGCCGGTCGCGTGGTGCAGCAGCGCGGCCGCCTGCAGCAGGATGTCCGCGTGGGCGTCCGGGTCGACCTCGTCGAAGTGCTCGCGTGCCCACCACAGGCCGGTGGCGTCGCCGGCGTCGGCGGCGACCGCCGCCGCGAGCACGGCCAGCGCCAGCTCTCCTGCCGCGTGAAAGCCGGCCTTGGCCTGCATCGCCAGCTCGGCGTCGGCCTGTTCGTAGCCGGTGGAGCGGGCGATCATGGCCTCGGTCAGGGCGACCTCTCCGCTCAGGGCGGGGGCGCCCAGGGCGTGCACCGCGGACACCAGCTCCCGGTCCGGGGCGTCGGCGCTTCCCTGCTGGAGCGCGACGCGGCGCAGCAGCGCCCAGGCCTGCGCTTCGAGGCGTGCGTCGCGGCACTCCTCGGCCAGCAGCCGCGCTTGCGTTGCCTGGACTCTGGCGTCGCGGTGGCGTCCGGCGGCCAGCAGCGCCCGCGCCTGGTCGAGGGCGGCGGCGACGCGCTGGTGCAGGGCACCGCGGCCCCGTCTGCTGGTGGCGTGGAGGCGCGCGGCTTCCTCGAAGCGTCCCTGGCGGTGGCGCAGGTGGCCCTGCCAGCCGGCGAGGCGGGCGTCGGCGTCGGCGTCGCGGGGGTCGCCGAGGCGCGCCGCGATGCGCTCCAGCAGGAATTCCTCACCCTCAAGGGGCAGCGCGCGGGCCGCCTGGAACATGATCGTCGGCACCAGCAGGTCGAGGTCGCGATCGGCGAGCTGGGGCAAGGCCGCGACCAGCTCGAGCGCCTGCTCGGCCCGGCCGGACAGCGCGGCCCGGGACGCGTCGAGCAGTGCCGCGCGGACGTCGACGGTCGGCAGGCGCGGCAGCCGACGCAGCTCCCAGGCGGCGTGGGCGAGCGTCGGCGGCAGCTCGGTGGCCACGGCGGCGAGGGTGTAGAGGTCTACGAGGCGGGCCGCTCGGCCGGCCGCGTAGGGTTCGTTGCGCAGGACCTGGAAGGCCAGCTCGGCCACGGCGAGGGCGTCGGCGAGGTGCCCATCGCGGCGGTGCTGGTCGGCGGCGACGGTGGCGGCGTCCACGATGGCGGCGGCGGGGGCACCGGCGGCCAGCAGGTGACGAAGCCGGGCGGGATCGCGCGCAGGCAGGGCGGCGGCGATCCGGCTGTGCAAATCGATCCGCCCGCCCTCACCGAGATCGGCGAGGACGCTGCCGCCGGTGTCATCGACCAGGCGTCCGATCGCGTCGGCGTGCGCGGCGCCGCTGGCGGAGAGGCGGGCCAGGACGGCGTCCAGCGTGGCGGGTGGCATGCCGAGGGCCGCGGACAGCAGGGCCGGGCGCGCGCGGTCGCCAGCGACGGCGATGGCCCGCAGGACCCGCAGCGCGCCGGCGTCGCCGGGCTGGGGGGCCCCGGTGGAAGGCGCCAGGGGGAGCAATGACTGTGCCCGCAGGTGCTCCAGCGTCTCGCGGGAGACGACGATGTGGTCGTCCTTGACGGTGGCGAGTCCGGCGTCCACCCAGGCCCGCAGCTCTGCGTCGACGCTGGCGCGGGCGCCCCCGGTGGCCTTGTGCAGCAGCCCTGCGGCCGTGGACGGCAGGTGCAGGATCCGGTCGGGGCCGGCGAAGACCTGCGCGAGGGCGTCGGGGTCGAGGGGCCGACCGTCCGCGTCCCATGGCAGCGTCAGGCTGGCGGCGCTGCCTTCGAGGCCGAAGCCGGCCAGCGCAGCCGCCGCCGAGTCGGGACGTCGATCGGGATCGAGGGCCAGCATGGACGCCAGCGTGTCTTGGACGCCCGGTGGGAGTTCGATTCCCAGCGCCGAGGGCAGCAGCGGCGCGCTCTTCCAGCGGGCGCGGACCAGCTCGCGCACGTCGTGCCCCCGCCAGGGCACGGTGTCCGTCAGGCTGCGCAGCACCATGACCCCGATGGCGAACAGGTCGCTGGCGGGTTCGGGGCGGCGGCCGTCGATGACCTCTGGCGCGAGGTAGTGCAGCGTCCCCCCGGTCCGCTGTTCGGCCAGCTCTCGCAGGACGGTCGAGCGGGCGTGCGCCATGCCGAAGTCAAGCAGGCGCACGTCTCCGTCGGCTTCGACCAGCACGTTGGCGGGCTTGAGGTCGCCGTGCACGACGCCGGCCCGGTGGACGCGCCCGATGGCGTCGAGGAGGCGACGCAGGGGCGGCACCAGGACGTCCCAGGGCGCCGGCCGCGGGACCCCCGGGAAGGGCTGGCCGTCGATCAGCTCGGTGACCAGGAAGTGCTGGTCGTTCCAGGTGCCCTCGTCCAGCAGGCGGGCGACGCCGGGGAGCTGCAGGGCGCGCAGCACGGCCGCTTCCCGCAGGGCCGTGCCCGAGCGCTTGCCCTTCTCCACGAGCTTCAGCGCGACATGGGCTCCGCTCAGCTCGTCCAGGGCGCGGTAGACGTGCCCCTGCCCGCCGCGCCCGATGCGGTCGACGATGCGGTAGCGGCGAGCGACCAGCTCGGGGGGCTGGTCGGCGGGATCGGTGTGGGGCACGGATGCACCCGGGGTGGAACCACGCCCTCGGCGTAACGCGGCGGTGGGTGGGGGTGGGTGGGGCGGGGCGCCTCGGGCGCCTGGCGACGTGGTAGACTGCTGTCGCTCCGCCGATGTGGTGGGGATGTGCTGGACTGGGAGTTGACTTGGGATCGCACCTCGACCTCGGAGTCTCCCGGCACGTCGGCTACCTGCGGCTGTCGCTGACGTCGGGCACCCTGGACACGGCGGTGGGGACCATCCCGCTGGTGCCGACCACCATCGATCTGCCGGTACACCCCGCGCAGCCATGATGCGACGCCTGTTCCTGGCCCTGTCTCTGGCCCCGCTTGCCGCGTGCAGGCCGGGGCCAGAGACCCGGCTGCAAGCCAACTACGCCGCCCTGCCCGATGAATGCTTCACTGACGAGTTCGCGGACTGGCTGCTGTACTCCGAGGGGCCGCTGGCCAAGACGACCTATCTGCCAACCTGGTCGGACCCCTGCGTGCAGGCGGTCGCCGAAGACATCGGGCTGGATCCGACGTCGTGTACGGACGACGCGTCGGACGATGCCATGATTACGGGCTGCTCCGGGCGAGTCATCGACCCCTGGCTGCTGGCCCGGCTGGATCTCGGCACCGTCGATGGTCTCGAGCATGGCATCGCCGACAGCCATGGTGACTATGTCCGTGAACCCTTCATCGAAGCGGTCCGCCTGGCGGCCGAGACTCTCGGCCATGACGAGGTGGGTCCCACGGTGTACGACATGGTGACGTCAGCGGTCGACGGGTACGGCCTCTGGGATGACGAAACCTCTCCAACGGTGGAGGGGTTCATATATGAATCTGATGGGTTTCCTGTTCATGTCGACCCGGCGGCAGGAACGGTGGTCATCACGACAACAGATTGGGGCAACTTTCCCATGCACGTCGGACTGGTCCACGCCATGGCGCACGTGTGGGTGGGCGACGCACACGACGAGTGCGAAGACTCCTTCTACACCTTTCAGCCGTACTACTACGCGGTGAAGGGTGAGGAGGCCTGCGACGAGGACTGGGATGGCGCGTGGGGCTTCTCCGCGGGCGCTGCGATGCTGGTGTACGAGTACGGAGAGGGCTCGTTCTACTGGTATACCTTCGAGTGCGGGAGCTTCACGGTGGCCGCCCGCTGCTTCATCATCGGTGAACCGTGTCCGATGTGGTGATGAACGCGACCCTAGCCGGGGCCGCACGTGTCGTGCCGTGGCTGCTGCTGCCGGTGGCGCTGTCGGCCTGCTCGCCGAACCCCGCGCGCTGGCTCCAGCCCAACTACGATTCGCTGCCAGACTCCTGCTTCACCGACGAGTTCGCCACCTGGATGCTCGATCTGCAGGCCCAGGACGGCAGCCGTGGGCACCCCACCTGGTCCGACCCCTGTATCCAGGCGCTCGAAGAAGACATCGGCCTGGACCGGGCATCCTGCGCGGAGTCCACTGCCGATGACGCCGAGACTGGCGGCTGCTCGGCGGAGCTGGCCGGGCTGTACCTGTTGGCCACCCTCGGCCTGGGGACCGTGGATGGCCTGGACCAGGGCATCGCCGACTACCATGACAGCTACGTCCACGAGCCCTTCAAGGACGCGGTGCGCCTGACGGCGGACACGCTTGGACACGACGCGGTCGGCCCGGCCTTGTACGACATGGTGACGTCGACCATCACCGCGGTGGTGGTGAACACGGACCGTCGGGCCAACCCCGAAGGATTCCAGGCGTGGGTTGATATCGAGACGCGTGAGATGACCGTGGCGGACCCGACGCCGTCGCGCGAGGAGATGGTGGCCTACTACGTACACGAGATGGGGCATCTTTGGACCGATACGGCCCATGTGGACTGCAGCGATCTGATCACCTTGTGGGGCTACGGACAGGATCTTCCCGGATGGACCGTCTGTGACGCCGACTGGAACGGCGCCTACGGCTTCACCGCCGGCGGGCTGTCGTTGGCCGTCGAGTACGGGCCCGCGGGGCACGACGTGGACGTGGACGAGCTTGCGGGACAGGCGGTGTGGGCGCGCTGCCACGTCAACGGGGAGAGCTGCCCGGAAGAAGCGGTGGTGACGCCCTGATGTCGGGCGCGAATGCGACGTCCGATGCCACCGCTGGATACGCCCCCTGCATGTCGAACGACGACGGGTGCGGATCTCCTCGGCCGACATGGTTTGCACGCAAAAACAACCACTTGCCACGTTCTTGTGGGGTGCGGAGTCCTCCTGGGCGCTATGTACAGGATGTGAACCACCGTACGTCCAGGAGACCCCTGCCATGAAGGGCTATTCCCACACGTCCGCTGGGGGGATCGAGCGGGCGAGGCTCGCAGGAGCCGGCCCTGCTCGATCCGCTGAGGGGATCGAGCGGGCGAGGCTCTCAGCTTCTCGGCAGCCTCGATGAATGCTGGATCTCCATCGCCACCAGGAGCTCCATCGCGATCACGTCAGCCGCTCCGCTGAGCCGGAGGTCCAACACCTCAAGGGGGCGGCTTGATGGCTGAGGAGAGGCGTCGCCTCAGGAGAGCCGCACCCTTTTCGGATCGAAGTCTATGGGTAGACCTATACCAGGCAGTTCAGGTCCGAAGAGCGGCTGTTACGCAAAGGGTTGACGCCACCCTCCGTGGTTCGTTCCGGCCCCCGCCGCGTCACCCGCGCCGCGTCACCCGCGCCGCGTCACCCGCGCCGCGTCACCCGCGCCGCGTCACCC
>CAZRFD010000049.1:0-7381 GCA_964599085.1 uncultured Enterobacterales bacterium | reverse complement strand
GCGCTGCGTCACCCGGGCCGCGCGGTGGTGGTGCGATGACCGCGGTCACCCCCGGCCCGCCAGCCGGCTGCCCAGCTCCCGCAGCCACGCGGCTTCCGGGTCGTCACCCTCGACCTCCACACCGTGGGCGATGGCGTCGAGCAGCGCTACCGTCGGATCGGACAGCCGGGCCTGCTCGCGCAACACCCGGAACAGCACGGCGTGCTCGTGGGTGGCGCCGGTCTGTTCCATCCACTCCGCCGCGGCCGCCTCCAGCAGCGGGTCGCCCTCGTGGGGCTGCTCGGTGCTGTTGTCCGGCCCCAGGGCGTTGATCGCAGCCACGACGCGCTTCTTGCGCTCGCCATAGGGCAGCTTCGACAGCGCTTCGGGCTGCAACGGCCGGCCGATCCACACGTCCTGCGAACCGAGGCCCACCGGGAATTCGATGCGCGCGTCCAGCGGCTCCGCCGGCAGGCCCCCGGTGAAGCGTACCGGCACGATGGGGGTGCCGGTCTGCAGGGCCATGTCGATGAAGGCGCCGCTCATCTTCTGCACCGGATTCCGGCAGCTCAGGCTGCGGGTGCCCTCGACGTGGACCATCACGGACTGGCCCGGTGCCGTTCGGCCTCCCTTGCCCTGCATGGGCGTGACCAGTCCCTCGGCCAGCTCGGCGATGATCGCCACCAGCGACGCGCGGTCCTCGCGCTGGAAGTAGGTGATGACCTTGGGGTCGACGACGCCCGGCCACGAGAAGCAGTGCTGGATGAGCCGACCCAGCCACGTCCCACGGTGCTCGGCCTTGGCCACGGTGACCGTGGGGACCTCGGTGAGGCCGCCCGACAGGATGCTGAACAGCAGGCTCTCGACGCCGACCTGGTGGTTGGCGAGGTACAACACCGGCCGTCCGTGCACCGCCCGCCACGCCGCCGGATCTGTACAGACGACCCGCCGGATGAAGCGCCGCATCAGCCCATAGTACAGATCTTCGGCGGGCCAGCGGTCGCCCATGGAGAACCAGTCGGTCCAGAAGTCCTCGACCGGGGAGAGGTCGAGGCGTTCGACCCCTCCGTCGTGCACGACCTGTTCGCCGTCCCGCTCCCGGACATCGACCTCGATGACGTTGAGCGGCAGCGCCTGGTCGACCACGGCGGGGTGGACGCCGACCCGGCTGGCGAGGTGCTCGCGTCGGGCGATCTCGGCCGTGTCGCGGGTCCCGTAGAGGGCCTGGACGGTGCCGGGCAGCCAGTCGGTGGCGTCGACCTCTTCTCCTCGAAGTCGGGTCGAGCCGTCGTCGGCGACCCGGGACAGGCGGACGCCGTCCACAAACTGGCGGTCGCGCAGGAAGGCGAGGCGCTCCCGCGGCGCCGCCGCGCCCAGGGGCCCCTTGGGGAAGCAGGCCTCCACCAGGCGCAGGCGGGCCCACACGCCGTCGACGGTGGACAGCTCGATGTCGAAGACCGGAAGCTCCGGTGTGCCCAGGTCGCCGGCCGGGCGGACCTCGCAGCGCACGGACGCTCGGGCATCCGGCGGCGCCGAGAAGAAGTCCGCAGCCAGCAGGACCGCCGGGTAGGCGACCTGGTCGGTGCCCAGGGCGTCGTACCAGCGGTGCAGCGCGTCGTGGGGGATGGGGTGGGTGGCGCCGTCCAGCAGCGCGGGGTGTACGACGCTCACCGGGTGGGCACCCTCGGGGGCCTGCAGGGTCGCCGAGGCCCCCTGGTCCGTCTGGACGAGGCTGCGCACGAGCTGGAAGGCCGGCCCGTGGAACAGGTGTCCGGCGGCGTAGGGGTCCTCGCTGCGTGGCCCGGAGAAGCTGCCCGTCGGGCGCGGGGCCGCGGGCCGGGGACCGTACAGGACGGTGCCGGTGGCCACCCGGCCCTCCCCTTCGGTCAGCTCGATCCTGGCGCTCCCCGGCTCACTGTCGATGACCCGCGCGCGCAAGCTCGTGGGAGCCTCTACGGTCACCCAGCGCGACAGCTTGACGTCCCGCAGACCGACCACCGTGCGACCCGCGGCTGCCACGGGTCGGGCCAGCATGTCGGCCAGCACCATCATCGGCAGGGCCGGCACCGTCCAGGTCGGGCGGTGGTCGCCGATCCAGGTGTCGGTGGCCGGGTCGAGGTGGATGTCGACCTGCGTGCCGGTCGGCACGGGGGTCGTGTCGGTGGAAGGCTGCGACGCCGCTGCTGGGACCGCGGCGTAGTCGCGTCGGGCGCGGGCGTCGTCTTCGGTCGGGGTGGGGCGGTCGACCAGCCGCATGCCCATGCCCTCGACCTCGTAGATGCGCTTGCCGTCGACCCACAGGGACCCGGTGCCGATGACGTAGGTGCCGTGTTCGTCGGTGCCGCGCTCGGTGATCTCCATGGTCGACTGGATGACCCTGTTCTTCGGCACCACCTGGCCCCGGTACTTCCACTTCAGCTCGCGTCCCTGCATCAGCGGCTCAAAACGGGGGGCCTGCATTCCTTCGTCCATGCCATCGTGGAGCATGAACCACTGTAGCAACTGCAGCAGGGCTTCCAGGCCGAGGCTGCCCGGCTGGACCGGGTCCTGGAAGAAGTGGGCCTTGAAGAACCACTCGCTCGGGTCGACGTCCTTGTCTCCGCGCACGCGGCCGAGCCCCGCGGCCCCGCCATGCGGCCAGTAGCCGGTGATGCGATCGAGCATGCAGAGCATGGGAGTGGCCAGGCGTGCCGACCCTGAACAGTAGCGGTCCGGCCGCGTGGTCAGGTCGAGCGCGAAGTCGCAGTCGGCGGTCAGGAAGGCGCGCTGGTCGTCGTCCGTCGGCAGGCCGACCTGGTTCTCCAGCGCTTCCTTGGGGAAGAAGCCGAAGACCGTGTTCATGGTGTAGACGGTGCGCTCGGTTCCGTCGGGGTCGGTGACCAGGCACTGCACGTCGAAGCCCTCGATGATCATGCCGGCGGTCTTGCTGATCTGGATGATCTTGACGCGGGTCTTGAGGGTGCCGGCGTCACGCAGCAGCTCGCCGTCCCAGGTGGCGGTGCCGTCGAGGTTGCGGAAGGACAGGTCCCGGTCTTCCGTCAGGGCCGAGCCCACGTAGGAAGCCAGCCAGCCACAGGGCTGCAGGGCGGCTTCGAGGAAGACGCAGAAGGGCATGGTCGCCGCGCCGTTCTCGTCGAAGTACCAGGCCGCCGGATCGACGTCGAACTCCAGCTCGATCTCGGCGCCGGGGACAAGCTTGCCGCCGACCTCGGTCACCGGTCGCGGGCCCTCGATGCGGGTGACGCGGCTCATGAAGTGGTAGGGCGGGCCGGGCAGGCGGGGGACGCGGCGGTGGCCGTCGAAGCGGGCATACATCGGTCCGAAGGCGTCCGAGGGCTTGCCCCAGGCGCAGGCCAGCAGGCTGCTGTAGTCGAAGACGAAGCCGTCGAGGCTGGCCAGTGGGTGGTCGGCGTGGTCGGCGGGCGCGCCCGGGGGCACCGGCGCGTCCCACAGGTGGGGCATGCTGGTGATGGGCCAGTCGGGGACGAGCTGCAAGCCCACCCGGCGGGCGTGGAATGCCTTGAGCCCGTCGATGGTGCACAGCAGGTCGGCGTAGAGGGTTGGCACGGGCCCGGCGACGAACTCCTCGACGAAGACCTCGTAGATCAGCTCCCGGTTGCCGGGGATGGCCTGGCCGCGGCAGCGCAGGTCGAAGGGCTCGTCCAGCACGGGCTGGAAGCGCCACCCGTCGCGGTGGACGGTGACGCCCATGGCGGCGAGGTAGAAGCTCATGGCCTGCACGCAGCCCTCGAACATCAGCGTGCCGGGCATGCAGGGGTCGTTCTTGAAGTGCCCCTGGTAGAACCAGTCGTCGTCGGTCAGGTGCTGCACCGCGCGCAGGTAGCCACGTCCCCAGGGGCCGCCGCGGTGGCTCAGCTCGGTCACCTCGTGCAGGAAGAGCATCTGCCCGCGCTGGATGGCGGGCGGGCGGTTGTGGGTCTGGGCGTACTCGAATCCGGAGCCGAAACAGTCGTCGGCGCGACCCTCCGCGAAGGCTGCGATCTGAGCACCGGAGAAGGTGGACCGTGAACAGGCGATCTCGGGCGCGTCGAGGCGGGGATGTTCGACGATCTCCTGCTCCTGCGGCGTCCACAGGATCCCGGCGCTGTCGGCCAGCTCGGCGTCGGTGAAGAAGCCGGCCTGGCCCTGCCGCACGGAGATGGCGGGCTGCCCGTCGATCTCGCAGTCGTAGTGGAAGAAGAACAGGCGCACCGGGCCGTGGTTGGCGTGCCCGTCGACGTGGATGTCGTACTGCAGGGTCTCGCCGGGGCGCGGCAGATCCCGGTGGTAGGTGAGCTGGCAGCCGAGCAGCCGGTAGACGCGCTCGCCCTTGTTGAGCAGATCGATGCCGAGGTAGCTGATGAGCATCAGGTCGGCCTGACCGGACTCGATCATGATGCCGGCGGGCATCCGGCCCTCGTTGAGGTACCACGAGTCCGTCTGGACATCGGTCTCTGTCCAGATGGTGCCCTTGCCCATGGAGCCGGGCTCGGCGTCCAGGCCGGTCACGCGGTCGGCGAGCAACAGGGGCGGTTCAGGCATGCGGCAGACCCGCGCCCACTGGTCCTGCGGCTGGAAGAGTGGCCCGTAGATCTCGGAGATGTTGCCGCTGGCGTGGACCATGAGCCCCTGGCGATCCAGCGTCATGCCGGTGGGAGCATGCTTGTCGGCGGGTGCCAGCGGCGCGGGGGGCACGCGGCCATCGTCCCGTGGGCGGGCGGCCCGAGTGGCGGCGGCTGGAGGGCGCGCGGAGACCGGCGGCGCCGGCACGGGGCGAGGCGGCGCGGTCGGCGTGTGTGGGGCTGGTTCGGGAACCGTGGCGACCGGCGACGCACGGGGTACCGGCGGCGGCGCTGAGACGGCTGGCCCGGCCGGCGCCGGCACGGGGGGCAGCCCAGGCAGGGCTCCTCCGCCGGTCTGCAGCAAGCTGAACAGTGCGTGCTGCCGCACCTGCAGGAAGCGCTGGTGGAGATCGGCCTGCAAGGCCAGGTACTCGGCGTGGGCCCGCTGGATGGTCGCGACCTGGGCGTGGTAGCGGGCGGCGGGGTGCGCGGGATCGAGGGCCACGGTCGGGGGGCTTGCCGTCGGTCCGACCGGTGCGGTATCCACCGCTGCGGGCGTGTTCCCCGTGGAACCGCGCAGCGGCGGGGAGAGATCGACGGGTGGGGGCGCCATCACAGGAGGGAGAGCGGGGGCCGGGGCCATCCGCTCGGTTGCGGGGGCCGCGGCGGAGGCTGCAGCGGCGACGGGCGGTCGGGGCACGTGGGGCTCGGGCTTGGGAGAGGAGGTCGACGCGAGTGCCGCGGAGGGCAGAGCGGGGATCTGCACGTCGGCCCAGTGCGCCGGGAGGTCGAGGTGGGGACCCGCAGGCTGCCAGTGGGTGAGGGTCACCGGCTTCGGTGGGGCCGCGAGGTGCAGGGGCGGCGCACCGGGGATGGACACGCGGGCGCTGTAGGCCGGAGTGGTGCCTCCGTCCGGACGACTGCCGGAGGCCAGGGCGAGCACGGCGGCGCCGAGGTGGACCATGCCCGCAGCGGCGTGGGCGTGGCCGTGGGTCGCCGTCAGCGGTGTCGCGCCGTCGGCCAGGCCGAGGTGCAGCTCGGCGTCGGCGTGGGGCGCGCCGGGGATCACGGCGAGGATCTGGTCACCCAGGGCCTGCGCGTCGGCCAGGCGCCGTAGCACCACCACGACGGCGGCGTCGCCGGGGACCTGCCAGGCTTCGGGCAGCAGCGAGGCCGCGGCGTCGCTGTGGGCGGCGTTGCACGAGAGATCGACGGCCCCGACGACGCAGGCGTCCTGTTCACCAGCGCGCAGGGCCCGGCAGGCCTGGTGCACGGCGAGGACGCCGCTGGCCTCGCCCGCGCTGAGCACGAAGGAGGGACCGGCCACGTCGAGCTGCCCGTTGAGCCGGTTGGCCGGGATGTTGGGCATCGTGCCCAGGACACCGGCGCTGTCGAGCTCGTCGACGACGCCATCCCGTGCGGCCTCGCGCCAGGTGGCGTCGGCGCCCCACCGGCGCGCCCAGGCCGTTAGCCGCCAGCGGGCCCCGTAGCGGGCGACCTCCGGGTCGGCCTCCATGCCGATCATCACGCCGGTGCGGTCGCGGGGCAGCGGTGCCGTGGTGCGGGCTTCGGCCTCGCGGGCCGCCTGCAGCGCGACGAGCTGCTGGCCCAGCGCGTGTTCAAGGTCTCGCGGCGGGAAGCGCAGCCCGCGCAGCGGCTGCCGACTGCGCGCGATCCGACCCTCGCCCTCGGTGAGCAGTGAGGCGCCCGCGGCGAGCGCATTGGCCCAGGCGGCGGCGTCCCCCGCCGATCCGACGGTGGCACCGATGGCGACGACGGCGATGTCGTCGGGAGGTACGGGCTCCTGCGGCCGCCAGGCGCCGGGTTCCGGTGCCTGGTCGAGGATCACGTGGGCGTTGTTGCCGCCGAAGCCAAAGGCGCTCACCGTCGCCCGCCGGGGCCCGTCCCAGGGCTCGGCACGGCGCAGCACGCGGAAGGGGCTGCCGGCCAGGGCCGGGTTCTCACTGTCCACGTGCAGCGTCGGTGGACGGACGCCCCGGCGCATGGCCTCCAGCACCTTGATGACGCCGGCCACGCCGGCGGCGGTGATCAGGTGCCCGAGGTTGGACTTCAGCGAACCGATGGGCAGCTCCTCGCACCCCTCGAACACCGCGGCCATGCTCTCCAGCTCGGTCGCGTCACCGAGCGAGGTGCCGGTTGCGTGGCACTCGGCCAGGGTCGCGGTGGATGGGTCCAGCCCGGCCACGGACCACGCCTGCCGCATCGCCCGCACCTGCCCCTCGACCGCCGGGGCCAGCAGGCTGCGGCCACGCCCGTCGTTGCTCAGGCCGACGCCCCGGATCACACCGTGGATGGTGTCGCCCGCGCGCAGCGCGTCGTCGAGGCGCTTCAGGGCGAGGATGCCGGCGCCCTCACCGGGAACCAGTCCGTCGGCGCCCGCGTGGAAGGGGCGGCTGCGCCCGGTGCGGGACATGGCCGAGAGTGCGCAGAAGCCGACGTGGATGAACAGATCATCGGCGGCCTGGACCGCACCTGCCAGCGCCAGGTCGCAGCGACCGTCGTGCAGCGCGTCGCAGGCCAGCTTCAGGGCGTACAGGCTGCTGGCGCAGGCCGCATCCAGCGCCAGCGCACCGCCCTCCAGGCCGAATGCCTGTGCCAGCAGGGCCACGGGTCCTCCGCACATGAAGCGGTTGCGGGCGTCGGGGGCGGGGGCCGCCGCATCGGCCGCCCCAGCGGGGAGGGCGGCCTGGCGCCGGAGCCAGCTCGCCGCCGCGCCCTGGGCCATGCGGACGGTCGGGAAGCCCAGGTTGCCGAGCCAGACGGCTCCGCGGGTCCCCTCGGGACGCCGCACCTCGGCCAGCGCCTGCCGTGCGGCGTGC
>CAZRFD010000048.1:0-45898 GCA_964599085.1 uncultured Enterobacterales bacterium | reverse complement strand
CGCCTGAGCGCCCGCCCACCCGCGCCGGTCGTGCCGGTCAGTCTGCGCCGGCCACCAGCCGGTGGTTGGCCGAGACGGCCTTGAGGATGTCGAAGCGGGTGATCGCGCCGACGAGCTGGCCGTCGTGCACGACGGGCAGGCGGCGGAAGCTGTGGTGCAGGAACAGGCCGGCGGCGTAGTAGATGTTCATGTCGGGTTCGATGGTCACGACGTGGCGGTGCATGTAGTCGCCGACCGTGCCGACGGGCGTGTCGGCGTCGGCGGCACCCAGGGTCAGCAGCTTGAGGCAGTCCTTCTCGGTCAGGATGCCGACGACCGTGCCGTGCTCGTCGACGACGGGCGCGCCGGTGACGTGGTGCTCGATGAGGAAGTCCGTGGCGGACAGCAGGTCCTGGTCTTCGCGGAGGGTGTGGACGACCCTGTCCATGTACTCGGAGACGGCGGGAAGGCGGGCCATGGGGCAGTTCCGTGGAGCGAGGGGCGGGAGAACCCGGTCTCGGGAGCCTACCGCCTGCGGCCCCGGGGCGGATGCGACGGCCTGGTCGTGACGCCGGCTGCCGGGGGGCTGCTCTCGCCATAGACCAGGGCCATGGCACACGCATCCCCCTACCCGCACCTCCTCGCCCCCCTCGATCTCGGCCACGTCACGCTGAAGAACCGCGTGCTCATGGGCTCCATGCACGTGGGGCTCGAAGAGGAGGGGGGCCGCTACGAGAAGCTGTCGGCCTACTTCGCCGAGCGCGCCCGGGGCGGCGTGGGGCTCATCGTCACCGGCGGCATCGCGCCCAACCGCGCCGGTCAGGCCAAGCCCTTCGCTGCGACGCTGAACAGCCGGCGGGAGGCGCGCCGCCACCGCCACGTGACCGACGCGGTCCACGCGGAGGGCGGCCGGATCGCCATGCAGATCCTCCACACCGGCCGCTACGCCTACACCCCCTGGGGCGTGGCGCCCAGCCGCATCCAGTCGCCGATCACGCCGTTTACGCCGTGGGCGCTGACCGGGCGCGGGGTGCGCAAGACGATCGAAGACTTCGCCCGCTGCACCGCCCTGGCGGCGGAAGCCGGCTACGACGGCGTCGAGATCATGGGCAGCGAGGGCTACCTCATCAACCAGTTCATCGTCGCCCACACCAACAAGCGCACCGACGAGTGGGGCGGGGACTACGCCGCCCGGATGCGCTTCCCGGTGGAGGTCCTGCGGCGCTGTCGGGAGGAGGTGGGGCCCGACTTCATCATCATCTACCGGCTCAGCATGCTCGACCTCGTGCCCGACGGGAGCTCGTGGCCGGAGGTGCTCCAGCTCGCCACCGCCATCGAGCAGGCCGGCGCAAGCATCATCAACACCGGCATCGGCTGGCACGAAGCCCGGGTGCCGACCATCGCCACCATGGTGCCGCGCGCGGCCTTTGCGTGGGTCACGCGGCGGCTGAAGCAGTCGGGAGCGGTGTCGATCCCGGTGGTCACCAGCAACCGCATCAACGCGCCGGAGGTCGCCGAGGGCCTCCTGGCCAGCGGTGCTGCCGACCTGGTGAGCATGGCCCGGCCGCTGCTGGCCGACCCCGCCTTCGTCGCCAAGGCCGAGCAGGGCCGCGCCGACGAGATCAACACCTGCATCGCCTGCAACCAGGCCTGCCTCGACCACATCTTCCAGAACCGCCGCGTGAGCTGCCTGGTCAACCCGGCGGCCTGCCACGAGACCGAGCTGGTCGTGGACGCGGCCGGCACGCCCCTGCGGATCGCCGTGGTCGGCGCCGGTCCCGCGGGCCTCGCGGCGGCCTGCACGGCGGCCGAGCGCGGCCACCAGGTGACGCTGTTCGAAGCCAGCGACCGCATCGGCGGGCAGTTCAACATGGCCCGGCGCATCCCCGGCAAGGAAGAGTTCGCCGAGACCCTGCGCTACTTCGCCGGCCGGGTGGAGCGGGCCGGCGTCGATCTGCGGCTGGACACTCGCGTCGACGTCGACGCGCTGCGCGACGGTGGCTTCGACCACGTCGTGCTGGCCACCGGCGTCCACCCGCGCCGCCCGGCGATCCCGGGCATCGAGCACGACAGCGTCGTCAGCTACGTCGATGTCCTGGCCCACGACGCTGCGGTCGGCGATCGGGTGGCCATCGTCGGCGCCGGTGGCATCGGCTTCGACGTGGCCGAGTTCCTCGCGACGCCGGCGGACTCGGGCGTCCACCCCGACGTCGCCGCCTTCATGGCGGAGTGGGGGGTCGACTTCGACGCCTGGGGCACGCCCGACGGCCCCCGCGGTGGGATCCGGCCCGCGCAGGACGCGCCGGCGGCCCGCGAGATCTGGCTCTGCCAGCGGTCGCGCCACAAGCACGGCCGCGATCTGGGCAAGACGACCGGCTGGATCCACCGCGCCCAGCTCAAGAAGCGGGGCGTGCACATGCTCGGCGATCTCCAATACCTGCGCATCGACGACGCGGGCCTGCACATCGAGCAGGGCGGCGAGCGCCGCGTGATCGAGGTCGACACGGTGGTGATCTGTGCCGGCCAGGTCTCGGCCGACGAGCTGGCCGCGCCCCTGGGCGACGCCGGGCTGTCGGTGCACGTCATCGGTGGCGCCGACGAAGCGTCAGAGCTGGACGCCAAGCGGGCCATCGACCAAGGCACCCGGCTGGCCGCGTCTCTGTAGGCGCTGCAGCCGGCGCCGCGGCGCCGCCACCCGGTAGGATGCCCGCGATGTCACCTGCCCCCGAGCTCTCCGTCGTCGTGCCCATGTACGACGAAGCCGCCGTGGTCGACCGCCTCGTCGACGCGGTCGTCGCCGAGCTGTCGGCGCTCGGCCGCAGCTTCGAGCTGATCTGCGTGGACGACGGCTCCCGGGACGGCACCGGTGATCGGCTCCAGCAGCGGGCGGCGGGCCTCCCGGCCCTCGTCCCGGTGCGCCTCTCCCGCAACTTCGGCAAGGAAGCCGCCATGGCCGCGGGCCTGGCGGCGGCGCGCGGGGCCGCTGTGATCCTGATGGATGCCGATCTGCAGCACCCCCCCGACCTCCTCCCCCAGATGCTGGCCCGCTGGGACCAGGGCTTCGACGTGGTCAACGCCGTCAAGCAGGACCGGGGCCGCGAGGGGCTCGCCTACGGGCTGGCCGCCCGCCTGTTCAACCGCATGGTGGGGCGCGCCGTCGACGCCGATCTGCGCCGCGCCAGCGACTACAAGCTGCTCGACCGGCAGGTGGTCGACGTGCTCAACGCCTGCGAGGAGCGCAACCGCTTCTTCCGTGGGCTGGTGGCCTGGCTGGGCTTCTCGGTGGCCGAGGTCCCCTTCGTCGTCGCCGAGCGCGCCGGCGGGCAGACCAAGTGGAGCACGACCCAGCTCGTGCGCTACACGATCTCGACCCTGGTGTCCTTCTCCAGCCTGCCGCTGCGGGCCATCGCCTGGCTGGGCTTCCTGACGACGGCGTTTGCGCTGGCGCTGTCGGTCCAGACCCTGTGGAACTGGGTCCGCGGGGCGGCGGTCGACGGGTTCACGACTACGATCCTCGCCGTGCTCATCATGGGGGGCGCCATCCTGGTCTGCCTCGGCGTGATCGCCGCCTACCTCGCCGCCATCTACGACGAGATCAAGGCCCGGCCGCTGTTCGTCGTCCGCTCGCCGCGGCTGTCGCGGGACCGCGCCCTCACGGCCAGCAGCGCCCAGGCCAGCAGCAGCGCCCCCGCGCCGACCGACACGGTGACGCCGGCGGACAGCCCCGGCGGCCGGTAGCGCATGACCAGCGTGTGGGCGCCAGCGCCGACGAGCACGCCGCGCTGGTAGCCGTTGGCGACGAGCACGGGCTGCTCCACGCCGTCGACCCAGGCCCGCCAGCCCTCATCCCAGGAGTCGGCGACGACCAGCACGCCGGCGGGGCTGCCGGTCGGCGTGGACACCTTGAGCGCGTCGGTGCCCTGCTCCTGCAGCGTCAGCGGGACGATGCCGCCGCCGGACTCCAGCCCTGCGCGAGGCGGGGGCTCGTCGGCCCCCTCCAGCGCCGGTGTCTCCAGGTGGTCGAGGCCGTCCTTGAGCATCCAGCGGCCCGCTGCCCGCAGGTCGTCCACCGGCTGCCAGGTGGGGGCGAGGTAGGCGCGGGGAAGGGCGGTGCCGCGACGGAAGACGTGGGCGGGGTCGTCGAGGAGGGGCTGGCCAGCGCCCTCCGGCGCCCAGGTCGCCACCAGGGCGGTCACGGCCCCCCGATCGAGGAGGGCGGAGAGCGCCGCGGGCATGGCGGGGTCGTCGGGGGTCGGCGTGCGGGCGCTGATGGCCAGCGGCAGCAGGCCGCGGTTGTAGGGCTGCCAGAAGGCGGCGGTGCGCACGTGGACCATGCGGGCGTAGCCCGAGGCCGAGCGCAGGCCGGTCAGCAGCCCGCTGCTGCCGATGGGGAGCTGCCAGGCGCGTCGGTAGGGGGTGGTGCCCTCGGTGAAGCCGCGGGCTTCGTGGAAGGCGGCTTCCCAGGGCTGGATCTCGCCGAGCGTCCAGACCCGCTCGTCGGGCCCGCTTCCGTGGAGTCCGCTGCCGCCGAGGGCGTCGGCGACGGCGGTGGCCTGTCGCCAGGGCTGCACGTCGTCGATGGGGAAGCGCAGGCCCTGGTGGACGTGCAGCTCGGCCAGCGTCAGCACGCAGAGTGCGGCGCCGACGAGCCCGGCGGTCCGGGGCTGCAGGCGGCGGAGGACGGCGGAGAGGCCGAGGCCACCGAGCAGGGCGAGGCCGAGGTCGACGAACAGCAGGAAGCGCGTGGGGAAGCGGAAGATGCGGGCGCCGGGGACGACGGTCCAGACGGCACGCCACAGCGGCGTGTGCGGGCCGGTGACCAGCAGCAAGGACACGACGACCGTCAGTCCCCAGAACCAGCGCGTTCGGCGGGTGGGGGCCCCGCGCAGCAGGCCGACGGGCGCCAGAAACAGCGGGAGGATGCCGGCGTAGCCGTAGTTTCCCCAGGGGATGGTGTCGCCACCGGGGTGGTCGTAGCTCTCCATGGCGCCGGCCAGGGGCGGCCAGACGAAGGCCCAGAGGTCGTGCAGCGCGAATGGGAAGGCCGACGCGTATTCCCAGGTGGGCGGGGTGGTGGCCAGGGATGAGCGGGTGAAGGCGGCGGCCGGCAGGAGCTGGACGGCCAGCAGCAGGCCGCCGAGGACCGTGGCGCCGGCGAGGGCGAAGCCGCTGCGCAGCAGGCGATCCTTGGGTTGCCCGGGGGTGGCGACGAACCAGCGCGCCGCCAGCAGCAGCCCGGTCATCCAGGTGATCTGGGGGTGACCGGCGGCGAGCTGTAGCGCGAGCAGCACGGCCAGGGTGGGGCCGCCGCGCCGGCCGCCGCTGTCGAGCAGGATCTGCTGGACCAGCAGGATCCACGGCAACAGCGATGCCGCGGCGTGCATGTTGAGGTGCCGGCCGTGGGTGAGCATGAACCCGCACCAGGCGAAGCTCAGGCCGGCGAGCAGGGCGCCGGCGGGGTGCGCGCCCATGCGGCGGGTCAGGGCGAAGCTGCCCGTGGCGGCGACCACGAGGTCCAGCAGCAGCGCCAGCCCGAGCGCCCGGTAGGGGTCGAGCAGGGCGAACAGCGGCCAGTGCGGCAGGTAGAGCGCGCCGGCTTCGACCTGGGCGAGGAAGGGCACGCCCGAGAAGATGTCGGGCATCCACAGCGGCAGGTGCCCCGCGGCGAGCTGCCGCCCGAGGAAGGCCTTGTAGGGGAGCTGGCTGTGCAGCAGGTCGGAGATCCAGATGTCGTGCTGCACCAGCAGCCCCTGGCCGGTGAGCAGAGGCAGGGCCGGCAGCACGACGAGCGCCGCCAGGGCGAGGCCCCAGGCGGCGGTCGCCTGCATGTGGGGAGGCCGATCAAGCATCGTCGTGCTGGCGCTTGCGGAAGATGAGGGCGGTCAGGACGTAGGTCTCGACCAGCATGACGGCTTCGGTCAGCAGCTTGGCGAGCAGGAGCTGCTGTCCCGTGAGCCAGGCGAGTCCCCACACCACCCAGGGCGAGATCGCCAGGTTGACGAGGTTGAGCACGACGTAGCGGCTGGTCTGGCCGCCCAGGGAGTGCTGGTGCCCGGCATCGCCCGGGTCGAAGGTCCACTGACGGTGCCCGAGGAAGGTGACGACCCCACCGCTGCTGCGACCGATCACCTCGGCGATGCGCACGTCCAAACTGAGGCCTCGCGCCATCAACATGAACACCAGCAGGTTCACGAGGAAGCCGCTGCCTCCGACCAACACGTAGCGGACGGGGCGCTTCGCCAGGATTCGGGGAATGTCGTCCGAGAGCACAGTCACCCTGCGTCTTTCTCCGCGGGCCTGCGTAGCGCGCTGGCCGGCGACGGGTCGTGCAATATGGTGGTCAGGAGCCACAAGGTGCACATGGCGGTGGTGCAGCGGCAAGGTCGACGCCTCGACTTCATCTCCTGCCTGGGAGCTGGAGGCTTCGGGGAGGTGTACCTCGCAGAGCTGGTGACGAGCAGCGGCCTGCAGCGCCGGGTCGCGGTGAAGACCCTCCACAGCAAGCTGTCCCTGCGCACCAGCGCGGTCCGGCGCCTGCGGGACGAAGCGCGCCTCCTCGCGGCCCTCAACCACCGGGCGATCCTCCAGGTCATAGACCTCGTCGACGTCGACGGACGGCTCGGCCTCATCACCGAGTACGTCGAGGGACAGGACCTCGCGACGGTGGTCTCCGACGGGGACCCGCTGCCCGTCCGGGTGGCGCTGGAGATCATCTGCGAGCTGGCCGGCGCGCTGGACGCCGCGCTGCGCACCCCCTCGCCCCAGACGGGGCAGCCCCTCGCGCTGGTGCACCGCGACGTCAAGCCGGCCAACGTGCGCCTGACGAAGACCGGCGGGGTCAAGCTGCTCGACTTCGGCATCGCCCGCTCCGAAGCCGTCGTGCGGGAAGCCCACACCGGGACTGGACTGGTCGTGGGATCCATGGGCTACCTCGCGCCGGAGTGCCTGACCGAGACCGGTGTCTTCGCCGAGACGGACATCTTCGCGCTCGGCTGTGTGCTCTTCGAAGAGCTGGCGGGCCGGCGGCTCTACGCCGGCGTCGACAAGCGGAGGCTCGCCCACCTCGCCATCGACGAGCGCCAGCACGAGTCCTTCGTCCAGGAGCACGTCGCCAGCCTGCCGCTGCGGGTACCGGATGAGGTACGCAAGCTGCTGCTTCTGTTGCTGGCCTACGAACCGCAGGATCGGCCCTCCGCCGACCGGGTGGAGCGGCGCTGCGACGAGCTGGCCAGCCGGCTCGACGGGCCCCACCTGCGGCGCTGGGCCCGGGACCGGGTCTGGCCGGAGCCCGCGACGGTGCACGGCGACCTCGTGGGCGCGCGCATCTCCGTGTCCGGCCTCGTCGACAAGATCTCCACCGGATCGGGGACGGCGCTGGGCGTCCTCGACCCGGAGACCGAAGAGACCGTGCCGGGCCGGGACCCGAACCCCACGCTGATCGGCCTCGACCGGTCGCTGGGCGACGCCGGAGAGTCCGCACACGGCGAGACGATGGACTTCGTCGTGGGGCCCGGCAGCGACGTCGCCCCGCTCCCGTCCGACGTGGCGGCGGCCGGTGCGCCGGTGCGCCGGGGTCGCGGCGGACTGTGGCTCGGCGCGGGGATCGGGGTGCTGGCCGTGGTCGGGATCGGGCTGTGGGTGGGGCTGGTGCCGCGCGCCGGGGGCCACGCCGCGGCGCTGCCGGCGGTCGTGGACCCGCCCACTGCGGCCGAGGGGACCGGGCCCGCGACGCCCACCTCGGCGGCAGCGGGCGCGCAGCCCGCGGACTCCGTGGCCGCGGAGACGCCCGCGGCCGCCGCCCCGCCCGACGACGGCCCGGATCTCGATGCGGGCGCAGGAACTGGCTCGGAGGGCGCCACGGCCGACGACGACCCCACACCCTCCGCCGACCGCGGCGACGCCGCAGGCGGGGACGCTGCACCCGCCCAAGCCGGCTCGACGACGGCGCGCTCCTCGACCGGTCCCGCGACCCGGTCGGCCCGCGCGACCGCAGCGCAGGAGGTCTCCGCCCCCCCTCCAGAAGCCACGCCCCCCGCTGCTGCCGCGCTTCCCACCGGCCACGTCACCGTGAACAGCTCGGTGCCGGTGGTGCTCGACGGCGTGGGCGGACGCCACGCCGCCGGCGACCTGCCGGCGGGCCACTACGCGGTGCTGGCCGACTTCGGCGACGGCATGAAGCGCTACGGCACCCTCGACCTGACCGAGGGCGCGACCCGCACGGTCACCTGCAGCCGCTTCGTGCTGAACTGCGAGGTGGAGTAGGGGGGGGGGGCGAAGGGGGCCCTCAGATCCCCTGCCCCAGGAACAGGAAGGCGCCGCCTGCGACTTCGTGGCCGGGTGCGCCGACCAGGAGGTCGGAGCGGCCGTCGCCGTCGATGTCTGCGCCGGTGCTGAGCGCCCGACCGACGAAGGCGTCGGCGTTGCTGTCGGTCACCGAGAAGTCGGCGTCGTCGGTCTCCAGGTTGCCGGCCACCAGGTTGCCGTAGAAGCCCCAGACGAAGCCCGCCCGTTCGGCCGTGCTGTTGGTCGTGCAGGAGCCGTCGAAGGCCAGGTCCAGCGCACCGTCGCCGTCGATGTCGCCACGGGCGTCGACGGCGTAGCCGCCGCAGCCTGGCGCGCTGCGGCCGATGGTGAGCAGGTCGTCGGAGTCACTGAGCTGGACGTCGCCCTTGACGCCCGACAGGTCGAAGACCTTGGCGGCGACGGCGTCGACGAAGGAGAGCACGACGAGATCGTCGACCCCGTCGCCGGTGACGTCCCCGGCGGCCATGGCGGCGCCGAAGTTCATGTCCGAGGTGTTGCCCGGCTTGATGTAGATGCCGGGGTTGGTGGCCAGGTCGAGGCTGCCGCCCTTGCTGGCTGCGCTGGGGTCGGTGAGCACCCAGACGCGGCCGACGTCCTGGTGGTTGCCGTCGTTGTCCTGCTGTTGTGCCGAGAAGGCGACGTCCTGGACGCCGTCGCCGTCGAAGTCGCCCGCGGTCGCCGAGCCACGGTCGCCCAGCGCGGTCTCTGGCGTGGAGTTGGTGACGGTGAAGTCGGCGTCGCTGAGGTGGGCGCTGCTGCCGGCGGACAGCATGGTCTGGTCGCTGAACAGGTACCACATGCCCGTGCGGTTGCCGCTGGTGTCGAGGTAGCCGGGTTCGCTGACCAGCAGGTCCACGCCCTCGTGGCTGTCCAGCTCGGCGGTGAGCAGCTCGATGCCAAGGTAGCCGTCGACGTTCTCGCCCTCGATGGAGAGGTCGCTGTGGGCGCGGTAGTCGACGGTGTGGCCGAAGCTGTCGTCGGGGTTGTCCGGCCAGAAGGGGCCGAGCACCATCACCACCCGGCCGCCGCCGTCGGCGCCGGGCATGTTCTGGTAGGGGGCCGAGACGAAGACGTCGGCGAAGCCGCTGCTGTCGTCCTGGATGTCGCCATCGCAGGCGATGGAGTTGCCGACACGGTTGACCTCGCTGCTGGTGGTCAGCCCCCAGATCCCGTCGTCCACCTCGACCTCGACCACGTCCTTGGTGACGCCGGAGACGAACCAGGCGGCACCGGGCGCCTTGTCGTCGTAGGTGCCGGGCGCGCCGATGGCCATGTCGGGGACCCCGTCGTTGTCGAGGTCGCCGCAGAACGCCACGGCGCCTCCGAGGTAGTCACCGAGGTCGCTGCTCTGGGGCTTGATCGACAGGATGGCGTCGTCGAGGTGGGCGTCTCCCAGCGTGCAGGCGGCGTCCGTGCTGGCGTCGCAGTCGTTGTCGAGGCCGTCGTCGCAGTCTTCCGCGAGCCCCGGGTTGCGCAGCTTCTCGGTGTCGTCGCAGTCGGAGCTGTCGGCGACGTAGCCCTTCGGGGCCGGGGCGCAGGCGTCGACGGTGTCGGTGGCCGAGCCGTAGCCGTCGCCGTCGGCGTCGCGGTACCAGGTCTGCAGGTCACAGCCACCGTCGCCGCCGCCGCCGTCGGAGGCGCCGCCATCGCTCGTGCCGCCGGAGTCGGCGGGGTGGTCGTAGTAGCCGAGCAGGCAGCCGGACAGCGTGAGCAGGAGGGAGAGGGAGGTCATCAGAAGCGACCCTCCAGGCTGAGGGTGCCGGGGCCGATGCGCACCGTTGGCCCCGCGTCGAGGACCTGGACCAGGCCGACCCCGAGCAGCGCGCCGCCGACGGCGGCCACGCTCCAGCCGGCGACGTTGCCGCCGACAAGTGCCGTCTGCTTGCCCGGATCTCTGTCGCCCTGGGCGCGCATGCTCCAGGTGAGGATCCCCGTCCCGGTCCCGAGCGCTGCGGCGGCGCCGCCGGCCAGCAGCCAGGGGGTGGCGTGCCCTCCGCCGTCGTCGGGTGCGGCCGCGGGTGCGCTGGCAGTGGTCGTCGGCGCGGCAGAGGGTGCCGCTGCCGGGAGCAGCGCCTGCCAGGCCGCGTCGCTGCCGTCGGCGTCCACGAGGCGACTGGTCAGCACGCCGTCGACCTCGACCTGGACGAGGTGGGGGCCGCGCAGGGCTTCGGCCACGGTGACGCGGCGGCCGTCGAGCCAGGCATGCACGTCGTAGGGGACGGTGGTTGCAGCGCGTGGGGCGGTCGGAGGGGGCGTCCAGCGAGCGAAGAGCGTGTCACCGCGGACCACGCGGTTCACGGTCGGGGACGCGGCCAGCGCCGACGCCAGCGGCGTCTGCCAGTCGTCGTTGCGGACGTAGGCGGCGATGGCCAGGGAGACGAGGTGACGGGCCCACAGCTCGGGATCCACGACGCTGTCCAGGCAGGGGGCGGCGGCCACCAGGTCGGCCTGGACGCTGTCGACCGTGGCCAGGTCTTCGTCCATGAGCGCCTGGCGCGCCCGGTCGATGTGCGCTTCGAGCTGGTCGGTGGTCAGGGCGGCGCAGGCGCTGGCCGCGTCCGGGAGGGCACCTTCGGCGGCGCCGGCGGGCCCGGCCAGCGCCGCCGCCAGGCAGAGAGTGGCCACGAGGCTGGGAGAGGGTCGCCGTCCTGTCAGCTTGCAGGCCATCATCGGGTGCCTCGGCGGGTCGGGACGTCAGGGCGGCGATCCTAATCGGTCGGGGCCGCCTTGCGTCGCGCGCTGATCATCCCCGCCGCAGCCAGCAGCAGCAGGCCCAGGGCGGAGAGGGGTCGGAGGGGCCGCCCGTGGTCCTCCCACTGCAGGACGAGGTGGCCCGCGGCCGGCAGCTCGCCTTCGATGAGGCCGGTGTCCGGGTCCTCGCGCAGCGCCACCGGCTGCCCGTCGAGGGTCGCCCGCCACCACGGGTGGAAGCTCTGGCGCAAGCGGAAGGGGATGGGGCCGTCGCCCTCGCCCTCGCCCTTCACGTCAGCCTCGACGTGGCCGCGGCTCTCCATCAGCTCGTCGACCCGCGCCGGTGGCTTGACGCCGAGCACCGGCAGCGGTGGCGTCGTGCGGCGATAGGCCGCGAAGGGGCCGTGCCGGGTCACCAGCGCAAAGGCGTCGCTGTCGTGCAGCGCGATGTCCAGCTCGGCGTCGTTGACCACGACGGCGTCCACGCCGTAGGCGGACAGCCGGAATTCGAGCCAGGCGGCGAGGTCGTCGATCGACTGTCGGGGGGTCCCCAGCAGACCCGCGCCCTCGGCGCTGGCGAGCACGACCGAGGTGCTGGGTGTCATCGTGTACCAGCTCCCAACGAGGTCGATGTCGTGGCGCGCGGCGGGCGCGCCGCCGGGGTGGGACCCGCGCATTGCGGCTGGCCCACGCGCGGCCTGGAAGCTGTCGACCTGGTAGACCCGCCCGAGCTCGGGCAGCACGGCCAGGTCTGCCCAGGTCGCTTCGAGTGCGGCCATCGTCGTGGCGGTGTCTCCGGCGACGCGCAGGGGCACCTCGTGGGCGCCGACCCGGGCCGACAGGGCCGCCAGCGCCGTCGCGATGATCCAACAGGCGCTCGCGATCCCCGCCCGCCGCAGCGCGGCGACCAGCCCGGCCCCGGCGAGGAGGGCCAACGCTGCGTGCCACTGGGCGAGCTGCCGCCACGGGTTGGGGCCGAGCAGGCCGCTGCCGGTGAGGTGGGCGAGGGCCACCGCTACCGCGAGCGACAGCGCCAGCAGCCCGAGGCGCCGCACCCGGGCGGGTGCTGCCCACGACGCGAGGCGCAGGGCCGCCGCGGCTCCTCCCAGCGTCACCGCCGCCCAGGTCCAGCCGACGGGACCGCCGATGAGTGTCAGGACGTGCGCTCCGCGCAGGTCGAAGACGTCGACCGGCAGGAACAGGAGGGCTGCAAGCTCCCGCGGCGTCGTGCGCCACACCTCCCCAAAGCCCCGGAGCGCGGGGTCGAGGAGCGGCACCCAGAACGCCGAGGTGACCAGCAGCGCCGGCGCGATCCCGCCGACGAGCTGCAGCGCTTCGCCGACGCGGCGGCGTGCCAGCGCGTACAGCACGCCCACACCAGCGAGGGCGAAGGCCTCCTGGCCCGAGAAGCTGTGCAGCAGCAACACGAGGGACAGCCACAGGCCGACCGTCGCCGCCCGCCGTCGGGCCGGCGCGACGGCCAGCCCCAGGAGCACGATCCCGTTGGCCAGGCGGAAGGGCCACATGCCGCCCATGGCGCCGCCCACCCCCCACAGGTCCATGGGCGAGGCCGCGGCGATGACGGCGCCGAGCAGGGCGGCGCGGCGGTCGGCGAACAGCACCCGGCCCAGCCGCAGCGCGCCGAGGGCGAAGACGACGTTGGACAGCAGCGCGGCGGCGCCAAGCAGGCCCGGGATCGGCAGTCCCAGCCGGGCCAGGAGGGCCACCGGGACCCACGCCAGCGGGGCGTTGAGCTGGCCCAGCGCCATTCCGGCGTTGGCCCCGTCCGTCCAGCCCATGTACCAGTGCTCGCCCGGCAGGATCTCGCGGGCGAGCAGCGCGACCTCCAGCGTGTGGGGGCCGTTGTCCATGTAGTACTCGGCGCCGGGCCAGGCGGCGGGGGCGGCGGCGAGGCAGGCCAGCAGCGCCACGACGATCGTGTCGCGGGCGTCTGTGTGGCGGGGAGGAGCGGCCATGGGCGAGGTGTAGCGCCTGGGATCGGCGGCGGTCAACGCGCGCTCATGGTGCGACGGCCTTGTCGAGGTCGACCACCACGACCTCGGGCGTGTCGGCGACGACGGCCCCCCGAGCCGCGGCGATGCGCATCAGGGCCGGGATCTGTGCGTCGCGGTCGCCCCGGACGCCGTTGTGGAGCACGAGCCAGCGGAAGCCGAGCAGCCGCAGGCGCGCCGGGCTGGCGGGGGGCGGGGCCTGGAAGGCGCGGCGGACCCCGTCGGCCCACGGCTGGTGGACCCCCTGGGCCACGGCGCGGCCGTGGCAGGTCTGGGCGAGGAGGTAGCGTCCGTCGGTGGTCCCCGGCAGGTCGACCACGGCGCCCTCGGGCAGGTCGGCGAGGAGCGCGCAGGCGGGGGTCGGGGTCACGGGGCTGCTGCCAAGCCAGCGCCAGCCGGGGGCGACGAAGAGCAGGTCGGCGACGACGACCATTACGGCCGCAACCCGGGCCGGCCGCGGCAGCGCGTCGACCGCGGCGCCGGCGACGATGCCGAGGCCGAGGCTGGCGAGGGCGGCGAAGCGGAAGACCAGCCGCATCTGGGAGAAGCCCGGCAGGGCCGCCAGCCAGTGGCCGGGCAGCGGGAGGAGCCCGGCGCTGTGGGGATCGGTGGGGGCGACCAGGTGCAGGCCGTGGCCCAGCGCCAGCAGGACGCCGACAGCCGCGAGGAGCACCCAGCGCAGGCTCCACCGGGGACGCCGCAGGGCGCCGAGGGTGCCCAGCAGCAGCGTGCTGAGGCCGACGTACCAGGCGTGGACCGCGCCGCCGGTCTGCCCCCGGTCGACGTCGGGCCAGGCGAAGCCGCGCAGCCAGGCCGGGCCGGGGAAGCCCGGCGGGACGCGGTCCTTGTGCAGCATCGACGAGGGGTCGGCGAGGCTGTCGCGCAGCAGCAGCACACTGGCGGCGCCGATGCCCAGCGCCACCACGGTCAGCAGCAGGCCGCGGGCGAGGAAGGCGCGGCTCCGCGACCAGGGGGCGGCGACCACCGCCGCGAGGCCGGCCATGACCGCGACGTAGGGGTTGCACCACGCGGCGAGGCCGACCAGCAGGCCGGCGGCCAGCGCCTGGGGTGTGGAGCGGTCCATGGCCCCGGCGGCGAGTGCCGCCAGCGGCACCAGGAACCACGGCGTGACCTCGGGGTTGCCGCTGTGCAGGCTCGCGGTCATCACCGGCATGAACGCGAAGCCAAGCCCGGCGAGCACCGCCCCGGCGGTCGACAGCCCCCGCGCGCTGGCCAGCTTCGCGGCGGCCCACGCGGCGAGCACGACGTGCCCGGCCTGCAGCAGGTTGAAGGAGAGCACCGGACCCGCCAGCCGGGTCAGCGGCGCCAGCGCCAGCGCCTCGGGGAGGTCTGCGATGACGAGGGTGCCGCCGTCGGGGAAGCGGACGTCGGCGTGATGGGGGCCAAAGCGCCCGGTCGCCACGCGCCACAGGCCCCAGGCGATGGTGGCGAAGTCGCCCCGGGTGTGGCCGAGGACCCGCGTGCTTGGAGAGAGGAGCAGCGGCCAGCTCCCGGCCACGAGGACGAGGGCTGCCAGCGCGCCAGCGAGCCTTTCGGGGAGCCGTGTCGGTCGGATCGAGGGGGGGGCCACCCCGGGAGCATGCCGCATCGGGATGGCCCGTGCCCTTTGCGCGGTCGGCGGCGGGGGCTACCAGTGCGCCATGCCGCGGACCGACCTCCTCTCGCTCTCCCCCGACGACCTCGCCGCCTGGCTGGCCGCGCGGGGGCAGAAGCGCTTTCGCGCCCGCCAGCTCCATGCCTGGCTCTACTCTCGCGGCGCCACCGACTTCGGCGAGATGAGCGACCTGTCCAAGGCGCTCCGGGCGCGCCTCGCGCAGGAAGCCCGCATCGGCCGGGCCGAGCTGGTCGTCGAACAGCAGAGCGTCGACGGCACCCGCAAGCAGCTCCTGCGGCTGCACGACGGGCAGCTCGTCGAGAGCGTGCTCATGCCCTACGCCGACGGTCGGCGCACGGCCTGCATCAGCTCCCAGGCCGGCTGCGCCATGGGCTGCGCCTTCTGCGCGACGGGGCAGATGGGCTTCCAGCGGCAGCTCGACGCCGGCGAGATCTTCGAGCAGGCCTGGCGGCTGTCGGCGGAGCTGCAGCGGGTGGGGGAGCGCCTCTCCAACGTCGTGCTCATGGGCATGGGCGAGCCCTTCCACAACTACGACGCGGTCGTGACCGCCATCCGCCGACTGCACGACGACCTCGGCATCGGCTGGCGCCACATCACGCTGTCCACGGTCGGCCTCGTCCCGGCGATCCGCCGCTTCGCCGAGGAGGGCATGCAGGTCACCCTCGCCATCAGCCTGCACGCTGCCACGGACACGGCGCGCAGCGCCTTGTTGCCGGTCAACCGCCGGTGGCCGCTGTCCGAGCTCATCGCGGCCTGTCGCGACTACCAGGCGGCCACGGGTCGCCGGGTGAGCTTCGAGTGGGCCCTGATCGAGGGGCAGACCGACACCGACGAGCAGGCGCGGCGGCTGGCGCGGCTGCTCGCGGGCCTGCGCTGCCACGTCAACCTCATCCCACTGAACCCCACGGCGGGCTTCGCCGGCGCGGCAAGCTCGCTGGCCCGCGCCGAGACATTTGTCGACACCCTGGCGAGTCACGGCGTTGCGGCGACCGTTCGACTGCGCCGTGGCATCGACATCGACGCCGGCTGCGGCCAGCTGCGCGATCGTGTCCTCGCCGCGGGCTGAGCCTCGCTTTAGCCGGAAGCGTCCCCACACCGACGGAGCGGTCGCCGCGCGACGCTCCGACTGGCGCCGCTGTGCCCTGGCAGACCGAGTACCGCGCCAAGCTGCGCACGCCCGCCCAGGCCGTGTCCGTGCTGGAACCCGGGCAGATCGTCTACATGGGCGGAAACGCCGCCACCCCCACGATCCTCGCCAGGGCGCTGGCCGACCGTGCCCCACAGGTGGAGGGGCTCACCGTCGGGCACGTCCTGCTGCTCGGCGACGACCCCTTCGCCCAGGCCAAGGCCCAGGGGCTGATCCGGCACCTCTCCTGGTTCGTGGGGCCCGCCGACCGTGCCGCCGTCCGGCGTGGCCACGCCGCCTACGTGCCCTGCCACCTCTCCGAGATCCCCCACCTGCTGCGCGCTCGCCGCCCGCCGCTGGATGCGGCGATGCTGATGGTCTCACCCCCCGATCGCTTCGGCTTCTTCAGCCTCGGCGTCGAGGTCATGGCCTCGCTCGCCGCCGCCGAGGCCGCCGACAAGGTCATCGTGCAGGTCAACCCCCAGATGCCCCGCGTGCTGGGCAACAGCTTCCTGCACATCAGCCAGGTCGACGCCGTCGTGGAAGCCGAGGAGCCCCTTCCCGTGCTGACGCCGCCGACCATCGGGCCCGTGGAAGAGGCCATCGCCGAGAACATCGTCCCCCTCATCCCGCCGGAAGCGACCCTGCAGCTCGGCATCGGCGCCGTCCCCGACGCCGTCATGTCGCTTTTGCAGGGTCGCAACGACCTCGGCGTCCACTCCGAGATGATCTCCGACGGGGTCATGCAGGCCGTCGAGAACGGCATCGTGACCGGGCGCTTCAAGACCCGGCACCGCCGCAAGGTGGTCACCACCTTCGCCCTCGGCACGCGCCAGCTCTACGACTGGCTCGACTCCAACCCCGTCGTCGAAGCCCACCCCTGCGACCACACCAACGACATCCACGTCGCCAGCACCAACCGGCGCCTCGTCTCCATCAACAGCGCCATCTCCGTGGACCTGACCGGCCAGGTCAACAGCGACAGCATCGGCGGTCGCATCTACTCGGGCGTCGGCGGCCAGGTCGACTTCGTCCGGGCCGCCATGCGCAGCGAGGGGGGGCGGCCGATCATCGCCCTGCCCAGCACCGCCGCCGGCGGCAGGATCTCCCGCATCGTCGCCGCCATGGCCCAGGGCGCCGGCGTCGTCACCTCTCGCGCCGACGTGCACACCGTGGTCACCGAGTACGGCGTCGCCGAGCTGTGGGGCAGGGGCCTGCCGGCCCGGGTGGACGCCCTCATCGCCATCGCCCACCCGGACTTCCGCGACGAGCTGCAGGCCGCGGCGGACGCGGCCTGCGGGGGGTGTTGAGCTAGGTGGGGGAGCCGCCGTCGGGCGTGCCACCGTCGGTTGAGCCGCCGTCGGAGGTTCCGCCGTCGGTTGTGCCAGCCTCGGACGACGAGCCGTCGTCTCCCACGCTGAACTCGAAGGTGTGCGCCAGCTCCCAGGTCTTGTCGGTGTTGGTCCAGCAGTTGGCCTGCGTGCCGAAGGCCTCGATCCGGAAGCTGTGGTTGCCGGCGCTGAGCGCGCCTTCGCCCGCGGTCGGAAGGCTGAAGCGGTAGGTGCCGCGGTCACTGGTGGCGCCGGAGTCGTCGGTGGTGCCGGCGACGACCTGCGCGCGGTCGACCAGGTCGTGATCAATGTACAGGTCGACGCTGGCGTCGGCGCGTTCGCCGCAGGACCAGAAGCTCGCCTCGACCTGCACGGGATCGCCGATCGTGTAGGTGGTGCCCGGGCTGGGCGAGAACACGTAGAGGACCTCGTCCGGACCGAACTGTACGCCGCAGGATGTCAGGCCGGACAGCACGGGACAGGCCAGGAGCAGGTGCAAGGGAGTGCTGCGCATCAGTTGGTCCCTCCGTCGGACTTCGTTTCGTCTTCGCTGCCAGAGCCCGATCCATCGCCTGTCGAGCCCCTGCCTGTCGAGCCACTGCCCGTCGAGCTACTGTCTCCGCCGGATCCGGATGAGCCGCCGCTGTTGGAGTCATCAACAGAAGAGCGGGAGTCCGTCTTGAACAGCGTGCTGAGCTCGGTGAGGATGGAGATGCCCGTGGTGAAGCGCACTGTGGTCGTCCCGTTGACGCTGGCGGCCAGCCAGCCGGCGTAGGGCACGAGGTGCATCGGCTGGTTGACGATGTTGAAGCGGAAGTCCGGGCCCGTGGTCACCTGGATGGGAGACCAACCTGACGCGTTGGACTCGACGCTGGACCCGCTGGACAGATCGGTGTCGCTCAACACGCCAGTCGCCAGATCGAGGCCCCAGCCCAGGAAGGGAACCCGCTCGCTGAACACGAAGCGGCCGTGCAGCGACAGTGGGGCGGCGCTGTACTCGGTCGCCCAGACGTGCCCGGCCGGGTCGTCGAGGCAGTGGGACTGCTGGTCTGTCGTCGAAGTGTCGCTGGCGCTGCCGGATCGACCCATCAGGTCCGGGCAGTACATCTTGGTGAAGCCGAAGGCCGACAGCCTCGACGCCGCGGTCAGCTCGAAGACGGGAGCGTCTTCGACCTCCTTGACCTTCATGTGTTCGTAGCGAAGCCACACGTAGTGGCCATTCCCCTTGTCGTCGGTCCACGTCATCCGGGTGTGGACATAGACATCGGCGATCTCGGTGGCGTCGAGGTCCGTGTCCGGCTTGTCGTTGGCGTAGGCCCACGCCGATGCGAAGCGGATGGGCATCGCGGTGTGGTCGTTGTAGGGGCCGAGCCCACCGCGGGTCGTCGGCGCCGAGTCCAAGTCGGGGCGTGTGCTGCTGGTGCTGAAGTGGACCTCCACTTCGAGGTCGTCCGGGCGCCGCACGCAAGCCTCCAACCCAGCGGCTGGAGGCTTGTTGTCGCACGCCTCGTCCGATCCCTTGCTCTTCACGCCGGCGAAGTCGTCCGACAGGCAGCGGGCGGGATCGCCCGTGAACACTGGCCCGAACGTGACGTTGTCGAGCCCCTCGGGGCCTCGCACCACCCGATACGTGCGGTACCTCTTCGTGACACGAGGCTTGTCTCCCGACTTCCAGGAGATGAAGTCCGCGCATCCTGCGGCCAGCGGGTCCTCCTGGAGCACCGGGAAGGTCACCCGGTGCGTGCCGCCGCTGGACACCTCCGTGGTGCCACCGGTGCCGTCGTCTGCCTCGACGCTGACCGTCAACTCCAGCGTGACGGTCGCGTACTTCGAACCGGTGCGCTGGAACGTCATTTCACGAACCAGTGCCTGTGCGTCAGACGCTGGAATGCTGCCGCTCAGCTTCAGTTCATAGTCGTCGGACCGGGCGATGGTCATCCCGCGCAAGTCGTCGATCTCGATGTGCCCCTGGTCTGCGCCGACCAGGAACTTCACCGAGATCGTGCTGATGTCAGCGTCGCTGGAGATCGCGGCAGACGCGAAAGGGTGGCTCTCGTCCGCTGGAGTCAGAGACAGCGCCCGGTTCGCCCCCGACTCCGTGTCGTCGCCGCTCAGGCTCACGCTCAGCGAGGGGTCGGCGACCCCTCCGTCCGACTGTCCGTTCGCCGTCGTCGCGGTCGTGCCGTCAGTCGACGAAGCGGCACCGGCATCATCCTGCGCCCAGGCCGGTCCGGCGATCGCCAGCGCCAGTCCAAGGACGCAGGTCTGCGCGCACGCGGGTCTGCGTGTCATCGAAGCTCCATGTTTCGGGACAGCAACAGCCCACCGGGGCTGTCACACCTACGGTTCTACCAGCGGGGCAGCCGTCGATGGCGGCCCCGCCCCGATTCTCCGTTCACACTTTGTGCACCACAGGTGTCAGCGAGGCGCCAGTGCGCTCCCCGAAAACGGCCCGCCCCCCTACTCCCAATCCACCACCGCCACGTCGACGCTGACGGCGGCGGCGCCGGTGACCTCGACCGAGACGGTGCCGGTCCCTGTGAGCAGCCCCGAGACGGTGCTGGCGGCGAGGCGGGCGCGCACGGCGTCGGTGGCGCTGCTGCCCCACTCGCCGTCGTCCTGGCTGAGGGTGACGCTGCTGACCAGGCCGTCTTCGGGGGAGGAGAGGGACAGGGTGACGGCGTCGGCGCTGGCGTCGCCGCCGCCGTTGATGGCGAGGAAGACGGTGACCGAGGTGTGGCCGCTGGCGTCGGCGGGCAGGGGCAGCTCGACGAGGGTGCCGGCTTCGCCGCGCCCGGACTCGCGGACGACACCCTGGCTGGCCGTGGCGGTCGCCGTGGTGTCGGCGACGTCGGCCCCGACCCAGCCACTGCCGGTGCGGCCCTCGGCCTCGACGTAGGCGACGTGGCGGCCGAGGAGGAACTGCATGGCCCCCCAGGTCGCGTAGGTGGCGCTCGGCGAGTGGATCTGGGTGTGCATTGGCGTCGGGTGGTCGACGTCGTGGATGGTCCAGCGCTTGCCGGCCGGCGTGAGCGCGGCGTCGAGCACGGCGTCGACGCCCTCGTACATGTCGCCGGGGGCGACCTCGTCCTGGGTGTTGAAGATGACGAAGGCCGGCGTGCTCAGCACCCCTGCGGCGGTGCCGCGGTCCAGGCTGTGGTGCAGGTAGCGGCTGTACCACTCGCTCTCGGTGACGCCGTCGGACTCGTAGGGTTCGCCACCCATGATGTGGGTGCCGCGGGCGTAGCGGGTCTCCAGGTCGACGCCCGAGTAGTCCTTGTCGACGGTGTAGCGGACGAAGTCCGGGGCCCCGGAGTCGTAGACGATGCCGGCGACGGCGTCGTAGTGGCTGGCGAACCAGGGCACGCCGGTGGCGCCCAGCGAGGTGCCGAGGCCGAAGATGCGGTCGCTGTCGACGGTCAGCACGTCGGTGCCCCAGCGCAGGTGACCGAGCGCCACCTTCTCCAGGAAGTAGCCGGCGTGCGTGGTGTCGACGGGGTCGTCGGGGCCGAGGCCGGCCCAGCCGTCGCAGAAGCTGTTCTCTGGCACGACGACGACGAAGCCCTCGGCCAGGGCGTGGGGGATGAGTGCGGATCGCCGCACCATGTCGGTACCTTCGCTGATGCCGTGTTCCTGGGTGCAGCGGCCGTAGTCGCCCTCTGGGACCTTGGTGTCGACGTCGGTGGATGCGCCGTGCAGGACGAGGACGACCGGGTACGCCGTGCCCGCGTCCGGGGTCGTGGGCCAGACGACGTTGAAGCGGGGCGGCAGGCCGTCGGCTGAGGTGAAGGGGCGTTCGAAGTCGCTGCCGACCTCGAAGGTGGTCCAGGTGTAGCCGGCGTCGGCGAAGGTCGTCGTGTCGGTGGCGACGACGTCGATCCCGGTGGCGTAGTCCAAGTCGGCCCCGCCGTCGCTGCCGCCACCGTCGGCCCCACCGTCGCTGCCGCCACCGTCGGCCCCGCCGTCAGCGCCGCCGTCGCTGCCGCCACCGTCGGCCCCGCCGTCGCTGCCGCCACCGTCGGCTCCCCCGTCACTGCCGCCGCCGCCGTCGGCGCCGCCGTCCGAGCCGCCGCCGTCTCCGGGTGCGCCCGAGTCGGTCCCGCCCTTGTCTCCGCAGGCCAGCGTCAGGGCGAGGGTCAGCAGCAGCGTCGTCATGGGGATCTCCTGGTCCCGGTGGCACTCTCGCAGGTAGCCGGCCGCGGTGGTGGCGGCGACTCCGTGGCATGATTCCCCCGCCGAGCTGTGGCACGCAGCGGCCAGGGTGGCGCGCCGCACCGGCTCCCCACCTCCTCGCCCGGCGCTGGTCCCGCGCCCCCCCTCGACGAGCACCCATGCACCCTCGCCAGCGGTTCCTGATCGCGACCCTGCTGGGCAGCCTGGCCTTGGCCGGGGGCTGTGGCGACAAGGGCGGCGACACGGGCGCCGGCGACGGCGGTGCCACCGACGGCGGGGGCAGCACGACCGACGGGGGCGGGGCCGACGGCGGCGCAGACTGTGGCGCCGGCACCGACGACGTGGACTGTGACGGCGCCACGGCCGACCAGGACTGCGACGACCTCGACGACCTGGCCTACCCCGGCGCGACCGAGGTCTGCGGGGACGACCGGGACGAGGACTGCGATGGTGTCGCGGCCCCCTGTGCCCCCGCGGGCGTGGTCGACCCGCGGGACGGCGTCCGCCTGCTCGCTCCGGAACCCGGTGGCTTCGGGGGCTACGCCGTCGCGGCGGTGCCGGACCTCGACGGCGACGGTGTCGGCGAGCTGTGGGCGAGCGCCAGCCGGGCCAGCGGCACCGCCGTCCGCGGTGGCGTCGCCTACCTGGTGGGGGGACCCGTCGGGGACGTGGAGTCGCTGGCGGACGCCCGCCTCGAGCTGCGTGGCGACGAGCGGGACTGGATCGGGACGGCCCTGGCGGGGGGGGCGGACCTCGATGACGACGGCGTGGCCGACCTGCTCGCCGGCGCGCCGGGCGACCAGATCCTCGAACCCTCTTCCTCCATCGGGGCCGGGCCTGGCCGCGTGGTCGTGATGTCGGGCCTCGCCACCGGGACCCACGACGCCGACGACGCCCTGGCGCTGCTGGTCGGCGAAGCCGACGGCGACAAGGCCGGCTGCGACGTGGCGGCCTCGGCCGACCTCGACGGCGACGGCATCGGCGACGCCCTGGCGGGTGCCTACCTCCACGCCAGCGGCGCCGAAGCCGGCGGGGCGGCCTACGTGGTGCTCGGTCCCGTGTCGGGGACACGCTCCCTGTCGGACGCCGATGCCCGACTTCTGGGAACGGAAGCCTTCGAACAGGCGGGCGCGAGTGTCTCAGCCATCGGCGACGCCACCGGCGACGGCCACGTGGACCTGCTCATCGGGGCGGACGGCGACGAGGGGGGCGTCGCTGGCAAGGCCTACGTCGTGGCTGGTCCCGTCGATGGCTCGGCGGCCCTGGCCGACGTGGCCACCGCGGTCATCGGCAGCGATGAAGTCGACGACAACCTGGCCAGCACTGCGCTCGGCGGGGCTGATCTAGACGGCGACGACGTCTCCGACTACTTCCTCTGCGCCTACGACGCCGGCGAGGGCACGGTGCCGCAGGGGACGGCCTGGCTCGTGTCCGGGCCTGTCAGCGGCAGCCTCACGGTCCAGGCCGACGCCCGGACACAGGTGCAGGGCATCGAGGGGATGGGCCACTTCTCAGAAGCCTGCGCGCTGGCCGGCGATGTCGACCACGACGGCCGCACGGACGTGCTCGTAGGTGCCCACGAACACGGTGCCGACCTGGAGGGGCGCGCGTACCTCTTCTACGACCTGCCCGCGGGCACGATCTCCGCCGAGGACGCCCAGGCCATCTTCATCGGTGCCACGACCGACGAAGACCTCGGCTGGTCGGTCGCTGGCGGCCAGGATCTGACCGGCGATGGCTTCACCGACGTGATCATCGGGGCGTGCAAGGTGTCGGAGACCGAAGACCTGCAGGGGGCGGTCTACGTGGTCTCGGGGGGCCTCGCCGCTCCCTGACGGGCGGCCGCGGTGACGTGCAGCAGCGCCGGCAGCAGCAGCAGGTCGGCGAGCAGGGCCGCGCCGAGGGTGACCGCCGAGAGGATCCCGAAGAAGCGGGTCGAGGTGAGGTCGGAGAGCACCATCACGCCGAAGCCGGCGACGAGCAGCAGGCTGGTGAGCACGATGCCGCGACCCGCGCCGTGGAAGGTGGCGGTGATGGCTTCGGGTGGCGTGCGCCCCCGCGCCAGCTCTTCACGGTAGCGGACGACGAAGTGGATGGTGTCGTCGACGGCGAGGCCGATGGCGACCGTGAAGCTCACGATGTTGCTGACCATGATGTCGGCACCCATCACCCCGAGGGTGCCCAGCGTGATCACCAGGGGGGCGACGTTGGGGATGGTGCTGATGAGGGCCAGGCGCAGGTCCCGCAGCAGGGCCCACAGGGTGACGACGATGACCACCAGGACCAGGCCGACGGAGCCGAGCAGGTCGCCGACGAGGCCGTGGATGCCGGACGATGCGACGAAGCCGTCGCCGGTGACGTCGACGCGGGCGCCGGTGCCTTCGAAGAGCTCGGCCGCGCGGGCCTTCATGCGGGCCTGCAGCGCGAGCAGCTCCCGGCCGCCACCGTCCGTGGTCAACAGCAGGATGCGGCCACGGTTGCCGTCGGCCGAGAGCACGGTGTCCAGCGGCAGCTCGCCGGACATCTCGGCCAGCAGCAGCTCCTGGGCGATGGCTTGCCGGCTGCTCGGCACGGCGTGATCGCCGGTGAGCAGCTCGTGGATGTGACGCACCCAGGTCGCCGGAGAGCTGGCCCAGCGCACCAGCGGGTCGTCGAGCAACTCGTCCTGGAGCGCCGCCATGGGGGCGAGGATCTCGGGCACGAGCAGCGCGTCCTGTGCGTCGTCGCCGGTCGCGCCTGCAGGCGGCGGCAGCTCGACCTGGACCATGATGGGGACGATCCCCCCCAGGCGCGTGTCGGCGAGGTGGACGGCCTGCCAGGTCGGGTGTGACTCCGGGTACATCTCGAGGATGTGGGACTGCGTGCGGACGCGGCTCCCCACCAGACCGGCGCCGAGGAGCACCAGCAGCGCGCCCGCGATGACCGTGCGGGGGTGGCGCCGGACGATGACGTCGAGGCCCGTGAACAGCGCCTGGCCGCGGTCGGCCTGCAGGCGGCCGCCGACGCGGGCGCGGGGGATGAAGGCCAGCCAGGTCGGCAGCACCAGCATCACGGCGAACCAGGAGATGGACACGGCCACGGCGCACTGCCAGCCGAAGTCGCGGACGACGGTGGTCTTGGCCACCAGCAGGGACGCGAAGCCCGCGGCGGTCGTGAACGTCGTGAGGAAGGTCGCGCCGGCGAGGTGGCGGAGCGTGGAACCCATGGCGGCTTCGGGGTCGACCGGGCCACCCTCGGGCGGGTCCAGCTCCTCGCGGTAGCGTGCGACGAGGTGCACACCGTCGCTCACCCCGATGACGACGACCAGGGTGGGCACGAGCACGCTGAGGATGTTGAGGACGGCGCCCGTGCCGAGCAGCACCCCCATCGCCCAGATGTTGCCCACGAGCGCGATGACGAGGGGGGCCACCCCCGACCAGAAGCGCCGGAAGAGCAGCCAGGTCGTCACCGCGAAGAGCAGGGCGACGAGCGGCAGGAAGCGGGCCTCGTCGGTGGTCATCAGCTCGACCACCTCGGCGCGGATGTAGGGCACGCCGGTCATGCGCACCTGCATGCCGTCGGGCAGGGGGACGCCGGCGATGGCGGCCCGCACCTCGGCCACGACCTCGGCCAGTTCCTTGACCCGTGACCGGCTGCCCTCGATACGGACGCGGACCGTGGTGATCTGCCCGTCCTCGGACACGACGAGGCGGCGCAGGACCGGGTCGGCGGCGGCCTGCGCCAGGGCTTGGGCGGGCTCCCACTGATCCAGCGGGTGGATGACACGCAGCAGGTCGCCCTCGCTGCGCACCATGGTGGCGTTGACCAGGGAGTCGACCCGCTCGATCTCGGGAAGGGCCTCGCAGGCGTCGTGGATCGAGCGCAGGGCGTCGACGCCCGCGGGCGTGTCCAGGGCGCCCTGCACCAGCAGGACGATGTCGTTGTCATCGCGGCCGTAGTCGGCCTCGATGGCGCGCAGCCGCTCCATCTCGCTGCCGCCGTCCATGAAGATGGCCTGCGGCGTGAAGTCGACGGGCAGCTCGTGCTGGACGCGCAAGCCGATGGCGGTGATGGCCGCCAGGGTGATCAGCAGGCTGAGCGCCAGGCCGGCGAGGCGGTGGCGGACGATGCCGCGGCCCCAGGCGTCGAACAGGTCGGCCATGGACAGAGGTCAGGTGGTCGGGGCGGCGCCGGGGCCGGCCGGTTCGTCGTCGCTGGCGTGGTCGAGGTCGAGGTCGCCCCCCATCATCGCCGAGACCTTGAACAGCGCGCCGGCGCCCAGCAGGACGCCGAACCACAGCGTGGCGACCCGGATCAACAGGGCGGCGGCCACGGCGTCGGCGTCGGCGAGGCCGGGCAGCAGCGCGACGGCTCCGCCGGCCAGGGCGCCCTCGGCGACCCCGAGGCCGCCGGGCATCGCGCCGCCGGCGACGGTGGCGAAGGCGTAGAGGAAGACGCTGACGTCGAGGCTGGCGTCGACGCCCAGCCCGCGAAAGACCATCCAGTAGCCGAGGCACTCCGCTCCCCAGGCGATGATCGAGATCAGCACGGTGGCGATGAGCGGGACGGGGGCGACGCAGGTGCGCATCGCCAGGTACATCTCCTCGAGCTTGTGGGCGATGCCACCGACGACGGGAAGCTTCTCGCAGACGCGCAGGATGGCCATGCTCAGCCGCTGGCTGGACAGCACCGCGAGCCCGCCGACGACGACGGCGGCGGGGATGGTCAGGTAGTGCACCTTGTCGCCGGCGTAGGTGGTCACGCTCAGCCCGGCGAGGATGAGCATGGCGATGCCGTCGGTGAGCCGCTCGGTGACCAGGGCGGGAATGGTCCGGGCCATGGGCGTGCCCGTGCGGGCCCGGACGACGTAGGGCTTGAGCAGCTCGCCCGCCTTGCCCGGAGAGATGACCATGGCGAGGCCGGCGGCGAAGTTCCAGGCGTTGTCGGCCAGCGGCATGGCGACGCCCAGTCGGCCCAGCAGGTAGTGCCACTTGCCGAAGCGCAGCCCGTAGTTGACCAGGGTCAGCAGCAGCACCGGCACCATCCAGCCCCATGCGAAGCCGGCGAGTGCGGCGCTGACCTCGTCGAAGCCGGCCCAGATGCTGCCGGCGAGGAAGAGCAGGGCACCGACGGCGATGGCGGCGATGACCCAGCGGCGGAAGCGGTTGACCAGTCGTGCAGACATGGCCCGCCGCATAACAGTGCGGCACGGGCGAGGCGGGAAGGGAGGGGGAGGGGACGGAGACCGCGCCGGTCGGCGGGTGTTGGCGTTAGGCGCGCCAGATGGGAGGAGTCGTGCAGGACTTCGAGGTACAGGACAGCGACGGCGCGCCGGTGCGGGTGACCGCGAGCAACTGGCTGGCGGCGCTCGGCGAGGGACTCGGTGCGCTCGGCCGGATCGACGCGCTGCAGCGGCTGGCCTGCGAGCTGCTCCCCAACGGGCGTGTCGTGGCGCGGGACGTGCGCACCGGCCGCGGCTTCGTGGTGGCGCCCGCGGGACTCGGCGGGGGAGGCGACGGGCAGCAGCCACTGCCGGCGCGGCTCGGGGCCGATGTGGTTGCGCACGTCGACGACCACGAGGTCTTCGCCCAGCCGGCGGACGACGACGAAGATGTCGACGACGGCGGCACCCCCCTGGCCGAAGACCTGGTGGCGGCCCCCGACGAGCTGACCGACCCCTGGGCCGACATCGGCGGGCGGCCTCCGGAACCGGAGTCGGCGACGACCCGCCTGGTGCTCGACCTCGTGGAGCGCGTGCGCGCGGCGCCCTCGGCCCTGCTCGCCTGGCATGAAGCCCTGGACGCCTCGCGGGCCCTGGTGCCGTCGGAAGCCGGCGCGGCCCTGGAGCGCGAGGTCGACGGCCGGCTGCGCTTCCTCTACGCCTTCGGGCCGCGCTCCTCGGGCGTACAGGGGGCTGTGTTGCCTGCGGGCATCGGCATCGCCGGCTTCGCCACCCAGCGCGTCGCCAGCGTGCTGGTGCAGGACACCCAGCAGGACCCGCGCTTCTGCTCGGATCTCGACGACGTCACCGGCTTCTCCACCCACGCCGTGATCTGCGTGCCCGTCGCCTTCGAGGGGCGGGTCTTCGGCTGCCTCGAGCTGCTCAACCCGGTGCTGCCGGGTGGCTACGATCGCCAGCAGCTCGAGCTGGTGGAGATGGTCGTGGACAGCCTGGCGGGGCGCCTCGCGACCGAGGGCTGACCAGCCCGCGACCGGCTGCGCTGCCGGTCCCCGAGACCTGGCACGAGACGTGCAGTGCAGAAGGCCATCGCAACCCGGCCTGGGGGCCCGCGGTGCGGTGCCTGGAGTCACTGAATGCCCTGGAAGCGTCATCGCGGATTCGTCCTGGACTTCCAGCTCGTCCACCTCGGCGGGCTGATCCTGCTGTTGCTGGGAGCAGCCGCCTGGCTGGCCGTGGAAGCTCAGGGCCAGCTCCTGTGGCCCGACACGACCCGCGCCGAGCTGCGCGCGCTGGACCGCTACCTCTTCGAGGCTTCGGCGGGGGCCAACGACTTCGTCGTGACCGAGGAAGCTGGCGACTGGGCCCGCTTCCAGCACGCGGTCCTGTCGCTGCGCGAGGGGGCCGGCCGCCTGGGGGCGCGGGAGCCGGCATTCGAGGAGCAGACCACGACGATCGTGACCGGCGTCGACCAGGTCATCGAGGCTGCGGACGGCATCCACGCCGGCGTCACCCTCGATGCGCGGCTGCTCGCCATGCGCAGCTTCGACGAGAAGGTCGCGGCCGTGGCGGACCTCCTCACCTCCCTCGACGAGGAGTCGGCCCGCACGCTGGCGCGCCTCCAGTTCCGTCGCCTGGCCTGGGCGGGGGGGCTGATGGGGGTGCTGGCCCTGTACGCCGGCCTCACCGGGGCAGCGTCGCGGCGGCGCTGGAGCGAGAAGATGGCCAGCCGGGTCGCCGAGGCGCGCAGCACGCTGGGGCGCAACGTGGTCGCCTTGCAGCGGGCGAGAGAGGGGAGAGAGCTCCCCCCGGGCAGCGACTCGGACTTCGTCGCACCGCTGGAGGTCGAGGTCGACGCGGTCGCAGCGCTGATCGCCGAGCTGCGGGCGGCCGCCGACGAAGACGCCCGTTGGTTCGACTTCGGCCGCGACCTGGAAGCCGCCCTGGATCTGGCCGACGACGAAGAAGAGGTCTACCAGATCGCACGCAAGGCCAGCGCCCTCGCCTTCCCCGACGCCCCCTTCCAGCTCTGGCTGGCCGACCACTCCTTCAGCGAGCTGGTCCCGCGCTGCGGCAGCGGCCAGGGGCTCTGCCACCCCGAACGCCCGGGCTCCTGCCCCGCGGTCCGCCGCAGCGACGTGTCCGTCCATGCCCCCGGCAACGGCCTGGCCCGCTGTCCGCACCTCGACGCCGACGACACAGCCGCCACCTGCGCCTTCGTGCCCATCGGCGGTCGCTCCCACGGTGCGATGCAGGTCGGCATGGTCGGCTTGGACGATCGGCAGGTGGGCGTGCTCCGGCAGATAGCGTCAGCGGTCGGTGCTCGCCTGAGTGCTGTGCGGGCGCTCGGCAAGTCAGAGCTGCAGGCACGCACGGATGTGCTCACCGGGCTGGCCAACCGGCGCGCCATGAACCACCGCCTCGCCGACCTCGATCGACGGAACATCCCCTACGCGGCGATCTCCGCCGACCTCGACCACTTCAAGCGCCTCAACGACACCTACGGGCACGAGGTGGGCGACCGCTGCCTCAAGGTCTTCGCGCAGGTGCTCCGCGACGCGATCCGCGACTCCGATCTGGCCTGCCGGCCGGGTGGCGAGGAGTTCTGCGTGCTCTTGCCCAACATCAGCCTTGACGCCGCCACGGCCCGGGCCGAGCAGATCCGGGCGCGCGTGCAGGAGGCCAGCCGCGCCATGGGCACGGGCTTCACGGCGTCGCTGGGCGTTGCCCTGGCGCCTGAGCACGGGGAGTCCGCGGAGGCCGTCCTGCGTGCCGCCGACCAGGCCCTCTACGCCGCCAAGGAGGGCGGCCGGAACCGGGTGGAGGTGTACCGGCCGCCGCGGGTGCTGGAGGAGGCGATCTGAAACCCGGTCGCCCCGTCCCGCGCCTGTTCCACCGCGACAGCACGCCTGTACCGCCCGGAACAGGGTGGAACAGGTTGGTCGCTCCTACTGCACCGTGATCGAGGTCACGAAGTCGCTGCTCTTCAATTCCTGCTTGAGCTGGGTCTGCAGGGTCACGTACAGGTCGAGGTTCTCGGGGTTCTCGGTGTAGATGTCGACGACCGTCTCGTCCTGCTGGCGGGCAGCGAACTTGTACAGCCAGAATTCAACCTGGCTGTCGTCGTCGAAGGTGAAGCGCCACTTGTGGCGGTTCGACACCGTCCAGCTCTTGCCGTCGGTGGTGACCACCTTGCCCGTGGTCTTGACCGTGCAGTCGTACATCCAGGGCGTGAACTCGGTGCTGTAGGTGCAGGAGACGTCGGCCGGCACCCTCCCCGGCGTCACGCTGACGGACTTCACGTCGGTCCAGGGGAATTCCTTGAGCAGCGTGCCGGCTTCCCCCTCGATCGTCAGCTTGCGATCTTCGGTGAGCCAGCCGGCTTCCCCGTAGAAGTCGTCGCTGCGCTCGATGCGCTTGACGTGGCCCGACCTGCTGCTGCCGTCGGCGAAGCGCAGCGAGACCTGCAGGTCGGCGTTGACGATCTCGGGGGGCGGTTCGGGTTCGGCGGCGGCGGCTTCCGCTTCCGCTTCGGCCTTGGCGGCGGCGGCGGCGGCGGCTTCGGCTTCCGCAGCAGCAGCGGCGGCGGCGGCGGCAGCTTCGGCTTCCTCCTGCTTCTTCTTCTTTCCGGCGAAGGCCACGGAGACCATCATGGCGAGGAGCAGAACGCGCATCGAGCACTCCAGGTTCGTGGGAGGATCCTGCGCAGAGCCGCGCAGCACACAGCCAACCCTTAATGCTGCCCGCCGGCTTCCGCCGGGACGTCTGTCGTCGCAGGTCCGGTGCGCAGCAGCCACGCCAGCGCCAGCGCGCCGAGGATCATGACGAGCAGGTGGTGGACCCGGACGACCAGGGCCACGGCGGTGGCTTCGTCCAGGGCCAGCCCCGCCGACTGGTTGAGCAGGGTGAGGAACATGGCGTCCCAGCCGAGCTGCGATCCTGGGAGCGCGAACAGCGCGACAGCGCCGGCCGTGGTCGTCGCGTAGGTGAACAGCAGGCCGGCCGGGACCAGTGGCGCGCCGAAGCCCAGGGCCGCCAGCGCGACGCCGGTCACCACGGAGGCGTGGGAGGCGACGGACCAGCCGACGGCACGGCCCCAGGCGCGCGGGCGGGAGCGGGCGACCGCGGCGACGCTGTCGGCGGTGTGCGCGAGGCCGTCATCGAAGCGGCCGGCCACGCCGGCCAGGCGACCGCCGCCCGCCGCGATGGGGCCGAGGATCGCATGGCCGAGGCGCTTGTAGGGCTCCGGACGGACGACCAGGACCGCCAGGGAGGCACCGCCGACGCCGATGACGATGACCGCGGCGCCGACGAGCTGGTGGTACTCCGGGGGCACCGGCAGATCGGCGACCGCCCACACCAGCGCCGCGGTCGCGGCGGCCGTGGCCAGGCCCACGAGGCGGGCGGCGAAGCCCGACGCGATGGCCGACGCCAGGGGCACCTTGTACCGGCGCGATGCGAACCAGGCCGCCCCCAGCTCGCCCATGGGGCCGGGCAGGGCGTAGTTCAGGAGCAGCCCGGCACAGATGATGGCCATCAGGCCAGCGCCAGGGGGGCGGTGGGGGGCAGGCATCAGCGCCCGCCACCGCAGGCCCATGAACAGGAAGGCCAGGGTCATCACGAAGAAGGATCCGGCCAGCATCCCGGGGTGCGCCCGGGCGGCGAGGTCGCGGATCGCGGTGGCGCCGACCTGAGTGCGGCCGAGGGCCAGCAGGCCGACGCCGATGGCGGCGCCGATGGCCACGATGGTCCAGATGCCGCGGCGCAGGCCCCGCCGCGCCGTGTCGGATGCGAAGGGGTCGGGTCGGGCGGGCGGGGGCGCCGACGTCGTCATGTGCGGTCGAGCAGCCCGTACTTATTGAGCTTGTACCGCAGGGTGTTGCGTTCGAGCCCGAGCAGGCGGCTCATCGCGGGACGGTCGCCGCCGGTCTGCTCGATCGATCGGATGAGCAGCGTGCGCTCGATCTCTTCGAGGTGCTGGGGCAGGTTGAAGCCCTCGGCAAGGGCGGGCAGGGGACTGTCGGGGCCAGTCGCCGGCTTGACATCCATGTCGAAGGCGTCGCCTCCCATGACGACGGCGCGCTCCGCGAGGTTGGCGACCTCGCGCACGTTGCCTGGCCAGCCGTGCGTCTGCAGGCGCGCAAGCTGGACGGAGGTCGGCGTGGGGGCGGTGGTCTGGAAGGCGCGGGCGTGGGCGGCGAGGAAGTGTTCGAGCAACGCCCGGACGTCGGCGGGGCGCTCGCGGAGCGGGGGCAGGCGGAGCACGAGCACCGCGAGGCGGAAGTAAAGCTCTGCAGGGAACTCGCCCTCGGCGACCGCCATGTCGATGCGGGGGCTCGCCGTGGCGATGATGCGTGGCGGCTGTCCGGCCTCGAGGGTCTCCAGGACGCGCTGGATGCGGGCCTGCGCGTCGGCGCTCCAGTCGTCGATGTTGGGGACCAGCAGCGTGCCGGCGTCGGCGAGCGTGGCGCCGTCGAGGGACTGGCCGGGGCGGGCGATGATGAGCGGGCGGTCGCCGTCGAGTCCCTGGGCGTGCAGCCAGCGGGCGAGGTGGCGGCGGCCGATCCCGGGCTCGCCCGTGATCAGCACGGTGCTGCGGACGCGCGCCATGGCGCGCGCCTGGGTGGCGATGGTGGCGCTGGCGTCGCTGTTGCCCACCAGCGCCAGGCCGGCACCGCTGGCGGGCTGGAGCTGGCGGACGCGCTGGATGATCTGCTCGGCAGTGACGGGCTTCGTCAGGAAGTCCAGCGCGCCCAGGCGCATGGCCTCCACCGCGACCTCGACCGAGCCGAAGGCCGTGAACACCATCACCTCGACCGGTGGATCCACGGCCCGGGCAGCGCGGACGACCTGCAGGCCGTCGACGGGCTCCATCCGGAGGTCGGTGAGGACCAGGTCGAGGGAGCGTTCCCGCAACAGGTCGATGGCGGCCTGGCCGTCGTAGCGAACCTCGACGTCGTGCCCCTCGCGCCGCAGGAGCGTGGCGACGGCCATGGCCGCGGTCTTGTTGTCGTCGACGACGAGGACATCGAGCTTGTCGTCGGTCATGCGTCACCGCTGCTGGCGGGCTGGAGGGGGATCGCGGCGACGAAACGCGCGCCACCGAGCGGCGAGGGCTCGCAGCGAATGTAACCGCCGTGGGCATCGAACACCTGCCGGACCAGGGCCAGGCCGAGCCCGGTGCCGCCGGCCTTCGACGACATGTAGGGTTGGAAGATCCGCTCGCGGTCTTCGAAGGGAACCCCCGGGCCGTCGTCATCGACGATGAGCAGGACCTGGTCGTGTCGGCGCTGCACGCTCGCCATGACCTGGCCCGTGCTCTTGCGGCTGCGACCCTTCCCGGCGAACTCGATGGCGTTGAGGATGAGGTTCTCCAGCGCCCGGCGCACCAGCGAGCCGTCGGCCATGACATCGAGGCGGGCGGGCGCCTGGATCATGAGGCGGACGTGGTTCTCGGCGGCGCGGGGGTAGGCGATGCTCGCAGCGCGGTCGAGCACCTTGACCAGGTCGGTCTGCGAGCGCGCGATCCGCAGCGGCCCCGAGTTGGAGAGGAAGCGCTGGACGACCCCCTCCAGCACGCGGATCTCGTCTTCGATCAGGGTGAGCTGCTCGGCCTGGGCGTCGCGATCCGGCTCGGTCCGGGCAAGAGACGCCAGCAGGGAGAGGCTCTGCAGCGGGTTGCGGACCTCGTGGGCGACCATGCTGGAGAGCTGCTGGACCACCTGCATGCGGCCGTCGATCTCGTCCTCGCGGCTCTCGACGGCACTCGCCAGCGCGTTCATGGCCCGGGCGAGCTGCTGGACTTCTTGCGGGCCCCGGGCGTCGACCCGGACCCCGCGCTCGCCAGCGGCGATCCGCGCGGCGGCTCTCGACACGGCGGTCAGCGGTGCGAGGAGCCGGCGCATGCCGGCGACCGTCACCAGCCCGGCCACGGTGGCGGCCGTCAGCAGCAGCAGCAGCTCACGGCCACCCTGCCGGCTGGCGAGGATGGCGGGCTCGCTGCGCCCGACGATGGCCAGAGCACCCAGCGGGTCGGCGTCGTTGGCCCGCAGCGGCAGGCAGATCACCTGGCGTAGCGGCTGGCGGTCGGCGCGGAAGGTCGCGCGGGCGGTGCGGCGCTCCTGGATCACCCGGTCCAGGTCGCAGGCGTCGAGTGCTGCGTCGGGCACGATGTCGCCGTACAGCGAGGCCGGGCGGGCGGGGGCGGCGGCCAGCAGGCGGCCGCGCTCGTCGACCAGCACGATGCGCTGGACATCGGCGAGGTCGGTGATGCGCTGGATGATCTCCTCGGCCTTGTCGCGGATCGCCTGGACCCGGCTGGGGTCGGGCGGCACGTCCGGGGCGCCGGCGGCGGGGGCGCGCAGCAGCGGCGCGGGTCCCTCGACGAGGGCGTCGAGCAGGCGGTCCACGGCGAGGACGCTGACCAGCTCGAGCTCGCGGGCCTGGTCGTCGAGCGCCTGGCGCTGGCGCTCCTGCATCATCGGGAACCACGTGGTCCCCACCGCCAGCGCGGCGACGACGCCGGTGGCGATGGACAGCAGGGTGAAGGCGCTACCGCGGGGGATGCGCATCCGGCGGCTCCCTTCGAGCGCGGGCGGGCAGGCTGCCGTGGGCGCGCGGCGACCAGGGGCGGGCGCGCGGCGTGCGGGCGGCGAAGAGCGCCGCAGCCGCGGTCACTCGTCGTCGGAGAAGCCGCCGACCGCTTCGACCTCGCCCGACTCCTGGTCGGTGCTCTCTTCCGTCACCCGCATGCGCAGCTCCAGCCCCTCGAAGCCGGTGAGGGGGTAGTCGGCGTCGGAGACCGTGGGGCGGCCGCGGTCGGCCTGCAGCGCCATGGTCTCTTCGTAGCACTGGGCGAAGCTGGCCTGGAGGTTCTTGGGGTGGCCGCAGCCCGCGAGGGCAGCGCTGCCGAGGACGGCGAGCAGGACACGGTTCATGGTTGCTCCAGGTCAGGTGAGGCAGGGGCAGGAGTGGACGAGTCCGTCGTCACGAGGTGCAGGGAGTCCGGGCGGAGGCGGCGGAGTCCCTCGCGCGAGGGCTCGTGGCCGGGGTCCTGGGTGAGGACGGCCGCATACTGGTCGACGGCGGCGTCGATGTCCCCGCGCAGCTCCAGGCCCAGGCCGAGGTTGTAGCGGGCGTCTTCTTCCGGCAGCCCCGCGCGGAACACCCGGAGGGCTTCGCCGTCCCGCCCGGCGGCGACCAGTGCGAAGCCCAGGTTGTTGCGGATCTGGGCATCGGCGCTCTGCAGGCGCAGCGCGCTGCGCAGGACGTCGACGGCTTCTCCAGCCCGTCCCGCAGTGGTCAGGGCAAAGCCGAGGTTGTTGAGGATGTGGGCGTCGTCGCGCGCCAGGTCAGCGGCACGCTGGAGGTGTGTGACGGCGGCGTCGAGGTCGTGGGCGTCCAGCGCAAGCACCCCGAGCTGGTCGTGCGCCGCGGCCAGCCTGGGGTGTCGGTCGACCAGCTCGACCAGCAGGGCCTGGGCGTCGTCGGTCAGGCCCATCTTCGTGAGCGCCCGTGCCTGGGCGAGGTCGAGGTCGTCACCCTTGGCGCCCTCGTCGCGCAGTTCACTGAGCATCTGCAGGCCAGCTTCCGGGCTGCCGCTGTCGACGAGGGTGTTGGCGATGTCCAGGCGCGTCTCCAGGCGGCCCTGGTCGGTTTGCCAGGCCGGCGTGGGCTCCACGGGCCCCCTCCGGCTCGCGCCACAGGCGACGCCCAGCACCAGCGCCAGCGCGGCCACGCTCAAGTCGCGCCCCCGGACATGGTCGGCAGCAGGATGCGGACGACGTTGATGACCGCCGGCCCGATCAGGATGAGGATCAGGCAGGGAAGGATGAACAGGATCATCGCCACCGTCAGCTTGGGAGAGACCTTCGCGGCCTTCTCTTCGGCGGCGAGCATTCGCTTGGTGCGCACCATGTCGGCGTGGACGCGCAGCGCCCGGGCCACGCTGGTGCCGAAGCGTTCGGCCTGGGTCAGCACGCTGACGAGGGCGCTGACCTCGTCGAGGCCGGTGCGCTCGTCGAAGCGGCGCAGCGCTTCGACCCGGGGAACGCCGGCCGCGACTTCGTGGTTGACGAGCTGCAGTTCCCGCGCGAGCTCTGGCGCGGCCGCCTCCATCTCTTCGGCGACCCGCTTGAACGCGGCGTCCAGACCGAGGCCGGCTTCGACGCTGCTCACGAGCAGGTCCAGCGCGTCGGCAAACGGCTTCAGCAGCGTCTTCTGCCGTTCCTCGACCCGGCTGTTCAGCATGATCGTCGGCGCGTAGTAGCCGACGGAGGCGGCCACGAGCACCGACAACAGGATCCCGCTGGTCTGTTCCGGGCGGAAGATGACGAAGACCAGGGGCGGCAGGACGAGCGCCAGGATCACGCGGACCGCGCTGAAGGTCTCGAGGTTGTTGGGGCTGCGCCAGCCGGCCTGGGTGAGCCTGCGGCGCATGATGTTGCGTTCTTCTTCGGCCTTGGGGGCCGCCAGCGTGCTCACCGCGTTGGTGAAGTTCTGGACCTGTTCGGTCTGCAGGAAGTTTGCTTCGCTGCGACCGCCGGTCATCTCCTGGATGCGGTCGGCGGCGGTCCGTTCCTTGCGGAAGGCCGCGCGGCCGACGGCAAAGAAGAGCATCACCGTCAGGAAGACGAGCGCGACGATGGCGACGATGATGAGGGGGCTGCCGAGGAGTCCGTCAGTCATGGCTCACAGCTCCACCTGTGAGACCTTGCGCATGACCAGCACCCCCGTCACGAACAGGAAGATGACGAGGCCGATGAACATGTGGCCGAGGGGATCCTCGACCAGCGGGCGCAGGTACTCGGGGTTGATCACGATGATCGCGCCGATGACGACGAAGGGCAGACCGCCCAGGATGTAGGCGGAGAACCGGGCTTCTGCGGTCAGGGACTTGACCTTGCCGTGGAAGATGAAGCGATCGCGGATCGTCTTGCTGATGTTCTGCAGGATCTCGATCATGTTGCCGCCTGTGTCCCGCTGCAGCAGCACCGAGGACACGAAGATCCGCAGGTCGAAGTTGCGCGGGTTGCGGGCGAGCAGGTTGTGCATCGCTTCGCGGAAGTCGCGGCCGAGGTTGTGTTCTTCGTAGACCCGGGCGAACTCGACCGCGATGGGCATGGGCAGCTCTTCGGCGCACATCCGCATCGAGTCGTTCAGCCCGTGGCCGGCGCGCAGCGATCGGGCCATGAGGTCGAGGGCTTCGGGGAGCTGCTGGGAGATCCTGGCCGCCCGCTGGTTGGACTGGCGCAGCAGCAGGAAGTAGGGCACGACGCCGATGAGGATGCCAGCGAAGCCGAACAGGCTGCGCGCCAGGATCATGCCGATCCCCGCGCCGATGAGCCCGAAGAGGGCCATTCGGGTGACGAGCCCCGACACGGTGTAGTCGACGTTGGCCTGGCGGATCACGCCCTCGAGGCGTTCGCCCGTCTCGCCCAGTGCCTTGGCGAGATCGTCCTTGGTCGGGGCCCGGAAGAGGGTGCCCTCAGCGTCACCGGACAGGCTGCCCAGGCGCCGCGCCAGCTCGCGCTGCTGGTCCTCCTTGCGGGCTTCCACACCCCAGTACACCAGGCTCATCGCCAGCAGGGCGCCGACGAAGACGATGGTGGAGACGATGACGGTGACGATGGGAGACATGTTCAGACGTCCATCTGGAAGCGGAACAGGTCGGCTGAGAGCCGGATGCCGTTGCTGGCCAGCCTGCCCGCGAACTTGGGCCGCACACCGGTCGACATGAAGCGACCGCGCACCCGGCCCTCGTCGTCGACGCCGCTCTGGCGGAACACGAAGAGGTCCTGGGTGGTGACGATGTCACCCTCCATGCCGATGATCTCGGTGACGGCCAGCAGACGGCGTGTGCCGTCGGGGAGGCGGTCCACCTGGATGATGATGTCCAGGGCCCGGGCGATCATCTCGCGGATGTTCTTGTCGGCGAGGTTGGGCATGCCCATGCCGATCATGGTCTCGAAGCGGGAGAGCGCTTCGCGGGTGGAGTTGGCGTGGACGGTGGCGACGCTGCCCTCGTGGCCAGTGTTCATGGCCTGGAGCATGTCGATGGCTTCCGCGCCGCGGATCTCGCCGAGGATGATGCGGTCGGGGCGCATGCGCAGGGCGTTCTTCACGAGGTCGCGGGCCGTGACCTCGCCCTTGCCCTCGAGGTTGGGCGGGCGCGTCTCCAGCCGGACGACGTGGGGCTGCTGGAGCTGCAGCTCGGCGGCATCTTCGATGGTGAGGATGCGCTCACCCGGCGGGATGAAGGAGCTGAGCACGTTGAGCAGGGTGGTCTTACCGGAGCCCGTGCCGCCGCTGATGACCATGTTGAGCTTGGACTTCACACAGCCCTTGAGCACCTCGAGCATGGGGCGTGGCACCGACCCGAAGGCGATGAGGTCTTCGGCCGTGATCGGCACCGTGCCGAAGCGGCGAATCGAGACGCTGGGACCATCGAGCGCCAGCGGCGGGATGATCGCGTTGAAGCGGCTGCCGTCGGCGAGGCGGGCGTCGACCATCGGGTTGGTCTCGTCGATGCGGCGCCCGACCGCCGAGACGATGCGGTCGATGATCTGCATCAGGTGGGCGTCGTCTTGGAACTTGACGTTCGTCTTCTGCAGCCGCCCCTTCTTCTCGATGTAGATGGTCTTGGGTCCGTTGATCAGGATGTCGGAGATCTCCGGGTCCCGCAGCAAGGGTTCGAGCGGCCCGAGGCCGAGGATGTCGTCGAGGATCTCCTCGACCATCCGCTCGCGCTCGATGCGGTTGAGCGGCAGCGAGCGCTGCTCGACCTGTTCGGTCAGCGTCTTGCGCAGGCGCTGGGTGAGCTCTTCGCGCGGGGTCTTGCTGACCTGCTCGAAGTCGAGGGCTTCGATGAGCTCGGAGTGCAGCGTGCGCTTGATCCGCTCGAACTCCGCGTTGTCCGATGTTGCCGGTGAGCGGTAGCGCTGCTGGGCGTTTCGGACGCGGTCGACGAGGCGTGAGGACATGGGCTACCTCGGGGGAGGCGGGCGGTGCGTGCTGGGCTCTACTTGAACAGCCATGAAAATGGCTTCTTCTCGGCGGGACCGCTCTCGACGCGGACGGCGCCCTCGGTGATGAGGCTCACCATGGCGCCGATGTCGCGAGCGGTCGGGCTCTTCTTGTCGATGTCGCGGAGGATGCGGCCGCCGTTGATGGCGGCGCTGCAGGTCTCGTCGTCGTAGGCGATGGTCGCCGCCACGGGCACGCCGAGGCTGGACTCGATGTCGGCGAGCGTCAGCTCGACGCCCTTGCGCCACTTGTTGACGATGAGCCGCACCAGGGACTTGTCGAAGCCCTGGCGCTCCATCAGGTTCAGGCGTCGCCAGGCGTTCTTGACGCTGGGCACGTCCGGGTTGACGATGAGCAGCACGAGGTCGGCGACGGCGGTCGTCGTGAGCGTGGCTTCGTCGATCCGGCAGCCGCAGTCGGCGACCACGATCTGGTAGGTGTCGGCCACGACCGTGAGGACCTGCAGGACCTGGTCGCCCGACACCATCTCGTCGGCGATCAATTCCGTGGGCTGGGCCAGCACGTGCACCTTGCTGGGGTGCACGGTCACCGATCCGGTGAGCATCCGCTGGTCCAGCCTGGACAAGCTGGCCATGAGGTCCTGGAAGCTGCTCTTGGGCTGCAGGTCGAGAAAGGCGGCGACGTCGCCCATGGAGAAGTCCAGGTCGACGACGCAGACCCGCTGCACCGGTGACAGCTCGGCGGCGAGGTTGGCGGCGATCAGCGTCGAGCCGACGCCGCCCTTGCTGCCGACGACGGCGATGAGCTGGCCCTGGTCTTCGACCGCCGCGCCCGTGCCGTGCGACTCTCGCACGGCCTGGCGGAGCAGGGCGGAGTCTTCGGGGAGGACGACGTACTCCCGGTAGCCTGCGCGCATGGCGGCGCGGATGCGTTCGGGATCGGTCTTCTGGGAGATGGCGACGAGCTGTAGCCCCGGCACCTGGCTCTGCAGCAGAGGGCCGAGGCGGACGGCTTCCTCGAAGTCTTCATCGAAGCCGGTGATGACGACGTTGGGGCGCGCGCTCTGCGCGACCTCGATGGCGTCGTGGTACGGCGTGGACTGCGTGGGCAGGAGGGCTTCGGTGCCGAGGCACTCGCGGATCAGCCCCATGCCGCGGGCGTCCACGCCCACGACGACAACCTGTGCAGCTCCTCGGGTCAGGCCCTGGCGACGCATCGACTCCCCCTACCGAGCCAGGCCGATGGCGCCCTGGGGCTGTCCACCCTTGCCGTCCCCGCTGTCGTCGTCGCTGTCGCCCAGGCGGTGGTCCATGCCCAGCAGGAACAGCTCGAGATCGTTGGGGTTGTTGTCCTGGTAGGACGTCGGCAGGTCGGGGATCTCGCCTGGAGCGAGCGGCCGGACGAGCCGCGGCGTGACGAAGATCATCAGCTCGGACTCGGTGCGGTCGTGCTTGACGTAGCGGAACAGCGTGCCGATCAGCGGGATCTCCCCGAGGATGGGGATCATCGCGCGGGTCACCGACGTCTTCTCGTTCAGCATGCCGGCCATGCCGAAGGTCATCCCGCTCTCCAGGCGCAGGTGCGACTGGGACTTGCGGGTGATGAAGGCCGGGATCTCGATGCCCGTCAGCCGGATCGAGTTCGACGAGTCGATGTCGCTGACCTCGACGTAGACGCGCATGTCCACGACTTCATTGCCGAGCACCGTGGGGACGAAGACCAGCTTGACGCCGTACTCCTTGAACTCCACCGAGATCCGGCTGCCCTGCTGGGCGACGGGGATCGGGACCTCTCCACCCGCGAGGAATTCGGCCTGCTGGCCGGAGAGGGCCACCAGCGTGGGACGGGCCAGGATCTTGCTGACGTCGTGCTGTTCGAGGACCGACATGATGGCGGTCAGATCCACACCCCCGCCGAAGGTGCCGAGGAGCTGGAAGGTCCCGGCGGCCGCCGGCAGCACGTAGCCGCTGTTGAGGTTGGTCAGCCCGGGCAGGACCCCGTAGCCCGACGTGCCGGTGACGGGGCCGCTGATGGCGGCTCCCAGGGCGTTGTCGCCCCACAGCGCGTTGACGCCCAGCTCGCGGATGGCGCGGCGGTCGACCTCGGCGAAGACGACCTCGAGCTGGATCTGGTGGTCGCCGGAGACCGTCATCAGGTTGACGAATTCCGGGTCGTAGATGCTGGCCACGCCAGCGACCCGCTCCAGCGTCTCGACGTCGGCGACCGAGCCCTCGACCACCAGCCGATCCATGAGCGGGTACACCCGCGGCGGGTTGGCGTCGACGGTGTTGTCGATGCGACGCACCATGTCGCTGAGGTCTTCGTGGACGGTGAGGGTGTAGGAGACCGGCGCGTCGGGGGCGTCCTTGAACCACACCCACAGGTCCGTCGAGCCGACAGCCAGACCCCGGACCTGGAATTGGCCCGGCGTGAGCTGCTTGAGCTCTGCGATGGTGTCGTCGCTGAGCAGGACGCGCTGGATCTCTCGTGTCTCCTGGTAGATGAAGGACTGCCCGACGGGCACGTCCACCCACTGGGCGGCGGACTGCTGGGCGTATGCGACGCCGGGCAGGGCCATTGATCCCGACAGCGCGGTGGCGACCGCGAGCGCTCCGGAAAGGAGCCAGGACTGGGGCTTCATCAGCTTCTCCATGCGTGCGATTGCTGCGGGGATCACTTGTTCTTGATCTTGTTGCCGTGCTCGTCGAACTCTTCCTGCGTCCGGTCGCTGCCGGAGATGACGTCGACGGTGGCGGCCGGCTGCGGCTTCGTGGGCGTGATGCGGCGGATGCGCGTGACCGCCTTCTGCGGTTCCTTGCTGTCTTCGGTCAGGCCCATGACATCGTTGATGTTGACGACGCCCTTGGTCTCGACCGGCGAGATGTCGACGTCGCTGCGCAGCACCATGTGCAGGTCGCCCTTGCTGCTGGCCAGCGCCAGCTTCTCGGCTTCTTCGAGGGTGACCTCGAGCGTGACCGAGGGCTTGTAGCGGCGCGTGCTGCGGGACTTCTTCTTCTTCTCTTCTTCCGCTTCGGCGTTGCTGGTGAGGCTGGTGTCGACCGCGAGGACCTTGACCCCCTGGAGGATGGTCTCGGTCAGCCACTTGCTCTCGATGCTCTCATCGTCGGGCTTGATGGTGACGATCACGTCCACGAAGTTGTTGGGCTGCAGGAAGCCGGCGACGCCAGACTCGGTGTCGACGACGACGGTCATCGCGCGCTTGCCGGGGGTGACGATGGCGTTGAGCCCGATGCCGGCGTCGCGGCGCGCGAGGCGTTCGGTCCGGATGACCTCCTGCGCGAGGATGCGTTCCCGTGGGGTGCGGCCGACGACTTCGTCGATGGACTGGAAGGCGGCCTCCAGCGGGACCATCTCGGGCGTGAGCTCTTCGATGGTCACGTCTTCCTGGGTGATGGGCAGCCCCATGTACAGGTCACGCACCGCCACGACGGTGCGCACCAGCTCAGGACGGGCGTTCGCCGCTTCGACCTGCCGCTGGTAGGCCTTCACGACCTGAGCCACCACGGCGGCGGTGATCGCGGCGGCGAGGACCGCCGCCCCCAGGTACAGGACGGTGCGATTGCGGGATGAGGACTGCTGGCGCGCCATGGGTTCTCCGCGTGTTCGACTGCGTCGGCCGAGTATAGGACCAGCTCAGGTGGAGGTTGGGACCGGGACCCGGGGCGGACAGCCGCCCGTGGGCCCTTACATGGGATGAGGAGCCCGTTCTGGGCCGAGGAGCCGAGGCGCTTCAAGAGTAGCGGTGTCGTGGCGCCCGGTCTACCAGAGGTGCAAGATTCCCAGGCCGTACAGGACAGCGCCCACAGCGAAGCCGACCGCGTGGGGGACGCCCCGCAGCGGCACCGGGTCTTCCTGTCGCAGGTCACGGAGCTTCGCGCGGACCAGGACGATGACCGTGACCAGGCCATGGATGACCGTGCCCACCAGGATGATGTGGATGGCACCCACCCAGCCGGTGAAGGCGCCGCAGACCATGGCCAGCTTCACGTCGCCGCCGCCCATCATCCGTAGGATGAACGGACCGATCAGCGCGACGAGGGCGACGCCCATCCCGACCAGGGCCCACACGATCCCCATCGGTCCCTGGGCCTGGACCTGCAGGGCGATGCCCAGCAACAGGCCGACGACGATGAGGGCGTTGGGGATGCGGCGCTGGGTCAGATCCCAGATGGCGGCGATGGCGACGAGCGCCCACAGCACGACGTCGCCGGGTCCGATTGCTCCGATGGCCACGCAAGCTCCGGTGAGGGTGGTGCCAGCGCCGCGCTTCGGCGGCGGGGGCGCTGCCTACCCTACGGTGTTGCGTCCGGCGGGGCAGGCCAGGGCTTGTCACGGTGAAGCCGTGGCGCGTTCGTCGAAGGGTCCAGACCGATCGTCGCGGACCCGTCCCAGAGAGCCTGCAGTGGCGCATCCAGCAGGTCGTGTCGCCAGCCCGACAGTGCCCCGGGGCCGTGCTCGGCGACGGCCTGCAGCGTGGCCGGGGGCAACAGCAGCGCCGCCGCGACACCGAGCTGCCGGGCGGCGGCGTGGGCGAAGGCGCGCAGCAGGTCCAGCCGCTCGGGGACCTCGGGCGCGATCGCGGCCGGCGCCGGGCGCTGCAGCGCTGCGGCGATGACCGCGAGCAGGTCGTCGCCGTGCTTCTTGCTGAGGCCCGAGCCGATGCGCCGGTCGGCGGTCAGCTCCTCGCGGGTGGCCGGGCGGGTGCGCGCCAGGGCGAGCATGAGGCTGTCGCCCAGGAGATAGTGCGGCGGCTGATCACGCTCCCTGGCGCGCTCGTCGCGCCACCGCGCCAGGGCCGCCGCGACCGCGCGCTCTTCGGCGGCCAGGCTTGGGGCGATGGTCCAGCGTCGCCAGGCATCGAGGTCACGCACCGGGGCGCGAGCCTCGTCTACCAGATCGAGGCTGGCCGTGCGGGCGAGTGCCGACCGCCCCCTTGCCGCCAGCTCAGCGTCCAGGTCGTCGGCGAGGCGGAGGAGGGGCAGGACGTCGGCGGCAGCGTACCGAAGCTGTTCGTCGGTGAGAGGGCGCTGCTTCCAGTTGCTGAGCGCCTGGCTGTCGGGGCTGTCGACACCGAGCCGCTGTTGCAGCAGGGTGTCGAGGCGTGCGGGGTAGGGCAAGCCCAGGAGGGCGGCGGCGCGCTGGGTGTCGAAGATGCGGCGGGGCCAGAGGCCCGTGGCGTGGGCCAGTAGCCAGACATCGTGCTGGCCGCCGTGCACCACCCACTCGACCTCCTCGACCAGCGGGGCCAGCGCCGCCAGCTCGCAGCAGGTCGGGTCGATGACGTGCACGCTGCCTGCGTCATCGCCGTCGGCCGGCGTGTCCTGGGCTGCTGGATCGGCGGCGAGCTGCAGCAGCAGCAGGCGCGGCCGGTACCGCCGCTCGGCGTGGAACTCGGTGTCCAGCGCCAGCCGCGGCGCGGTCCGGAGGCGCGCGGCGAGCGCTTCGACGCCGGCGGTCGTGGTGATGAGGTCGACGCGGGCCACGGGGCCGCTCCTGGGGAGGTCGGGTAGGGGCACGGCGGGGTCCGCGCGATGGCTGGAGCCGCGGGTCTATCGCGGCCTCAGCGCCTCCGGGTCCGGCAGCGTCAGCGCCGCCCCGCTTCCTGCTGCCTCCGCAGCACCTCGACCCGCACGGCCCGCTCGCCGTGGACCACGGGATCCAGCGCTGCCTCCGCGAAGGCGGCCGCCACCGCCGGGTCGACGGGGGCGAGCGCCGCGGCGGTGTCGTCCAGGTCCCGCGGGTCGGCGCGCAGGCCGCCGAGGACCGCGCCCGCGCCCCAGGCCAGCTCGACCGCCTCGTCCCGGTCCCGGCCCGAAAGCCGGTCGGCGAGGCAGGGCCCCGGTGGGCCGCGGCAAGCGCCCACGAGGCTGCGGGCCGCTGCGGCGGCCAGCCGCGCGGGCGCATCGGCGGTTCGTCCGGTGGCCAGCAGCTCGAGCTGGGCGTCGAGGTCGCGCGCCCGGCGGCCGATGTCGAAGGCGAGGTTGAGCGCCATGCCCCGACCGACGGCCTGTGCGCGGCGCGGGTCGAGCTGGGCGAGGCCGCGGTGGGCGCGGGCCAGCTCGGCCTCCGTCCAGGGGTGGTCGACCAGCCCCTGGCCGAGGCCCGTACACACGGCTTCCGGGAGGTCCGCCGCGGCTGTGACCCAGTCGCCGCCGCGGCGGGCGAGGTCGAGCCCCAGCGAGAGCCCCCGGGCGTGGGCCAGCGCGCGCTCCGCCGGCGCGCTGTGGGCGCGCTGCGGGATCCGGTCGAGGGGCAGGCGCTCGGCGGCGACGCGCGCCCAGGTCGACAGGTCGGTCGCCGGCAGCCGGGTCGGGTCCGCCGATCCACCCGCGAGGTAGAGCTGCGAGGTGAGGCCGGCGACCAGCGCGGGGAGCAGGAGCAGGCGCCGCCACCCCGGTCCCGCGACGGCCGCGCCAAGCGGGAGCAACAGGAACCACGGGGCGAGGTAGCGGGCGTCGACCAGGGAACCGCCGGCCGTGGACGGAGGCAGCGGTGTGCCCTGCAGGGTCCAGCCGGCGAGGAAGCCCGCCAGGAGCAGGGCGGGGAGCCCCGGGCCGACGCAGCGCTGCCGCAGGGCGCGTACGATCCCCAGCGCCGCCCCGAGCAGGCCGGCGGCGAGGACTGCGGCCACCAGCGTCGGGTGCCCGGGGAGCATGTGGACCGACAGCGCCGTCGGCGACAGCAGGGCCGCGGCCCTCACCGCCCACTGCCCCGGCGGCGACAGCGCCGCGAGGTCGTAGGTGCCGACATCCTCGGCTCCCTGGGGGAGCAGCAGCGGCAGCAGGCCGATCGCCAGCCCGGTGAGCGCCAGCGGCGCGCGTCGCGGAGCTCTCCACAACGCCATCGCGAGCGCCACGACACCACCGTACAGGCTCGTCCGGCAGAACCAGGTGCCGAGCCCCACGAGCAGGCCCGCCAGCCAGGCCGGCCCCGTCAGCGCCGCCAGCAGGGCCGCCAGCACCCACAGCCCGCTCTCGGCGTGGTTGCCCCAGGCCATGAGCGACAGCTCCTGCAGGCCGCGCGTCGGCAGCGCCAGCAGCAGCAGGCCCGCCCAGGCGCCTCGCTCGCCCACGGCCCTCCGGAACAGCAGCCAGGCGAGCAGCAGGGTCACCGCTGTCCACGCAAGCGGCACGGTCTTCCAGGCGATCAGCCGATCTCCGCCGACCTCGACCGCCGCGCCACCCAGCGCTCCGACCACCGAGCAGCCCCCGCAGAAGGCCTTGTTCTGCATCGCCAGCAGCAGGTCGGGGCGGCCCGTGGCCCAGGCGACTCGCCCCGCGGTGGCGTTCCAGGCCTCCTCCCAGTGAACGAAGCGCAGCGGATCCGCCCACAGCACCCGCAGGTCCAGCGCCAGGCGCAGCAGGAGCAGCGCGGCCACTCCCGCCAGTGACCGCCAGCCCGGAGGCTCAGCGCGGGTAGGGGGACGACCGGTCCGCATTACGGCTATCCGAAAGAAGGGGAACTGATGGGGTTCGCTCAGCA
>CAZRFD010000047.1:0-46644 GCA_964599085.1 uncultured Enterobacterales bacterium | reverse complement strand
CCGCCCTGCTCACCGAAGACGATGCCCTGCGGGGCAACGAGATCTTCGCCTACGCCGACCACAAGCGGCGGATCGAGGAGCTGCTGGCGCGGGTCCGCCTCGACCATCCGGCCCTCGGTCAGCTCGTCTTCCGCGTCTCGACCATCCTCGGCCCCACGGTCGACAACCAGATCACGGCGATGTTCGAGCGGCCCGTGGTGATCGGCGTGCGCGGCGCCGACACGCCGTTTTGCTTCGTGTGGGACGCCGACGTGGTCGCCTGCCTCGTCCACGGCCTGCTGGCCGGGCGCACCGGCGTCTTCAACCTCACGGGTCGAGGCGTGATGACCCTGCGCGAGATCGCCCACGAGATGGGGGGCCGCTACGTGGCTCTGCCGGAAGCCTGGCTGCGGCGGGGGCTGGCGCTCGGCCATGACCGGGGCTGGACGGGGCTGGGCCCCGAGCAAGTGATCTTCCTCAAGCACCGCCCGGTGCTGTCCACGGCGCGGCTGGAGGCGGAGTTCGGCGTCGTCCCGCGGCTGAGCAGCCGGGAGGTGTTTGCGCTGTACCGGGACAGCCGGAGGGGACAGCGTCAGGCCGGCTGAGGGCGCGGCCTACTCCCAGAGTGTGGTCGTCAGCCCAGGACGCGAAGGACCGGGCAGGGTCTCGGCGGCCTGTTCGACGGCCCGGCGGAGCGCAGGGTCGGCGATGGCGGCGATCGACGCTTCGATCCCGCTGCGGTCGCCGCCCTGCTGGATCTGGAAGGCCCACGCGATCCCCTTGGCTTGGTCGCCAGCACAGCCCGGCAGGGGGGCGCGCCAGGCGTCGAGCTGCGCCCAGGTCCAGGGCGTGCCGTCCGGCTGGCGGAGCACGCGGCCCCGGACGGCGCCGCGGACGAAGCTGCAGCGCACATCGTCGGGGAGGCCCTCCGCCAGCGCTGCCGCTTCGCTCCCGGTGCGTTGGTCGCCGGCGCGCCAGCCCAGCTCTTCGAGCATGGCCGGCTGCCAGTCGGGCGGGTAGCGCAGGGCGAGGGTGAGCGCATCCTGGAGATCGTCGCCCAGCGTCCACTGCAGCTCGGTGCGGACGGCGTTGCGTGGGTCCAGGCCGGGGGCGGCGGCGACGTAGTCGGCGGTGCGCGCGAGGACGGCGTCCGGTTGGAGGTCGGCGTCGGCGGCGAGGCGTCGCAGGGCGGCTTCGTGGACGTAGAGCTGCCAGCGCTGCGGCACGGTCGCGACGATGCGGGCCGCGGCTGCGGCCGGGTCGGAGACATCGAGCCGCAGGCGGTGGGCACAGCCGTCCATGAAGCCCGCCTGGAGGTCGGCCGGCAGGGCTTGGGCCTGTCCGAGCGCGACGGGGATGTCCGCGTGGGCGCAGGCCACCTCGCCCCACAGCAGGACGGCGTTGCTGCGTCCCTCCGCGGCGGGCATGGACGACAGCACCCAGACGACCCGCCCGCTCGCGGCAGGCCCGACCAGCGGCGCGACTGCCACGGCGAGCGCCCAGGCGGCGATCGGCAGCAGCGCCAGCCGCCGGTCCCGACGTGGGCGGGACCGGCAACGTCGGCCCCGCGAGCGCCCCGCGAGCAGCGCGGCGGACGCCAGGGCGACGGGGGCCAGCGCCAGCAGCGCGACCAGCCGCGGCCGGGCGGCGAGCTGCATCAACGGGGGCAGCAGTGCCCAGGTGGCGTCCACGGGAACCTCGCGTCGACGGCGGTGCGGCCTCGCTGGACTAGCCTGTTGCTCGCGAACCTGCGGCCGACTGCCGCAGGTTCGGCCCCAGAAGTGATCACGCTTTGGCTGCGGTGTGCATCTTGAGGTGAGCGCCGCGCGGTCACGCGGCCGCTCGCACCACTCACGGAGGACACCATGGGACGCATGGATCTGATGCGCTGGACTCCGTTCGCTGAGCTCCAGCTCATGCGGGACTTCCTCAACACCGGGGATTGGCCCGCCACCGAGGGCAGCCGGCTGGCGCTGAACATGTACGACAAGGACGACATGCTCTGCGTCGAAGCGCACCTGCCCGGCTACAACAAGGACGACGTCAAGGTCACCGTCAACGACGGGATCCTGACCATCCGCGCCGACCACGAGGATGACAAGGAGGTCAAGGACGACGACTACTACCTCCACGAGACGCGGTACGGCATGGTCAGCCGGTCCGTGCGGCTGCCTGGCACGGTCGACTCGACCCAGGCACACGCGACGCACAAGAACGGCACCCTGACCATCACCTTCCCGCGCATCGAGAAGGCTGCGGGGCAGACGATCCCCGTCGACACGCTCTGACCCGGCGCGTCCAGAGGGGGAGCCCGCGGGGGCTCCCCCTCACTGCGTCTGGGAGTGGGGAGCGCGGGCGTGAGGCCGAGGGGGGCTACTCCTCGACCACCATCTCGGTCATCATGCCCAGCTCGGCGTGCTCGAGGATGTGGCAGTGGGCCATCCACCGCCCGGGGTTGGAGAAGTCGGTGGCCAGCACCAGTTCGTCTTCGCCGTCGACCAGCACCGTGTCCATCAGCCCGGCGTCTCGCTGCTCCTGACGGCCGTTGCGCTCGACGACCTGGAAGAACTGGCCGTGGAGGTGGAAGGGGTGCTCCATGCCCGTCGTCTCCTCGATGCGGATCCGCGAGGGCAGGTTGGCGGTGACGTAGATGTTGTCGTTCTCGCCGTAGACGTCGCCGTTGATGGTCCACTGCAGCGTCGAGCCGCTGGTGTCGGCGCCGAGCACCAGCTCGACCTCCTGCTGGCTGTCCTCGATGGCGGGCAGGCCCTCGGCGGGCCAGTCGAGCCACTGGCCATCGCCAGCTTCGCCCTCGACCGCGCCTTCGAAGATCGGGTAGTCGACCCACTCGCCGGCCCCGCTGCCGGGCAGGAGCACGCGCAGCGTGACGGTGCTGGCGTCGGCGTCGGGGATCACCTCGAGGTCGGCACGCCGGCCGACGGGCAGCTCCACGCGGGTGGTCTCGTAGGGGTGGGGCAGCAGGGTGCCGTCGATGGCGATGACCCGCCACGCCCCGCCGACCACGTCGGCGTACATCGTCCGGGCATTGGCGGTGTTCACCAGGCGCCAGCGCTCCGGCGCCGAGGGGCGCACGCTGTCCTCCAGCAGCTCGGTCGTGCCGTTGACCAGCAGCGTGTTGCCGTAGCGGCCCATCATGCTGGTCATGTGATCCCAGCCGAAGTCGTCGAGCTTGCCGTCGTTGTCGAGGAGCACGTCGTCGATGGCGAAGTAGCGGTCGCGGGCCGGTTCCGGGGCGTCCAGCTCGTGGACGACGAACAGCCCCTGTAGCCCCCGCTCGATCTCCTCGTAGGAGCGGACGTGCGGGTGGTACCAGAAGCTGCCGCTGTCCGGCACGACGAACTCGTAGGTGAACTGCTCGCCGACGGCGATGGGATCCTGGACGGCCGGGGTGCCGTCCATCTCGTCGGAGATGCGGAGGCCGTGCCAGTGGATGGTGGTGTCGTTGCCGGCCGGGAGGTTGTTGTCGAAGACGACCCGCACGGTGTCGCCCTTGCGCGCCTGGATCAGCGGTCCGGGGACCTGGCCGTTGTAGGCCCAGACGGGGGTGGTCACCCCGGGCGTGTACTCCAGGCCGACTTCGCGGGCTTCGAGGTGGACCTCGACCACGTCGGGGTCGGGATCGTGGTCGACGGCGGCCTCCACGCCCCAGATCTCGGGCATGGGGACCTCGGCGACGGCGGCGGTATCGCCGCTTTGCTCAGAGGAACAGGCCAGGGCGAGGGCGATGAGGATCATGGGGGCTCCAGTCGTTGCGGCCGTATACTCGGTCGAACGGCCGACCGTCCACCGGCGGCGGCAGGGCGTCGGTGAAGCTGTCGTGAAGCTGGTGTCAAGCTGGTGGGCCGGGCATCCAGTGACATCACACCGGCGATCTGGCGGCTATGGTCGAGCACGACTCGCACCATCTCCGGCGCCACGATGATCCGTATGCTCTGCTCCCGCTCTTGGCTCACCGCTGTTCCCCTGGCGCTCGCGCTCCCAGCCTGCACCGGCAAGGCGACGGGTGGAGCGGACAGCGGCGGTGACAGCGGCAATGACTCCGGGACCACCGGCCACCACGACGGCGGCGCCGCGGACGGAGGTGGTGCGGACGGAGGGGGTGCCGACGGCGGCGCGGCCGAGGGCTGGTCGGTCCAGCGCCGCGCGTCGCTGGCTCCCGACGTCGGCAACGCCGTCGCCCCTGCCAACATCATGGTCGACGGTGATGCGGTCTGGTTCAGCTCCTCTCACAGCCCTGTGCTGGGGCGGGTGGACCTTGCGGCCGGTGCCGTCGACCGGCTGATCACCCTCGACGAGCCGCCCGGCGACGTGTCGCTGGCGATCGACGATCAGGACGACTTCCTGTACTTCGCCGCCCACGACGGCAGCCCGCTGCAGCGGGTCGACCTGACCACGGACACGGTCGAGTCCGTCGACCTCGGGCTCGACACGGTGCTGGCGCTGGCATGGGACAGCGCTCGCCGCACGCTGTTCGCGACCGGCTCCGGGGGAGAGTCGGGGCTGGTCGTGCGGCTGTTCGCCGACGGCAGCACGGACAGCATGGAGCTGGCGGAAGCGCCCACGGCGCTGTGGCTGGACACCGAACGGGACCAGGTCGTCCTCGCGGTGCGCAAGACGCCGGTCGGTGGTGCGCTGGTGGTCCTCGACCCGGACTCACTGGCCGAACGCGACCGCTTCGACTTCGAGCTTCCGGTGGGGACCCCCCGCCGGGATGGCGACGACTGGGTCTTCTACTCCACCGGAGAGATGTATCGGCTCACGGACGGGGCCGCCGACCCGTTCTTCACCATCGTCGAAGACTATGAGACCGGCGGCGACGACGGCGTGGTGGACATCTTCGTGCAGGGGCCGGGCAGCTACATCGTCATGCAGCAAGGCGTCGGCAGCGACGCCGCGACCGGCATGACCTACGGCACGCTGCACTGGCTGCAGTACGGCGAAGCGCTGCGCCAGCTCGACTGCATCGGTGGTCCGCGCCACGCCGACCTCGCCGTGGATCGGGATGTCGTCGTCACGCCCTCGGGTGACACCAGCAGCCTCGTGCTGACGACGGCCGAGGGGGCCCAGTCGCGCATCAAGACCGGCCACTCGCCGTCGGTCGTGCGTTCCTCACCCACCGACAGCAGCCGCTTCGCGGTCATCGACCGGCTGGGTGGCTCGGTGCGGATCTACAACGCCGACGACACCTGGCTGTCGTACGAGTCCGAAGGCTGGCCGGTGGACCTCGTGTGGGACGACGACGGAACTGCCGTCTATGTCTACGAGAACGGCCGCGACGCGCTGGTGCGCATGGACGCCAGCACGGGCGTCGCCACCACGCTGTGGGATGACGAGGGGGTGAACACGGCGCTGCTGTTCGGGAGCCTCACCATGCGTGACGGCGTCATCTACGTCGCGGCCGGTGGCCAGGAAGCCGTGCGGGCCCACGACCTCGACGGCGCCCTGCTGTGGGAGACATCGCTGACCGACCCCGTCGGGCGCGACGGCCCGGACCGCTTCAAGAGCATGTCCATCGGCGTCGACAAGGTCGGTCGGATCTGGACGCTGGACTCGCTGAAGGGCTCGGTCGCCATCCTCGAGAGCGACGGCAGCATCATCCGCCAGGAGCGTCTTCCGGAAGAGGTCGCCAACGACGCCCTGTACGTCGGCGAGAACACGGTCTACGCCGGCCCCTACGCCTTCGACCTGGACAACCTCCGCAGCAACGGCCAGCCGGTCTTCGATGGGGACCGGGTCCTCGTCGAGCGGGACGGGGTGCGTCTCATCGACGATGACCAGGGCTTCGGCTGGGAGGACGGCGGCGCCCGCTACACCCACACCAACCACATCTACGGGGGCGGCTACCGCGCGATCTGGGACCCGCCGACGGGTGGGGTGTGGCTGTCACGCTTCGGCGTGGGCGAGCTGGAGCTGGTGGTCGAGGACTGAGAACACCACCAGCGCCCGGTGCCTGCGCCACAGGCTGCGCCATCCCGCATCTCCGAGTGTCCCGGACGGCGACCGAAGGGGCGCTCAGGCCGCAGTCTTGGCTTCGTGCGGGCTGTGCCTCATGCGCATCCGTTCTGACCGCATGTGCGGCAGAGCTGGAGGTGGGCGGCTGAGATCGGGCGCCGGTGCTGGCTTTGCGGCCTGCACTCGTGGTAGATCAGCGCGTCCGAGTCCCAACCCGAACACAGGATGCCGCCATGCATCGCCTCACCCCCTGCCTGATCCTGGGCCTCTCCCTCGCCGCCTGCGGGGAAGCCGACACCGAAGCGCCGGACGCTCCCGACGCTCCCGCGGCTCCCGCCCTGAAGGCGGACGTCGGCGTCGACGTGGCCGGCAAGAAGATCGAGATCGGCGCGCTCAACGACGAGAGCGGCCCCGCCGCCGCCATTGGCAAGCCCTTCGCCAACGGCAAGCGGCTGCTCGCCGCCCAGATCAACGCCGGCGGCAGCGGCCTGCTGCCCGATGGCTGGACCGTCGACCTGGTCGAGCGGGACCACGGCTACAACCCGCAGGCGTCGGTGCAGTCCTACAACGAGATCGCCCCCGACGTGCTGTTCATCGGCACCAGCTTCGGCACCCCCAACACCCTGCCGCTCCGGCCGATGCTCGAGCGCGACAACGCGGTGGCCTACCCCGCCTCGCTGTCCTCGCAGATGGCCGAGAACGCCCACACGCCGCCCATCGGGCCCAGCTACGAGGTCGAAGCCCGCCGGGCGCTGGACTGGATCGTCGCTACCGCTGACGATCCTGCGGCGGTCAAGGCCGGCATCGTCTACCAGCAGGACGACTACGGCACCGACGGCCTCGCCGGCTGGAAGGCCGAAGCTGAAGCTCTCGGTGTGACCATCGTGTCAGAACAGACCGTCGCGCCCGGCCAGAAGGACATGGCCGCCGTCATCACCGGGCTGAAGGACGCGGGCGCCACCCACGTGCTGCTGACCACGCTGCCCAGCGCCACCGGCCCCATCCTCGGGACGGCGGCCCAGCTCGGCTACGGGCCGGTCTGGGTCGGCAACACGCCGGCCTGGATCGACGCCTTCTACAACCCCGACGTGATCCCCTCGGCCGTGTTCGCCAACTACCACCAGATGTCCGGCCTGCCCTTCTGGGGCGAAGAGGTGCCGGGCATGGACAAGTTCGTGGCGGCCTGGGAAGCGCACGGCAAGGAGATGGGCCAGCCCGACAGCTACGTGCTGCTGTCGTACCTCCAGGGCATGGTCCAGGTGGAAGCCGCCCGGCGGGCCATCGAGGGCGGGGACATCACGCGTGCCGGCTACCTGTCGGCCCTGCAGTCCATGGACGGCTACGACGCCGGCGGCATGATGCAGCCCCTGTCCTTCACCGCGCTGCCCTACACGACGGCCACAAAGACGCGGGTGCTCGCGCCCGACTTCGACCAGCACTCCTGGAAGGTCGTCGCGGACTACGCCGCTCCCGGCGAGCACAAGCGCGCCGCGGCCGCGCCGGAACCACAGAAGGCCGCCCCGCAGCCCGTCGGCAAGCCCACAGCGGCGCCGGTCAAGACCGGCGGCCCGCCGTCCAAGCCGCGGGTGCGGCCGCAGTCGGGCCACTGATCCCCCAGGAGAGGGGGCGCCGGTCCGCGTGGGTCGGGCGCCCCGGTCCGAGGGGCTCGCCGTTCGATGCGCGCGGCGTCAGTGACAGACCGCGCAGGACTCCTCCTCGTCGCCGCTGAACGGCGCGTCGGGGGTCGGGTCCACGGTCTGCAGCTCCATGTGGGCCACGGCCGCGTCGGTGTCGTGGCAGCCCCCGCAGGCCAGCCGGTTGGCGTCGGTCGCCCACGACCCGCTGGTGCTGTCGGCGGGGTGGCAGGTCTCGCAGTAGCGGATGTCCTGGGGGAACTGGATCTCCCAGTTCCGGCCGGCGATGATGTCGTCGTGGCCCACCGTGTCGGTGGGGTAGGCGAGGTTGGCGCCCATGTGGACGGCGTGGATGCGCTTGGAGATGGGCAGCGCGCCGCCCCAGTCCGCGCCGTCGGCCGTCTGTGGCTGGTAGTCGTGGCAGGCGCCGCACTGGCTGATGGCGTCGTCGCCGAGCTGCTTGTTGTGGCGCGGGAAGTCGAGGACGTAGCCCTGGCCGTCGTCGCTCTGGTGGCAGGTGTCGCAGTTGCCGGCGATGGGCAGCTCTTCGTCCTCCTGGCCGACCTGGAAGGTCGTCCAGCCGACCGTCGGCGTGACGTAGTCGTCGTCGCTGTTGCGGCCGGCGTCGGCGATCTCGACGCTGACGGTGTAGGTGCCGGGCAGCAGGTCTTCGACGTCGTCGAGCTGGTAGGTGATGGCGTCGGCGTCCCAGGTGGCCAGCGGGTCGTCGTCCGCCGGGTCGCTGTGCTGCACGAGGTCGTTGCGTGCGTAGTAGCCGCCGGCGACGTGGACGCTGGTGTCACCGTCGAAGACCCGGTCGGTCAGCTCTCCGTCGAGGAGCTGCAGGGAGAACACCGTCCCCAGGTTGCGGTCGCGGATCACGAGGTCGCCCGCATCGTCGACGAAGGCCCAGGCCCGCGTGACGAAGTCGGCGTCGTCGTTGAGCCAGGTCGCCAGCTCGTCGGTGGTGGCAGCCGACAGGTTCGCGAAGGCCGCGCTGTCCACGGGGACGCTGACGGTGCCGGGGAAGGTCTCCGTCCGCGTGCGTACGTCCACGCCGGCGTCGAACACGAGGTCGAGGCTGCTGGCGGCGCTGATGTCGAAGGGGCCGCTGTCGGCGCTGACCGCCTCGACGTGGCTGGCGGTGGACAGCACCGGGTTGCGCGCGGCCCGCGGGCCCTCGACGAAGAGGTAGAAGCGGTCGAACTTCCCGTCCCGGGTCGGGCAGGGATCCTCACCCTCGAGGCAGCCCTCGGCGGCGTCGTCCTCGACCACCGTCGTGTGGTCGATGAGGCCGCTGTCGTCGGAGACCGCGATGGTCACCACCGGGCTCTCGCCGGGCTCGAAGTACATGCCGTTTGCCGGCGTCGAGACCGAGAGCTCGACCGTGAATTCCGGCGCGTTGCGGGGATCGTCGTCGGTCCAGAAGTGGTAGGTCTCGATGCTGCTGTCGGAGTGACAGTAGGTGCACATGGTGTCGGAGTTCATCACCCCGCCGGGGTGGTTGTCGCCCGTGCTGTAGTCGACGTCGGCGTGGCAGGACCCGCAGGCCGCCCGTGAAGGCACCAGCAGGTAGTTGTCGACGTCGGTGCCGTCGCCGTTGTGACACTTGACGCAGTTGGCGCGCACCGCCGGGAAGCGGACGTCCCACCACTCGTGCTTGACGTCGCCGTCGCCCCAGATGGCGTAGCTGCCGTTGTCGGCGGACTCGTCTTCGGCCGTCGCCGGGTCGTCCCACACGATGCCGTCGTCGCCGGGGATGGTCGGCAGCTCGCCGCCGCTGTGGATTCGGTGGATCATCTGCTTGAGGTCGAGGCTCTCGCCGCTCTGCGCGTCCGTGTTGTCGGCGGTGTGGCACACGGCGCAGACCTCGACGTGGCTGCGGTCCCCGTCGTGGCCCGCGAAGCTCTCGCCGTGGCAGGCCTGGCAGGCGGCGGTGTCGATGATGTCGCGCGTCTCGACCAGCTCGGAGCCGTCGGGGACCCAGTCGTACCAGGCATCGCCGGTCGGGCCGTCGTGCCCGCCGAGCATCACGGCCACGCGGTGGGTGCGGGCGCGGTCGTAGGTGATGGCTTCGCCGCCGACATCGGTCACGACGGCGGCCACGTTGGTGGCGAAGGTGTAGCTGTAGCTGCCGCCGCCGTTGTCGGTGAGCGTGCCCTCGGACTCGGCGGCGGCCTGGTCGACGGCGGTCCCGGCGGGATTGGGCCACTCGCCGTCCTCGAGCACCTCTTCGGTCTCGTAGACGTAGGGCACCCACCGGTTGTAGTCGTAGTCGCCAGACGCGGGCTCCAGGGAAGCGACGGCGAAGCGGGCGTCGACGATGCCGCCCACGGGGTTGCCGGCGTCGTCGGTGACCGTGAAGTCGACCGTCAGGGTGCCGTCGTCGGCGGCATCTGCGGCCGTGATCTCGACCGTCACGTCTTCCTTGCCCAGCGCGTAGTCCCCGCTGCTGCGCATGAAGTCCGTGCCGTGGAAGCTGGTGATGGGCGCGCTGCCGGTCATGCCGTCGGTGCCGTCGGTGCCGTCGGTGCCGTCCAGGCCGTTGCTACCGTCGGTGCCGTCCAGGCCGTCGCTACCGTCGATGCCGTCGGCGCCATTGGCGCCGTCCTGGCCGTCGGCGCCATCGGCACCGTCCGCACCCGCGGGGCCGGCTGGCCCTGCCGGGCCCTCGCAGGCGCTGGCGAGGAGGGCGAGGGCGGCGATGGTGCCGGGGATCAGCAGGGATCGGGACATGATATCCTCCGAGGGAGGCGCGGACGGGGACGGTCCGTCGCCGGATGCGGGGGCAGGGGGGGGGGCGCGCTCAGCCTTCACTGTCGGCCTCGTCGTCCTTGCGGAACTGCTCGCCGTGGAAGAAGCGGAAGCGGGGCAGGCCGTCGGTGCCGTGGCAGACGGCGCAGAAGCGCACGACTTCGTCGGGATCGCGCAGGAAGCTGTTCTGTTCGCTACCGTCGGCGGCGCCGGGGTGGAGGTCGGCGTCGTGCTTCCAGCGGTGTGGGTCGTGGCAGGTCAGGCAGGCGATCTCGCCGGTCTCCCGGTCGTTGGTGCGCTTGCCGTCGGGGCCGAAGTAGGGGACGTCGCCCTTGTAGCGGAAGGGCAGGCCAGCCGCCGTCAGCAGCAGCCCCTTGGGGTGCTGCCAGTGCGACAGCTTCGTCGCGGTCGTCCGGCCGTCGTGGCAGGACAGGCAGTTGCCGATGACCGGGTTGACGTCCGGGGGGGGCGCAGGTCGGGTCGACTTGCCGTGCACGGAGTGGCAGGACAGGCAGACCGTGCCGCTGCCAGCGACCTCCACGACCGACGCGTCGTGGTCGGTGCCGGTCACCGACTGCTTGTCGGTGTGGCAGGACAGGCAGGTGCTCTCCACGCTGCCTGTCTTCAGCAGGGAGCGCTCCGAGCTGTGGGCGGTGTGGCAGGTCTGGCAGGACAGCGTGCCCGTCAGCTCGCCGGTGCCCATGCCTTCCGGGATCTCCTGCCACATCGGGTGGCCCCCGGTCAGCTTGATCCGCTTGCGGTTGCTCTTGTCGCCGATGTGGCAGTCCACGCAGGGCTGGTCGGCGGTGACACCGGCAGCAGGCCCCCTGCCCCTGCGCTTCGAGGCCTGGTGCATGCCGTGGCAGTCCACGCAGGACTGCCCGCCGTGCCCCTGGTCGCCGAGCTGCCGGGCCTTGTCGCCGTGGCAGGAGCGGCAGGCGGTGGCCCCCGTGCCGTCGGTGCGCAGCAGGGTGCCCGTGGTGGCTTCGTGGGGGTCGTGGCAGCTCAGGCAGGACAGGCCGCCGTCGGCGACGCCGCCGATGGCTTCGATGGCTGCTCGTTCGCCGCCCGAGATCGAGATGTTCACCGGGTGGTTGCTGCGCCCCGGGCCGTGGTCGCCGTGGCAGCTCAGGCAGAGCTTGCCCTGGTCGGTCGTGACGATGAGCCGGGCGTCCTGGCTGGCGTTGTGGGGGCGGTGGCAGGTGCGGCACTCGACCTTGTTGGTGCCGTCGTCGGCCACGGCCACCCGTCCGCCGGCCTTGAGCAGTCCCTCGATGTCGGCGCTGGCGGGCACCGGCAGGTCGATTGGGTGTTCCGTCCGTGTGCCGCGCCGGGCGGCCTGCAGGCGGTCGTCGTGGCAGTCCGTGCAGGCGGTGACCACCAGCGACCCATCCGACGTCGTGCCGCTGCGCAGCTCCGTGTACGACCGGGGGGCGGGGGCTTCGCCCGCGTGGCTGCCGTCGACTTCCGTCAGCGGTGTCTCCAGCGCGTAGTCGGACTCGCTGGTCCCCCGTAGGAAGCCCAGCAGGGCCAGGCCGATGACGGCGGCCAGGAAGACCGTGACCCCGGGGCGGGACTTCACGCTTCCTCCACCATCGGACGCTCCGACGTGAAGACGGCCACCGCGAACTTCAACCCCAGGGTGAACACCATCAGGAACAGCGCGAAGATGCCGACGGACACCTTCCACTCGACCAGGTTGGGCACGTACTCGACCATCTCGTGCAGGGTGCTGGGGATGAAGCCCGGGACGATGAGCCCAAGCCCCTTCTCGATCCAGATCCCGATGAGGGTGAGCACGCACGCAAAGTCAATGCGCAGCAGATCAGTGCGGGCGCTCGTGCGCACGATGATCGCCGCCGCCACCGTGTTGAACACGACGGCCGTCCAGATCCACGGCGTCAGCGCGTTGTGGCCGTGCAGTCCGAACCACAGGTACGTGGCGGAGGCGACGTGCGCCCCGCCCGTGTAGAACTCGGTGAACAGCTCGGAGCCGAGCAGGAAGAGGTTGAGCAGCACCGTCACCCGCATGATGCGGACGAGGGTGGCGATGGCGTGGTTGCCCACGTGGAACTTCGTCAGGCGTCGCACGAGCTGGAGCGCCAGCAGGATGAAGGCCGGGCCGGTGACGAAGGCCGACGTGATGAACCGCGGCGCGAGGATCGCCGAGTTCCAGAAGGGCCGCCCGCCCAGGCCGTTGTAGAGGAAGGCCGTCACCGTGTGGATCGAGACCGCCCATGCGATGGACAGGAACACGAAGGGCATGTACCAGCGCTTGTTCGGCGCGCGCCCCAGGTAGCGCATGTACAGCAGGTAGCCGGCGACGTGCAGGTTGATGAGCAGGTAGCCGGAGAGCACCACCACGTCCCAGGTCAGCATCGACACCGGCCAGTTGAAGCGGCCGATGCCGGGGATGAGGTGCCAGGCCCGGTCGATGCGGCCCAGGTCGACGTTGACGAAGGCCAGGCAGAGCACGATGGCCGAGATCGCCAGGATCTCACCGACGATGACGACGTCGTGCATCTCCTTGTCGTGGTAGAGGTACGCGGGGATCACCATCATCACCGCCCCGGCCGCCAGTCCTACGCCGTACGTGAAGTTGCCGATGTACATGCCCCAGGACACCTGGTCGGTCATGTTGGTGACGTCCAGTCCCAGCACCGTCTGGTGGCTCCAGGCGTTGACGCCGACCAGGAACAGCGCGGTCAGCAGCGTCATCCAGGCGTAGAACAGCAGGTTGCCTTCGGTCGCAACGCCCAAGAAGTGCCACAGGAACCGGGGGTAGCTGCTGATGGGGTCGTGACCGTTGGCGGGGCTCGTGGTCGTGGTCGTGTCCATGGCGGCCTGCCTACTTGTCGAAGAAGTAGAAGAAGCGGGGCAGCGTGCCGAGGTCCTCCTTGAGGACGAAGACCCGCTTGTTCTCGATGACCCAGCGCACGCTGCTGTTCGGATCCAGCAGGTTGCCGAAGACCCGCGCCCCCGTGGGGCAGGCTTCCAGGCAAGCCGGGACCAGCCCCTTTCGGGTGCGGTGCAGGCAGAAGGTGCACTTCTCCATCACACCCTGCGGGCGGATCCGGTTGGAGAGGTAGCCCTGGTCGGGGTTGATCTCTTCCGGCGGGATCTCGGGGGCCGTCCAGTTGAAGCGGCGGGCGTGGTAGGGGCAGGCCGCTTCGCAGTAGCGGCAGCCGATGCACCAGTCGTAGTCGATGACGACGATGCCGTCTTCGTCCTTGAAGGTCGCTTCGACCGGGCAGACCCGCACGCAGGGAGGGTTGTCGCACTGGTGGCACTGGATGGGCATGTAGAAGTGCCCCTCGGCCGGCACCGGGTGGCTGTACTGGGCATCGGCATGCTCCAGCGACAGGCTGCCCTTCTTCATCTCCATGACGCGGATGTAGCTCTGGTTCGTCTTGCGGTCGTGGTTGTTCTCGATGTGACAGGCTTCCGCGCACTTGCGGCAGCCGATGCAGATCGAGAGATTGAGCGCATAGGCGAACTTCACGCCGGGCTGGGGACGGGGATCGTCGACGGTGACGTCGACACCGGTCCGCTCCTTGGTCTTCTCCTCGATGTGCCGGAGGATCTCGGCCATCTCGGCGCGGGTCAGCTCCTTGTAGTGCTTCTGCAGGAACTCTTCGGGCGAGGAGACCGGCTCCCAGTCCTTCAGCGGGGAGGCCGAGCGGACCAGGGCGGCGGCGCCGACGCCCGCGGCGCCGAGCTTGAGGGCGGCACGTCGGGTGGTGTCGCTCATTCTTCACCTCTCAGGTGGCGATCCCGGGGAGGCAGGGTGGGGATGACCTGCTTGATCGCCGGAGAGTGTGGCGTGTGGCAGTCGACGCAGTTGTTGCGGATGCGCGGACCCTGGCGGACGTCCCAGGACCCGGACATGCCGCCGTGGGCTTGGTGGGAGTAGTCGCGGTACTGCGGGCCGTGGCACTGGGCGCACAGGCGCATGACCTCGACGAAGGGGACGGCGCTGCCGTCGGCGAGGTGGAGCTGCGTGCGATTGCGCGGGTCGTGGCACTGGTAGCAGGTGAGCTGGCCGTGCTCCAGCTCGATGTTGTCGTGGAAGTCGTGGTCCGGTGCGACGGTGATCTCTTCGTCCGCCACGATCTCCGGGGTCGGGCCGTGGCAGGTCTCACAGGCCGTGCCCGCGGGGAACTCCGTGCCCTTCTCCGGGTCGACGATGGGTGTGTCGAGCACACCGAAGGCCGTCGGTTCGTGCACCACGGTGGGGTAGCTCTGGCTGTCGTCGACGGGGTCGGCGAAGCGGCGGCTGTCGTCGGTGTAGCCCTTGTCACAGGCCAGCAGGACCACCAGGGACAGGGAGGCGAAGGTTCGGGGACTCATCGCTTGGACCTCCGGAGCGCTTCGATGCCAGCGGCGTCGTGGCAGACCCGGCACAGCTCGCCCTGCGCGATGGGCATGCGGACGTAGTCGGACTCGGTCAGGACCGGGTCGAAGGGGGCGCCGAGCGCGTCCTGGCGTTCGGTCAGGGCTTCGTCGAGGACCAGCGCCCGCCAGTCATCGGAGACGACGGGCAGGCCGGCGCGGCTGCTGCGGTCCCGGGTGCGGGACTTCAGGATCGACGGGTGGGGATCGTGGCAGGTGACACAGACGACCTGGTCGCCGTCGTGCAGCGGCAGCCCCGCGGCGTCCGCCTGGCGCGCCATCTTCGGCGAGACCGGGCCGAGGTGTTCGGCCGACCCGAGGTGGACGGTCTCGCGGTGGCAGCCCAGGCAGATGTTGGGGCCGGCGATCTTGAGGTCGGCGGACTCGTCTTCGGGGTCCGGGGCTTCGAGGTGGCAGTGCTCGCACACCTCGCTGCGCTGCCCGTCGGCCATGGCTTCGTGGGGGTTGAAGCGGGCCTCACCGGAGACGGCGTGGCAGCGAGCGCACAGCTCGCCCTCGGTCTCGTAGGGGCCGCCACGGAAGAAGTACGGGTCCAGCTTCTCGATGCGCCGGCCGTCGCAGGCGGGCTCGTCGTGGCAGGAGAAGCAGGCCAGCAGGCCGCTGTACATCAGCATCACGGGGTCGGGCGTGGTCTTGTCGGGCACCAGCCCCGTCTGGTGGGGGTCCTCTTCGTGGCAGGTCTTGCAGGTGCTGTCGGGTCCGCCGGCGGTCCACAGGATCTCTTCGGGCGCTGTGCCGGGGGAGGTGGTCTGGTGGCAGCTCGCACAGGCACCGCGCTGGCCGTGCGGGTTGTCGCCGGCCAGGGTGGTCGCGGGCACGACGAGGAGCGTCAGCAGGGGCAGGGCGCGCATCACGGCGCCTCCTCGTCGAGCTGGTCCCAGCCCGGGACGCCGTTGCTGCCGTGGCAGGGCACGCAGCTGGTGGTGTCGGCGGGGTCGGCGAGCTCGGCGACAGCGGCCAGGTCGATGAAGCCGCCGGAGTCGTCGAAGCTGCTGCAGTCGGCGCGGTGGATCTTGAAGGCCTGGTGGCACTGGAAGCAGTCCGACTGGCCCCACCCCAGGGCGTGCTCGGCTTCTGTCAGGGTCAGGCCACCCGGCGAGGTGGCCAGGTCGCGGAGCCCCTCGCAGGGATCGTCTGTGCCGCAGGCGCACAGCAGCATCAGCGGCAGCAGCAGGGACGGCTTCATCGCAGCCTCCCGTCGATGCTCTGGTGGCAGGACTGGCAGTCGGCCTGCAGGTGACAGGTGCTGCACGCCGCCGGGTCGGCCTGCACGGCGACACCGTGCACCGTGAGCCAGGCGCGGTCGTGGACCTTGTAGCGCGCGGCTTCCTTGCGCTCGTGGCAGTCGACACAGAAGCTGCGGCGGTGGCAGTTGTCGCAGGACCAGGTCTCCAGGCGGGCTTCCGTGCCGTGCACCTGCACCCAGCCAGCGCCGTGGCTGGTGGGCGGTTCGATGGTCTCGTGGCACATCACGCAGCGGCCGGCACCGACGGGTTCGCTGCCGTCGGAGGGGTTGTGGCAGAAGTGGCAGGCCTTGGGGGGCGGTGGGGAGAGCCACGACGACAGCGTGTCGCTGGAGATGCGGGCGTCGCCCTTGCTGCCCACCTGGTGGCAGGACGGGCAGCCGATCCCTCGCTCGCCGAGGATCCCCTCGTGGCGCTTGTGGTTGAACTTGTCGAAGATGCGGGCGGCGCGGTCGTGGGTGCTGGGTGCCGGGTCTTCAGAGGGGTCAGTGGCGGGCTGCTGGCCGAGGGCCCGGCCCTGGGCCAGCAGCACGGCCAACGCCACGAGCGCGGTCCCGGACATGACGAGGACGTGGCGCTTCATGGCACCGCCAGGGTCACGACCGCGGTGCCCCGCAGGTCCAGGTCGAAGAGGGGGTCCCGGGCGGCGTCCAGGCGGGCACTCAGGCCAAGCCAGTCGGTCGGCTGTGCCACGGTGTCGACGCTGCCTGCCAGCACGAGGTCCCAGTCCCGGTGGCCCTGCCGGTAGGGGACCAAGGCGACGTGGGCGCCGAGGTCCACGGCGTCGCTGACCGACAGGCGCCCGGTCAACGAGGGTGCGTGGAAGAGCCCGCCGGGGCCCGAGCGGAACATGTAGGCGGGCACGACGCGCCAGATCCTGTTCGACGCGCCGGGCATCCAGGCAGCGTCGAGCTCGTTCCCCCAGACCTGCTCGCCGCCGACGGAGTAGCCGACGACGCTCCAGCTCCCGGAGAGCACGTTGAAGTGGTTGCCGCTCAGCCGCATGCTGACGCCGGCCTGTTCCACCCCGCCCTCTCCGGACAGCGAGTCGAGGATGGCGTCGCCGAACAGGGCGCCCGGATCGGCGGCGTCGCGGTGCTGGACGTGGACCGCAGCCCGCAGTGCCTTGACAGGCCGAAGCCCCAGCTCGAAGCGCGCCCACTCGACGGTGGGGTCGGGTTCGGCGACGACGATGCGGGCGAGGGCGTCGGGCTGTAGGGGCAGGTCCGGCAGCGTCGCCCGTGCTTCTGCGTCCTGGCGGGCGATGAAGGGCGTGTCGGGGCCGGCTTCCACCTGGGCGCCGAGGCGGGCGACCACAGTCCCCCCGTGGACGTTGGCCTCGATCCGGCCCATGCCGACACCGTCGCGCAGGTCGTCGAGGTCCTGGTGGCGGGCCCAGCCGGCCCAGGCTGTGAGACGCCAGGCATCGCTTGCCTTCCAGCGCAGGCTGGCGCCGTCGAAGGTCTGCGGGCGCAGCGCCCCGAAGCCACGCTGGCGGCCCACGGCCCAGCCGCCCCAGGAGCGCTCGCCGTCGACGTTGAGGCTGTAGATGTCGAGGTTGGCGGGCCGGTCCAGCCCATCGCCCCACATCAGCCCGACGTAGCCGTCCACGCCCCAGCCGTAGGCAACGGCACCGTGGACCTCCTTGCGGACACGCAGGTAGCTGAACAGCGGGACGTAGCTGTCGCCCCACAGGTCGTGGCGGAGCTGGGCGACGGTCTCCAGCTCGGCGGGGGGTTCCGCCGCGCGAGCGGCGGGCGAGAGCAGCGCCAGCGACAGCAGCGAGATCATCGCTCACCCCCGTGGCAGCTCGCGCCGCAGGGGGCGACCATGGTCGCAGCACCGTCGCCGGCTTCGTGGCAGCCGAGGCAGGTGCCCGCGCCCCGCTCACCGACCGCACCGAGGTGCGCGGACAGCCAGTCGTCGCTGTGGGGGAAGCTGGCGTGGCAGCGGGCGCAGGCCACCCCGGCGACGCCGCCATCCCACGCCCCCTTTGTGGCGTGGCAGCCCTGGCAGGGCTCGATGCCGTCGAGGGCCTGGGCACCGTGGGCCGCAGGTTCGGCCCAGGTGTCGCCGTGGGGGTAGCTGTCGTGGCACTCGCGGCAGGCCTTGGCGTCGCCCTGGCCCTCCAGGTCCGGGCCGTGGCAGGGCCCGCAGACGGCGGTGGCGCCGGCCCGCGCCAGGACGTAGGCGCCGTGGTTGCCCGCATCGCCCCAGGTGTCGCTGTGGGGGTAGCTGCCGTGGCAGGCGTGGCAGTTGTACTCGCCTGCGGCGACGCTGCCTTCGACTTCGTGGCAGCTCTCGCACTCCGACCGGTCGGCGTCCTTGACCGCCAGCCCCTCGCCATGGATCTCGCCGGCCCGCCAGCCGGCCGGGTGGGGGTAGGCGTCGTGGCAGGAGGCGCAGGTCGGCGCGCTGCTGGCGGTCCGGCCGTGGCACTCGCCGCAGACGTCGACGCCGCGGCTGAGCGCGTCGCTGCCGTGCCGGGCGGCGGTGTCGTAGTCGTCACCGTGCGGGAACAGGGCGTCGGCCGGCGACGCCCGGTCGTCGAGGCGCGGCCAGGCGCAGCCGGCGGCCATCAGGAGGAGCAGCGTCGCCGTCATGGGTACAGCCCCTCGAAGGCGGCCTGGAGGGCTTCGTGCGTGGAGCGCAGCGTGGGGTCGCCGGTGGGGCCGGCGAAGCTGCTGCCGAGGTCGTCGGCACGCCAGGCGTTCCAGGCGTGGCAGTCCAGGCAGGCGTTGGCGGGGAACTCGCCCAGCGGCAGCGAGGACGCGCCGGCTGCGTCGAACACGTCGACCGTGTCCTGCGGGGGAAGCGCCAGGAACAGGTGGGAGGGCTGGTCGCCGCTGCCGGTCAGCGCGCCGAAGCGCAGGCGCGCTGCCGTGCCCGGCATGTGGCAGCCGGTGCAGCGACCGGCTTCGGTGTCACCGGCCGGGTCGTAGGTGGCGTGGGCCGTGTGCGCCTGCATGCGGGCGTCGCTGTCGTCGAAGCTCAGCGCCTGGTGGCAGCCGCCGCACAGGCTGTTGTCGTCGGGGTCGGCGCGGAGCATGGCCGGCAGCGCGTTACCCGCGTCGTCGGTGGTGGAGCCGTGGGGGTCGTGGCAGTCGATGCAGCGCAGGCCGGCGTCGCCGTGGGCGGCGACGCGGTGCTCGTCGAGCTGCTGGCCCGGCCCGGCCGCGGCCCCCGAGGGCCAGGACAGCGGGCTGCTGACGGCGTAGTCGGCCAGATCGGTGCCGGGCTCGAACAGGCCGGCGGCGGCCGTGTAGGGGTAGGGGAGGCCGCCGTCGAGGCTGAGGTGCGCGCCGTGGCACTGGCCGCAGACGTCGTCGGAGCGGTCGGCGTCGAGCCAGTCGGGGCGGGTGATCTCGAAGGGGGCGTCGTCGACACCGTTGCTGATGTGGTCGGCGCCGCTGCCGTGGCAGCGCTCGCAGCCGACGTCGCCCTCCAGCCAGCGGGGATCGTCGCCGGTGGAGGTGGCGGTCAGGGTGGCGGAGCCGTCGGCGTCCACGCTGAGTGTCGTGCCGGTGACGTGGCAGGGCAGGCACCGCGTGTCCGCCGACAGCGCGGGATCGGGCGTGTCGGTCAAGGCGAAGGCAAAGCTGCCGTCGGCGTCGAACCAGGCGTCGGCGTCGGTGGCGACCAGCCCCTCGGCGGCGTCGGGGAAGCCGGTGCGGCCGCGGCCGGCGGCAGTCCAGCCCACTGGCAGGGGCCAGGACCGGCCGTCGAGCTCGGCCAGGGGCACCGTCGCCCGGCGCGGGTCGCCGACGAAGCCCGCCACGTCGTAGGACCGTGTGGCGCCACTCGTCGCCGTCAACGTCACCCACAGGCTGCTGCCGTCGGTGCCGAGCGTCGCCGAGGGCCCGCCGAGGTCGACGCTCTCTGCGGCCGTGAACCGCGCGAGCAGGGCGTCGTCCGGCGTGAGCCCGGTGGCGCCGCCGTGGCCGGTGGCCGCCCAGGTCGTGGCCTGGTCGACGTGGCAGTAGGCGCACAGCGCGCTGGAGATGGGCGCGCGGTCCGAGCCGCGGCCCGACAGGGTCAGCGCCACCTGGAGGTTGCCGGTCTCTCCCACCACAAGGCCCGGCTTCGTCCGCGGCCAGGTCCGGCCGTCGGCGTCGGTGGCCGTCAGGTCGAAGCTCTGGCCGGCGAGGCCGGCGATGCTCGCGACCCCCTCGGCGTCGGTCGTTGCGGTCTCGCCCGTGGACAGCGCGACGACGCCGCCTTCGACCGGGGCGCCGTCGGGGCCGGTCAGGCTGACGGTGAGCAGGCCGTCGAGCGCGGCTGCGTCGGCCACGCCCAGGTCGATGTCGACCAGATCTCCGGCCACGAGCTGGACCTGCACGACGTCGCCGGGCGCGTAGCCCTCGGCGGAGGCCTGGACCGCGTAGCTGCCGGATGGCAGGTCGTGCAGCGTGAACACGCCGTCGGCGTCGGTCGTCGCTTCGTAGCCGTGGGGGCTGGCGACGACGTGGGCGCCGGCGAGCTGCGCGCCCGTCGCATCGCGGACGACGCCGCCGATGTCGGCGCCCTCTTCTTCATGGATCGCGGCCATGCCCGTGTCGTGGACCGACGGCCACGCATCGCCGGCTTCCGGCAGGGAGCAGCCCGCCAGGAGCAGCACGGCCAGCGCGACGGAGAGCGCTCCCCGGGGGGCCGCAGGGTGCGGGCGCGCGAGATCCTGTCGCGAGAGCCTGTTCGACCGCGCTGACATCGGTCCTTCCGAGGATATCGGCAGTCTACTGCCTTGGTCGTTCGGCAGTGTCTGCGACCTGCTGTCGCGCGGTGCGCGCTATGCTCGTCCGCTGAACTCCTGTGCTCTCCAGAGCGGTCCCAGCGCGTGCTCTCCATCCGCAACCTCGAGACGGTCTACCACTCCGTGGTCCGCGTCCTGCGCGGGGTCAGTCTCGACGTTGCTGGTGGCTCGATCACGGCCCTGCTCGGTCCGAATGGGGCCGGAAAGACCACCACGCTCCGGGCGATCACCGGTCTGCTGCCCATCCACGAGGGCCGGATCACCAAGGGAGACATCACCTGGCGGGGCGACAGCCTGGTCGGCCTCTCGCCCCCGGAGATCGTCGCGCGGGGCATCGCCCAGGTCATGGAGGGACGGCGGATCTTCTCGGACTTGTCGGTTGAGGACAATCTCCGGGCGGGCGCCTGGACCGGATCGCGGGCCCGGGTCGCTGCGGACGTCGATCGCTTCCTGACCCGCTTCCCCATCCTCGCGGAGCGCCGTCGGCAGCCGGCCGGCTACCTCTCCGGGGGAGAACAGCAGATGCTGGCCATCTCCCGGGCGCTCATGAGCCACCCCCGCCTGCTGTTGCTCGACGAGCCCAGCCTCGGCCTGGCGCCCAAGGTCGTCGCCGATGTCGCCGCGCTCATCCGCGAGATCAACGCGGACGGCGTCTCCGTGCTGCTCGTCGAACAGAACGCGGCGCTCGCCCTGGCTCTCGCCGATCGCGCCACCGTGCTGGAGACCGGCAAGGTAGTCATCGAAGGCGCGGCTGCCGACCTGCGCGAGGACGCCGACGTCCAGGAGTTCTACCTGGGCGGCGCCGGCGATTCCCGCCGCAGCTTCCGCGACGTCAAGCGCTACCGGCGGCGCAGGCGGTGGTTGTCGTGACCGCCTCGACCGCCCCCGTTGCCGCCGCCGGGACCCCGGAGGGGGGAGTCCTTCCGCGGAGTGGTTGGTCCCGTAGGGCGGAGCCCGGAGGGCCAACTGGGACGCGGATGGACGGGGGGAACCTGGAGGGGTTCCCCCCTGGAGAGAGCCTGCGGCGCAGGCGGTGGTTGTCGTGACCGCCTCGACTGCCTCGACCCCCTCGACCGCCTCGACCCCCTCGACCGCCTCGACCGCCTCGACCGCCTCGACCGCCTCGACCACCGGGTTCCCCCCTGGAGAGGCGCCCGCCCCCCCGCTGCTCGAGATCACCGGGCTGCACCTGCGCTTCGCCGGCGTCACCGCTCTCGACGGCGTGTCGCTGTCCGTGGGCCGCGGCGAGCTGGTGGCCGTCATCGGTCCCAATGGCGCCGGCAAGACCTCGCTGTTCAACTGCATCTCCGGCCTGTACCTGCCCCAGGAGGGCGCCCTGCGCTTCGCCGGCCGCGACCTCGGCCCGCTGCGTCCCCACCAGCGCGCCGGCCTCGGCATCGCCAGGATGTTCCAGAACGTGGCGCTCTACGAGCACCTCAGCGTCCTCGACAACCTCCTCGTCGGACGGCACCACGCCACCACCAGCCGCTGGTGGCAGGAGCTGCTGTGGACGCCCGCCGCGCGTCGGGAAGAGGTCCGCAACCGCCGCCGCGTCGAGGAGATCATCGACTTCCTCGACCTGGAGAGCGTGCGCCACATCCCCTGCGGCATCCTCCCCTACGGTGTGCTCAAGCGCGTCGAGCTGGGGCGCGCCCTGGCCATGGACCCGCAGCTCCTCCTCCTCGACGAGCCGGCGGCCGGCCTCAACCAGGAAGAGACCGAGGACATGGCCCGCTTCATCCTCGACATCAAGGAGGAGCTCTCCATCGCCCAGGTGCTCATCGAGCACGACCTGCACCTCGTCCTCGACCTCGCCGATCGCGTGAGCGTGCTGGACTTCGGGCGCTGCATCGCGTCGGGGCCGCCAGCCGAGGTCCGCGAAAACCCGGCCGTGGTCGCTGCCTACGTCGGCGTGGGCTGAGGGAGGCGAGGCCATGGAGACCCTGGTCGGCCTGCTGCAGGAGCACGCTGCGCGACGCCCCGACGCCGTGGCGCTGCGCAACAAGCACCTGGGGATCTGGGAGGAGATCTCCTGGGCTGCCTATCGGGACGCGGTCGCGGCCACGGCTGCGCAGCTCGACGCCCTGGGCGTGCGGGCCGAAGACCAGGTGGCCATCCTGTCGGACAACCGCCCGGAGTGGTTGTATGCCGACCTCGGCGCGCAGGCGCTGGGGGCCCGCAGCGTCGGCGTCTACCAGACCAACCCGCCCGAAGACGTCGCCTACGTCGTCGATCACTCGGGCAGCAAGCTGCTGTTCTGCGAAGACCAGGAACAGGTCGACAAGGCCGTGGCCATCGCCGACCAGACGCCGACGGTGCAGCAGGTGGTGGTCTTCGACCCGCGCGGCTGCCGCCACATCGACGATCCCCGGCTGGTGTCCTGGGACGACTTCCTGGCGGCGGGCCGCGCGCGGCTGGCGGCGCTGCCCGACGACTGGTTCGCCATGCGCGTCGACGCCGCCGACCCCGACGCCGCTTCCATGATCGTCTACACCTCGGGCACGACGGGGCAGCCCAAGGGCGCCCTGCTCAGCCCCCGCAACGCGCTGGCGGCGGCTGCGGTCATGGTGCCGCTGCTCGCCGTCAGCGACCGCGACAGCATGCTGTCCTACCTGCCGCTCTGCCACGTCGCCGAGAAGATCTTCAGCCTGTTCCTGCCGCTGTCGACGGGGGCCGTCGTGCACTTCGGCGAGTCCATCGCCACCGTGCAGCAGGATCTGCGCGAGGTCTCTCCCACCGTCTTCCTCGGCGTGCCCCGCATCTGGGAGAAGGTCCAGGCCGGCGTCGTGCTGCGCATGCAGGACAGCTCGCCGCTGAAGCGCTGGCTCTTTGCCCGCTGCCTCGCCCTGGGCCAGCGCGTGGCCGACCCGACCCGCGCCACGCCCCCGGGCCTGCTCGACCGGCTGCGCTGGCGGCTGGCCGACGTGCTCATCTTCCGCCCGCTGCAGGAGCGCCTCGGGCTACGGCGCTGCCGGATCCCGGTGACCGGCGCCGCCCCCATCTCGCCCCAGCTCATCGCCTGGTTCCACGCCATCGGGGTGCCGGTGCTGGAGGGCTACGGCCAGACGGAGTGCGCCGGCGTCTCCCACGTCAACCTGCCCGGGGCGGTCCGCCCGGGCACCGTGGGCCCGGTCCTGCCCTGCCTCGACCAGCGCATCGCCGACGACGGGGAGATCCTCGTGCGCGGCCCCTGCGTCTTCAAAGGCTACCTCCACGACCCCGACGCCACCGCTCGCACCGTCGACGAACACGGTTGGCTGCACACCGGCGACGTCGGCCAGCTCGACGGCGGCGCCCTGCGCATCACCGGTCGCAAGAAGGAGATCATCATCACCGCCGGCGGCAAGAACCTCTCCCCCGAGAAGATCGAGAACGCGCTGAAGCTGTCGCCCTACGTCAAGGAAGCCGTGGCCATCGGGGATGGGCGCAAGTACGTCAGCGCCCTCATCCAGCTCGACCGCGACGCCGTGGGGGACCGCATGACCCGCCAGGGCGTGGCCTTCACCGACTTCGCCGACCTCGCGGCCCGTCCGCAGGTCGTCGACCTCATCCAGGCCGAGGTCCACGCCGCAAACGTCCACCTCGCCCGCGTCGAGCAGGTCCGCGCCTTCCGGCTCTTTCCCAAGGAACTGCACCAGGACGACGGCGAGCTGACGGCCACCCAGAAGGTCCGGCGGCGCGAGGTGCTGTCCATCTGGGCGAGCCTCATCGAAGAGCTGTATTCATGACCACCCTGGTACAGCTCGTCAGCAGCGGCCTGGCGCTCGGCGTCGTCTACGCCCTGGTGGCGCTGGGCTTCGTCGTCATCTACCGGGCCAGCCAGGTCTTCAACTTCGCCCAGGGAGAGCTGCTCACGGTGGGGGCGCTCACCATGGTGAGCCTGTCGGGGCTCGGCTTGCCCTGGCCCCTGGCCCTGGTCGGCGCCATGGGTCTCACCGGGCTGTTGGGGGCCGCGGTCGAGCGCGTGGTGCTGCGTCCACTCATCGGCCGCCCGGTGTTCGTGACCATCATCGTCACCATCTTCGTCGGGGCCGTGCTGCGGGCCCTGGCCATCGCCGTCTGGGGTGCCGACCCCCGCGGCATGCCGACTCCCTGGGAGCCCACGGCCACCGTCCAACTCGGCGACGCCCGGATCCTGGTCGGCAGCATCGCCAGCGTCGGAGCCGGGGCGCTCGCCCTGCTGGCGTACTTCCTGGTCGACCGCTTCACCCGCTTCGGGGTCGCCATGCGGGCCACCGCCAGCGACCAGGAGACGGCGCTCGCCCTCGGCATCCCGGTGCCGCGCATCTTCGCCAGCGCCTGGTTCCTGTCGGCGGCGACGGCGGCGCTGGCCGGTGTCTTCCTCGGCATGTTCCCCCGCAGCGCTGACACCAACCTGGGCTTCGTCGCGCTCCGGGCCTTCCCCGCCGTCATCATCGGCGGCCTCGACAGTGTCGGCGGGGCGGTGCTGGCCGGCCTGCTGCTCGGGCTGCTCGAGGTCCTGGCACAGGGCTACCTCAACAGCGCGCTCGGCAGCTTCGGCCACAACTTCCACACCGTCTTCCCCTACCTCGTGATGGTCGCCTTCCTGGTGGTCCGCCCCTACGGGCTGTTCGGCACCCGCGACGTGGAGCGTGTCTGATGCCCACGCGCAAGCTGGTCACCACCTACGAAGACGACCTCGCCCGCTTCCCCGACCTGTGGCAGAAGCTCGGCCTCGGCCTGCTGGCCCTCGCCCTCCTCGGCTTCCCCATGGTGGCCAGCAGCCGGTGGCTGGCCATCGGAAACCTCGCCCTGGTCAGCGTCGTCGGCAGCGTCGCCCTGATGATCCTGACCGGCTTCGCCGGCCAGATCTCGCTGGGGCACGCCGCCTTCCTGGCGCTGGGCGCCTACACCCTCGCCGTGCTCTCCGAGCAGCTCCACCTGCCGCTGTGGCTTGGCCTGCCCGCCGGTGGCCTTGTCGCGGCGGCCGTGGGCCTCGCTGTCGGCCCCTTCGCCCTGCGCCTGCGCGGCCTGTACCTCGCCATCGTCACGCTTGGCCTGCTCTTCTTCGTCGACCACGTCCTGCTGTCGGCGACCGGCCTGACGCATGGCTCCGCGGGCATCGCCGTGAGCGGTCACCTGTGGTTCGCCAGTGCGCCGGGCGCCTCCAGCCTCGGCGACCTTGCGGCCACGTCGACCATCGGCCCCGTCACCCTGCGGCAGGGGCACAAGCTCTACGGCCTGTTCGTGGCCATCACCGTGCCCGTGGTCTTCCTGGCCAGCAACATCCGCCGGTCGCGGCTGGGCCGGGCCATGCTCAGCGTCCGCGACAGCGACCTCGCCGCCGCGGCCCTCGGGGTCGACCCCGCCCGCACCAAGGTCCTGGCCTTCGGCATCAGCAGCTTCCTGGCGGGCGTGGCCGGCGGCATGTTCGCGCTCCAGCAGCAGTACCTGACGGTGGAACCCCCCTTCGATCTGTCCATGAGCGTCCAGTACATCACCATGATCGTGCTCGGCGGCATCGGGACGGTGTTCGGCGCGGTCGCCGGGGCCCTCGCCTTCGTCGTGCTCACACCCCTGGCCCAGGATCTCGGCCGCCACCTGCCCTTCCTCGACGGCATGTCCAGCGCCCAGCAGTCCACCCTGCTGTTCAGCATCCTGGTCTGCGTGGTCCTGGTCTTCGAGCCGCTCGGCCTGTACGGGCTGTGGCTGCGGGTGAAGCGGTACTTCCTGGGCTGGCCTTTCCGGTACTGACGGGAACCTCGGCCACTCACGACCGCAAGATCTTGCGTCTCGAGCCACCGTCAAGCTCGGCCTCCGGCTGGTCATGTGCGCTCTCCATGGCGGCGGATTGCGCGAGAATGTCGGCTCGCAGCTCGCGCCCTCGGGCCCCCGCGCCCTCGCGGACTCGCGGACTCGCGCCCTCGCTGCCTCGCTGCCTCGCACCCTCGCGCCCTCGCGCCCCCGCGCCCTCGCGGCGTTGCGGCGTCGCGGCTTCGCGGCGTTGCGGCGCCCCCTGCCGGGGGGCGGGGGCAGAGCCCCCGCGAGCAGCGTCACGACCACCACACCGCCTCGACCAGGCCACTGCCGGCAGTCGTGCCACCCCTGCCGCGAAGCGGCTTTGTCCAAGTGGCCCGAGGTCCGAGACCTACCCCGGGTTGTGAGCGCCTCCGGGGAGGAGGAGCTTCGCGGGCGCTCATAAGTGGCCCGAGGTCCGAGACCTACCCCGGGTTGTGAGCGCCTCCGGGGGAGGAGGAGCGTCGCGAGCGCTCATAAGTGGCCCGAGGTCCGAGACCTACCCCGGGTTATGAGCGCCTCCGGGGAGGAGGAGCGTCGCGGACGCTCATAAGTAGCCCGAGGTCCGAGACCTACCCCGGGTTGTGAGCGCCGCGCTGCTCGTCGCCTCCCCCGCCCTCGCGCCGTCGCGCCCTCGCGCCCTCGCGCCCTCGCGGACTCGAGGCTCTGCGGTCGAGCCACTCGCGAAGCTGGCGCGTCGATCAGCCCTACCGACAAGGATCCGTCTCGCTTGTCCTTCGTTGGTACTCTCCGGTTGTCGGCGTTCGCGCAATGGGACGCGCGAGGGGGGCTCGCTGCCGGCCGAGGTTCCTGACTGAGGGTGCGGGTGCGGGTGGGGGGGCGGGGTGGACGCCGAGAAGGCGGTCCACGGCCCCGGCCATGATCAGAACGGCCGGGTCAGCTCCACAAACGCGATCTGATCCGACGGGTCGCGGCTCAGCGCAACCTCGACTTCGCCGGGTCGCGTGACCGCGGCGACCATCGCTTCGAGGGCTGCCTCGTCGCGGTACACCAGGTGCCAGTCCATGCCGTACTCCATGAAGGCGGCACCGGTGCAGTCGGGTGCGAAGTTCGGCACGAGCAGGGTCCCCCCCGGGGCGACGAGGTCGAGCAGGCGGCGCGTGAGGAGCGTCGCCACGTCGTCGGGGAGGTAGTCGTAGAGTCCCGCGGCGTAGACGAAGTGGAAGTCACGCTCCCCGACATCCCCCTGGATGGCCTGCTTGACACTCACGAGCCGTGCATCGACGTTCTCGGGCGCGTAGCGACGGGCGATCTCGGCGACCGAGTGCGGGTCCTGGTCGGCGGCCAGGACGAGATCCGGCGTGCGTGTCCAGCGCACGGTCTGCAGCTCGCAGAGGTGTCCCGCCGCCAGCGAGAACACCCGCAGCCCGGCGATCGTGCGCAGGCCACGCTGGACGCGTTCGGCGATGCGGGCGGCGCGGTAGCGGACGGCGCGACATGCGATGCAATTCCGCATGGAGGCATAGCTGAGCTGCCCGAATTCGCTCGCTGCAGCCACCTTCTCGGCGCTGTCGCCCGCGCCGTAGATGTAGTCGAGCAGCTCGGCGTCGCCGGGGTAGCCTCGGGGGCGGGTGAAGGAGTGTCGGATGAAGGGGTCATCCTGGAGCAGCGCGAACAGAGGGTGCTCCCGCATCCCGGCGAGACCCTTGCGGAAGGCGCTGGCTCCCACCCGCTGTCTAAGCTCGGCCAGGTCGAGCTCGATGTCGTAGTAGGCCCGGTCGACCTCCGCGCGGGTCCCCAAGCGGATGCGCTCGAGGGCGCGATCCTGAATTGGGTGGGCGAGCTGTACGACGGCGTCGGCGCTGGGTGCGTTCATCGTGAGGTCTCCTGGGCCTTGGGGGTGGTTGGGGACGCAGCGAGGCGGCTGCGGATCCTGAGGTCGTGGCGGATCTCCGCCAGCCCCAGGGCCTCGAGCACGAGGCAGGCGAGGAAGCCCACGTCCAGCTCCCACCAGCGGCTGCGGAATTCCGGCGAGGCGGGGTGGGCGTGGTGGTTGTTCTGGAAGCCCTCGCCGTAGGTGAGGGCGGCCACGGCGAGGTTGTTGGTGGACTGGTCGGGTGTGGCGAAGTTCCGGTAGCCCTGGGAGTGGGCGAGGCCGTTGATGAGGCCGCCCTGGATCGGATGGGTGGCGATGCCCACGTACCAGGCGACTCCCACGGGCCAGCCCACGAGGGCCCCGAGGCCGAGCGCCACCACACCGTTCACGATCCACGGGAGAACCCACCAGCCACGGCCGTACATGGGATGGACCTGGAGCCCCAGGTCCTGTCCGAGGGACCAGGCGTCCTCTCGTCCCTTGAGGAGGTGGACGAGCACGCGCTCGTAGCTGCGGAGCTGGGCGAGGAAGACCCCGAGCACGCCCACGTTGCTGGGGCTGTGGGGGTCGCGCGGCTGGTCGGACCACTCGTGATGCATGCGATGCATCACGGTCCAGCCGAGCGGGTCCATTCCCGTGACCCAGGGGCCCAGCCGGATCCACAGCTTGCGGAGGGACGGGCGCAGCCGGATGGCACCGTGGGCGAGGTCGCGGTGGTAGAGGACGCTGATGGTCAGCATGTTCAGCGTGTCGGCGACGAAGAAGGTCACCAGTGCAGGTACGAGGAGGCCATCCAGGACAGGCACGGGTCGCTCCGCAGACAGGGTGGGGCTTCCCACGGATATGCTCCACCTCGCCGCTCTGCGTGAAGGTTCCGTACACAGTTTGTGCACGGCGTTTGGTCCACCGCCACCGCACCGAGCGTGTCTCTCCCGCCGCCCGATCACCCCCCCGTCGGCACCGGATCCAGCCCCTGGACATAGGCCCACAGCGCCCGCAGCTCCGTGTCCGTCATCCGCTGCGCGAGCGGCAGGACGTTGCGCATGGGGTCGCGGATCTCGCTGCCGTCGGGGCGGGTGCCCTGCTGCATCGCCTGCCGGAAGTCCTCGAAGCTCCAGTCGCGGACCGGGGCCGTCGTGAGGTTGGTCGCTGGGGGCCACTCGGGGGCGCCGCCGACGACGGGGCCTCCTTGCAGGCCCGGGCGGTGGCAGCCGGTGCAGGTGGCGGCGAGGTGGGCGCCGAACTCGGCCGTGGGCGTGGCCGCCGGGGGCGTGGCGACGTGGGTCGTCGCGCTGGCGGCGGGCTTGTCGGCGGCGAGCTGGAACTGGCCGGTGGCGAGGAGCACCCAGCCGATGGGGCCGTAGGTCGACTGCTCGGGTTCGCGATCCACCGGCGGGCGGGCGAGGATCGCCAGGACGAGGTCGGAGAGCTCCTGGTCGCTCATGGCGAAGAAGTCGTCCGACGGCATGGGACCTGGTCGGCCGTCGCGGTTGATGCCGTGGCGGAGCTTGTGTTCCCAGTCTGCCAGCGTGGCCGTGGCGCCGTAGCCGCCGGACCCGGTCGTGAGGTTCGAGCCGGGGAAGGAGCCGACGGCGGGGTCATCCAGCATCGAGCCGCCACCGAGGTCCGCGCCGTGGCAGTCCGTGCAGCCATACCGCGCCGCCAGCAGGTGCTCGCCGCGGGCCAGGGCCTGCTGTGTCGCGACGGCGTCGGCGTCGGTGCCCTCCGGCAGGGCGGCCCGCTGGGCGTCGGTCAGCGGCCAGGGCATCGGGATGTCGCTGTCGTGCGCCGTCAGCGTGCGGTGGAGGAGGGCGTCGGCCCTGGTCTTCGCCCAGACGCCGGCCGCAAGGACGCTCAGGAGCACCAGCGCCAGCAGCCCGCCGAGGAGCTTGAGGAGGGTCTTGATGTTGTTCCCTGGGATGTCGCTTGATCATGGGGCCGGTGGCCACCACGGGGGCGTGACATGGCGTCGCAGCATGCGCCCTGGCGTCGCCCCCTGGGCAGGCTGGCCTCGAGCAGGTAGGTGCGCGGCCATGCGGACCGACGCCCTCGACGCCACCTGGGCCGCCTTCGCGGCGGCGGGGCAGACCTGCGGGCCGTCCCCCGGGGAGCGGGATGCCTGGCTCCGGGGCCGCAGCCGCTACCTGGTGTGGGTGGTCCGGGCAGACGGCGTGGCGGTGCGGGCCCGGGTGCGCGCCGCTGCCGAGGCACTCGGCACCGCAATCCGCCCCGTGGCGCTCTCCGATCTGCACGTCACCGTCTGGGTCGCCGGCTTCTCCTGCGACCGCGTGCGCTTCGACGACGACGTGGACCCCGCCGTCATCGACGCGCAGCTCCGGGCGCTGTCGGGCGCCACCGCGTTTCGCCTCGACGTCGGCGGCGTCAACAGCTTCACCTCGACCCCCTTCCTCGAGGTCGACGACCCGAACGGAGGGCTCGCGGCGCTGCGGCGTCGTCTCGGCGCCCACCACGACGAGCTGCGCTTCTCGCCCTACCGGCCGCACCTCAGCGTCGGCAGCTACGTCGACAGCCGCCCCGTGGCGCCGCTGATCACGGCGCTGTCCCCGCTCCGGAGGCTGCCGCCCCTGGCGGTCGACATCGACGCCGTCGAGCTGTGCGCCTTCGACGGCCGCGTGCCGGGGGCGCCGCTGCGCACGCTGCACCGGGTCGCGCTCGCCGCTGCGCAGAGGAGGACCGCGTGAAGATCCTGGTCACCGGAGGAGCCCGCTCGGGCAAGAGCCGCTTCGCCCAGGCCCGGGCCGAGGGGCTGCACCCGCGCCGCTTCTACCTCGCCACCGCCCAGGCCCTCGATGCCGAGATGGCCGACCGCATCGCCCGCCACCGGGCCGACCGGGACGCCTCCTGGCGGACCCTCGAAGAGCCCCTGGACCCGGGGCCGCTGCTGTCGCAGGACGGGGTCGTGCTGCTCGACTGCCTGACGCTCTGGCTGAGCAACCTGCTCCTCGCCGACCGCGACGACGCCGCGATCGAGGCGGCCATCGACGCCCTCGCCGCCGCCGTCGCCAGGGCCGACAACCCCGTCGTCCTCGTCACCAACGAGGTCGGCCTCGGCATCGTCCCCGACAACGCGCTTGCGCGGGCCTTCCGCGACCACTCCGGCCGCCTCTCCCAGCGCCTGGCCGCGGTGTGCGACGAGGTCGTGCTCTGCGTCGCTGGCCTGCCCCTGAAAATCAAGCCTCCCTCCACCCTGAAGGACTGATCCCATCCCCATCGCCGCCCTCCGCGCCCCGCTCCCCGATCATGCCGCCGACGTCGCCGCCGCCGTCCGCGCCCGCATCGACGGCCTCGCCAAGCCGCCTGGCAGCCTCGCCGCCCTCGAAGCCCTCGCCGTGCGCCTCGCCGGTGCTCAGGGCCGCGCCGTGCCGGTGGCTGACCGGGCCCGCGTCGTCGTCTTCGCCGGTGACCACGGCGTCGCGCGAGAGGAAGCCGTCAGCCCCTACCCGCCCGAGGTGACCGGCTCGATGGTCCGCACCTTCGCCGCAGGCCGCGCCGCGGTCGCGGTGCTGGCGCGCCAGGCCGGCGCCGAGCTCGAAGTCGTCGACATCGGCGTGCGTGGGCTGGCCGAGCTGCCCCCAGGCGCCGACGGTGTCCGGGTCGTGCGGGCACGGGTCGCCGAGGGTACCGCCAACCTCGCGGCGGGACCGGCGATGACGCCTGCGCAGCGCGACCAGGCGCTGCAGGCCGGCGCCGCCGCCGCCGACCGGGCCGCCGCCGACGGCGTCCACGTCCTCGCCCTCGGCGAGATGGGCATCGGCAACACCACCCCGGCCACGGCCATCGCCTGCCGGCTGCTCGACCGCCCCGCCACCGAGCTGACGGGGCCGGGCACCGGCCTCGACGGCGCCGGCGTCTCCCGCAAGGCTCAGGTGATCCAGCGGGCGTTGGACCGGACGGCGGCCCGCGAGCCCCTCGACGTCCTCGCCGAGTTGGGGGGCTTCAAGCTGGTGGCACTGGCCGGCTGCATGCTCCAGGCCGCCCACCACCGGATCCCCGTCGTCCTCGACGGCTTCATCGTCGGCGCGTCTGCCCTGGCGGCCGTCCGGCTCGACCCCGGCCTGCGCACCTACCTCGTCGCCGCGACCCGCTCGGCCGAACCCGGCCACGCCGCGGTCCTGGCCGGGGTGGACGCCGGAGAGCCGCTGCTCGACCTCGGCCTGCGCTTGGGTGAAGCCAGTGGCGCCGCCCTGGCCCTGCCCCTGCTGCGCTCGGCCTGCGCCATCGTCGAGGGCATGGCCACCCTCGACGACGTGCTCAGCGGGCGGATCTGAACGTGCTGGCCGCCCTGCGCACCGCCGTCCGCTTCCTGACACGGCTACCCGTCCCCGGCAGCCACGACCTGGCCGACGGCGAGCTGCCGCGGAGCATGGGCTGGTACCCCCTCGTCGGCGCGCTGGTCGGTGGGCTGCTCGGCCTGCTCGCCGTGCTGCTCTTCGACTGGACCTCGCTGGCGACCGGCGTCGTCGCCGCCCTCGTCGCCCTCGCCGGCCCGCTGCTCACCGGCGGCCTGCACGAAGACGGTCTGGCCGACACCTTCGACGGGCTCGGCGGCGGGGCGTCCAGAGAGCGGGCGCTGGACATCATGCGGGACAGCCGTGTGGGCACCTACGGCGCCCTGGCGCTGGTCGGCGCCCTGCTGCTGCGGTGGAACCTGCTGGTCTCCCTGGCACCCACGGCCTGGCTGCCCACCCTGGTCGTCGCCCACGCCGTCGCCCGCCTCCCGCCGGTCGTCCTGGTCCGCAGCCTGCCCTACGCCCGCGCCGGCGAGGGGCTGGCGAAGCCCATGGTCGAGGGGATCACCACCACCCACGTCGTCGCCGCCCTGGCGCTGTCCCTGCTCGTCGCCGTGCCGCTGGCCGGCAGCCTCGGTGTGCTCGCCGTGATCGTCGCCCTGCTCACGGCGCGGGTCGCGGGGTGGTGGTTTCGCCGACGGCTGGGCGGGATCACCGGCGATCTGGCAGGCGCCACCGTCGTCGTCACCGAGTTGCTGGTGCTGGTGGGGGCGTCGCTGCGCACCCCGGCGGGCTGACCGGGCTCAGCGGGCCGCGTCGGCGGCAATGACCAGCAGCCGCCGGACCTCGTCGTCGACCTCCTCGACCGAGGAGACGCGGATGCGGTGGGCGAACTTGGGGTTGCTGTTCTTCACCGGCTGCAGGCGGGGGCTGTCGACGCCCTCGGGCAGGGCCAGGTCGAGGTCGACGGCCCTCTGGGTGCGGGGGTTGATCATGGCGAATTGCCGGCCGGTCGCGAGGCTGCTGTAGGTGCGGCACACGCTCTCGCGGATGTCTTCACCGACGGCCAGCCCGGCGGACCGCAGGGCGTCGTGGATGGGGCGCAGGTGGGCCTTCTTGCCGCTGTAGAGGTCCGCCACCAGGTCCTTGGGTCGGCTGTAGGACTCCAGCCGGCCCGAGTCGAGCACCGCCCAGGCGACCCACTGCGCTTCGTTGTGGTTCAGCCCGTGCTGGGCCTTCATGTGCACGGTGAGCGCCTTGTGCTTGTCGATGCCGGTCGTGCGGGCCAATTCGACCCACTGCTGAAAGCTCTTGCCGGTGCGGGGCTCGATCCGCTCGACCATGCGCTGCATCATCTGCTGGGGGCTGAGGGCCACGGGGACTCCGGGATGCGGGGGGCGGCGCGTGCCTGTACCCTGCTGGGGAGCCGGTGGGTCAGAGCCACAGCATGAGGATCAGCCGGGCGGTCGGGTCCAGGGAGACCACGATGCTGTGCGCTTCGGAGTCGTCGACGGTGCTCAGGGTGCCGGCGAAGCCGGCGACCGAGAGGTCCGCACCGAGCGAGAGCTGAGGGTCCAGCCAGCGGAGCAGTCCCATGCCCAGGCGCGCGCCGCCGCTGTGGGAGTGCACGACGGTCGGCGTGCTGGTGTCGGCGTCGGTCACGGTGCGCCCGTACCCATAGGACATCCCGGCGATGCCCTGCAGCTCGGTTGAACCGCTGCTGGCGAGCCGCGGCCGCACGAGCAACCCGAGCTCCACGACGGTGGCCTTGCTGTCCCCCGTGGTCGGACTCTCGCCCGCCATGCTCTCTTCGAGCTGGAGGATGGGCTCGAGGGTCAACCCCCGAGGCGTCCGGAGCTGCAGCGCTCCGGCGACCCCGAAGTCGTAGACGTACTGGTAGGTGGACTCCCCGCTCACCAGCACCGCCTGCTGTCGCCCGCCGGCCACGCCCGCGCCCAGGCCGAGGTGCAGGCCGGCGTCGGGTCGCTTGTCGTCGTCGGCCACGGGGGCGTCGGCGTCTTCGGCGCGGGCAGCGCCCGCGGCGATCAGGAACGCGAGGGCAACGGCGGGCAACATCATCGAGTCCTCCCGCGCCCGAGCATAGCGGATCGCGCCGGTCCCTTGACGGCCTTGCCCGCCGGGTGAAGCCGTCGGTGTGCGCGTGATCCTCCTCGCCCTCTGGGAGCTGCCCCAGAACCTGCTCGGCCTCGGCCTGTGGGTGCTGCTGCGGGCGCTCGGGCGCGTGCGGGGTGAAGAGTGGGAGCGCGGGCGGCGCTTCATCGAGACGGAACGCCTCGGTGTGTCCCTGGGCAGCTTCGTGTTCTGGTGCCCCGACAACCACCCGGTCGGAGCCAGGGAGCGCTGGACCCGCGCCCACGAGTTCGGTCACACGGTGCAGTCCCGCGCCTTCGGGCCGCTGTACCTGCTGATCGTGGGGTTGCCCTCGGTGTCGCGGGCCGCGTACTCGCTGTGGTGTCTGCGGCGCACCGGCAGGCCGTGGGCCGGGTACTACGACGGCTGGCCCGAGAAGCAGGCCGACCGGCTCGGTGGGGTGCGGCGGATGCGGGACTGGTCGAGCTAGCGCTGTTCGGGCAGGTTCGGTCGCTGGGTGCAGCTAGCGCTGTTCGGTCCGACGCATCAGCCCCTCCAGCTTCGCCGAGGGGCCGTTGTCCACATCGAGGAGCTGCAGGCGGAGCTGGCGGCCCTCGACGCTGCCCTGCCCGGCGTACAGCGTCCGCGGCACCTCCTGGTGATCCTCGTACCAGAAGGCGTGGACCACGCCGTCGGGGGGCTGCTCGATGAGCAGGGCGTAGGACAGCAGCGTGTCGCCGGCGGCTTCGTGGGTGCCCGGGCGGTAGCCGGTCCACAGGCAGGTCTCGGTTCCCTTGCTGGCCGTCAGGGTCGGCGTCAGGCCGGTGTGGATCGGGTCGCGCTGGACGGCGGGGTCGCCGTCGCCGGCGATCTTCTGGTCGGCCCAGCAGCGGTCCAGGCGAAGCTGGACCGTCACGCTGCCGCTGTCGTCGGTCTTCGTCAGCTCGGCGACGCCGGCGGGCGGATCCGGGAGCTTCGCGGCGAGGAGGAGGGGGCTGAGGGCGAGCAGCGGGATCGCGGAGGGCTTCATGGCCGGGTCTTCGGTGGGAGTCTTCGATGGGTGGCTGGGGTGCGTCGGGCGCTGTGGACGGCGAAGCAGCGCTCGCCCGACTCTACACGCAGGGCAGGCGGGCGCATCCGCGCCACCAGAGAGCCGGCAGCGGTCGGTGCTGCGCTACGCGACGCGAGGTTGTCCATGCCAGCGCTGCCAGGTCCCGTCGACGGTGTTGTCCGCTGCACCGGCGGCCGCGCGAAGCTGACCCGCTGTCGGCTGGGCCCAGGCCGGTGGGGCCTCGAGGTGCGCGCGGCCGAGGTCGACGTGCAGGGCGCGAGCATCCGGGCCTGTAGCGACAGCAGCTTGGTCGTGGTGGACGACGCGACGCTGGACCTCGACCGCGTCGAGCTGATCGGTCACGGCTGGGCCGGGCTGATGACGGGCGGCACCGCGGCCGTGACCGTGCGGGGTGGCCGGATCCACGGCTGCACCTATGGCGTCCTGGCGCGGGCGGCATCGGCGGTCGAGCTTCGGGACGTGGTGGTCGTCGACAACCGCTTCCGCGGAGTGGAGGCGCAGAGCCTGGCCAGCCTGGACGAGATCGACACCGAGATCGGCGAGCACCCGGGGGGCCGTCGGGTGCGCTGGAGCTGCCCGAGGTGCCCACGCCCGCGCTGCTCGCCGAGCGCGTCATCGAACCGGGTGAGCCGGGCTCGGCCGGGCTGCCGGCGCTCACCACCTTGGCCGCGGGTGCGCTCGACGACGCAGCGCCCGTCGGATGGGTCGCCGACGCGCAAGGCCACATCCGGGCGGTGAACCCTGAGGCTGTGGTCGCCACCCTGGTCGCCCCCGGCCCGGTCCGCACGCTGCACCAGCAGGGGCGGCGCCTCGCGGTCAGCAACCGTCAGACTGCCTGGCTGCTGGACGCTGGCAGCGGCGCGGTCATCGGGACCTGGCACGACTCCAGCGAGTGGATCGAGGATGCGCGGGTCCAAGGCCCCGACAGCGTCGACATCTACTCGGTCGACAACGGTGGTCACCCGACGGATCGCTCCGGGTGGCGTCGGCTCCTGCGGGCGGGCGAGGCGCTGCACAAGGGCCGGGTGCTCGCTTCGCGGCAGGGGGTCGCCCCGCCGCTGGGCAGCACGGGCATGGAGTGGACGCCGGCGGACAGGGCCGCTGCCGCTGCAAGCGCACCGACGCTCCCGCTACCCGACCGCCCGGGCGACGCGCTGGTCCTCGACAACTTCGCGCTGTCCTGGGTCGGGGGAGAGCCTCGCCGCGAACGTGCGCGCTGGGTGCTGCCGTCTCGGGGGCAGGGTCTCTGCCTCATCGAAGACCGCGTGCTGGTGGGCACGGCCGAGGGGGTCATCGTCCTCGTGCTGCTGCCCGATGGTCCCTGACCACGGGGAGTCTCGCTGCCGATTGGTTCCCGGAAGCTTCGCCCTCGCGTGCACGGGCCACACTGTGTCTCTTGAGGTGGTCCGGAAGAGGTGGTCCGGAATTCGTGGTCAGGTGCCGGCCGGGCTGCGCAGGGCGCGCAGGCGCAGCTGCCCGGTCACGGCCTGGACGAGGGCGTCGTCGGGCGTTCGAGCGGCCAGCTTGCACACGGCGCGGGGGCTGATGTCGAGGAGCGCGGCGACGTCGGCAGTGGACCGCATCGATCGGCCGACATGCACCGCCGCGCAGCGCGCGGCGACGACGGGAGCCGAACGACCGGTGAGCTTCGGCGCCGCGATGGCAGCGGCGGCGGCATCGGCGAGGTCGGTGGCGTCGGGTTGCTGCTCGTCGAGTCCGGTGAGCCCGGTGGCGTCGAGCAGGGCCGCCCGGTCGATGCGAGGCAGGGCGCGCCGAACCGTCGTCGCCGTCCAGGTCCCGACCGAGCGGAGGCCGAGGAGATCGGGCGCGTTGCTGGCGTCCAGCCAGGGGTCGTGGGCGAATCCGTGGTGTTCGTCCTGGCGGAGCACGTGGCGGAAGGCCCGGTCGAGGTGGGCCTGGTCGTGGATCGCTTCGAGGTGGGCGGGCTGAAAGCGGACCGGCAGCGCCAGCGTCTTGCTGGTGGCGATCAAGGCGCGATGGGCGGCCTCCCGAGCGTCGGCGGCGCTGCCGAGCAGCTCCAGGTGTCCGTGGGTGTCGGCGCAGCGGAAGGCGAGCAGGGCGTAGGGCCGCAGAGCCAGGAGGACCGCCTTGGCCATGCGCCGCTGGTCGGTGGTGGTTGGGGCGATGACGCGGCTGTCGACGAGGCGGAAGGTGACGTGGTGGCCGAGGGGCATGTCAGACCGTTGCGGGTGGGGACCGGAACCAACTATGAGAATATCTCAGAAGTAGGCAGTGTTGGTTCCGTAGTTCGGGGGTAGAGTGCTATGAAGCAATGCAACATACAGTTGTGTACGTGTGGTTAGTGCCGAAACTGCATAGGTATCGGAACTAACATTGTGAACATCTTGGATGTAGTGTGGGTGAGGTCCGTATCTTTGGGCTGTTTCGGGTCAAACATCGGTAACAGCAAGTAGTATGATGCAGTTTTGTTCCGATTCCGCCACGAATATTGAACCAACTTGGTGAACATCTCAGATGTTGTACGGGTTGGTTCCGTTCGTCACCACCGCCGCCCGGATCAGCGCCTTCCGTGCGCCCCGCGCAGCGGCTTCGCGTCGGCTGCGGGCGCGGCTCTTGCCGATGATGGCGCGGAGGTGGAAGCTCGCGGGTGTCGAGGACCCGTCCGCTGTTCCTGCTGGACAGCCCCTCGGCTCTGAGCGCCAGCACCTCGTGCTCGCGCCCGGCGAGCGGCTCCTCGGCGCGCGGACTACGCCTGTTCGACGCGACGAGCACCCAAGCCTAACGCTGTTCGGGTCCGGGAGAGAGGCCCAGCATCACCCGGGCTTCGGCCGGCGATGCGATGCTGCGGCCGCAGTCCCGGGCGATGGCCACCATGGCGTCGACGAGGTCGCCGTTGCCCCGGCAGCGCTGTCCCGAGGGCAGGTAGAAGGTGTCTTCCACTCCGGTGCGCAGGTGCCCGCCCAACTCGGCGGCGCGGCGGTGCAGGGGCCAGACCTCCTGGCGGCCGATGGCGGTCACCTGCCAGGGGCTGTCCGGGAGGATCCACCCGGGCAGCAGGTCGAGCAGCGCGGGGTCGGCGGGCATCCCGCTGGCGACGCCCATGACGAAGTTGTACTCCGGCGGGCGCGCGTCCCCCGCCAGCATGCCGGCGGCGACGAACATCGCCACGCTGCGGACGATGCCGGTGTCGAAGCACTCGAATTCGGGCTTGGCGCCGGTGTCCACCATGGCGTCGAGCATGGCCTGGACCTTGTCCACGGGGTTGTCGAAGACCATGGGCGGCCAGGCCCAGCGCCCGTCTCGGCGGACCTTGAGGTAGTTGAGCGAGCCGGCGTTGCAGGCGGCGATCTCCGGGCGGACCCGGCGCATGCAGGCCAGGGGGCCGGACACGTCGGGGCCGATGACGCCCGTGCTCATGTTGATGACGACGCCGGGGCAGGCGGTCCGGATGGCGTCGACGACGGCGGCGGCGACGTCGGGTTCCCACGAGGGCAGCACCCCCATGCCGGGCTCCTGGCGGCGGAAGTGGACGTGCAGGACGCTGGCGCCGGCGTCCACGGCCTGCCGGGCGCTGTCCGCCATCTCGTCGACCGTGACGGGCACCGGGTGCTGGGCGGGGTTGGTCAGGACACCGGTCAGGGCGCAGGTGACGACGGCCTTGTCGGGGGAGAGGGCGGGGGAGGGGGCGGGCGACGTACTCACGGGGGCTCCTCTGCCGGGGCGGGCGCGACCACGACGAGGAGCTGCCCGGTGGCGACGACGTCGTCGAGGGCACAGCGCAGCTCGGCGACGGCGCCGCGGACGTCGGCCTTGACCGGCGTCTCCAGCTTCATGGCTTCGAGCAGGACCAGGGTCTGGCCGACCTCGACGGGGTCGCCCACTGCGACGGGCACGGCCACCACCCTCCCGCTGGTCGGGGCGGTGGCGCGCCCGGTGCCCGCCACGTCGGCCGCACCGGGCACCCAGGGCTGCACGCCGAGGCTGTGGTGGTCGGTCTGCACGTGGAGGTGGCCCTCGGCGAACACGGCAGCGACGGTGCGGGTCACGCCGTCCACCGTGACGCGGCGTCGCGGGCCCGCGCCCTGGTCGAGCCGTACGGCGAAGTGCTGGTCCTCGACGGTGATCACCAGGCCCGGGTCGAAGCCCACCCACGTCGTGTGCCGGGCCCCGTCGATGACGAGGTCGAGGGGCTGCTCGAGCGGGTGCCCGTTGCGGAAGGGAGGGCCGGTGTAGCCCTGCGCTTCCAGCCACAGCGCCGCGGCGATGGCGACGGTCTGCGGATCGAGCGGATCCGCCGGCAGCGCCGTGTCGTCGAGGAAGTGGGTGGTCAGGCGGCCGGCCTGCACGTCGGGGTGGGCCAGCAGGCGTAGCAGCCACTGTCGGTTGGTGCCGACGCCGAGCATCACCAGGTCGGCCAGGCCGCGGTCCAGCGTGGCCAGGGCGGCCTGGCGGTCAGGTCCCCAGGCGACGAGCTTGCCGAGCATGGGGTCGTAGTGGGACCCCACCTCGACCCCGGTTCCCAGCGCGTGGTCGAAGCGCAGCGACGGCCGGTCCGGCGGCTGGAAGGCCGCCACCCGACCCGTCCGGGGCAGGTAGCCCTGGTCGGGGTCCTCGGCGTACAGTCGCGCTTCAATGGCATGGCCCGTGGGCGCCAGGTCTTCCTGCTGCCAGGGCAGCGCCTCTCCCCGGGCGATGCGGAGCTGCCACTCCACGAGATCCAGCCGCCACACAAGCTCGGTGACCGGGTGCTCGACCTGCAGGCGCGTGTTCATCTCCAGGAAGTAGAAGCCGCCGTCGGGGGCCAGCAGGAACTCCACCGTGCCGGCGCCGACGTAGCCGACGGTGAGCGCGGCCTGGACGGCGGCCTGCCCCATCGCCCCCCGCAGAGCTGCGTCGACGGCCGGAGAGGGGGCCTCCTCGACCACCTTCTGGTGGCGTCGCTGGATGGAGCAGTCACGGTCTCCGAGGTGGATGATGTGGCCCCGGTCATCGGCCAGCACCTGGATCTCGACGTGGCGGGCGTCCGTGACGAGCCGCTCCAGGAGCAGCGCGCCGTCGCCGAAGGCCTGGGTGGCTTCTCGGCCGGCGGCGTCCAGCGCAGCGGGCAGGTCTTCGAGGGCATCGACCCGGCGCATCCCCCGCCCGCCTCCCCCGGCGGCGGCCTTCACCAGCAGGGGGAAGCCGAGGTCGGGTGCGGCGGCCAGCAGGGCGGCGCGGTCTCCCTCGGCCCCCGGCACCACCGGCACGCCGGCGTCCCGCATGGTGACCTTGGCAGCGGCCTTGTCGCCCATGGCGGCGATGGCTGCCGGTGGCGGGCCGACCCAGGTGAGGCCGGCGTCTAGCGATGCTAGGGCAAACTCGGCGTTCTCCGACAGGAAGCCGTAGCCGGGGTGGATGGCGTCGGCCTTACAGTGTTCGGCGGCCGCCAGGATGGCGTCGATGGAGAGGTAGCTCTGCGCCGCGTCCGCAGGCCCGATGCGCACGGCGAGGTCGGCCTGCAGGACGTGTGGCGCCCCCGCGTCGGCGTCGCTGTACACGGCGACGGTCTGCATGCCGAGCGCCCGCGCGGAGCGGATCACCCGGCAGGCGATCTCGCCCCGATTGGCGATGAGCAGGCGTCGCAAGGGGCGGGCCACCCTCAGCCCTTCTTGCGGCGGGGCAGGGTGCCGTCCATCTTGCAGATGATGGAGAGCATGACCTCGTCGGCGCCACCGCCGATGCTGACCAGGCGGACATCGCGGTAGGCCCGGGCGACGCGGGTCTCCCACATGTAGCCCATGCCTCCCCAGTACTGGAGGCAGGCGTCGGTGACCTCGCGGCCCAGGCGCCCGGCCTTGAGCTTGGCCATGCTGGCGAGGCGGACGACGTTCTCTCCGGCGACGTACTGCTCGGTCGCCCGGTAGACGAGGGCCCGGAGCGCCTCGACCTCTGTGGAGAGCTCGGCCAGTCGGTAGTGCACGACCTGGTTGTCCAGGATGCTCGCCCCGAAGGCCTGCCGCTGCCGGGTGTACTCGATGGTGTCGGCGATGATGCCCTCGAGCCCGCGGATCATGTTGGCGGCGCCCCACAGCCGCTCCTCCTGGAACTGGAGCATCTGGTACATGAAGCCCAGCCCCTCGTCGCCGATACGGAAGCGCTGGGGCACCCGGACGTCGTCGAAGTAGATCTCGGCGGTGTCGCTGCTGCGCATGCCGAGCTTGTCGAGCTTGCGGCGCCGCACCACCCCGGGCGTGTCCATGGGGACGATGATGAGGGACTTGTTCTCGTGGGGCTTGCCGTCGCTGGTGTTGACCAGGGCACACATCCAGTCGGCCTGGATGCCGCTGGTGATCCACAGCTTGCTGCCGTTGATGACGTAGTCGTCGCCGTCCTTGCGGGCGCGGGTCTGGATGCTGGCGACGTCGCTGCCGGCGCCGGCTTCGGACACGCCCAGGCAGGCGACCATGTCACCGGCGATGGCCGGGGTGAGGAACTGGCGCCGCAGCTCGTCGCTGCCGAAGGTCGCCAGCGCTGGGGTCGCCATGTCGGACTGCACCCCCATGGCCATGGGGACGCCGCCGCACTGCGCGGTGCCCAGCTCTTCGGCGGCCGCCACGCTGTAGCTGTAGTCCAGGCCGCCTCCGCCGTATTCCTCGGGCCGGGACAGCCCCAGCAGGCCGAGGTCCCCGGCCTTCTTGAACAGGTCGTGCGCCGGAAAGATGCCGGCTTCCTCCCACTCGTCGACGTGGGGGTTGATCTCCTTGTCGACGAAGCTGCGGACCGTCTGGCGCAGCATGTCGTGTTCGGGGGTCCAGATGCTCATGGCTTCCTCCAGGCGAGGGTGGGCGGCTTCCTCAGCCGCGGGCCACGCCGAAGCTGTTGTCGTGCAGGACGCGGCGGCGGGCCGCCAGGCAGGTGCGCAGGGAGGCCGCCAGCACGCCGCGGGTGTCGCGCGGGTCGATGATGCCGTCGTCCCACAGCCGGGCGGTGCAATACAGGGCGTCGGCTTCGCGGTCCAGGCGCCCCTGCAGCTCGGCGGCCATGGCGTCCAGGGCGTCGTCGTCGATGGGGTAGCCGCGGCGGGCGAAGCTCTGGCGGGTGATGATCTTCATGACCATGGCGGCCTGCTCGCCGCCCATCACGGCGAGCTTCGCGTTGGGCCACGCAAAGATGAAGTCCGGGTCGTAGGAGCGGCCGCACATGCCGTAGTAGCCCGCACCGTAGGCGCCGCCGATGACGACCGTGAGCTTGGGGACGGTGGCGTTGGCGACGGCCTGGATCATCTTGCTGCCGTGCTTGACGGCGCCGCCCTGTTCGGCGTGGCGGCCGACCATGTAGCCGGTGGTGTTCATCAGGAAGACCAGCGGCACCCCGGCCTGCTGGCAGAGCTGGATGAACTGGGCCGCCTTGACCGAGCCCTCCGGCATGATGGGGCCGTTGTTGGCGAGCACGCCCACGGCCATGCCCTCGATGGCGGCGTGGCCGCAGACGGTCTCTGCCCCGAAGCCCGGCTTGAAGTCCAGGAAGCGGGAGTCGTCGACGATGCGGCCGATGACTTCCCTAGCATCGTAAGGTGTCCGCCCGTCCACCGGGACGACGCCGCACAGTTCGTCGGGGTCCAGCCGCGGCGGGCGGAACTCCCGGGCCGGGGGATCCGTGTCCTTCCAGGCCAGCGCGGCCAGCAGGTCCCGGGCGATGGCGATGGCGTGGGCGTCGTCTTCGGCGAGGTACTCGGCGGTGCCGGTGACGCTGCTGTGCATCTGCGCGCCGCCAAGCCCTTCTTCTTCGGCGTCCTCGCCCAGGGCGGCCTTCACCAGCGGGGGCCCGGCCAGGAAGATCTTCGCCCGGCCGCGGACGGCGATGACGTAGTCGGACAGCCCCGGCAGGTAGGCGCCGCCCGCGGTCGAGGAGCCGTGCACGACGGTGATCTGCGGGATCCCGGCGGCTGAGAGCCGGGCCATGTTGGCGAAGACGCGCCCGCCCTCCACGAAGAGGTCGGCCTGGTACATGAGGTTGGCGCCGCCGGACTCGATGAGGGAGAGCACCGGCAGGCGCTGGGCCAGGGCGATGTCCTGCGCGCGCAGGCTCTTCTTCAGCCCCATGGGTGAGATGGAGCCGCCCTTGATCGCGGCGTCGTTGGCGCTGACCAGGCAGCGCGTGCCCGACACGAAGCCGATGCCGGTGATGCTGCCGCCGCCGGCGACGGCCTTGTTGCCGTCGTCGTCGTGCATCTTGTAGCCGGCCAGGGTGGACAGCTCGACGAAGGGCGAGCCCGGGTCCAGCAGCCGCGCCACCCGCTGCCGCGGCATGAGCTGGCCGCGCTTGTCGAACTTGCCCTGGGCCTTGTCGCCGTGGGCCCGGATGCGGGCCTCGATGTCGCGCACCCGGGCGACGAGGTCGAGCATGGCGGCGCGGTTGTCGGCGAAGCTGGCGCTGCCCCGGTCGACGGTCGACGTCAGCACGCTCACACATCCTCCGGCTTGCGGAGCACGTCGGGCACCACGGCCCGGTGGAAGCCGTCGAAGGGCTGGCTGTTGTCGTGGTCGGGCATGGGCCAGTGCAGGGGGGCGAGGGGGGCGCCGCCGTCGACCGCCAGGCAGGTGCCGGTGATGAAGGCCGCCGCCGGTGAGAGCAGGAAGCAGACCGCGGCGCTGACCTCTGCTTCGGTCGCGAGGCGCTTGAGCGGCACGGCCCGGGCGAGCATGGGGATCATCGCCTTGACGGCGTCGTCGTAGGTGTCCAGCCCGCTGCTGGCGACCCAGCCGGGGGCGACGGCGTTGACCCGCACCCCCTGGGGTGCCCACTCGACCGCCAGGGTCCGGGTGAGGTTGTGCATGCCGGCCCGCGCGGCGCCGGAGTGGGCCATGCCGGGCATGCCCCGCCACATGTCGGCCAGCATGTTGACGACGCTGCCGCCGGTCTTCTGCATCGACTGGTCGAAGCACTCGCGGGCGACCAGGAAGCCGCCGGTGAGGTTGGTCCGGACCACGGCTTCGAAGCCCCGCTGGGAGATCACCTGGGCGGGGGAGGGGAACTGGCCGCCAGCGTTGTTGACGAGGTCGTCGATGCGGCCGTGGCGCTGGACGATGGCGGCGACGGCGTGGCGCACGGCGCCTTCGTCGCGGATGTCGAAGGCGCTGCTGTCGACGCTGCCGCCGTCGGCTGCGATCTCAGCGGCCACATGGTCGAGCTTGTGCTGCTTGCGGCCGGTGATCACGACGGTAGCGCCCAGCGCTGCCAGCTCGTGGGCGATGCAGCGGCCGATGCCGCTGCCGCCGCCGGTCACCACGGCCACCCGATCGGTGAACAGGCCGTCCCGGAAGACGGAGCGGTAGCGGGCGGGGGCGCCGTCAGTGGGCATGCGCAGGGACCTCTGCGGGAGAGGAGACAGCGTGCTGGCCGTCCTCGATCGGCTCCTGTCGTCGACCCGTGGCCGCCAGCGGCGGGCATGACTGACCGTCAGTCATGGCCGGATGCTACCGGAGGCCCCCCCCAAGTCAAGTGGGCGCGAGGCCCCGTCAGGTGGCCAGGCGTGCCACCCGGCCGTCCTTGAGGACGCGGAAGAGCTGGTGCTGCCGCGGAGCGCGCGGGACGTTCGCCCCGCCTGCCTGCGGGTCCCAGGCCACGGCGACCAGCGCGCCCCTGTCGAGTCCCCAGCCCACGGCGTAGTAGGCGGCGGCTTCGTCGGCGGAGCTGGCCATGACGACTTCTTCGTGGTCGTCATCGCTGGCGGGTCCGACGGCGTAGGCGCGGATCGAGGGCTCCTCGACCGCGCGAGCCCGCGGCGGGCGTTCCTGCCACGACAGCCAGATCCCCGGCTGGATCTCGAGCCGGGCCCGCAGCCCCTCGGGGCCCCGTCGCACCTGGATCCGGTTGTCGGGCACGTTCCAGGCATGGGCGACGAGGCGACCGGGCCGCTCGGACCAGGGCGCGGAGTGGACCGTCAGCTCGATGGAATCGGGCCCGATGGCTCGGATCCCCGTGACGTCGAGCCCCAGCTTGCCGAGGCGGGCCAGCACGGCGGCGACGGTGCGCGCGGTGGTCAGCGGCAAGGCGGCTCCTCCCAGCCGGATTGTAGAGCAGTCCGGCCTTGCCGATCCGACATCAGACGTCATGAGTTTGCAGCAGTCCCACAGCGCAGGCGCTACGCTACCGCCGCCGCTGCCTCCACCGACGCGCGGGCTCACCCCGCGGGAGCGTGTCATGCTCGTTCTCCTCCTCGGTTCGCTTGCCTTCGCCGCCGCTCCGACGACCCCGCTGTCCTGGCAGGACGGCGTTTCGCCCATCGGTGACGTGCCGCGCTTCACCGTCGACAGCCTCGACGTCAAGGCCCTCGTCGCCGAAGACCTCGAACTGGACAGCCTCGACAAGCCGACCCGCTACGCCGTCGCACGGGACGTCGACGTGTCTCCGGACCGGGACGGCACCTGGGAGACGCTGCCCGACGGGCGGCTGCTGTGGCGCGTGCGCCTCGCCGCCCAGGGGGCCACCAGCCTGTCGTTTTCGGCCAGCCGCGCCTTCCTCCCGCCCGGGGCCGAGGTCCATCTCCTCGGCGCCCGGGGGCGGGACCACCGCTCCCGCCCGCTGCTGCCCCGCGACGCCGAGCGCGGCGAGCTGTGGACGCCGATCGTCCGCACCGAAGACCTCGTGGTCGAGGTGGTGCTGCCGGCTGCGGTCCGCGACGACCTCGTCCTCGACATCGACAAGCTCTACGTCGGCTACCGGCCCTTCGGCCTGGCTGCCCCGCCCAGCGGCGCCTGCAACATCGACGTGGTCTGCCCCGAGGGCGACGACTGGCGCAACGAGATCCCCACGGTCGCGGTCATCGGCACCGGCGGCAGCGCCTTCTGCTCCGGCTTCATGGTCAACAACACCGCCGAAGACCAGACCCCCTACTTCCAGACGGCGCACCACTGCGAGTACACCAGC
>CAZRFD010000046.1:0-49046 GCA_964599085.1 uncultured Enterobacterales bacterium | reverse complement strand
ACCGCTAACTGGCTGTAATGGCTACATTTGTTCGATTTAGGTGGTCAACCCAGGGTGGCCGCCCCTCCCCGCTCGTTCCGCTGAGAGGAACGAACGCCCAGGGTCGCCGCCGCCCCTCCCCGCTCGTTCCGCTGAGAGGAACGAACGCCCAGGGTCGTGGCCGCCCCTCCCCGCTCGTTCCGCTAAGGGGTCAGCTCAGCCAACAGGTCATCCCGCCAGCCGACGAGAACAACGATGAGCCCGCGCAGGCGTATCTCGCCGGTGAGGCTGAAGAGCACGTTGGCGTACTTGTAGTCCCAGCCTCCATCACCCACACCTACCTCCAGCCGGGCAACGGTCCTCGCCTGTCGCTGCTTCGGTGGGTCCCCCCACTCAGACTCGTGCTTCCATGCATTTGCACCAGCATTGATGATGCCGACTGCGCGCGCCCCGCCCTCCACGCTGGGTCCTGCCTGCAGCGCGGAGCCCCTGGGAAGGCGGAGCCGCACGGCCACCTCCGTCATGTACCGCTGGCATGCGACCAAGCCCATCCCGACGATGTCATCGGCATGTTCGTGCAACCAAGACTCCTCGTCGTTGCCAGCCAGCGCGTCGGCGATTGCCGCGAGGCGAAGGTCGAGGAGCGTGAGGAGGGAGCTGAGCGAGCGAAGCCCGTCATCGTCCAGCACGCGTTGACCAGCGGAGAACAGGATCACTGGGCGAGAGTAGCAGCCCCCTGCGGCGGCCCGTTCCGTCGCAGCGACACCGGGACGGGTACACTGATCCTTCACTCCCCACGCGCGGCCACTCCCCTCATGCCACCGGACCTCCACAGCGCCGACGACGCCGGCACGGCCACCCGACCGACCGCAGGTGCGCGGGCGGGCCGTGCTCGGCCCACCCGCATCTACCTGGACAACGCGGCCAGCACGCCGGTCGACCCCGACGTCGCCGCGTACATGCTCGACATCCAGCTCCACCACGGCGCCAACCCCTCGTCGGTCCACCGCACTGGCCTGCGCGCCGCCCGCGAGGTCGAGCTGGCCCGCGTCCGCATCGCCGAGCGCCTGCGCTGCGCCCCGGAGACCCTGACCTTCACCGGCTGCGCGACCGAAGCCAACAACACCGTGCTCAAGGGCATCATCTGGGCTTCAGCCGGGCGCACCGCGGGTCCGCCGCCCCACATCGTGGTGTCGGCCATCGAACACCCCAGCATCCTCGACGTCGCGGCCTGGCTGGAGCAGACCGGCCAGGCACGGGTCACCCGGGTACCCGTCGATCGGGAGGGGCGCGTCACGCCCGACGCCCTGGCCGCCGCGCTCCAGGACGACACCGTGCTGGCGTCCGTCATGCACGTCAACAACGAAGTGGGAACCGTCCAACCCCTGGCCGACCTCGGCGCGCTCTGCCGCGACCGCGGTGTCCTGTTCCACTCCGATGCCTGTCAGGGCTTCCTCAAGGAAGACCTGGATCTCTCCACCCTCCCCGTCGACCTGCTGACCATCAACGCCCACAAGGTGCACGGCCCCAAGGGCGTCGGCGCCCTCTACCGGCGGCCCGGCGTCCGCCTCACCCCGCTTCTGCACGGCGGCGGACACGAAGAGGGCCGCCGCAGCGGCACCCTCAACGTCGCCGGCATCGCCGGCTTCGGGGAAGCGGTCGTCCGCTACACCGCCGCCGAAGCCGCCCGTGTCCGCGCCCTGCGCGACGACCTGCTGCGCCGCCTCGCCGCCCACCTGCCCCGACTGCGGGTCAACTCGCCGACGGTGGGCGCCGTCTGCAACATCGTCAACGTCTCGGCGCCCGGCCACTCCGGCAAGAAGATCTTCATGGCGCTGGACCGACGCGGCGTCCAGGTCTCGTCCAGCTCGGCCTGCCACAGCACGAAGCTCACGCCCAGCCACGTCCTGCTGGCCATGGGCATGGACGACCGCCAGGCCGACGAAGCCCTGCGTATCTCGGTCGGCCGCTTCACCCGCCCCGAAGACCTCGACGCCCTCCTCGACGCCCTCAAGGATGTCCTGGCGTCGGGCGACACCCTCGCCGACCCCGACCCGAACCCGGCCCAGGAGCGCCCGTGAAGAAGTTCCTCTTCATGTTCCGGATGATGGGCGAGATGCTGCGTCTCGTGCGCGACCACAAGCTGTGGTTTCTCTCGCCGCTGCTCATCGCCCTCGTCTGCCTGACCGTCCTCGTCTACTACGTGGGGCCGACCGTCATCATCACCTTCATCTACGCCGGCGTCTGAAGGCGCCCCCCCTGACGCACCCCCACACGGGGATACCCAAGCTGGGCGAGCCCCACCGCGACCCTCCCGTCCAGAGGAGTCCATGAACCGTCCCGAGCCGAAGATCTGCAGCCGCTGCGTGCTGCCGGCCATCCCGCCCCACATCGTGCTGGGTCCCGATGGTGTGTGCAACATCTGCGCGGCCCACGCCGCTGAAGAACGCAAGCCGCTCTACCTGGAGTCGGACTTCATCCGCATCCTCGACAAGAAGCGCGGCAAGCACCGCTACGACTGCCTGGTCATGTGCAGCGGCGGCAAGGACAGCACCGCGGCGCTGTACTTCATGAAGGAGCGCTACAAGGTCAACCCCCTGGCCTTCACCTTCGACCACGGCTTCGAGCAGCGCGACAGCCTGGCCAACGTGCGGCGCGCCGTCGACAAGCTCGGTGTCGACTACGTCTTCTTCAAGACCAACTACATGAAGGACATGTTCAAGCGGATGATCGAGACCGGGTCCCGGGCCGTCATCTGCCACCCATGCTCGATCTGGTACATGGACCTCGCCTACAAGATGGCGAAGCGCTTCGACGCGCCCATCATCATCGCCGGCTGGACCAAGGGGCAGTCCAAGAAGCAGGAGGTCATGAGCAACTGCGGCTGCAACGTGCACCAGGCCGAGTACAAGGCCATGGCGTCGGCCACCCAGCAGTTCCTGGACACGCAGCTCGACGACATGCCCAAGTACAAGAACTTCCCGCGCACGATGGAACAGATGCTCAAGCGCGCCAAGAAGCGGCACAAGGCCATGGTGCTCTCACCCCACTGGTTCCTGCCCTACAGCGCTGACGAATACGTCGAGATCATCCGCCGCGAGCTGGGCTGGGACTACACCGAGCAGAGCTACCCACGCAAGTCCACGAACTGCCTGCTGAACTTCGTCAGCGTGCACAATTCCATGCGCGACTACGGCTACACGCACTACCACGTCGAGATGAGCAAGCTGGTCCGCGAGGGGCAGCTCTCACGCGACGAAGCGCTGCAGCACCTCGACATGGACTTCGACGACGCGCTGCTCGCCAACATCCTCTCCGAGCTGGACCTCGGCCTGGAGGCGATCCAGTGACCACGCCGATCACGGCCACCGCCCCGCCTGTCGGCACCCTCTGCCGCCGCTGTGTCCTGCCCCACGCGCCGCCGGATGTCTGGCTCGACGCCGAGGGCATCTGCAACATCTGCCACAACTACGACCGTGAAGTCGCCGCCGCCCCCAAGGACGAACGCGGCCTGCTGGAGACGGACTTTCTCAAGATCCTCGACAAGCACCGGGGCAAGCACGAATACGACTGTCTCTGCATGCTGAGCGGCGGCAAGGACAGCACCGCGGCCCTCTACTACGTCAAGGAACGCTACAAGCTCAACCCCCTGGTCTTCACCTTCAACCACGGCTTCGTGCCCGACGAACACCTCGACAGCGCCCGGCGCACCGTCAAGAAGCTCGGCGTGGACTGGATCTACTTCCACACGCCCTTCATGAAGGACATGTTCCGCAAGATCATCAAGACGAAGTCCAAGGTGGTGATCTGCCCCGTCTGCTCGCTCTGGTACATGCTCAAGACCTACGAGATCGCCGCGATGTTCGACGTGCCGATCATCGTCTCGGGGTGGACCAAGGGCCAGACCACGGGGGGGTCGCGCTCGGTGCTCAGCAAGTGCGCCTGCGACCAGAACCCCGACGAGTTCCGGGCGATGTCCCAGGCCACGCAGCGGTTCATGGATCAGCACGTGCGCACGGACCCCAAGTACCGGGACTTCCCGCGCAACATGGACGAGGTGCTCAAGATCGCCAAGAAGAAGTACAAGAGCAAGGCGATCGTGCTGTCACCGCACTGGTTCGTGTCCGGTGGCCCCGAAGAGTACGTGCCGATCATCAAGGAGAAGCTCGACTGGGACTACCCCGACCGCAGCTACCCCAAGAAGTCGACGAACTGCGACCTCAACTTCCTGGCGACCAAGCGAGCGATCCGCGACTACGGCTACTCGGTCTACCACATCGAGATGGCCAACCTCATCCGCATGGGCATGGTGACGCGAGAGGAAGCGCTCAAGCTGCTGCAGACCGACTTTGACCCGAGAATCCTCGACGACATCCACGACAAGCTCGGCACCACCACCGACAGGCTCGTCTGATGGACCTCCCCGCCCCCATCCAGCGCGCCTTCGACCGGTTCAAGGATGCCTCGCTGCGCCTCGGTCGGGGCGTGCAGAACGTGGTCCTCACCACGCTCCTCTTCCTCCTGTACTACCTTGGCGTCGGGTTGACGCGGGTCATGGCCACCCTCATGTTCCGCCGTTACCTCAAGCTCCTCGACCCCCCTGCTGACGCGGACAGCTACTGGATCGATGCCAAGGGCTACTCCCCGGACCCCGACGACCTGCTGCGCCAGTACTGACGCCCTCGATGCGCACGGCGGTGCAGCCCGGTGATCGTCCTCGGAATCTCCTGCTACTACCACGACGGTAGCGCAGCCATCATCCGCGACGGCGAGATCGTCGCCGCGGCCCAGGAAGAGCGCTTCGACCGCGAGAAGTACTCGCCGGTCTTCCCGATCCAGGCGATCAACTTCTGCCTGCAGCAGGCCGGGATCACCATCTACGACATCGACGAGGTCGCCTTCTACGAGAAGATGTACCTCAAGTTCGAACGCACGGTCATCAGCCACCTCATCGGCTGGCCGCTGACCTTCCGCAACTTCCTCGACACGATGCCGCTGTGGCTCAAGGACCGCCTCGCCGTCTCCTTCGCCATCGAAGACGAGCTGAGCTTCAAGAAGCCGGTCCGCTACGTCAAGCACCACCTGTCGCACGCCGCCAGCGCCTTCCTGCTCTCGCCCTTCGAAGAAGCCGCCATCATGACGGTCGACGGCGTGGGCGAGTACGCCTGCGCGACCTGGGGTTCCGGCCAGGGCACGAAGATCGACATCCGGCAGGAGATGCACTACCCCCACTCGCTGGGGCTCCTGTACTCGATCTTCACGGCCTTCCTCGGCTTCCGCGTGTTCACCGGAGAGGGCAAGGTGATGGCCCTCGCCGAGTTCGGGGAACCCGACTTCCTCGACCAGTTCCGGCAGATCGTCGACCTGAAGCCCGACGGCAGCTTCCGCCTCGACACGCGCTACTTCTCGTTCAACAAGGGCGAGACGATGCACAACAGGCGCTTCGAGGAGCTGTTCGGCCCCGCCCGCGCCCCGGGCCCCGACTTCACCGACCGGGACTACGCCATCGCCGCCAGCCTGCAGCGGATGACCGAAGAGATCGTCCTGACCATGGCCCGGCACGTGCACCAACAGACCGGCATGGACAAGCTCTGCCTGGCCGGCGGGGTCAGCCTCAACGTCACGGCGAACAGCCGGATCCGCGACGAGGGCCCCTTCGACGAGCTGTTCATCCAGCCCGCTGCCGGTGACGCCGGGGCTGCCCTGGGGGCGGCCAGCTACGTCTACCACGCCCTCGGCGGCCGCCCCCGGGGCCAGGTGATGCACAGCGCGGCCCTGGGCCCCGAGTACAAGGACCACGCCATCGAGGTCCTGCTGCGCAACACCCGCGCCAGCTACCGCAAGCTCGACCGGGCAGACCTGCTGGTGGAGACTGCGCGCCGCATCGCCGACAACCAGGTCGTCGGCTGGTTCCAGGGACGCTCGGAGTTCGGGCCGCGGGCGCTGGGCAACCGCAGCATCCTCGCCAACCCCGCCGACCCCGGCATGAAGGACCACCTCAACCACGTGGTCAAGCACCGCGAGCCCTTCCGCCCCTTCGGGGCCAGCGTGCTCCGCGAGCGGGTGGGCGAGTACTTCGACTTCGAGGGCGACAGCCCCTACATGCTGCTGGTGGCGAAGATCCGCCCCGACAAGCTCGGCAGCATCCCGGCCGTCACCCACGTCAACGACACCTCCCGCATCCAGACGGTCACCCCCGAACACAACGGCATCTACTACGATCTCATCGCCGAATACCACCGGCAGACCGGGATGCCGATGGTGCTGAACACCTCCTTCAACAAGAAGGAACCGATCGTGAACACACCGGCGGAAGCCCTCGCCTGCTTCAACGACAGCGGCATGGACTGCCTGGTGATGAACGACTTCCTGGTGGAGCGCAGCGACCGATGAAAGCCCCCGACGAGAAGCTCGATCTGACCGGCGTCCCCTGCCCGCAGAACGCCGCCCGCTCGCTGATGCTGCTGGCGCGCATGGACAGCGGCGACCTGCTGGAGCTGATCATCGACGACGGCGAGCCCATCAGCCTCGTGCCCGAGTCCATCGAAGACGAGGGCCACACGATCCTGTCGCAGGAACAGCTCCCCGACGGGCGCTGGTGCCTGCGCGTCCAAGTCGACTGAGACCCAGGGAGGGCCGCGTGCAGAAGCGCCTGCTGGGCGGCCTCGTCCTGTCGCTGCTGGCCATCCTCGCCGTGCTGGCGGTGCTGCTGCTGGACCGCCCCGCGCCGCCCGCGGCACCGGACCCCTTGCAGGCCGCCCTCGCCGACTACGGCGTGCGGCTCGACCTGTCGGCGACGCTGGACAGCCGCACGGAGCTGCCGGGTCACACGACCCTGCTGGCGACCAGCGGGGCCGACCGCCTGCGCGTCGCCGTCACGACCGACCTGGCCCCTGCCGACGCACCGGCGCGGGTCGCCGAGCTGCAGGCCGTCATCGACAACCTCTTCGGCGACCGGCAGGCACCCTACCCCGGCCAGCTCTCGAACACCCTGCAGTGCCCCGAAGAGTACAAGCCGGAAGCCCTGCCCCGCGGGACCTGGGCCGACGCCATGATCGGGCTGTATGCCAACGACCGCCTGGCCTTCGGTGGCTGCAGCGAGGATCTGCTCCGCTACCACGCCACGGTGGGCATCTTCTACGACCCGCACACCCGGCGGCTCTTCCAGGTCGAGTACTTCGCCAGCCTCGACGGGGCCGACGACCGCGGGCCAGCGGTGGTGGCGTCGTTCTCGCGCACGGCGGAGGCACGATGAGGACGCGCGACAAGCAGGCGCTGCGGCCCTGGATCGGGGCCCTGGTGGCGCTCAACCTCGCCGCCCTCGGCGGCGTCGGCTGGCTGCTGTGGGAGCGGGGCCAGCAGCCGGTCGACGTCGACGTCGACAGCCGGGTGGAGCGGCGGGACGTCGACAGCCCGGCCCCGGTGGCCTGGGACCAGCGCCTCGCGCCCGATGCCGACGACGACCCGCTGTGCAGGGACTGCAACGTCCTGATGATCTCGCTCGACATCTTCCGGCCCGACCACATGCCCTGTTGGGGCTACGACAAGAACACCACGCCGAACATCTGCGCGATGGCCGAACACGGCGTGATGTTCGACAACTTCATCGTCCACGCCTACCAGACGCCCGTCAGCCAGATGAGCCTGTTCACCGGACGCTACCCCAGCAGCAGCGGCTTCGTGTCCTTTGCCTCGCTGCTCGGCCCGGAGATCCCCTACTTCCCGGAGTCGATGAAGGCCGCCGGCTACAACACGGTGGCCATGGGCTCGTCCTTCGAGGTCATGACCGACATGTCGGGCGCCGAGTCCGTCAACCGCCGCTTCACCCGGAAGGGGCTCAACCCAGGGCTCAGCTTCGGACGCGGCTTCGACCGCTTCATCTTCACCGGCAACCGCAACCTGCCCACCGACGCGATCCCGTGGCTGCAGCAGCACGGCGACGACCGCTTCTTCCTGTGGACGATCCTCGGCACCCTGCACTGGCCCTATGGCCAGCGGGGGGACCCCGCGCTGCGCGGGATGTTCGATCCGCCCGGGTACGACGGCATCCTCGCCGACGAGGCGTCGCTGAACTTCGACCTGCTCTCCCGCATCTACAAGGGCGTGCTCTACAACGAGCAGACCGGCCAGCGCACGCCGCTGACGGACGCCGACGCCGCCTACATCAACGCCCGCTACGACTTCGGCCTGTGGACCGTGGATCGCTTCGTGGGCGAGCTGCTGGAGAGCCTCCCGCCAGAGCGGCTGCAGGACACGTTGATCCTGTTGTACGGCGTCCACGGCGAAGACCTGGGCGAGCACGGCTACTTCGGCCACTACGACGTCTACGACACCGAGGTCCGCAGCACGCTCATCGTCCTCAACCCCCACCACGACACGCAGGGCCTGCGGATCTCCGAACCCATCGAGGGGGTGGATCTGTCGCCCACCCTGCTCGAGCTGCTCGGCCTGCCGCCCCTGCCGGACACCGACGGCCACAGCGTCGTCGCCGACCTGCGGGCCGGCCACGGCGACGCCGAGCGGGTGACCTTCTTCGAGCGCATCCCCCTGTGGGAGGACATCTTCCGCCACAAGGGCGGCATGCCGCCGGAATTCGTCGCCAAGGTCGAAGCGCTGCTGGACCGCGAGGTGTACGGCGACACCGGCCTGCGCACCGCACGCTTCAAGCTCATCCACCGCAAGGCCCGTGGCATCGAGGCCCAGGTGAGCTGGTGGGCCTGGCTGACCGGCGGCAAGCTGGAGCGACCGGAGTGGGAGCTCTACGACATCGTCGCAGACCCCACCGAACAGCACGAAGCCAGCGCCGAGCACCCCGAAGAGCTGGCCCGGCTCCAGGACATGCTGCTGAAGTGGGAGGCGTCCCTGCCGAAGACGGTCCGGCGCACCGTTCCCGTCGATGTCGAGACGCCCTGACGCTCAGCCGTCGCCCGCCGCGGCGGTCCCGCTGGGCCCGCCCTGCCGCATGGCGAGGATGGTGTCGGCGACGTGCTCCGCCAGGACGCGCGCGCCATCACGTGTGTAGTGTGAGGATGCCGTTGTCGAGGACGCGCTGGCGCCCCGCCCCCACCACCACGTGACCGGATCCGACACGCCGTGGTTCAATGGACCGGCCCGGGGAGATCGATGAGCGGCAAGGCTTCCAGCACCAACGGCGCAACGACCGGTGACCAGGCTGCAGCGCTGTTCCAGCTCGGGTTGGCGCTGGCCATCGCGCACGTGACGGTCGCGCTGGAGATCGGCGCGACGCTGTCGCGTCAGGGCTCGCTGGTGAAGTCCCTGGTGCTGCTGCTCTACCCGGTCGCGGTCGCGCTCCTCGGCTTCGGTGCGGCACTGGACCGGATCGTGCTGCGCAATCCCGACCCCACGCCGGCGCTGAGGGCCAGCGGTGCGCTGCTCGTCGCCTTCCTGTTCCTCGCGCTGCGCGTCAACTTCCTCTCGGGCGACTGGGCCAACCAGGCCGTCGCCGCCGGTACGCACGTCGTGGTGCTCGGCGCATGGTTCATCTGTGCCGGCGTCGCCCTCGCCCGCCTGGTCCGCAGCGCACGGGCCGGCGGCGCCAGCTCGACTGGCCGCCTGTGGGCGGTGCACCAGGTTGGCCTCGTCGTTGGCTACGCCCTCCAGGAATTGCTCGTTCCGCGGGTCGGCGCCAGCGCGCTCCACCTCATGCTTGGTCTGTCGCTGCTGGTCCCCGCTCGCCTCTCGCTGCCCGTGCTCCTCGGCGGCTGCCTGCTGGCCCCGTCGCTCGACCTGGACCGCCGCCTGGACGACCTGCGCGACACGAGCGCTGTCTACCAGCACGACTACGCCGAGACCCGTGGCACCGGCCTCCTCGAGAAGCTCCGCGCGGCTGGAGCAGGCTCGCTCACGTTTCGGCACCGCGCATGGAGCCGCCTCGGTCAGTTCGAGCTGGTGGAGGTCGAAGACGCCACCGGGCACCTGGCTGGCTGGTACAACTACCAGCCGCAGTGGGGTCTCCGGGCCGATGGCCGCGGCGAGCTTCGCTCTATTCGTGAGGATCTCTACAGCTTGTTGCCCGTCGACGGCCGGGTGGCGTTCCTCGGTGTCGGTGGCGGCCGCGGGCTGCTGAGCATTCCCCACCCCTCCAAGAACTACCTGGCGATCGAGCGTGATCCCTCGGTCGTCGACTACTTCACCAGGTTGCGACCCGAAGACAACGACCACATCTTCGAGAAGCTCACCGTGGTGGCCGGTGATGGCCGCCACGTCCTGGAACAGCAGTCCGAGCCCTTCGACGTCATCGTCTTCGAGTCCGCGCGCTATCAACCAGCGCACTCGCTGCTTCCCGCCAGCGCCCCGCACCACCTGTACACGAAGGAGTCGCTGGCCACTGCGGTCTCGAGGCTCAAGTCCGATGGCTGGATCGTGCTGGGGTTCACCGAGGTGCACGCCAGCGCCTTCATGGAGTACCTGCCGATCCAGGTGGCGGCGACGCTCGTCGAGCTGGGGCTCCAGGTCCAGACCTTCGTCACGACTGTCAACGATCATGTACACGTCGTCGGCTGCCGGACCAGCGCCTGCATCGACAACATCACACACTCGGCCTTCGGTCGGCACGGACCCTGGCACCCTCAGACCAGCGACGACGCCGTCCACGACTACCGCCTGACCGACGCCACACCCTTCGGCGCCTGGGCGACCATGAGCCTCGACGACAAGGAGGGATTGCTGGCCGTCGTCGGCCTGGTCGCGCTGGCCTGTGTGACCCTCGGCGGCCGCCTCATCCGGGGCAACCACCATCGCCACCGCTGGAACCCGACGCCCTACTTCTTCACAATCGGGATCGCCCAGGCCGTGTTCGCAGTCGCCACCTGCTATCTCTGGCGGTCCTACTGGCAAGACGACGTCCTGACCGTGGTGCGCGTCCTGGTCTACCTCATCGCCTTCGGTGCGATCGGCAGCGCGCTGTCGGCACGCCTCCCCGTCGCCTCCTGGCCGGTTCCCGTGCGTGTCGTCGCCACCGCGGCCATCTTCACCGCCCACTTCATCGCCTCCACCATCATCCCCTTCGAGTCCTCGTCGACGCTGTACCGAGAGCTGATGGCCGGCGTACTGCTGGCGCCGGGGGGACTGCTCATGGGGACCTTCTTTCCCCTGGGCGTGGCCTCCGCGGCGCGGAGACTCGTGGGACAGGAGCTGCTCGCCGACGCGCTCGGGGCGCTGGTCGGGTACACGCTGCTGTACCTCGTCGCCCTCCCGTTCGGCGTACACGCCTTCGCCGCGACATCGGTGGTCGGCTACGCCGTCGCCGCGACCCTGTGGCGGCCAGGGGCATCCGAAGCGCGCGGAGCCCGGACGCAACCCGGGCGGGCCGCCACGCATTCAGGCAAGATGGCAACAGAACCTCCCCAGGTACCCGCCAAGTGACCGCCCGCCTGCGCAAGCTGCTGTCCGCACTGCTCGGGGGCGTGTTCGCCCTCGTGGCCATCGAGCTGCTGCTGTCGCTGGCCTACAAGGGCTTCGTGGTCATCCAGGCGCGGCAGAACCACGCAGAGGTCATGGGCGGCGCCGACGAGATCCGCATCCTGTGCATCGGAGAGTCCACGACCGCCGTGGCCGGCGACGAGACGGGTCGCATGCTCGTGCCCCACACCTCGTACCCGGTCCACCTGGAGCGGATCCTCAACGAACGCCAGGACGCCGTGCACTTCCGGGTGATCAACAACGGCATGATGGGCGGCACCACAGCCACCATCCTGGCCATGCTGCAGCCGAGCATCGACGCAACCGACCCCCACATGATCATCGCCATGATGGGGATCAAGGACACCGCCGACCAGCAGCTCCCCGGCCTGGAGTGGCTGCCAGACGCCGTCCGCTCGCTGCGGACCGTGCAGCTCTTCTCCTGGGCGCGCGAAGCCATCGCCCTGCGCCAGCAGGCCTATGTGCTCGACGTACAGTCTCCCGACGACCTCCCCGAAGAGCTGAAGCCCAGCTACGGCCAGCTCTCCAAGTTCATCAAGGAGACCCGGATGATCGGGCCCGACGCCGACCTTTCGGCGACGGGAGATCTGCAGGTCGCGACCTACCTGTGGTTCATCGACCGCCACAACCAGGCCGCGGACTTCCTTCGCCGGACCATCGACCGCTACGGCGTCGGCTACAACCTGCTGGCCCGCGTCCTGGTCACCGGCGCCCGGGCCGACGAAGCCGAGCTGCTCATGGCCGACGCCATCGCCGCCGATCCGGCCGAGGGCATGTACCGGGTGACCTTGGCCGAGGTGCTTGTCGACGAGGGGCGGCTGGACGACGCCCAGGCCGTGCTGCTGCAAGCCGACGCCGACAAGCAGCAGTTCCGCTACCCCAGCCTGGTCAGCGGCTACATCCAGCTCGGGCTGGCCCACGTGGCGATGGAGCGTGGCGACTACCAAGGCGTCGTCGACATCCTCCGGCTCGTCCGGCCGTCGCGCAGGCTCGACGGGCTGAGCGCCGACTTCTTCCCCCGGGTCAGCCTGATGCGGGCCCTGGCCCTGGGAGAGGCCTACCTGAACCTGGGCGACCTGCACAACGCCGAGCTGTACCTGACGGAAGCCCTCGAGATCCGCCCGGGGGCCCACGCCACAATGTGGATGCTGTCCAAGGTCTACCGCCAGCAAGGGCGTCGTGACGACGAAGAAAGCCTGCGCCGGGACCTGCTCCAACACCGCCAGCGCATGGCCGAGTACTTCGAGCTGGCCAAGCTGTTCCGCATTCACGGCGACGACGCCCGGATCCCCGAGCTGTTCGACGAAGCCGTCGCGCAGATCCCAAGCATCGCCGCGAGCTACCGCGAGCTGTACGCCGTGGCCGAGCGGCAGGGCATCGACCTGGCGGTGATGCAGTACCCCTCCTTCAGCCTGGAGCTGCTGCACAAGTATGCGCCGGACAAGGAGGGGGTGATCTTCATCGACAACGAGCATGTCTTCGACGAGAACCCCGACGGGTACTTCTTCGAGCCCCGCTTCCCCAACAGCTTCTCCCACTACACCGACGAGGGCGCGGAGGTTCTGGCGTCCCACATCGCCGACACGGTGCTCGACGTCTACGCCGAGCGCATCGCTCAGGGGTCTGCGGCGGCGTCTTCCGGCAGGACGACCAACCGGTAGCTGGCATGGCAGGCCACGCAGGCCCCGACGCCTTCCGAGAGGCGCACGGAGAGTAGCTCGGCCGAGAAGTCCGGGCGGCCGGCGTCGTCGGCGAGCTGGCGGAGGGTCTCGTGCAGCGAGAAGCCGAGCGCCCGCCACTGGCGGGGGAGCTTCTGCTCCAAGGTGGCGCTCTGCCGGGCCGGCCCGGGCGTCGCCGCCCACGACTCGGCGGCGCGCGACACGGCCGCCATGTTCCCCTCGGCGGCGGCCTGCTGGATGGCCTGGAGCCCCGACAGGTTGTCGCGCATGACCTGGCTGACGACGAGGGCATCGGCGGGGCTCACGACGATGGCCTGCCGCCCGTCAGCGGCAGGCGACAGGGCCGCGGCGTCCACCGCGCCACGCTGCGTTCCCCGCAGGCCGAGCCACACCAGGCCCGCGGCGACTGGCACCCACAGCGCCAGCGCAACGAGCGCGAGGCGGTTGTCGCGCCTGCCACGCCGGCTCATGGGGCCCGACTGTCGGTGCGCTGCTGCCCCGGCAGCAGATCGAAGGGAGGATCCGGCCAGGCCAGCAGGACGACGAGCGTCGCCGCCTGCACGGCGAGCAGGAGCAGCCCGGCCACCAGCAGCAGCGACGTGATGTCGACCCGACGGGATGCAGCCACCGCTGGACCTCCTGCTCCGGGATAACATCGACCGGTGACGCGGCCCCATATCATCGAGCTGGCTCTCTTCGCGGCATCGGCTCTGCTGCTGGCTGTGGCGGTGCGGACGCTGACCGCACGCCCCGCCGGCGGCGACCAGGCCCGCGACTTCATGGCGCTGCTCGACGACAGCGGCGATGGGCGCCTCGACGCTGAGGAGGTTGCAGCCGCCTCCGGGCAGCACCTGGACTTTGCGCTCATCGACGCCGACCACAGCGGCTTCGTCGAGCCGTGGGAGCTGGACCTCGTCATCCAACACATCAGCTCGATGCGCAACTCGCTCAGCGACCTGCCGAGGGCGCTGTGAGCCGCCCCATTCCCGGGTGGGTGCTGCCCGTCCTGCTGGTGCTGAACAGCCTGACCAGCATCGCCATCGCGTCGCGCGCCGCCGAGCTGCGGCAGGCCGCGCAGGTCTGGGATCTGCGCGCGGGCGCCTGGCTGCTCGGTAGCTCCGAGCACAGGCACAACCAGGGTCGGATCGGCGTCGAGCCGCCGCGCGTAGAGAGAGGGCACGGCGAGAGCCCACAGTCCCAGCGCGGGAAGGCGTCCCAGTGATCGCGGCCCTGCTGCTGACCGGTGCTTCCCTCGCGGCGCCACCGAACCTCATGCTGATCAGCATCGACGGGATGCGTGCGGACCGCGCTGGCTTCCACGGCGCTACACCCAGCCCCACGCCGTCGCTGGACCGGCTCGTCGACGACGCGCTCATCTGCGACCTGTCGCTGAGCCAGTCCAACGAGAGCCTCTTCTCCCACGCCGCGCTGCTGGCCGGCAAGCACGTCTCGGAGCTGGGGCGGCCGGACTACTCCCGGTTCACGGTCGCCGACGACGTGATGCTGCTGCCGGAGATCCTGGGGCTGTACGGGTACAGCACCGGCGGCTTCGTGGCCGGTGGCCACGTCAAGGGCGGCTACGGCTTCAACCAGGGCTACGGCACCTGGTACGACGACCCGGACTTCGGCGCCTTCTTCCACACGGTGCCGGTCGCGCTGGACTGGCTCGACACCCAGGCGCTGCAGCCCTGGTTCGTGTTCCTGCACGGCTACGACGCCCACCGGCCATACCAGCACTTCGGGCTCTTCTTCCACGTGTTCGGGCGCGACTACGACGGCGATGTAGACGTCATCGGCGATCGCACCTCGGTGGAGAAGATCATCGACGGCGTCTTCTACGAAGACTTCCCCATCGAGTTCTTCTGGCATCAGGGGGTGGGCGACAAGATCCTCGACCCCGCCGGCTACCAGCGGCTGCGCGACTGGGCCACCGACCACGAGGGCAAGAAGCTGTCCGCCGTCGATCTGCAGCACCTCAAGGACCACTACGACAGCGGCGTGCTGTCCGCAGACCTGCAGGTGGGCCGCGTGATGGACCACCTCAAGGCGACGGGGCAGTGGGATCACAGCCTGGTCGTCATCACCGCCGACCACGGCGAGGACATGGGCGACCACGGCACCTACAACCACCGCTCGTCGCTGGCCGACAGCGCCACGCGGGTGCCGCTGATGATCACGGGCGGCGCGCTGCCCGAACACCTGCGCGGCACGCGCATCCCAGGCCCCTGCGAAGCCCTGGACGTCGTGCCGACCATGCTCGCCGCGGCGGGCGCCGTGCCGCCGGCCGGGCTCGAAGGCCACGACCTGCTCACCGACCCGACCGGCCACGACGTGGTGATCCAGGAAGGTGTGCTGCCGATGCTCGCGGTCCGCAGCCCCACGCACCGGCTGCTTGTCTCGGGGATCCCGCTGGACACCCCGCTGCTGCAGCTCCTCGTGCAGTCTGCCCCCATCCAGGCCCCGACCTTCCAGCTCTTCGACCTGGTGGCGGACCCGACGGAGACGGTCGACGTCCTCGACGAGCAGATGGATGTCGCGCTGGAGCTGCGGGCGGCCCTGCTGCAGTGGCTCACGGACCGGGAGGCGTCGGAGCACCTGGGGCAGCAGCCCCTGGATCCCGAGTTCCGGGCGATCCTGCAGTCGCGAGGCTACTGGTAGCGTCCAGCGTCTCGCCCAGGCCGGCCAGGGCGTGGCCGTAGGCGTCGACCAGCGCGCGAACCTCGGCGCCGTTCGGGTCGGGGGCGTCGAGGGCAGCTTGCCGCAGGGCGTCGGCAGGCATGTGTGCTCCCGCGTCGACCCCCTGGCGGGCGGCGGCCTGCTCCACCCGGAGCGACAGCAGGTGGTCGAGGGCTTCGACCGCAGCCCGCGAGTCGTCGGGCAGGGGTGTGGACGAGGCCACGACCGGGCGGGAGATGCCGTGGTAGTCGGGAAGCGTGTCCGGCGCGGGCGGGTGCAGCCACAGCAGGAGCAGCAGCACCACCTGGAGCACCAGGAGGGTGCCCGCGGCAGCGGTCAGCAGGCGATGGATCTGGCGGGGGCGCACCGACAGACGGTAGCATCCACAGCGCCCCGGAGCCCTCCCTGTCCCGCCACCCCGCCATCGACCCGACCCTGGTGCTGTGGGTGCTCGCCCTCGACGCGCTGCTGAGCGTGCCGCTGGCCCTGCGCGCGCGCCAGCTTCGCCAGGACTGGCAGGCCTGGAACACGGCGGCGGCGGCCAACCAGGTGCTGGCGACGCGCGCCATGTCCGGTGGGCGCGGCAGCGCGGCAGGTGCCCCGTGAAGCGGTCGAGCATGATCATCGCGGGCCTGCTGCTGGCCGGCAACCTGCTGGTCTTCGAGTGGGTGGCCTGGCTGCTGTACACCGGCGAGCTGGACCCGATGATCGACCAGGAAGAGCTGTTCCAGCCGGGGCCGGTCCAGCGCTGAACGGGTGCCGCGCGACCGAGATCAGTGCGCGGGGATCTCGACCCACTTGGGGTCGATCCGCGTCAGCAGCACCTCCAGCTCGACGGCGCCAAGGCAGCCGTCGGCGTCGGCGTCGAACAGCGCGAAGTCGTCGGCCTCGACCGCCTGGGCGGAGAACTCGCGGCGGTCGATACAGCCGTCGGCGTCCAGGTCGAGGCGCGACAGCCAGGGCGCGACCAGGTCGGGGTCGCGTGGCTGTGGCGGCAGGGCGAGGGTCACCGCGCTCGCCACCAGCGCGAGCACAGCGATGACGACCGGCACCGCCGGGGGGCCGAGGCGGGGGCGCGGGCTCACGATCCCCAGGCCTCCCACAGCGACCGCCACAGCGCGTCCGCCCGGGGGTCCTCCCAGGGCAGCGGCTGGCCATCGTCGTCGAGCAGCTCCATCCCCGGCAGCGGCGCTTCCGGACGCCGCTCGGTCAGCGACGCGCGCGGGGCGCGGGCCCGGCCGGCCAAGGTGCGCACGCTCACCTCGCCGAGCATGCTCTCCGACGGGGCGACGTCGACGGCCAGCGCGTCCAGCGGCGGCCCCTCGGCCGCTCCGACCAGGGCCAGGAGCGCGTCCGGCAGGGACGTCATGCTGACGAAGCCGTCGTCCTCGGCGGGCGACACCCCGGGGCCCGCGACCATGAAGACGACGTGGACGTTCTCGTCGTGCAGGGACACGCGGTGGTTCACGAAGCCGTGGTCGAGGAGGTCCTCTCCGTGGTCGGACATCACGGCGACCACGGTCGTGCCCGTCAGGCCGAGCGCGTCGATCCGGCGGAACAGGCGGCCGAGCCAGGTGTCGGCGTAGGCCACGGCCCCGTCGTAGACCCCGCGGACGAAGGCCCGGTCCTCGTCAGAAAGCGCGACCCGCTGCACGCCGTCGCGGGCGGCGTGGCGGCGGAGGGCGTCGAAGACCCGGGCGTCGAGGGCGTTGACGTCGCCGGCCCGCAGGTCGGGCGGCTGGAAGTCGGGGTAGTAGGCGCCGTCGTAGATGCGCTCCCAGGTCAGCGGGTTGGCGGCCAGCGGCGCCAGCAGGCCGTCGTAGCCGGGGGCTTCCGGGTGGTGCAGCGGGCCCGGCTTGACGTAGGGCGAGTGGCAGTCGTAGCCGTGGACGAACAGGAAGAAGGGGCGGTCACCGGCCGCGAGCTGGTCGAGGCGCGACAGCGCCGCCGGCATGGTCTCCTGAAAGCTGGTGAAGACGCTGTCGGTCACCTGGTAGGACTGGAAGCCAGCGTCGAGCCCGAAGACAGGGGCGAGGTGGCCGCTGGCGACGACGGCTTCGGTGCGCCAGCCAGCGCGGGACAGCCGGGCGGCCAGGGTGGGGGCGTCGGCGGGGACGCGGAAGCTGCGGTAGTCGAGCGGGCCGACCACCGAGGGGACCTCACCCAGGAAGATCCCCGCGTGGCTGAACAGGGTCTCGTTCGAGGGGCTGAAGGCCCGCGTGAACACGCGGGATCTGGCCGCCTGGGCGTCGAGGGCGGGCGTGAGCGACCGGCCGTCGCGGCCGACCCGCCCGAGCCGGTCGGCACGCATGGTGTCGACCGAGACGAGCACGAGGTTGAGGCGGCCACCAGGCGGCGACGGTGCCGCGCGGGGGCCACAGCCCCACAGCGCGGTCACGAGCAGCAGCAGGAGCGAGCGGCAGCGCTTCACGGGGTGCCTGGGCCATCACCGAGCGGGACGTCGAGCATAGCGCCCGGCGTCCACCACTCGAAGCGGCAGTGGTGGTCGAGGTCGACCGCCCAGGCCACGGCGAGCTGCTGGTCGTCGACGAGGGCCCCGGCACGGGATGCGGCGTCGGGGTGTCGCCGCCGCCATGCGGGCTCCTCGGCCCGGCAGCGGAAGCGGGCGAGAGCGTCGACCGGCGCGTCCCGATGGGCGGCGGAGGGCGAGGCGCCGCCGCCACTCGCGAGGTCGACGAGGGCGACGTGGCCCTCGCCCATGACCGCCAGCTCGAAGCGGCCGGGCTCCTCCGCCGTGGCCCGGAACAGGCCGTGGTCGACCGCGACCCGGCAGCCCCCCTCCTCGACGCTGCGCCGCGGGCAGGTGGCGTCGAGCAGGGCGCGGACCTGGGGCTCGCCGAAGGCGCGGTAGACCCGCAGCGGGTTGCCCGGGTGGTCGTCGGAGAAGCCGGCCGGCGAGCCGGGCAGCACGACGAGCACACTCCGCGCGATGTCTGCGGGAAGCCACGACGCCAGCGTCAGCAGCGCCCAGGCGATCAGGGGGAGGGCGCCCGCGAGGCGGAGGCGGCCGAGCCCGACACCGGCGACCACGGCGAGGGCCGGCCAGGCGACGGTGAAGTTGTCGATGCCGGCCCCGGACCCGGCGACCAGCAACCCGGCCAGCAGGACCTGCGCCAGGAGCAGGACCGGCAGCGCGCGCCCCGGCCGCCGCAGGACCGGCATGGCCAGGGCCGCACCGGCCAACGCGAGCAGCAGCGGCACCAGGCCGACCTCGGCGCGGAGCTGGTCGGGGAGGTCGGCCACCTGCGCGAGGTAGCGCGGACGCGCGGCCAGCTTCTCTGCGAGGTAGGCCGGCAGGTCCAGCGCCGTGCCCGGCAGGCCGAAGCCCCAGGGCAGCAGAGCGGAGGCGACGCGACGGCCGTCACAGCCCGCCGGGCGCCCCAGGACGATGGCGACCGCAGCGGTGAGCAGCCACGGCAGCGCCGACGGCCGGAGGCTCAGGGCGAGGGCACCGGTCAGCGCCACGAGCGCGACCGAGGAGGCACGCGCCAGGGCGCGATCTCCGGCCCAGGCCGCCGCAAGCGTGCACAACAACGCGGCTTCTGGCAGGTGCACCCAGCCCAGGCGGGCGCCGCCGATGACCATGGGTGCCGCGGCGACCAGCGCCAGCGCCGCAGCTTCAGCGGCGCCAGCGCGATCCGGGGCGAGCCCTCCGGCGACAGCCCGCGCCAGGCGGCCGGTGGCGACCAGCAGCACGGCAAGCCATCCCACGCCGAGCAAGGCAGTCGCGAGGCGACCGGGGAGGGGCAGGGCGAGGAGCGCCGCCAGCAGCAGATCGTAGAGCCCCCCGCTCCGCAGCAGCAGCGGCGGCAGGCTCGACAGCGGCGCGTCCGGGCTTCGGACCCAGGCCTGGAGCAGCGGGAGCGCTTCGTGGGCCCGGTTGAGATCCGGGGGCGGGCGCGGGTCGAGGATCGCGAAGAGCACCCCGCTGGCGATGGTGGCGAGCCCCACGACCCGGGCGACCTGCGCCCAGGCGCCGCGGTCGGCCCCGCGGCCGCCCCCGGGCGCGGGTGGCGCGGTCATGCCAGCGGCGCCCAGTCGGCAGGACCATCCACCACCCACAGGGGGAAGCGTCCGGCGACCTCTGCGGCGAGGGTGGCCGCGGGTTCCGAGCCGATGGGCGCCTCCAGCCGTCCCGGCGCCGCCACGACGAGGGCGATCGGGGGACCGGCGACCACGGCGAGGCGCTCGACGGCGGCCACGAGCTCGACCGGCAGGACGGCGGCGTCGAGGCAGGCGATGCAGCCGGTGCGCTCCTCGCCGAGGAGGACCACCCGGTGTTGGCGCAGGGGGCCGGCCAGGAGGGCATCGAGCTGCCTGGCCGCGAGCCGGCGCGGCGGGATGGCGGGCGCCGCAGCAGCGTCCAGCCGAGCCGGCCGCGGGCGCCGGCGCGCCGCCCACAGCAGGCCGACCGCCAGGGCCACCCCAAAGCCAGCGAAGCAGGCCGCCCACAGGGCCGCCCCCGGCAGCAGCGACGGCGGCGACACCTGGGCCGCCGGCAGCAGGCCGAGGAGCCGGAGGGGCATCAGCCCGGCGTCGCGGGCGTGCGCCGCCAGGCACCCAGCACCGTCAGCACGATGAGCACCACCAGCCCCCACCCGAAGGAGACGACCAGCGGCGAGGCTTCCGACAGCGCCGAGCTGCCGCCCGGAAGTGCGACGGCCACCCGCTCCCCCACCGGCGTCCCGTCGCGCTGGACCGCTCGCCACGCCGTCGTCGCCGTCCGGGCATCGTCCGTGCGGACCGTGCCCTCCCACAGGTCGATGGTGGTGCCCTGCTCGGGCTGCCCGACGAGGCGAAGCCCGACCACGCGGGCGTAGGGGCCCTCGATCCGCCCCACCCAGATCCCGTCACCGGCGACGTCGCCGGCAGCGCTGCCGTCGTCGGACAGCACGACCTGGTGGGAGACACCGAGGCGGTCGACCATCACCGACAGCGCCGAGAGCGGCAGGCCGGGCTCGACCGCCACCTCGAAGCGCAGCCGCTGCGGAGCGTCGGCGGCACGCGCCACATCGAGGCCTGTCGCGGCGAGGACCAGCCACAGCAGCAGCAGCGGACGGAGCAGGGCGGGGCGACGGTCGGGACAGCTCACGTGGGCCTCGTGGGCGCCTTCATAGCACGGCCCGGACACGCCTCTCATCGGGCGCCCGTGCCGACGGCCTCTGGTCCTCTTTGGCCGCAACGATGCGGCAGCGCTACCGTTCGGCAGCCTCCCCGCCCCACCACCTCTCGCGCTCCCCCGCATGCGTCCCCGCCCCGCCGTCCTCCCACGCCTCGGCCCGCTGCCAGCCAGCCGCCTGTCCGTCGCTGCGGGCCTGCTGCTGTCCGCGGCGCTGCTGATGCGGCCGGTGCTCGGCGCGCCGCTGCAGCGCTTCGCCGGCGACCCCCAGCACCCCGACGGCGCCGGCACCGTCTGGACCCACTGGCTGGTCCACAGCCAGGGCCTGGCCGCCATGCGCGACCTGCGCCTCGTGGGGTGGCCGTTGTCCTCCGACATCCTCGTCGTCCAGGGCTTCCCCCTCGACGGCCTGGCGTCCTGGCCCTGGGATGCCCTCCTCGGCTGGCCGGCAGGCTTTGGCCTGTTCCAGCTCGCGACGCTGTGGGGAGCGGGCCTCTCAGCCGCCTGGCTGGCCGGTCGCTGGTGGCGCTCGGCCCCCGCGGCGCTGGTCGCCGGCGTCGCCACCCAGGCCGCGGCCCCCGTCCTGTACGAGCTGGCCCAGGGCCGCTCCACCCAGGTCTTCGCCCTCCTCTTCCTGCCGCCAGCGCTCGGCCTGTACGCGGAGTCGCTGGTCTCGCGGCGGCTCCGCCCCGCGCTGCTCGCCGGGCCGGCCCTCGCCCTGGCTGCGCTGTCCTGGTGGTTCATGGGCTTCTTCGGCGCCGTGGGCCTCGCCGCACTCGCCGCCCTGGGCCTCGTCGAGGGGGCGCCACCGCTGCGCCCCACCGCTACCACCGCGGCCGCCGTCGCCCTCGTTGCAGGCCCGCCCGCCCTCCTGACGCTGGCGAGCCTCGACCAGCAAGGCGGCACCGCGCTGACGCTGGCCGACCCCATCGCCTGGGCGGGGACCACGACGTCCTTGCAGGTTCTCCTCGAGGAGCGAGACGCCATCGCGCTCCTGCCCGAGGGCGCCGCGGCGGTGACACCGCTGCTGTGGACGCTGGCCCTCGTCGGTGCCCTCGGCCAGCCAGCCCGCCGCTGGCTGGCGCCGCTGCTGTGGATCCTCGCCGCGCTGCTCCTCGCCCAGGGCCCGGTGCTCGCGTGGGTCGGTGGCCACCCGCTCCCCGGCCCCTTCGCCGCCCTGTCCGCGATGCCCGTCCTGCGGCGCCTCTGGTGGCCAACTCGTGCGCTGCTGCTCGCCGCCCCCGCCCTCGCCCTGCTCGCCGGTGGCGGAGCCGCCCGTCTCTGCCGCGCAGCTCAACGACGCCTCCGCCCCACCCTCGCCGCCCCGACCGCCGCCCTCCTCGCCCTGCTGCTGCTCGCAGAAGCGCACCTGCTGCTCCCCACCCTGCCGCTGCCGGTCACCTCGGCCCTCCCCTCGGCCCAGGCCCTGGCCCTGCGCGCGGGCACCGGCCCCGTCCTCGTCCTGCCCCAGGAGCGCGCCGCCCACACCGGCGGCCGCGGCTTCCTCATCGACCAGATCGTCCACGGCCGCCCGGTGGTCAACACCATGATGGCGCCGGACCTCGGCACGGCGCCGGCCTCGGTTCGGCACTTCTTCGCCAGCCAGCGGGCGCTCCAGGCGCTGTACGGCTGCGCCGACGACCCTCGGTCCACAGCCATGCCCATCGCCGAGGTACGCTCCGCCCTGGCCGCGCTCGGTGTGGCCGAGGTCGTCGCCGACCACGAACGCATCGCCGGTCCCGCCGACGTCGATCCCGCCTACCTGAGCTGTGTCGAGGGACTGCTCGGCCCCGCCGACGAACTACGCGGCCCCTACTCGGTCTGGGCCGTCTCCAGCAGCGAGGAGCGCAGCCGCTTGTAGGCGTCCACCTGCTGGCGCGGCGTCGTCGTGCCGCGAGGCAACAGGTACAGCAGCACCCGCTCGCCGCCGTTGTCCGAGGTCGACGCCGGGATGCCGAAGGACCGGTCCAGCGCGTCGCGGAAGGTGGCGCGGCTGCCCTCGGGGAAGGCGTCGGGGTGGAAGGCCACCGAGCTGATCCCGATGTCGGCCAGCACGCGCGCCAGGTCGGGGGCTCGCTGCCGCAGCCCCTGGGCCAACCAGGTCGACACGAGCACGCGGCTGCCCTCTTCGGGGACCGTGCCCAGGCAGCGGTTGAGGATGGGGCGCAGGTGATCGGCCTGGTACGAACAGGTCAGGTTGTTCCAGTAGTGCGCCTGGTCGGCGGCGAGCGTGTCGAAGACCGGCAGGAAGTCGAGCACCGCGCCCTCGTCGGGCGCGTCGAAGTAGGCGGCGGGGGTGTCCACCGGCACCACCGCCGCCCGCGCTGGCAGCGCCGTCTGGACGAGGGGCTCGAGCGCGGCGAGCAGGACCACCGCGAGCACGGGTCCCCGACGACCGGCGAAGACGCGGCTGGCCGTCAGCGCGGCCACGCCCCCCAGCGCCAGGCTGGCGAGCATCATCAGGCGGCCGGGGAAGCGGAAGAAGGTGGAGGCCGCCACGCGATCCAGCGGCCACAACAGCCACGGGATGCGCAGATCGTCGCCGAGGAGCTGCAGGTAGGGGCCAAAGGACAGGAGCAGCGCCAACAGCCCGGCGACGCCGACGGCCTTCCACCCCGGTGTGCCGCGGAGTGCCCGCAGGCCGACCACGGACAGCAGGATGACGGTGAAGCCCAGCGACGGCGCGATGGAGTGCCGGTAGGCGTCGACCGAGGGGGTCCAGCCGACGAGCGTGAGCAGGTGGGTGGAGCCGACGTTCATGGCGACGTGGGCGGCAGTGTCGCCGGGGTCGAGGTCGCCCGGGTCGAGGTCGGCGAGGGCGACGCTGGCCGCGTCGGAGTCGCCAGCTTCGTCGAAGGTGTAGGCGAGGCTCGCGGGCAGCGGGCGGCCATCGAGGGCACCGCCGTTGGCGTCGAAGACCGCACCATAGGCCACACCGAGCGGCAGGATGATGGCGAGGAAGGCGACCGCCGGGGCCGCGTGCAGCGAGCGACGCACCAGCGCGGCGATGCCGACGACCACGACGAAGAGGGTGGCGGCGATGCCGGCATAGGCCGAGGTCAGCAGGCAGAGCCCCCAGTAGATCCCCGCCAGGACGGCGTCGCCGGCCCGGCCGGTCCGCCGCGTGGCCACCAGCGCATGCCACGCAAACAGCGGCAGCCAGGGGTTGAGCAGCAGGTAGACGTGGCCCTCGAGCAGGGCGGTCGCCGCCAGCCCCGAGAAGCCATAGGCGGCGCCGGCGATGAGGGAGGCCGGCCAGGACGCGCCGAGCGCCCGGGCCGCGAAGCGTTCCGCCGCCCAGGCGGACAGGACCGGCCCGCCCAAGGCGCAGAGGGCCAGGGGGAGCATTGGACCGGTCACCGGCGTGAGCAGGTGCGACATCGCCAGCAGCACGAAGCTGTCGGCCTGGACCAGGGACTCGCCGAAGGGCCAGTTGGTCATGGCGGTGTCGAGCCGGCCGTCGACGAGCGGGGCCACCCCGCTCAGCCAGGCGGCGCCATACCAGTCGAACTGGCGCGACAGGTGGTGCGCCAGCGGATCGCGCGCCAGCGGCCAGGTGAACGCGACGACCAGGACCGTGAACAGGGCCACGGTCAACAGGTTGCGCAGCAGCGGCCCTGGTCCGCCAGCGGGCGTCGGATCCTTCACGACGCGGCCCCGGCGTCTCCGTCGAGGGCCAGGCCGTCGGGTCCGGCGAGCGCACGCAGGGTCCGACCGGCATGCTCGACCCGCCAACCCTCATCGGTGGCGGAGAAACGCAAGACGGGCAGGTCGGCGACCGCCCCGTCGGCCAGGACCACGCCGCCGGTGCCCGGCGGGAGGTCCGCCAGCAGCTCGCCGATGGAGTCGGCGCCGACACCCTCGAGCAGCAGCGCGACGGGCACGGCCATGGCGGCGAGCAGCGCGTCGAGCGCCTGCTCGATGTCATCCAGCTCCACCGAGGCCGCCCGGTAGGCCGGGTGGCCGCCGACGGCCGGCAGGGGAGAGCCCTCCGGCACGGCGGCCAGCACGCGGCGATGCGCCGCGAGGGTGCGCGCGGCGTCGTCCCTGAGCCGGGGGCGAACCGCGGGATCGCACACCCACACGCACAGGCCATCGCTCAGCGAGGGGAGCGCCCCGCCGAGGAGCCCCGGTTCGGGTTCCGGCACCAGGCCGCCCATGGGATCGCCTCCGCCAGCCGACCTCCCGCGGAACAGCAGGACGCCCATGGCGAGGGTCGCGAGCACGCTCACCCCGGCGAGCACGTAGATGGGCGTGTCGTTGCCGCCGCGGGTCGTCTTGGCCTGGTTGCGGCGGATCCGCTCCAGGCGGCCCCGGCCGCGGGCCTTGCCGCTGGTCTTGTCCCCGGCCTTGTCGCCCTTGGCCTGCTTGTGACCCTTGCCCGAGCCTGCGCCCGCCGCTTCACCCGAGCCCCCCATGCCCGGGGAGTCGATCTCGACGGCCAGGATCCCGTTCGTGAGCGTGAAGTGCGCGACCGGGGCGGTGATCCCCTTCTGGAAGGGGACGTCGATGGCCGGCCAGGTCTGGGCACCGGTCTGGACAAGAGCGGTGGCAGCTTCCCCGCTGAACCAGGCCGTCCCCATGAACAGCCCGTCGTCGGCGACCCGGTCGGGCACCACGCCGTCGTCATGCAGCGTGACCACCGTCTGCGTGCCATCAGCGGTTGTGAGGGTGACGGTGACGAGGTCGACCTCCTCACCCAGATCGCGGCCGGCGAAGCTGAGGATGGCCGGTTCCTTGGGGACGCCGAGCTCCGGTGCCGGACCATCCTCGGCCAGCGCGAGGGCAGACAGCAGCAGCACGCTCAGCATGGGGCCCATCCTCAGTCGTCGAGCGTGGCCAGGCCGCGCCGGATGCGCGCGGCGTGGGCCTGCTTGGCGGTGATCAAGGTGTCGAACCAGCTCGCAACCTGATCGAAGCCCTCCTCGCGCGCGATGCGCGCCATCTCCGGGTACACATCTTCGACGTTCTCGCGCTCGCCAACCAGGGAGGCCTCGAGGTTCTCCTCGGTCTCGCCGATGGGCTTGCCCGTCAGCGGGTCGCCGGCGATCTTGAGGAAGTCCATGTGCCCATCGGCGTGGCCCTCCAGGGCTTCGGCCAGCTCGCGGTAGAGCCGGGCGATCTCGCCGAAGCCCTCGATGTCGGCGATGCGGGCGAAGTACAGGTAGCGCCGCAGCGCGGAGGCTTCGCGCGCAAAGGCGGCGCGGAGGTTCTCGACGGTGCGGCTGTCCGCGAAGTCGTCCATCGGCCTGGCTCCATGCATCCTGTCGGGGGCGCCGCGCGCACCGCGGCCCCTGGGCGCCGCACTCTACTACGCCGGGTTGCCGCAAAGCGGCACGGCGGACCGACCACCCCCGGCGGAGTCGCTATAGTCGCCGGATGCGGCCGACCGCATCCCATGCGCTGGTGATCGGCGCCTTCCTCGCCTTCTCGCTGATGCCGCTGTTCACGCGGGAAGCGAGCGCGCCCGTGCTCGGCCTCGTCGCGTGGCGCGCCGTGCTCGTCGCGATCGTGTTCGCCGCCTGGACCGCGGCGCGCGAGGGCGGCGTCCAGGCCCTGGCCGTCGACCGCCGCACGCTGCGGGTCGGGTCCGTGTACGGCATCGCACTCGCCGTGGCCTCGTCGAGCTTCGTCGGCGGCTACGCGATGACGACGGTGGCCAACACGGTCTTCCTGCACAACCTCGCGCCGGCCATGGCCTTCCCGCTGGCCTGGTGGGCCTTCCGGGAGCGTCCGGCCGCCGAAGCCGTCACCGGCGCACTCGTCGCCATCGTCGGCGTCGGCTTGATGAGCGGAGTGTCGATCTTCCAGTTCTCGCAGTTCGCGCACCCGCGCTTCCTGCTCGGCGACCTCTCGGCCCTGCTGTCTGCGGTCGGCTACGCCGCCGTGCTCGTCATCACGCGGCGCGCGCGCATGCTGCAGACGCCCCTGCTGGCCACGCTCTTCGTGGCGTGGTCGGTGGCCGCGCTGCTGCTGAGCGCGCTGGCCCTCGCGCTGGACACCATGGCCATGCCAGCGCAGGCCTGGCCGTGGGTGCTCGGCCTCGCCTTGGTGTGCACCAACCTCCCCTTCTTCCTGCTGAACCTGGGCATGCGCGCCCTGCCGGCGGGCCTGACCTCCGTGCTGTCCATGTCGGAGGTCGTGTTCACGACGCTGCTCGGCGTGGCGGTCTACGACGAACGCCTCGCCCCCATCGGCTGGCTGGGTGCCGGCCTCGTCGCCGTCGGCCTGGTCTACCCTCTCGTCACCCGCAGCGACGCGGACGTGACACCCCACGAAGAACCCGACGAAAGCGACGCCATGGCCACCCCCGCCGACAGCACCGACACGCCCCGCGCCGACGACGAGGCGACGGACGCGCAGGCGGCCGCCACGTCGACGGACACCGACGCAGTCGCCTCCGCGTCCGACAGCGCACCGCCGCCGCCGCCGGCTCCACCCCGCTCAGGCCCCACGCCGCCGCCCCCCATGGACCCGGGCTCCTCCCCATGGCGAGGCCTGCGCCTCGGCCTCTTCCTGCTGGTGTTCAACGCTGGCGCCGCCGGCTCCCTGCTGAGCGGACAAGCCGCCGCCACCCTGGTCGCCTGGATCGGTCTCCTGGGTCTGCTCCGCCTCGGCCTGCGCCCGGCGGGCGTGATGCTCGAGGGTCGCCTGTCGCGCACGCTGCGCGCCGGGGCGGGCCTCGCCGCCCTGGCGTGCGTGGTCGGAGCGCTGCAGGCGGTGGGCGCTGCCGGGCCTGGCTCACCGGCGCTGGCGGCCCTGCTGGCGGCCGTCGCCCTGCTGGACCGCAAGCTCGCGGCCCGTGAAGCCGAAGCCGACCGCGACCGCGCCTCGCTGGTCAGCGGCGCGCTGCTGATCCTCGCCCTGGCGTGGCTCCCCGCGGCGGCCGCGCACCCCGCCGATCGCTGGCTGACCGCGCTGGCCGCGCTGGGCGCCGCGCTGGCCGGTGCCACCGTCCTGCTGGCTGCGCTGGGCGGCGACCCCACGCACGCCCGCATGAGCGGCGCGCCGGGAGTCGACACCCTCGACGCCCTCGGCCCACGCCTCGCCGCGCCGCGGGTCTCGATGACCGCCCTGACGCTGGCCTTCTTCGCCGGTGGCCTGCATGTGGTCCCGACCGGCCACCAGGTGGTCGTCGAGCGCCTGGGCTACCCGCTGCCGGACCCCGCCGACGCCGGCCTGCACCTGCGCCTGCCACCGCCGCTGGAGCGCGTCGTGCTGGTCGATGTCGACCGCGTGCGCAGCGAGTCGATCGTCGACCAGGGGGCGACGCTGCTGTGTGGCGACCAGTCGATGCTGTCGGCCGAGGGCAGCCTGCAGTGGCGTGTCGCCGATGCCCGGGCGTTTGCGTACGCGGTCACCGACCCCTCCGCCCTGCTGTCGGACCTGGGCCACGCCGCACTCGTCGAAGCCGTCGCCCACCTCGGGGTCGACGAGGTGCTCACCACCGGCCGCGCCGCCCTCGAACAGCAGGTCGCCGCACAAGCGCAGGAAGCCGCCGACGCCGCCGGCCTGGGGGTGCGCATCGAGGGCGTGCACATCGCCACCGCCGCCGTCCCGCCCCCTGTCACCGACGCCTTCCTCGACGTGATCTCGGCCGAGGAGGAGAAGCGCACCGCCATCAACGAAGCCGAGGCCTACGCCGCCGACGTCCTGCCCCGGACGCGGGGTGAAGCGCTCGGCCGCATCGAGCAGTCACAGGGAGAAGCGGCCCGCATCGAGGCCCGGGCCGACGCCGACTTCGCGGAGTTCGCCGCGCTGGTCGAGGGCGGGGCGCGGGCGCCCGCGCTGATCCGCTTCGGCCTCGCCCACGACCGCCTCGCCGCCGCCCTGGCGCCGGCCCGCATCACCCTGCTGTCGCCCCGCCTGCGGGCCTGGGTCGGCGACGGCGTCGCCCACCCCCTGCGCATCGACGACGACGGGCACAGGAGCAGCCCATGAAGACCTCCACCCTCGCCGGCATCGGGGGCGCGCTGCTGCTCGCCCTGGCCGCCAGCTCGCTGTGGGTGCTCGACGCCCGTGAGGTCGCCCTGGTCACCTCCTTTGGTGCGCCGGTGCGCGAGGTCACCGAGCCCGGCCTGCAGGTGAGCGCGCCGTGGCCCATCCACCAGGTCCTGCGCTTCGACCGCCGGGCGCGGGTGCTGGCCATCGAGCCCACCGAGATGCTGACCACCGACAAGAAGAACCTCGTGGTCGAAGCCTTCGTCGTCTGGAGGGTCGCGCGTCCCCAGACCTTCCTGGAGTCGGTGGCCACCGCCGAGACGGCCGAGGACCGGCTCAGCGACCTCGTCGTCAGCGCCGTCGCCACGGGGCTCGGCCACCAGGAGTACGACGACCTCTTCGACGTCGCCGACGCCAGCGCCGACACCACCCCGCTGCTGCCCGACAGCGTGCGCGAGCAGGTCGCGGCCATCGCGCTGGAGCGCTTCGGGGTCGAGGTGCAGGATCTGCGGGTGCGCCACCTCGGCCTGCCCCTGCAGAACGAGCAGTCCATCTACGGCCGGATGCGCGCGGAACGGGCCCGCATCGCCAACAAGTACCGCTCCGAGGGCGAGGAGCAGGCCGCCGGCATCCGCGCCAAGGCCGACCGCCAGGCCGCCGAGCTGCTGGCCGGCGCGGATCGCGAAGCCGGCGCGGTGACCGCCAAGGCCGAACAGACCGCGGCCCGCCTGCAGGCCGACGCCTACCGGCAGGACGCGCAGCTCTACCGGCTGCTGCGCCGCCTCGAGACCGCGGAAGCCGTCCTGGACAACGACGCCACCTTGATCCTCGACCCCGACAGCGACCTGCTCTCGGGCCTGCAGGAGCCGACCCCGTGAGCCGGGTGCTCCAGGCGCTGGGGGCGCTGATCCTGCTGCTGCTGGCAGCCGAGAGCGTCATGGTCGTCGACAGCGACGAGGTCGCGGTGGTGTTCCGCTTCGGCGCGGTCCAGCGGGTTCAGGCCGCCGGGCTCGGGCTGCGCCTGCCCCGCCCCATCGAGCGGGACACCCGCGTCCCCCTCACTGAAGTGCAGCGCCTCAGCCTCGAACGCCGGCGGGTGCTCACCGGCGACACCAACCTCGTCGACATCTCGCTGGTCGCCCAGTACACCGTCGCCGACCCGGTGCAGTGGGTCACCGGCGTGCAGGACCCGGAGACGCTGGTCCGGCACGAAGTGGACGCCGCCACCGTCGCCGTCGTCGCCACCATGGGGGTCGACGCCCTGCTCACCACCGGCCGCGCCGAGCTGCAGCAGCGCCTGCGCGACGACGCCCAGGCCCGCCTCGACGCCGTCGCCGCCGGGGTCCGCCTCGCCGCCGTCGACGTCCGCGAGCTGGCCCCGCCGCCACCCGTCGTCGACGCCTTCAACGACGTCTCCAGCGCCAAGGGCGACCAGCAGACGCTGGCCCTGGCCGCCGACGCCTACGCCTCCACCGTGATCCCCGACGCCCGCGGCCAGGCCGCGTCCATGGTTGAACAGGCCCGCGCCCGGGCCTCCGAACGCGTCGACCGCGCCCGTCAGGATGTCCACCGCTTCGAGCTGCTGGCCGAGGAGCACGCCCACAGCCCCGCAGCGACCGAGGCCGCGCTGCGCTCGGCGGCGCTGCAGCGCATCGGCGGGCGGGTCACGGTCGTGACCGCCCCGGCGGGGTCCGAGGTCGAGGTGCCGGTCTCGCGGTGAGGGGGGAGGTGGACGGTGGTCGCAAGAAAAGATCGCACGTAGGCTTGCCTCCGCGTGAGGCGCGATTATCGAACGTTCGCGCCGACACTCCCGCGCACTTGTCAATGATGCTGGATCGGGTCGACACGATCCAGCATCACTGAGAACTGTCCGGGACTGACGGGGTCGTGTGCGACGCTTGCGCGGCGTCGCACACGTCACATCCCCCGCCCCCTTTGCTGCAGCCTACGCGGCTGCAGGACCCCATCAGTCCAAGGACGGACCATGAAGTCTCCTCGATTCCTCGAAACCCACCGCCAGCAGTTCCCCGCGCCGCCGGACGGTCCCGAGCCCCTCGAAGCCGCGCTGACCCGGCGCGCCTGGTGCCAGGAAAACGGCACCGCCGCCGTGCACCACGAGCCGCTGGAGTTCCTCGGCGACCGCGTGCTGAACCTCGTGGTGGCCGACGAACTGCACCGCCGCTGGCCCGACGCGGCGCCCGGGTCACTCAACGCCGGCCTCGAGCAGCTCGTCAGCGACGCCGCGCTCGCAGACCTCGCCCACCAGCACGACCTGGTGAGCCACCTGCGCGCCGGCCGCGGAGAGGTGCAGCAGCGCCAGGTCAACAAGGACAGCGTGCTCGCTGACCACGTGGAAGCCATCATCGGCGCCGCCTGGCGCACCGGTGGCCTCGACGAAGCCGCCGTGCTGGTCCACAGCCTGCTCGATGGTCGGTGGCCGGACGCGCTGCCGGTGGCGACCGCGACCATCGACAATCCCATCGGCGCCCTCAACGAAGCGATCCAGGCCCGCTGGCGCCGCAACCTCGACAAGTCGGACTGGGTCGTGGAACGGACCGGCCCCGACCACTCCCCGACCCACCGGGTCGACCTGAAGTTGCCCGACGGCCAGCTCATCGAGGGTGAGCCGGTGGTGGGCGGCAAGAAGGCGGCCATGGCGCGGACCGCCGCAGTGGCGCTGCAGTACCTGCAGGATCTGGCGCCGGAAGACCAGATCTTCGGCTGAGTTCGGTTGACCACCGACCCCGACGACCACGACCTCCTCGACGACCTCATGGCCGCCGAGGGGGTCCGATCGTATGGGGCACAGAGACGCGGCGGGGGGCCGGCCGGCCGGACCCACCGCCAGGGGCCTGCGCCGACCGCCGCAACGCCCAGCCAGCCCCGCGCCGAAACGAGTGACGAGCGGGACGCCACCTCGAGCGCCCTGGCGAGAGCCCAGGCCGAGCTGGACGCGACCCGCCGCGCCCTGGCGAGTACGCAGGCCGAGCTTGCTGCGACCCGTCGCTCGCTGGACGACACAGCGGCACAGCGGGACGCCTTCGACAAGGAGCGGCGGGCCCTGGCGCGGGCGCGACAGGCGATCAAACGCCCTGAGCCACCCGACGCCGTCCTCCGAGAGACGCTGACCGCGCGCGGACTGGCAGCCGCGGAACACGCGACAGTCCTGGCCGCGCTGCTCCGGGCGGACCCGGACAGAACGCTCGACGCGCTGGAGCGTCCCACACAGCTCGCAGCCTTGCTGGACGACCGACTGGTGCTCGCATGTACCGCCTGCGCCCCCGAATTCGGCCCCGACGTAGCGGTCTTCACGGTGACCGCACCGCGTTGTGAACGGTGCGGGGGATCGGACACGACCGCCGCCTGGCACTGCTTCGCCGACGCCTGCGCCAAGACGCAGATCCACCGTGTCGTCATCATCGGTGGGTCGCCCGCGTACAGACAGGTACTGCGAGTGCTCGCGGCGCAGACAGGCCCCCGCCTCGACCTCGTCGACGGCCGAAGGCAACCGCGGGCCCGGCGTGTGAAGACCCAGGCACGCACCGCCGACCTGGTCGTCGCCTGGGGCGGGACCATCGTGGACCACGCCACGACCAACGCATATGCCGCCACCGGAGTCCGCGTCGTGCAGGTCCCCCACCGCGGCATCGGCACCATGCTGCGATGGCTCACGGGGCAGCTCGCGTAGAACAGAGGCTCCCCACCCGGCACGCCCCTCCGCCGGCCGCAGCACCGCACCCGCCCGGAGCGCCCCTCCCCGCGCCGGTTACGCGCACCTCTCCCCCAACCCGAGGCATCTGTGCGCTGCTCCTCGACCCTCGCGCTACTCCTCATCACCGCCTGCAGCAGCCGCCCAGAGCCCTCCGCGGCCGAGGAGCCCGCACCGGCGCCCCCCGACCCTGTGCCCACGCTGGACCCCGGCGAAGCCGACCCGGTCGTCGCCGTCGACTACGACGGCGACCAGGCCACCGTCCGCTACCGCGGCGCCGCAGTCGCGACGGGCGCTGTGACGCTGCGGGTGGGCTTCGACGGCAAGGTGGAGCGCCCGGGCACCCACGAGGTGGCGGGCACGGCCGGTGACAGCGGGCGCCCCACCGGGCGCGGCGGCCCCGGTGGCGCCGCACGCGGTGCCGGCGGTGGCGGGCGCGGCGGCCCGGCGGGCGGCGCCGGACGCGGTGCCGGCGGTGGCGGCGCACGCAGCCCCGGTGGCGGCGGCAGCTTCGGTGGTGGCGGAGGCGCCGCACGCAGCCCCGGCGGCGGCGGCGGCTTCGGTGGAGGAGGGGCCCCCGGCGGCGTGCCCACGGCGTGGGTCCTCGACCAGCCCATGCAGCTCGCCGACGGCGTCGCGACGGCCACGCTGGCCCTCCCCGCAGACACCCGGGCGCTGTCGATGTCCTTCGTCGGCGCCGACGGACGAGCCGACGACAACGCCGGCGAGGACTACCACAGCGGCGTCCTCTTCCCCTACATCGGCCCCTTCCTCACCCCCGGCTCCGACGGCGGCCTGTCCACCAACATCACGGTGACCTGGGAGAGCGATCGAAGCTGCAAGGGCGTCGTCCTCTACGGCGACGACCCCGAGCACCTCGATCACCAGGCGATCGGCGTCCAGCCCGACACGATCCACCACGTCGAGCTGACCGGCCTCACCCCCGGCGCCACGGTCCACTACCAGGTCAGCGAGTGCGGCACGGGCCGGCGCAGCGAGGTCGCGGCCTTCCACACGATCCCCGACGACGCCACCGCCCTGGACGTCGCCGTCATGGCCGACATGCAGGACAAGGGCATGAGCAGCGAGCGCTGGGGCGAAGTCGCCGCGCGCGTCCAGCAGGCCCACAGCGACGTCGACCTGATCCTCGCCCCCGGCGACCTCGCCGGCGACGACGAGCCGCGCTTCTGGTGGTTGTTCTTCGACCGGGCGCGCGACCTGTTCGCCACGACCCCGCTGGTGCCGGCCGTGGGCAACCACGACACGCCCGGCCGCCAGAGCAGCCCCGACGACAGCAGCTTCCTGCGCTACTTCCCGGTGCCGCAGGCCCCCGGGGCTGGCGGCGTCTACGCCACGCACGCCGGTCCACTCGTCGTGCTCACGCTGAACAGCGAGGTCCCCTCCGAGCTGCAGGCCGGCGGGGCCCAATACCGCTGGGTGGAACAGCAGCTCTCCGCCACCCCCGACTCCGACCCGTGGATCTTCGCCCAGTGGCACGTGCCGCCGTTCAACGCCGGTGGGCGCTTCGCTGGCGTCCAGGACGACACACGCCCGGTGACCACCCTGTTCGATGGCCGCCTGGACTGGGTGTTCACCGGCCACGAGCACCTCTACCAGCGCTCCTTCCCGCTGCGCGCCGGTCAGCGCGCCGCCCGCTACGGCCGCGGCGACGACGACGGCGTCGGCTACATCGTCACCCCCACAGCCGGCGACCGCATCTTCGACAACCTCGCGCCGCAGACCGAGCCCAGCCGCCAGCTCGTGTCCTTCCCCCAGCTCGGAAACCGCAGCCGCGCTGACGGAGAGCACGGCTACCTCATCGTCCACATCGACGGCCCGGGGATCCACATCGAGTCCTGGGGCATGGGGCGCGACCCCGGCCAGCCCGCCGCGGTGGTCGACGAGCTCCAGTACCAGCGCTGACCCTCACCCCCGCCGCAGGATCCCGGTCAGGCAGCCCAGCGCCCCGCCGGCCTTGACGTACTCGCTGACGTCGACGTCGTGCACGTCCACCCCGGCACGCTCCAGGCGGGTGCGGGTCCGCGGGCAGCCCGCCGGCATCAGCACCCTGCCGGGAGCGACCGTGACGAGGTTGAGGGAGCGCCGGGCCGTGACCTCTTCGTCGGGGTCCATGACGAGCAGGCGGTAGCCGCTTGCCTGCAGGGCCGCGACGATGTCGTCGGTGAGGCGGCCGCCGTGGACGACGGCGAGATCGTGGTCCACGAGCATCACCACGCCGAGGAGGTGCTGGGTACCGGCTGGCAGGGCGACGCTCTGCGTTGCGACCCCCTGCTCGGCGAGCACCGCGGCGACGGCATCCGCCCCGGCGGCGTTGGTCCGCCGGCCGATGCCGATGAGCACGTGCTCACGGTCCAGCCACAGCGCATCGGCCCCCTCAAAGGTCGCCCGCCCCCGCATGCTGCAGCGGATCGGCACACCCAGGCGCGCCAGGGCGGCCGCCATCCAGCGCTCCTCGCCGGCGCGCACCGCCCCCGCGGGCCGCGCCAGGACGGCACCCTCCGGGGTGACGAAGGCCAGATCCCGCATGAACAGGTAGTTCGGCGGCGCCTCGTGGAGGTTGTCGAGGTGGACCGCGACGCCCAGCGACTCGAGCGCCGCGACGACCGCGTCGGTCTGGTCGCGCAGGGCGGCGAGGTCGGGGCGCGCGAGCATCAGCCAGGCGTCGGGGTCGTCGATCTGCGCGATGGCGTCGCCGGGCCAGCTCAGCAGCACCTCCCGCAGGGGCGCCACCTCGCTGGTGGTGCCGCAGCGGCGCCACAGCCGCCCCTCCGCCACCTCGTCGACGTGGCTCGCGCTGCGCACGAGGAAGCCGGGACCGCCCCAGGTGGCGGCCTGCTCCGACGGCTGCGCGCGGTCAGATCCAGGTGTCCGGGTCGCCATAGCCGAGCCTCTCCGCCACCGAGAGTATCGCCGGATCCGCCAGCACGTCGGCGAGCAGGTCGGCGCGGGCGTACCACCGACGCCGGCGCGGCGGGCTGGTCGACATGATCGGGGGCAGCCCCGCGACCGCCGCGTCCCGGAAGGCCCCGCGCAGGGGCTGTCGCAGCCAGTCGGAGAGCGCTTCGAAGGCGGCCAGCCGCTGCGGTCCTGGACCGACCACGTCCTCGAAGCGCAGGCGGAACAGGTCGCCACCCCGCTCGACCTCGGGGTGGTCGTCGAGCCAGCGCAGCACGTGTTCATGGGTTGAGCGCCACTGGAAGCCGCAGACCTCGCTGAGCGGCCGGGACGTCCAGTCCTGCCAGCCGGGCGGCAGGTCGAACTTCCAGTAGCACGCGTCCTCTGGCCGGACGTCGGCGTAGCCGGTGATGCGGAGCGGCCGGTCCAGCAGGTGGGCGTGGAAGCCGCGGTACAGCCAGCCATCCACCAGGCCGTTGATCGACGCCGCCGGGTTGCGCGTGAGGTGCAGGATGCGCAGGCGCGCGTTCGGGAAGAGCGCGCGCAGGAAGGACAACCGGTAGGCGTTGCTGGGGGCCTTGATGACCAGCGGCAGGGACGCCAGCTCATCGTCGGTCGGCCGCCGCCGGGGCCCGACCATCACGAAGGGGGGTTCTTCGAGGACGCGACCGTCGAGGCGGGGATGCCGTGGCGCCTCGCCAGGGAAGAAGTCCGCGACGCGCCCCGGATCCGCGTCGTAGCGCCAAGGGCTGAGCGCCGGGTGCCGCACCCGTAGCCGCCGCAGCACCTGCAGGTGCAGCGCCGTCGTGTCGAGGGGATCGCGCCCATGCTCGGCCTCGACCCAGGCCAGGGACGCGTGGACAGCGTCGACGACCGCATCCGCGTCGATGTCGAGCTGGGGCCACTGCGCGCACAGCCGCCAGGCGATGTCGGTGGCGAGGCGCTGGCGGACACGGTCGGTGAGCGGCACGTCCGTCCCACCGACCATCATGTCCAGCAGCAGCTCCCGCTCGAGGAGCGCCCGCGCCTCCGGGGGCAGGTCGGCATCGGCCGCCGTCAGCGCGTCCGACGCCGCGCCGCTGTCCGGCCAGGTCCGTCCCACCAGGCCCAGGAAGGGGTTGAATTCTGCCTGGAGGTTGATGAGCCCGGCGTGCCGGCGCAGCAGCTCCAGGAACATGCTGGAGCCCCCCCGGCTGCTGCTGGCAAGGACCATGACCTGCTGGACCCGGTCCAGGCCACCCTCCGGGGTCGGCTCCCGCCGCGCCGCCAGCGCCGCGATGCGGGCCCGCGCCCCCTCCAGCGAACCAGCGCCCCCGGCCATCATCGGCCCGGGCGCCAGGTGCGCAGGTGCAGGTAGTCCATGAGCAGCGCCCGCCCCCACCGCCGCCAGTGGTTCTTGTCGTGGCGCAGGGATCGCCACTCCACCCGGACCCGGTCCCGCTCGTTCTGCAGCCGCCACCGCAGCGCCGTGCGTCCGGCCGGCGGCTCTGGCGGGGCCAGCGCCGCGCAGTCGTAGCCCAGCAGGTCCATCAGCTCGCCGCACTCCCCCTCGATCGCCGCCAGCTCTTCGTGGGAGATCGCCCCCCGCCACTTGCCGGAGTTTCCGCGCAGCACCGGCGCCGCCGTGTTCTGCCAGCTCTCCGACAGCGCCGCGCCCCGGCGCGCCTCCTGGGTCTCGTGGTAGCGCAGCATGGCGGGTTCAAAGTCTTCACCCAGAAAGGCGCACAGGCGCCGCACCGTGCCCTCGGGGTCTTCGAGCAGGTCTTCGTAGCGCAGGCGCAGCACCACATCGCTGCCCAGCCGCTGCTCCAGGTCGAGGCAGCGACGCTGCTGCTCGGCCCACAGCTTCGCCGTGAACCACGGGTGGAAGGGGCTGAACACGCTCTTGCGCGACGAGACCGCGACGTCCCGTGGGTCCCGCACCAGCCACACGAAGCGCGCGTCGGGCCGGTACTGAAGCACCCGGTCGACGTGGTCGAGCATGAAGGTGCTCTTGTTGCCCCAGCGCGCCTTGCCCGTCGCTTCCAGGTGCTGCTGCTGCAAGCCGAAGAGCAGCCCCAGCAGATCCGGGGGATCGGCTTCGTCGACGAGGCGCCGCCGGTCCAGCGGCACGTCCCAGGGGTGGATGTGCACCCGCGCCAACGCCAGCACGTCACCGGCCAGGCGGTCGAGCGCGTCGCGCTGGGAGAGGTCGCCGTAGCGCGGCTCCAGCGACGCGAAGTACTTCATCACGTGCAGCGGGTGCGGCACGTCGATGCGGCTGTGGGCCGACAGGATCACCCGCAGCAGGTTGCTGCCGGAGCGCTCCGTCCCGATGATGAAGATGGGCCCGGTGGAGGCCACGACAACCTACACGTGGCCCAGCGACAGGCCGAAGAGCATGTGGTCGAAGAAGCGCACGTCGTCTTCCGACGCCACGGCGTGCAGCCGCCGGAAAGCGTCGCTGCCGCGGCGATAGACGTCGCGGATGCCCTCGCGCCGGTCTTCGGAGATGGCTTCGTTGTCCGACCAGGCGTCGACGTCTTCGACCGAGACGTACTTGTGGACCTCCACCCAGGAGCAGCCGGCCCGCAGCAGCAGCGCGCCGACGTCGCCCTGGACGAAGAAGTTGCGCCGCGCCGGGTTCCGCAGGCGGAGCACCTCGAAGTACTCGTCCCGGTCGTCGAGACCGTAGGCGCAGAGGTCGACCAGCAGGATCCGCCCACCCGGCCGGCAGACCCGCACCATCTCGGCCACCGCCGCCGGCGCGTCCATGAACTGGATCCCCTGGCGGCACAGCACGATGTCGAAGCTGTTGTCGGCGAAGGGGAGAGCTTCGCCGCGCCCCTCGACGAACTCGTCGACCCGCGGGGCTGCCTGCTCGTACATGGCCGGCGTGGGGTCGACGCCCACGACCCGGGCGACGCGACCCTTGAACTGGGCGCTGACCAGGCCGGTCCCGCAGGCGACATCGAGCAACTCGTCGTCCGGCGACAGCCGCACGAGCTGGCGCATCCGCGAGAACAGGTCGCCGTCGGTGCACCACCGACTGGACGCGTCGTACTTGCCGGCGCGGGCGGTGAAGTGCTCGATGACTCCAGCGTTGTCGGTGCTCATCCTTGCGTCCTCGGGGCGTCGCCGGTGTCGCCAGCACCCTCGGGTAGGGGCGGCTTCCAGCAGGAGAAGATCACCCAGCGCCACAGGTCACGGATGTGGCCGTCGCTGGTGATCTCGAAGGGGTGGACCGCCCGCACCTCGGCCGGGGCGTTGTAGAACAGCTCGCGGATCTCGTGGCGATGCAGCCGGGTCGTCTCCCAGGTGTCGATCCACACGTCGATGGACTCCCAGAGCAGGTGCTCGGAGGTCTCGATGCCGCCGAAGCCGATGCTGCCCAGCAGGTCGAGGAGGTCTTCGGCCATGAACATGTGGTGGAGCAGCGGCTGCTTCTTGATGAAGATCCGGTACATCCAGGCCGCGTCTTCCGGCGCGAAGGGCACGATCTGCCCGAAGACGAACTGGCCGCCCGGCTTGAGCACCCGGAACACCTCGCGCAGCATGTCCTGGGGCCGCGGGAAGAGGTGCATGACCTCGCGGTTGACCACGATGTCGTAGCTGTTGTCGGCGAAGGGCAGGTCGAAGACCGTGCCCTGGATGACCTTGTCGAGGCGTTCGCTCGACAGCCCGACCATCTCGGGCGTGATGTCGAGCCCCGTGGTGCTGGCCACCTTGTCCTTGAAGGCGTTGCCGACCACACCGCTGCCGCAGCACACATCGAGGAGGTGGGCCGTCGGCGGCACCTTGCACATCGCTGCGTGGGCCGCGAGCAGGTCGTCGTTGGCGATCCACTCCGCCGACTGGTGCCAATTCTTCGACCGGATGCCGAACTGGGTCTTGTAGGCCTCTTCGTCGATGTCCATGTGGCGGTGGCTGTGCTGGATGCGTTCCCGCGCCCGGCGGGCCGACGCCCGCGCCCGCGCCGCCGACCGGGCCTTGTCGACCACGACCCGCGCCATGCCGACATCGCTGGCCAGCGCCGCCGCGAGCTGCTCTTCCACCACCACGCGCACCGCTTCTTCGGCGGCGGCGTCCGCCAGCCGCGTCTTGGTCTGGCCCATGAAGCGGGGGTCCTGCAGCATGACCGACAGCACGCAGGTCAGCCCCTCACGCGTGTCCGAGGCCCGCAGCTTGAGCTCCTTGCTGCCGGGCTGGCGGGGCAGGTCCTTGTCGAGCCGCTTGACCACCGCCGCGATGCCCGCCCGCAGGCCCGCGAGGTGGGTGCCTCCGTCCACCGTGGAGATGGTGTTGGCGAAGCTGCGCGTGTCTTCTGCGTACAGGCTGGTCCACTGCAGCGCCGCCCGGACCTGCACGCCCTTGTGTTCGCCGTCGATCACGATGGGCTGCGGGTGGATGGGCACGCGGGTGTCGTTGAGCGCGTAGACGAAGCTGGACAGCCCACCCTCGTGGCGGTGGGTCTGGTCATGCCCCTCGCGCAGATCGCGCACGTGCAGGGTCACCCCGGGCAACAGGTAGGACAGCTCGCGGGCCCGGCGCGACAGGCCCTCGAAGGCCAGGCGGGCGTCAACATCGAAGATGCTGGCGTCGGGCAGGAAGTGCACCGCCGTGCCCCGCTGCTCTGTCGGGCCCTGGTCGGCGAGGTCCGAGGTGACCGCCCCGCGGGCGTAGTCCTGGTGCCAGTGCCGGCCGTCCCGCCAGATGTCGAGCCGCAGCCAGTCGGACAAGGCGTTCACGCAGGAGATCCCGACGCCGTGCAGCCCGCCGGCCACGTGGTACCCACCCCGGCCGAACTTGGCGCCGGCATGCAGCGTGGTCATCACGAGCTCAGCCGCCGGCCGTCCCGTCGCCGGGTGGATGTCCACCGGGATCCCACGCCCGTCGTCCTGCACGGTGCAGGAGTCGTCGGCGTGGATCGTCACGTCGATGTGGTGGCAGTAGCCGGCGAGGGCTTCGTCGACGGCATTGTCGATGGCTTCGAAGACAAGGTGCTGCAGCGCATCCGCCGTCGTGGAGCCGACGTACATCGCCGGTCGCCGTCGCACCGCTTCGAGGCCCGTGAGGACCTGGATGGCGGAGGCGTCGTAGGTACCAGGGCTGCCGCCGGCCTCTCGGGCCGGCGACCAGTCACTCGTGCTCATGCATCTTCCTTGGGAGCACACCGGGACCCGACATGGGCCGGTACTGCGTTCCTACTTGGCAAACACCGTGTCGGCCACCGGCGCGGACGCCGCAGACCCGCCTTCGGAGGCCGTCGCGGACAGCTTCTTCGCTCCGCACACCGCCAGACGGCTGCCGCGATCGGCCATCCCCGGCGCGCCCACCATGTCCAGGGTGAACCGGTCCGAACCCGCGACCAGCGGCGCAGCCGCCGAGCTGAAGCGCTCCCGCCAGCCATCGCCCGCGTAGTCCGTCGACCGGGGCTGCCCCGAGTCGGCGTTGCCGTGGAAGTACTGGAAGGAGTCGGGCCAGTGCTTGAAGTCGACCACCGGCCCCGGCTGGTAGGCGTCGTAGATGCGCTGGTAGGCTTCCCGCATCTTGCCCTCGGACATGCTGGTCACGTTGAGGAACTCGTCTTCGTGCAGGGCCTGCTCGACGCTCAGCCAGTTGAGGTGGTCGATCTCGCTCTTGATGTGGCCGTTCTCGACACCCTGCTGGTAGACCGTCGTGCCCGGCATCAGCGACAGGTACTTGACGCGGGTGATGTGGTTGTAGGTCTCGGCCCACTCGCACATGTGGTCCAGCGTCTCTTCGGTCTCGTTCGGGAGGCCGACGATGGTCAGCCCGCCCCAGCGCAGGCCGGCGTCCCAGGCCGTCGCCATGGACCGCATGGCGAGGTTCTCGGAGCTGCCCTTGCGGGCCGTCTTGAGCACCTTGGGCCCCAGCGACTCCACCCCGAACAGGGCGATGTCACAGTGGGCGTCGGCCATGGCGCGGGCCCGCTCCGCGTCGAAGTCGGCGTTGCGGGTCAGGCAGGTCCAGCGCACGTCGTGCGGCTTGATCGCCTCGCAGATCTCGATGGTCTGCTGCTTGTGGGCCGTAAAGGTGAGGTCGACGAAGAACACGAAGTCGATGCCGTGCTTCGCCTTGAGGATGGACAGCTCGCGGTCGAGCTTCTCGGGCGACTTCGCGCGCTCCTGCGGCGTCGTGCGGTAGCAGAAGGAGCAGTCCATCTTGCAGCCGCGGCTGTAGCTGCTGATGATCTGCGGCTGCAGCCCCATCTCCGACTGCGCCTGCGGCCACAGGTCCAGGTTCATGGTCGGCAGGTTGTCGAGGTTCATCATCTGCCCGCGCGGCGGCGTGGCCCGGACGGCACCCTCGTGGTCGCGGTACCAGATCCCCTTGACCTGGGCGAGGTCCTTGGGGCGCCAGCGCCCGTCGGTGTACTTCTCCATCAGCTCGAGGATGGTCAGCTCGCCCTCGCTGATGACCGCCACGTCACAGCGCGTGTGCTCCATGAAGATGTGGGGCACCGAGGTGACCAGCGAGCCGCCGCAGATGATCGGCACCTTGGGCAGGGCCACCTTGACGTGGTCCATCAGCTCGCGCACCCACGGGAAGTTGTCTTCGAAGGTGGCGATGCCGAGCACGTCGGTGCCCTGCATGATCTGGTCGTAGGCTTCCTTCATCGGGTCGCGGGCGTAGCGCACGTCGACGATGCGCACCGGGTACCCGGCGTTGAACAGCACGGTGGAGATGTAGCTGACGCCCTCGTAGGGAGCGGTCAGGAAGAACTCCCAGCCCCGCGGCATCGTGAAGGGGGAAGGCCCCACGACCAGCGTGAACCGCGGCTTGCCCGAGTCCGTGCGCAGCGGCGAGTCGTCCTGGGCGCGCATCTGCCGCTGGAGGCGGTCGTCGATGCCCTCGTTGGCGTCGACGTAGAGGAAGGGGTCGAGGGAGGGGGTGTACGCCATGGATCAGCCCTGAGGAGGGAGAGCAGCCGCGGGGAGCCCGCACGGCTCCACCGCCGATGGTAACAGCAGGAGGCGGCAGTGGGCGTGTGCGCCGGTCTCTCGCGGGGCCCCGGGGTGCCACCGGGCGGCGCATACACCGATCAGAAGATCGAGATCGGCGTCTCGTCGAGCCCCAGGTAGTCCTGCGGGTTGACGTTCGTCTGCTCCATCCACGTCCGCAGGCCCTGCTCCATCTCGTAGGTGCGGCGGGCGTCCGACGAGGAGGAGTCGGTGTGTTCGCCGGGGTCGGTGGCGAGGTCGTACAGCTCCCGCTCCCCGTCGAGCAGGTCGAGGATGAGCTTGTGGTCGTCCTGTCGCAGCATGCGCTGGTGCACGAAGAGCCGGTAGTCGGTCTCGGACACCAGCGGTCCGGGGGACGCTGTGTTCCGCTCGTCGCGCAACAGCGGCAGGAGGCTCTTGCCGTCCACGCCGGTCGGGCCCTGCAGGCCAAGCGCGTCGAAGACCGTGGGGAAGAGGTCGACGCTGCGCACGGGCACGTCGACCAGCTTCTGCCGCGCGAAGCCCGGGAAGCGCATCATCATGACGGTGTGGATCTGCTCTTCGTAGAGCGTGGCGCCGTGGTCCAGGCCGCCGTGGTCCATGAACTCGTCGCCGTGGTCCGACATGATCACCACGATGCTGGAGTCGAGCAGATCCATCCGCTCCAGCTCGCGCAGGAAGCTGCCCACGCGTTCGTCGGCGGCCTTGACCTTCAGGTCGTAGATGTCTTCGAGGAACTGCGCGTCGGCGGCGTCCAGCCGGTCGCTGAGGTCCGGGTCGTCGCCGGGGTTGACGATCTTCTCCAGCCCCGCTTCGCGCAGCTCGGCCTGCTCTTCGATGGAGCCGTTCAGCGAGCCCCCGTAGTCGTTGATCGACCGGAGCTGGCTCTCGGGCAGCGGGTACTGGCCGTGGCAGTCGTAGCCGTGCAGGAACAGGAAGAAGGGCTGGTCCTGGTGGGCCTGCAGCCACTGCAGCGCCGCCGGTTCGGAGTATTCCATGCCGGCGAAGGGGCGGTCGTCGAGGTAGGCGTCGAAGCCGCGGGAGAAGCCGTACTTGCCCTGCACGCCAGCCCCGCCGGTGAAGCCGGCGGCCACGCGACCGCCGGCCATGAGCAGGTCGGGGTAGGTCTGCACGCCAGGGGACAGCGAGGTCTCGACCATCTGGCCACCCGACAGCGGGCGGAGCTTGTTGGTGACCTGGTGGATGCTCGGCCAGCGCGCGGTCCACACCGACATGTGCGACGGCAACGTCCACGGAGCGGCGCTCACCGTCTTCGTGAACACCGCCGCTTCCTGGCCGAAGCGGTCCAGGTTGGGCGTGAGCCCGTCCTTGTTGCCCGACAGGCCGGTCCGGTCCCAGCGCAGGGCGTCCATGCTGATGAGGATGACGTTGAGTTCATCGGCGCGGTCGGAGAGATCGTAGCGGGCCGCCGCCATGGTCTCGTCGCTGACCAGCGGGGTCAGCACGTCGCCGACGTCCTGGGCGCCCTGCTGCGGGGGCTTGCGCAGCAGCAGCCAGCCGACGACGACGACGTTGACCGCCACGACGAGCACGACGAGGAAGCGGAGGTTCTTGTTCACGGATCCGGACTCCTACCAGCGGGGCCAGGCGAGTGTAGCGCCGGGGGAGGGGCGGGCGCCCCGCGCGGTCGCGGTCGGGCAGCCTACTCCGAGCAGACCAGCTCGAGCTCCACGGTCACGACGTCACCCTCGACGCCCGAGACCTTCTCGATGTCCATGCAGGTGCCGACGGCTCCGACGATGGCCCACTCCCCGGCGGCCACCTGGAAGTCGAAGTCGTCCGTCGTCTCGGTCACCGGGTAGACCTCGACGCTGTCGGCCGTCTCTTCACCGGTCCAGATGCCGTAGGGCACGGCTTCGACCATCACGAGCGACCCGCCGCTGTTGAGCACCGTGCCCTCGATGGTCAGCACGCTGCCCCCGCAGCCGGGCAGCAGGAGGGACATGATCGGCAGCAGGAGCTTCGTCATGGCGTCAAGCTCACCTTGACCCCGTAGTGGTCCGAGTAGGTGCAGGAGATCTCGGCGTCGCAGGAGGTCGCCGTGATGTCGTCGGTGAGGATGCGCTCGCCCGTCAGGTTGCCGTCGAGGCCGCGGAGCATGATGTGGTCGATGACCACGCCGCCGTCACCCTCTCCGCCGACCAGCGGGTTGGCGTCGCAGAAGGTGCAGGTGGGGTCGCCGTCGACGTAGGGCACGCTGAAGCCCTCGGCGAGGGCCGCATAGTTGTCGGGAACCTCGCCCTCGATGCCGGACAGGGCAGGGCCGGTGTTCATGTCGCCCATGAGCACGACACGGCCGGTGCTGCTGGTGCTGTCGATCCAGTCGCGCATGGTCTGGATCTGGGCGGCCTGCTCCTCGCCCCAGCTCCCCGACTCCGAGGGGTAGGGGATGGTGTCGAAGACGGCGCTGAGGTGGGTGCAGTAGACGTCGAGGTCGCCGTCGGGGGCCGCCACCGTGGTGTGCAGCACGCCGCGGCGGTTGGTCGTGCTGTCGAGCGTGAGCAGCTCGGTGTCCTTCATCTCCCACTTGCTGAGGATGCCGATGCCGTAGCTGCCGTCGTAGGCGTATGAGACCGCGCCGTTGAGGCAGGTGTCGGCGACGTCGCTGACCTCTCCGCCGACCATGGCCATGGCGCAGTCCATGCACCCATAGGGCAGGGTGACGAACTCGATCGGGCAGTTGGAGAAGATGCAGTCGATCAGCTCGTCGTCGCAGGCGTCGCCGCAGCTGTCGTCGGCGCACTGGATCAGCGGGTCCAGCTCGTCGTTGGTGCAGGCCGGGGTCGTCGACTCGTCCTGCGAGGCTTCGGGGAAGTCCTGCCACGCGAAGTTGGCGGGGGCGGCCTGGGCGACCATGCTGACGTGCCGGGGGATCCACACCTCTTGCAGGCAGACGACGTCGGCGTCGATGTTGGCGACGGCTTCAGCGACCTGGGGGGCGCGGGTCTCGGCCGCGGGCACGAAGCCGATGGCCAGGCCGGCGTTGAAGGTGGCGAAGCTCTTGGCGGCGACGGGGACCGTGCCGCTGTCGCCGCCCTTGTCGCCGCAGGCAGCGCCCACGAGGGAACCGGAGAGCAGCAGGGCGGAGCCGAGGAACAGCGCCTGGCGGCGAGGGATCACAGGACCTCCAGGTGGCCGGGCGGGCCGGATGGCGGAGTGTAGCGCTGTCGGGCGCGGTGGGCTGCCGGGTGATGCCGCAGCCGGCCGAGCTGCCAGGGGGGCGGGCTCACCCCCTGAGCTGGCGCGCGGCGGCGATGATGGCGTCGACGCTGTCGCCCAGGACGTGCCCGTCGTCGACGATCCGGAGATCCGCGCCAGGCGAGCGGGCGGCGTAGGCCCGGCTCTCGGCGACGGGCACGACATCGTCGAGGCGGCCGTGGATGATCACCGTCGGCAGGCCCGGAGGGGCGGCCAGCGGGTCCGTGGCCGGGGGCTCGCGGTGGTGGAGCGCCGGGGCGAGGAGGAGGAGGCCGCGGAAGCGCTCTGGGTGCTGGGCGGCGAGCCAGGCCACGGCGAGGCCCCCATAGGAGCTGCCGGCGAGGAGCGGCCGTTGTTCGGCCAGCCTCCGGGACTCCGCATCGAGCATGTACAGGCGGTCGGCGAGGACCTTGAAGCGGCCGTCCGGTGCGGTGACGTCGAAGCCCGCGCGCCGCAACGCCTGGACCTTCATGCCCTCGGGTGATCCCTCCAGCCCGTGTGCCCACAGGATCATGTCGCCTCCGGGCACCGACCATTGTCTCCGACAATGTCGGTGCGCTCTGGCTGGCGGGGGGAGGACCAACCCTCCCTCCCAGCAGGGGAGGGCCCCTCCCTCCCCTGCAACCCCTCCCCCCCCCCGCATCGCGCGCGACACGCGCGCTCCCCCCTCCCCGCCGCCTGATGGGCGGCGGGCGCCTTCGGCGCCAGGCTTGGGCTCGCACGCCATGAGAGTGTCCGAGAGATGGCGGGATTCTGATCGGTGCCCGGGACCGCTATCGTGCCGCCCATGCTGCTGGCCTGGCTCCTGCTGACGCTGACCGCCTTCACTTCCGCGGGAACGGGAGACGGCGGAGCGGCGCAGCCGGCGAGAGCCGCCATCGCCGCCGAGGGCGATCACCTCGGCGACGCCGAGGTGATCGAGGTCAAGCTGCACCCCGAATTCCAGCGGGTCACGGTGCGCCTGCCCGACGGACGGGCGCTGCCGCTGGAGGTCACGGTCACCCGCGCCGGCACCCACCCGGCGTGCGACGCCGAAGGGCTCGGCGTCTACCCGCGCTGGGAGCTGCTGGCAGCGGAGGGCGCCGACGTGGAGATCGACCCCGCCGGGGCGGCGAGCACCCGGGCGCTCTGCGCTCGGCTTGAGCAGCAGGCCGCTGACCTGGACATCGGCCTGCTCGACAAGCCCGAGCCGGCCGAGGCGCCGCCGGAACCGCCGCCCGACGAAGGGCCGCGCCGCTCCAAGGTCCACCTCCCGACCGAGGCCGGCTTCTCGTGGCGACCGCTGCACGGGCTGCTCCTCGCGACGCTGCTGGCCGCGGGCGCCGCCCTGGCGGGACCTGTGCGGCGGGGGCTGCGCGGGGGGCCGTGGCCCGACCTCCTCGCCGTCCTGGCGACCTCCCTCCTCGCCCGCCTCCTGCTGAGCCAGCGCGGCCTCATCATCGCCCCCGACGCCGGCTACGAGCGCATCGAGATGGCGTGGGACATGGTCGGGGCGCACCCGCTCTACGGCGGCGGCTTCGGGGTGCTGCACAGCCCCCTGCAGCGCCTCACCGGCTTCGATCCCGCGGCGATCTTCGACCTGCACCTCGGCCTGTCGGCCCTGGCGCCGCCGCTGCTGTGGGCGGTGGCATGGTCGACGACCCGCGAGCGGGCCGGCGCGCTGCTTGCTGGCCTCTCCCTGGCCCTGCTGCCGGTCGCGCTGCGCCTGGCCGGCAGCGAGGTCGAGCAGGTGCCGCTGGCGAGCTTCGAGCTGCTGGCCATGGCGGCGGCCCTCTCGTGGCGACGCAACGGCGCCCCGTCGCTGGCAGCGCTCGCCGCGACCGCGGCGGCCTTCGCCATCCAGCTCCGGCCCGAGGCGCTGGCCTTCGGGGTGCTGCCGGGCCTGCTGCTGCTGGAGGGGAGCTGGCGGCGGCGGTCGCGGGCCGGCTTGGTGGCCGCGCTGGTCCTCGCGGGCTTCGGCCTGCTGCGGCTGGTGCAGCTTCCGCTGGGAGAGGGAGCGGGCGCCCTCGCCGCCCCCGACGCCAGCGCGCTCGGCTACCTCGGCGCGCTGCTCCGGCCCACGTGGGGAGGGCCTGGCGACGGCCGGGGCAGCACCCAGGTCTTCCTCGACCTGCGCCACACCCCGGCGCTGCTGCCGCTGCTCGCCCTGTGGGGGCTGACGCAGCTCCGGGACCGGGCGCGCCGAGGGACCGTGCTCATCGCGCTGGCCTGGTGGGGCCTCTGCCTGCTGCCCGTCTTCCCCAAGGCCTGGCCGCAGGTCGACGCCTGGCGCCTGCAGCTCGCGGCCCAGGCGCCGTGCCTGCTGCTGGCGGGCGTCGGGGTCGCGGCGCTGCCTCGTCTGCGCGGTGCGGCGGTGGCACTCGCCGTCCTCAGCGCCCTGCCGCTGCTGCCCTTCGCACGCGAGCAGTGGGCGGGCCAGGCCGAGTGGCAGGCCCTGGCCGGGCAGATCGCCACGCTGCCCCCCACCGCCACCGTCTACGTCCCCGAACACGAGGTCCACGGCGCCAAGCAGCGGCAGGTCGGCGCGCTGCTCGCGCGTCGAGCCGGGACCCAGCGTCCGGACTGGCGCCCGCTGTCCCCCTTCGCTGCCGCCCCCGAACCCGGCCCCGACATCTACGTGTGGCAGAACCTCACCTGCCGGATCGCGTCGCTGCCCGGTCGCCACGTCGTCAACGACCGCCGCGTCAACCCCTGCCTGCAGCTCTCCGAGCGCTGCACGCTGACGCCCTTCGCCACCACGGTCGTGCCGACGCTCAGCGACGTTGACATCAGCTTCCGCGAAGAGCCCGTCGAGGTCGGGCTGTACCGGCTGGATGGCTGCGGGGGTGGGGAGGAGTAGCCGGGAAGTGCGCGGTGGGTCGCTGCGAGGGTCCGATGCGCAGCCCAGGTCGGGATCGCGGCGGCGGTGTTGTGCCAGGGGCTGCGGGCGGTCGCCGAGGCCGGCCGCCCCGGTGCTGTTGTTGAGCGCCGAGGTGTGGGCACCGTGGTCGCTGTGCGCGGCGAAGGCGTCGGCACAGGCGCGACGCCGGGCGAGCGCCCGCCGGCTGGGCGTGTCGCCGGCCCGCTGGTGCCGCCTCGTCTTTCACGACGGGGCGGCACCTGAGGGTGCAGCGTGGGCGGCCGAGTGCGCCGAAAGGGAGGGCAGCTCAACCAGGAATTGCGTGTTGCGGACTTTCCACGTGAGCGAGGCAATATCGCAAGCGGGCTATCCTTCTTGATGCGGGAGCCACTACATGTGGATCCGGCACCACGGGTAGCCGCTGACCATGCTTCCGCCTTCGATTGGACTCGCGCCCTCGCGCTTTCGCGCCCTCGCGCTTTCGCGCCCTCGCGGACTCGCGGACTCGCGGACTGGCGGACTCCCGCCTCCCGCAGCCCGAGATCGGCGTCACTTCTGGGGG
>CAZRFD010000045.1:47278-49933 GCA_964599085.1 uncultured Enterobacterales bacterium | reverse complement strand
TCCTCGGGCCGGCGGGAAGCCCGGGCACCCGGCTCGTGCGCGCCGTCCTGCTGCAGCGCTCCGGTCCCCTCACCCACACCGCCATCCTTGCGCGCTCCCGCGGCCTGCCGCTGGTCGGCGGCATCCCCGACCTGCTGGAACGGGTCAGCGGCGGCGCGCGCCTCCTCGTCGACGGAGGCGGCGGGCGCGTCTACCTCGACCCCGATGCCGCGACGGTGCAGCGCTTCATGGACGAGGGGCGACAGGCGGTGGCGGGGTGGAGCCACAGCGGGCGGCACGCTGACGAGCCGGCGCGCCTGACGGTGTGGGCGAACCTCGACCTCCCAGAAGAAGTCGAGCTGGCGCGCGCTGCGGGTGCCGACGGCGTCGGACTGCTGCGCACCGACGGGCTGCTGCGGCGCGGTCGGGCGCCTGGTCGCGTCGCGCAGGCCGCACGCTATGCACAAGCCCTGCGCGCCTGGCCCGGCGCTCGCCAGGTCTTCCGGCTCTTCGACGCCCCCGGCCCCGGCCCCGAACCCACCCTCGGCCCGCGCGGCGTCCGCTGGCTGCACCTGCAGCGCGAGCGCACGCTGTGCCAGCTCGACGCGCTCCTCGACGCCGCCGCTGCCGTGACCGACGCCAGGCTCACGATCCTCCTGCCCATGGTCTGCCACCCGCGCGAGGTGTCCGAGGTCCGGGCGCTGATCGCCGATCGCTGGACGGGCGACACCCCCCCGCCGGCGCTGGGGGCCATGGTCGAGACCCCCGCCGCCGCCATCGCCATCGACCACCTGCTCGACGCCGCCGACCTCGTCGCCGTCGGCACCAACGACCTGCTGAGCCTGCTCGTGGGCGCCAGCCGCGAGGACCCGCGTGTTGCCGGGCTGCTGGACCCCAACCACCCGGCCCTGTGGGATCTGCTGGAGCGGGTGGGCGCCGCTGCCCGGGAGCGCGGGCGGACAGCCATCGCCTGCGGCGCGCTCGCTGCCGAAGCGGACGCCGTCCTGCGCCTCTGCTCGCTGGGCTTCGACGCCGTGAGCGTCGGCCTGGCGGACGTCCGCCGCATTCGGCGGGTCGTCGGGCGCTGTCGGGGTTGACAGCGCCTGTCCGGGCTCGTACATACCGCCGAGCATTTCCCTTCGGGACCACCTCAACCATCCGCTCAACCCGCACGCGTGCGGCGGCCAACCGAGCGACCTCCAAGGAGCCTCCACATGGGCGTCAAGGACTACCTCTTCACCTCCGAGTCCGTCTCCGAGGGCCATCCCGACAAGATGTGCGACCAGATCTCGGATGCCATCCTGGACGCGCACCTCGCCCAGGACCCGCACGCCCGCGTGGCCTGCGAGACCATGGTCAAGACCGGCCTCGTGGTGCTCGGTGGCGAGATCACCAGCAAGGCCGAGATCAACTACCACCCGCTGGTCCGCGAGGTCGTCAACGACATCGGCTTCGACCACAGCGACAAGGGCTTCGACGGCAACACCTGCGGCATCCTCGTCGCGCTGGAACAGCAGAGCCCCGACATCAGCCAGGGCGTCACCGCCGGCCAGGGCCTGTTCGACGAGCAGGGTGCCGGCGACCAGGGCATGATGTTCGGCTACGCCTGCGACGAGACCGACGTCCTGATGCCGATGAGCATCCACTACAGCCACCGGCTGCTCGAGGTCATGTCCAAGGCCCGCAAGCGCGGCGACATCGGCTGGATGCGCCCCGACAACAAGAGCCAGGTCACCATCGAGTACCGCGACGGCAAGCCCGTCCGCGTCGACACCGTGGTCATCTCGACCCAGCACGCCCCCGACGTGACTCACGCCGAGATCAGCGAGACCATCATCGAGCAGGTCATCAAGAAGACCCTGCCGGCCAACCTCCTCGACGACAAGACCCGCTACTTCATCAACCCGACCGGCCGCTTCGTGGTCGGCGGCCCGATGGGTGACTGCGGTCTGACCGGCCGCAAGATCATCGTCGACACCTACGGGGGCCACGGCGCCCACGGTGGTGGCGCCTTCTCGGGCAAGGACCCCAGCAAGGTTGACCGCTCCGCCGCCTACGTCGGCCGCTACATCGCCAAGAACATCGTCAAGGCCGGCTACGCCCGCAAGTGCCTCGTGCAGCTCGCCTACGCCATCGGCGTCGCCGAACCGGTCAGCGTCATGGTCGACACCTACGGCACCGGCGAAGTCAGCGACGAACGCCTCGCCGCCTGCGCCCGCGAAGTCTTCCCGACCAAGCCCGCCGCCCTGATCCGCCACCTCGACCTGCTGCGCCCGATCTACCGGTCCAGCGCCGCCTACGGCCACTTCGGCCGCGAAGACGCCGGATTCCCCTGGGAGCAGACCGACATGGTCGACAAGGTCAAGGACTTCCTGAGCGCCTGATCGCTCCGGCTGCGATGACCGGCAAGGCCGCCCCTCGGGGCGGCCTTCGTCGTTTCAGCGGTGCGGCGCGGCGCGGCGCGGCGATCCCTCGGAGGCACCGGCCTCGTCGCGAAGGCGCAGGGGCGCGAAGGCGCAGGGGCGCGAGGGCGTAGGGGCGCTGGGCCGCTGGGCCGCCGAGCCGCTGGGCCGCTGGGCCGCTGGGCCGCTGGCTTGCTGGCCCCCTCGACCCAGCGATCGGCGTCACTTCTGGGGGGGCTGCGACAGCCCCTCGACTTGTGACGCCACCCGGGCG
>CAZRFD010000045.1:40785-47178 GCA_964599085.1 uncultured Enterobacterales bacterium | reverse complement strand
CGAGATCCGCGTCACTTCTGGGGGGGCTGCGACAGCCCCTCGACTTGTGACGCCACCCGGGCGACTCGCGGCTCCCCCGGCCCGAGATCCGCGTCACTTCTGGGGGGGCTGCGACAGCCCCTCGACTTGTGACGCCAGCGATCCCGACCTGGCCGCACGGCTTCAGCGTCTCACCATGAGCCACAGCAGGGAGAACGGGAAGAACACGAAGAAGAAGACCGGGTCGGCGATGAAGGCCACGCAGGTGCTGCCGTGATGATCGTCGTCGTCGTCGTCCTCGGCCGGTCCGGTGTCGCCGCGGTAGGAAGAGCCGCAGCCGCAGCCGGGCACACCGAGGTCCAGGCTCCAGCTCCCGGTGTCGTCGGAGCCGTCGGCCCCGCTGTCCGCACCCGGCCAGATGTCTGTCGACACGACGAGGATGAAGGGCAGCGCGGTGGTGGCCCCGTCGTCGTCGGTGAGCATGAGCTCCAGCGGGTATTCGCCCTCCTCTCCGAAGTAGATCGCCAGCAACCCCTCGGTGGTCAGGGAGATGCCGGGCAGCTCGGTGTCGAGGGAGAAGCGGACCGCGTCATCGCCGGCGTCCGAGGCGGCGAGCTGCTCGGCTTCGGTCCACTCGGGGAGCACGACCAGGCGACCGGCGCCGATCCCCCTGGAGAGAGGCCCCGTGTCGAGGAGCGAGGGGGCGAGGTTCTGCACCGTCAGATCCTGCGCCTGCTCCAGGAGCAGCACGTAGTCGGCGTCGAGGGCGGCGACCGAGACGTGGAGCACCGCGTCGTCGTGCAGCTCGCACTGCAGTGAGGCGCCAGCCGTGGTGCAGATCGCCGCCGCCGCGCCGGTGTCGCCAGCGGAGCCGGCCGCGGTGTCACCCTCCGGTCCCTGGGCCGCGCCGTCGACCTCCCAGACCCAGTGCGCCGGGACGGTGCAGCCCTCCATGGCGGCCGTGCCCTGCACCGTGCTGCCCTCGGCCGCGCTGTGCGGCAGGTCGAGCACGATGCGCTCGGACTCGTCGACCTGCCCGTCGCAGTCCTGATCGATCCCGTCGCAGCGCTCATCGGCGCCGGGATGCCGGTCGGCGTCGCCGTCGTCGCAGTCGCCCTCGGCTTCGCTCCAGCCGTCGCCGTCGGCGTCGTCGACGTCGGTGCAGGCCGCATCGACCACCGCCATGCCGCCCCCGGTCTCGACCATCAGCAGCTCGGCGCAGCCGTCGTCGTCGAGCTCCCCCACCGCGAGATCCCACAGGATGATCTCGTCGTCGATCCACTGGAGCCGGCCGAGGCCCTCGCTCAGCACGGACACGCCGCGATGATCGGCGTCGTCCACCACCAGCTCGTCCCGGCCGTCGCCGTCGAGGTCCCCGCTCCGCAGCCAGCCGGGCGCGCTGACCAGGGAGACCGCGGCACCATCGGCGCTCAACAGCGCCGCCGTGGCACCATCCGCCGCCCACAGGCTGCCATCGACCCACGCCAGACCCTGGACCTCCCAGGTGGTCGACAGGCTCTCGATGCTCAAGCCTTCGTCGACCAGCAGCTCGCCTCCATCCTCCACGCCCGCAGCCAGGCGCAGCCCGTCGGTGGCCAGGACCGGTGCCCCGACCAGCGCCACATCCTCGGCCACCCAGCTGCCCCCGGTGTCGCCGGCCGAGGTCCAGCGCCGCAACAGGGTGCCGTCCGCAGCCACGACCTCGTCGACGCCGCCGTCGGCGAGGGCGAGGCAGGACGCCGTGGTCAGCGACACCGAGGGCCCGCCGGAGGGGTCGAGCAGCCAGACGCCGGCAGGCCCGCAGGCCACCGCCCATGGGGCCCCATCCAGTGTCACCCCCGCCAGATCGACCGCGGCGACAGTCCAGCTCCGCAGCGGCCCGACACCGTCGGCGCTCAGCAGGTCCACCTGGTCTTCGCCGGCGACGGCGATCTGCCCGCCGACGACCGCGGCGGCCCGGACCTGCCCCTCGAAGTCAAGCGGTGTCGTGGTCAGGTCGAGGCCCCACGCAGCCTGCACCAGCAACAAGGCCCACACACTGGCCCCCAGGTCTCGCGAGCTCCGGCCCTGGGCCCAGTCTACCTGAGGGCGGGTAGTGTTGCGGGGATCCAGGGGGGCGGCGAATCAGGTACCCTCGCAGGCGATGATGTCTCTCCTCCTGGGCGGGTTGGTTGCCTGTGCCCCGCAACCGGCCAGCACTCCGCCGCAGCAGCCCAACCCTCAGCTCGTGTTCGATCTGGGCGGCGCCGAGCTTACGACCGCAGCCGGCACGGTGCACGGCGGCGCGATGGTGTCGTACCACCGCGACGTCACCGTCGACGCCGCGCTCCTGCCCGGCCCGTACACGATCGAGCTGTGGGGTCGGTCCACCCGACTCGGCGACGAAGCCGCCCGGGTCGAACTGCGCGTGGATGGCGAGATCCGAGCGACCGTCGAGATCCCGGCGGGGCCGGGTGGGGTGTGGACCGCGACCTTCGACGCGCAGGAGGCGGGGACGCGGACGCTACAGCTCCACTTCGTCAACGACGCCGTCGACGAAACGGGTGACCGCAACGTCTACCTGGATGCCGTCCGGCTGTGGCGCATGGCTGCGCCGGCGGACGCCACCACCCGAGCGGCCGCGATCCACGATGGACTGAAGGGCGCCAACCTCCTGCTGGTCAGCATCGACACCCTGCGGGCCGACCACGTCTCGGCCTACGGCTACGGGCGCCACACCACCCCGAACATCGACGCGCTCGCAGAAGACGGTGTGTTGTTCAGGAACGCGGTCTCGGCCACGATGTGGACGCTGCCATCCCACGCCACGATGCTGACCGGGCTCCACCCCGACCAGCACGGGGCGACGGACGAGGCGGCGCCCACCGCCATCCCGGCCGAGGTGCTCACGCTCGCCGAGCGCCTGCGGGCGGCCGGCTACCGGACGGGAGGCTTCGCGGGAGGGCGCTGGGTCCATGAACGCTTCGGCTTCGATAGTGGCTTCGATGACTGGGCGACCGACGACGACTGGGGCCAGAGCATCCAGGATGCCGCGCACCGCTTCGAGCAGGTGCGCCAGTGGATCGACACCGACAGCCACGCCCCCTTCTTTGCGTTCGCCCATGTCTACCAGGTCCACAGCCCCTACGACCCGCCGCCGCCCTACGATTCGCTGTACTCGCCGGACGTGGGCCGCTTCGATCGCGCCCGCCTCGCCATGCCCTTCGACCATGGTCCCCTCCCGACCCCCAGCGAGCTGGACGCCCAGATCGCCTTGTACGATGGTGATCTCCGGTACACCGACGACCGGCTGGGCGAGCTGATCCGGTGGATGGACGACCGCGGAGTGCTCGATGACACTCTGGTGATCGTGACCGCCGACCACGGCGAGGAATTCCTCGATCACAGCCAGGTCGGGCATGGAACTCTGCACGGTGAGGTGATCCGGGTGCCGCTGGTGCTTCACCACCCTGCACTCGCCGCCTGGGCAGAGCGCGAGGTCACGCAGCCGGCCGGAGCGGTGGACCTCGTGCCCACGGTGCTCGATCTGTTGGGCGTCGACGGTCCAGATCCACTCCCGGGACACTCGCTGCTCGGGGCCATGTCCGGCGATCCGGATCCGGGGGCTGTGGCCTCATCCTGACGATGTGACCATGCGCTGAAATCCTACGTCTCGCCAAGACGACTGTTCCCGGCATCTACCACCTGACGAGGAGGCGGCGCTTCGTGCGCTCGGGTACCTGCGGTGACCCTCACCCCGAGAGGGCAAAGGGCGCACCGCCCGAAAGCGGATCAGTGGGGGATGGGGACGACCACGACGGCGCCAGCGTTCTCGCCACCCTCGTCGTCGCCGTAGCCACCCAGCACCAGGTCCTGCCCCCCGTCGCCGTCGGTGTCGCCCACCGCCGCGGCCCGCTGGCCAAGGAAGGAGTCCCGCCGCGTGGAGAGGCCCTGGGCGATGAGCGCGTGGGCGTCGATCTCGGCGCCCAGGGACAGATCACCCGCGCGGAGGATGCCGAACCAGCTCGTCTCCTCCACCGGGTCCCAGGGGATGGTGAACAGCGTCTCGTCCCCCCCATCCCCATCGAGGTCGCCCAGGTCGACGGCGTCATAGAAGCCGGTGCCCGTGCCGTCATCACCGCTGCGCAGCGTGGCGTAGGGAGCGTCGGTGGTCAGCACCCGGGTCGGCGTGGCGAGCGGATCGGTGTAGATCCGCGCGTCGGCGCTGTCGATGAGCGCCACGTCCGGTGCCCCGTCCCCGTCGACGTCCCCGAGCAGGCGCGTCGCGGGCGCCTGCTCTTCGCTTCCGGTGTACATCACGGTGAGCGCGCCGTCGACCATGTCCCCAGCGACGGGGCCGCCGGGCAGCACGACGAAGGCCACGCCGAAGCCGGCCCCCACCAACAGCTCGGGGTAGCCGTCACCGTTGAGGTCCCCCGCAGCCTGCACGCCGTTGCCGAACCAACCATCGGCCCAGCTCCCCTCCCAGGTCAAGGACGCATCCTCGAAGACCAGGGATCCGCGCGCGTCGACGGGGACCAGCCCGACCTTGCCGGCCCCCGCCTGCCCCGCCACGGTCGCCAGGGGGCTCGTCAGGGCGACCTCCCCGACACCATCACCATCGACGTCCCCGACGAAGCGGGTCTCGATCATCGAGACCGCACCGACCTCGGTGCCCCAGATCTCCAGCACGGCCGCGTCGGCGACCGACGTGGTGCCCTCCGTCCGCCCCGCCCCCGGCAGCAGGTAGGCGACGCCGACATCGTCGGCGAAGGGCGCGCCGAGGACCAGGTCGGCCACCGCGTCGCCGTCGATGTCCACACCGCCATCGAGCCCGTAGCCCAGGCCCCAGTCCGCGGCGGGCGGGTCGATCACCGGCCGGTCGGCCAGCGCCCCCCCCTCGCTGCCGGACACGACGTAGACGCCGCCGCCCAGGTCGAAGGCCTGGTTGGACCAGATGGCAGACGCAGCGAACTCGGTGCGCCCGTCGCCGTCGAGGTCCCCGAGCGCGGCCACCCGCGCCCCAGCATGATCTTCGACCCCCTCGCCGTGCCACGCCGCCGTGCCGAATTCGAGCACCGCGGCCTCAAACTCCCCGTCGCAGTCGTTGTCGGTCAGCGCGTTGTCCCAGGTCTCTTCGGCGCCGGGGTGGATCTGTGGGTCGGCGTCGTCACAGTCGGACCCGTCGACGATCTCGGCAGGGTCGCCGTCCCCGTCGACGTCGACGAGGTCGCCATCCACACAGTCGTTGTCGATGCCGTCGTAGGGGATCTCATCGGCGCCGGGATGGACCGTCTCGGCGTCGTCATCGCAATCCCCAGCCACGTCGACGAAGCCCTCTGGGGGGCTGCACGCGGTGGTCGTGGCGTCGGCGCTGCCGAAGCCGTCGTCGTCGCCATCCCAGAACCAGGTCGGCGCGTCGACGGCGTCGTCATCGACAACCCCGTTGCAGTCGTCATCGACGCCGTCGCAGGACTCGTCGACCCCGGGGTGGACGCTGCTGTCAGCGTCGTCGCAGTCGCCGCCGCTGCTCACGAAGCCCACCGGCTGCTCGCAGGCGTGGACAGCGTCCGCGGTGCTGCCCAGTCCGTCACCGTCATCATCGGGGTACCAGGTCGAGGCGTCGATGGCGTCGTCATCGACCACTCCGTCGCAGTCGTCGTCCACGCCGTTGCAGGACTCGTCGGCGCCCGGGTAGACGCTGGCGTCGGCGTCGTTGCAGTCGCCCTGATCGTCGTTGAAGCCGTCCCCGTCGTCGTCCGTGAGGGCGGCGCGGCGTTGCTCGTACAGCTCGTCGTTGATCAGACCGCAGCCGCTGGCCATAAGCAGGCAGAGCGAGGCGACCCCGGCGCCGCGCCCAGCCCCCGCCCCCCGTGGTGCGCGCGGAGCACGGGCGGCCCGCGAATGGGATGTACAGGCAGCGACCACACGAGGGCGGGCGGACATCGTCGGCTCCAGGCCAAAAAAAGGAGGCAGCGGCGTGGCCCCCGCGGCGTCGCGGTCACTGCAGCGCGCAGACCGACCACGCCCACCCCGTCAGACCGAAAGGAACGGGAGCAAGCACCTTACGCTACCACAACCGGGCAGGCCGGTGCGCGAGCATTCCCTGGATCCCGGCAAAGTCTGAACGGGCTTTCCATCTTGATGCGGGACCTACTACATGTGGGTCCGGCGCCACGGGTAGCCGCTGACCATGACTCCGCCGTCAATGGACTCGGCCCGTGCGGGACCCCCACCCGGCGCCCCAGCGTTCTTGCCGCCAGGAGCCGGATCGCGACCACAGCAGACCGTGGGTCACAGGCTCGGCATGGACCTCTGACAGGAACCTCGGGCACTCAGGACGGCAAGATCTTGCGTCTTGAGCCACCGTCATGCTCGGCCTCCGCCTCGTCATGGGCGCTCTCCTTGGCGGTGGGCTGCGCGACATCATCGACT
>CAZRFD010000045.1:0-40685 GCA_964599085.1 uncultured Enterobacterales bacterium | reverse complement strand
CGCGGACTCGCGGACTCGCGGACTCGCGGACTCGCGGACTCGCGGACTCGCGGACTCGCGGACAAGCGGACTCGCGCCTCTGGGCCTTTGCGCCTTCGGGCCTCCGCGGCTCATGGCGTCGCGGACTCGCGGACCAAGGACTCGAGGACCGAGGACTCGCGGACCCACGGACTCGCGGCTCCCCAAGCCCAAGATCGGCGTCACTTCCCGGCGGGCTGCGACAGCCCCCCGACTTCTGTCGCCTCGCGCGCCCTGCGCGGCCTGGGTGCCGCCGCCCCCGCGTCACTTCTGGGGGAGCTGCGCCAGCCCCCGGACTTGTGACGCCAGCGACGCGACTCCCGGCTCCCCAAGCCCAAGATCGGCGTCACTTCCCGGCGGGCTGCGACAGCCCCCCGACTTCTGTCGCCTCGCGCGCCCTGCGCGGCCCGGGTGCCGCCGCCCCCGCGTCACTTCTGGGGGGGGCTGCGCCAGCCCCCAGACTTGTGACGCCAGCGACGCGACTCCCGGCTCGTGGCCCCACGCACTCGCCACGCCGAAACTCTCACCAAAACCCGCAAGCAACGACCCCGATACGAGCATCAAGAAGACGTGACCATTCCATGTTACCAATCCGCAAGTCCTGGCTACTTCTATGCTACGCCCCGGGACATTCGTACCCCCGCCCGCCCAACCAGGCCGACCAGCCGCTCAGCCCAACCCGAACAAGGTCGCGTAGATCCAGGCGGTGGGCGCCGTGAACAGGAGGCTGTCGACCCGGTCGAGGAGTCCGCCGTGGCCGGGCATGATCCAGCCGGAGTCCTTCACACCGAAGCTGCGCTTGAACATCGACTCGACGAGGTCACCGAGGACGCCCATGGTGTCGAGCACGATCCCGAGGGCCACGGCGTGCCCCCAGGTCAGCGAGGGCAGCCACCACAGCTTGAAGGCGCAGACGGTCAGGACCGCGGCGAGCATGCCGCCGGCGGCGCCCTCCCAGGTCTTCTTTGGGCTGACCCGCTCGAACAGCTTGTGTCGGCCCGCGGCCCGGCCGGCGAAGTAGGCGCCGGTGTCGCCCATCCAGGTCACGGCCAGGATGAGGAAGAGCCAGGCCAGGCCGTGATCGAGGCGGCGGACCTGGACCACGAAGCTGAAGGCCAGCGGGATGTAGACCAGGCCCTGGACCAGCCGGCTGCCGGCCCGCTGGCCGGCGGCGGTGTCGGGGATGGCCAGCATGCTGGCGATGAGCGTGCCCATGCTGGCCAGCACCATCACCCAGGCGCTGACGCCGGGCAGGGCGAAGAGCTGGCTGGCGTAGACCCCACCGCCACCGAAGACCAGCAGGCCCAGCGCCGGCCAGTGGTGGTCGGGGACGGCCATGCGGCTCCACTCGTCGAGGAGGACGAGCAGCACCAGGCTGACGATGATGGTCACACCCAGCACCCCACCCCAGATCATGGTCGGCAGGACGATGGCCAGGCCGACCAGGGCAGCGATGAGGCGCGTGGCCACGTCAGCCCTTTCCGCCGGCCGCCACGACCTGTTCGCCCGTCTTGCCGAAGCGCCGCTGGCGGCCGCCATAGGCGGCGAAGGCGGCTTCCAGCTCCGGGACGCGGAAGTCCGGCCACGCGATGTCGGTGACGTACAGTTCGGTGTAGGCGATCTGCCAGAGCAGGAAGTTGCTGACGCGCAGTTCGCCCGAGGTGCGGATCAGCAGGTCGGGGTCGGGCATGCCGCGGGTCTGGAGGTGGGCGGCGATCACGTCGTCGTCGATGCGATCGGCGGCGAGGCGGCCGGCCTTCACCTCGCGCGCGATCTCGCGCACGGCGTCCACCAGTTCCTGGCGGCCGCCGTAGGACAGCGCCAGGCACAACACCATGCCGTCGTTCTTGGCGCTGTCCCGCACCAACAGGCGCAGCGGCGTCCGCACGAAGGCCGGCAGCCGGTCCGGCTGCCCGATGACCCGGAGCTGGATGCCGTTGTCCATGATGGTGTCGCGTTCGTCGAAGACGTAGGTCTGGAGCAGCTTCATCAGGGCCCCCACCTCTTCGGTGGGGCGGCGCCAGTTCTCGGTGCTGAAGCTGTAGAGCGTCAGAGACTTGACCCCGAGCTCGCGGCAGCGCGTGACGACGGCCTTGACGCTGCGGGCGCCCTCTTCGTGGCCCCGCACGCGCGGCAGGCCGCGGGCGCGGGCCCAGCGTCCGTTGCCATCCATGATGATGGCGACGCTGTCGGGGACGGTGAGCTGGGAGGGCGCCACGGGCATCAGACCTCGAGGACCTCCTTCTCCTTGGCGGCCGAGATGGCGTCGACCTTGGCGATACAGGCGTCCGTCGCGTCCTGGATCTTCTTGAGGTAGGTCTTGAGCTGGTCTTCGCTGATCTCAGATTCTGCCTGCAGGTCCTTGACCATGTCGTTGTAGTCGCGGCGTACGTGGCGAGCGCGGACCCGCGAGTCCTCGGCCAGCTTCTTGACCGTGCGCACCAGTTCCTGGCGCCGCTCACCGGTGAGCGCGGGGATCGGCACGCGGACGATCTGCCCGTCGTTGCTGGGGTTCAGGCCCAGGCCGGCCGAGGCGATGCCCTTCTCGATGTCGGGGATCGTGCCCTTGTCCCAGGGGTTGACGACGAGCAGCCGGGCGTCGGGAGCCGAGATGCTGGCGAGCTGGTTGAGTGGCATGGCCGAGCCGTAGGCGGCGACGTGCACGGTCACGCTGTCGAGGAGCTGGGGCGTCGCCCGCCCGGTGCGGACCGCGGTGAGGTCGCGTTCGTAGCCGCTGATGACCTTGCCGAAGTCAGCGTCCATCTCGTCGAGGTACTCGTCACTCATGGGGTCTCCTGGTGCGTACCGGACCCACCTAATGCGCTCGACGCTCGACAGCCGCGTCACACGACGGCGAGCGCCCGCGCGTCCGCCTGCCGGCGGCGAGCGCGTGCATCTCCCCCACGTCGCACCCCACAACGGACAAGGGCGCCCCCCGTGAGAGGAGGGCGCCCCTGGTGCCGGTTGGGGGACCGCGATCAGGCCTGGCCGGTCATCTGGGCGACCTCGGCGGCGAAGTCGTCCTTCTTCTTCTCCAGGCCCTCACCCAGCTCGTAGCGGACGAAGCGGCGGATCTGGATGTTCTCGCCGATGGTGGCCACGGCGTCGTTGAGGATCTCCTGGACGGTCTTCTTGTCGTCCTTAACGAAGACCTGCTCGAGCAGGCAGACCTCGGAGTAGAACTTGCCCATGCGGCCTTCGACGATGCGCTCGGCGATGTGCTCGGGCTTGCCCTCTTCGATGACGCGCGCCTTCTGCACCTGCTTCTCGTGCTCGATGGCTTCGGCGGGGACCTCTTCGCGGCGGACGTAGGTGGGACCCGCGGCCGCGATGTGCATGGCGATGTCCTTGACCAGCGTCTTGAAGCTGTCGTTGAGCGCGACGAAGTCGGTCTCGCAGTTGACCTCGACCAGCACGCCGATGCGGCCGCCGGCGTGGATGTAGGCCTCGACGAGGCCCTCGGTTGCGGCGCGGCTGGCCTTCTTGGCGGCCTTGGCGATGCCCTTGGCCCGCAGCCAGTCGATGGCGGCGTCCATGTCGCCACCGGTCTCGGCGAGAGCCTTCTTGCAGTCGAGGATGCCGGCTCCGGTGCGCGTGCGCAGGGCCTTGATGTCAGCAGCGGACATGGTGTCTCCAGGAGGTGGAGGATGTGCGAGAAGGCGACCGGGGGGGGCCGGTCGCCACGTACTGGGGGAAGAGCTGGCCCACGCCACCGCGGACGGCGGCTGCAGGCGGACGAAAGGACGACCTGCGCCCTCCCGATCAGGGGACGGGGCTCACTCCGCGGGAGCGGCCTGCTCGGTGTCGGCGCTGCCGCGACGGACGACCTCGACGTCGCCGATCGCGTCGCTGGCAGCCGTGACCACGCCCGCACCCAGCGAGTCGCGGCCAGCGTGCGCGCCGTCGATGGCGGCGTCGGCGATGGCCCCGGTGAACAGCCGGATGCTCTTCAGGGCGTCGTCGTTGCCGGCGATGACGTGGGTGACGCCGTCCGGGTCGCAGTTTGTGTCGCAGAGGGCGACCACCGGGATGTTGAGCCGGCGGGCTTCCGCGATGGCGATGTGTTCCCGCTTGGGGTCGATCACGAAGATCAGCCCGGGCAGGTTGCGCATCTCCTTGATGCCGCCCAGCGACCGGTCCATCTTGGCGATCTTCCGGGTCAGGTCGAGGGCTTCCTTCTTGGTGAGGAGGTCGAAGCGCCCTTCATCCCGGGCCTTCTCCAGCGCGACCAGGCGGTCGATGGACTTCTTCACCGTCTGGAAGTTGGTGAGCGTGCCGCCCAGCCACCGGTTGTTCACGTAGAACATGCCGCAGCGCTGTGCTTCTTCGGCGATGACGTCCCGGGCGGCGCGCTTGGTGCCGACGAAGAGGATCGAGCGACCGCGGGCGACTTCGCCGGTGATGTAGCGGCTGGAGTTGATCAGCCCCATCGCGGTCTTCTGGAGATCGATGATGTGGACCCCGTTCTTCTCGCCGTAGATGTACGGCTTCATCTTGGGGTTCCAGAGGCGGGTCTGGTGTCCGAAGTGGACGCCGGCCTCGAGCAGGTCGCGCAGCGACACGTTGGCCATGGGATGCTCCGGGCGGGCCCTGTGGGCCCTGAGGTTCGGGTTGAGCGACCGCCGGTCCACCGACCCCACCACCGCGTGCCGTCTGGCCGACGCGGAGGCACCACAGGGTCCGTGGCGTGTTCCGACGTGAGAGTCTTCGCGACGCACGCGAAGCGCACGCCAGCTATTCCGCCAGCGAGCGCGAGGCAAGCAGACGCCCGCCGGTGACGCCCGGCGACGCTGGCACCAGCGCCAACCGGCGCCTGTGCCGATCAGGCCGGAGCCGGCTGACCACCCTCGGGCTTGTCGTCGTCAGCGGACTCGGAGTCGACCGCTGCGGCGACGTCGGGGGCGGGTGCGGCGTCGGCGTCTACCGCCGTCCCTCCGGCCTGCAGGGGGGCTCCGGCCGTGTCCGCGTCGGCGACGACGGCTTCGTCAGCACCAGCCGCGGCTTCGTCGGGCGGGACGTAGCCCTCGGGCGGTTCGGCCTTGTAGCAGCACTTCTTGAACTTCATCTCGCTGCCGCAGGGGCAGGGATCGTTCCGCCGAAGCCCGCGCTCGATCCCCCAGGTCCGGGCCTCCCAGCCCTTGGCGGGGCGGGCGGGGGCAGCCGGCTGCTGGGCCGCCGCCTGCTGACGCGCCTGCTGGGCCTGGGCCGCGCGCACGGCCTGGAGCATGGCCTCCCGGCTCATGACCGGAGCCCCCGGCGTCGCCGGCTGCCCCGGCCCCGCCGACGGCCGGGCCGGCTGACCGGCCCCCTGCGGCGCCACCGACCCGGGTGTCGCCGCCGCGAGGCGCCGCGCCGTGGCCTTGCCGGCGTTGGGCGCGATGCCCTGCTCGCCGAGGTCGAGACGGATCAAGCGGCTGATCACGGCTTCGTCCCGCAGCGAGTTCATCAGGAGGAACATGCTGGTGCCCTCCTTCTTGTACTCGAGCAGCGGGTTGCGCTGGCCGTAGCCGCGCAGGCCGATGCCGGTGCGCAGCCGGTCCATGGCCAGCAGGTGGTCCTTCCAGAACTGGTCGGTGAACTGCAGCAACAGCATGCGCTCGACCTGGCGCATGTTCTCTTCGCCCACCTCGGCTTCCCTCGCCTCGTAGCGCTCGGTCGCGTCGTCCAGCATCCGCTGGCGGATCTCGTCGTAGGCGTGGTCGCGGATCTCGTCGTCGTCCTGTTCCCACTCGACGTCGAACATGGTCGTCAGCCGCTTGCGTAGCGTCTCGATGTCCCAGTTCTCCGGGTGGGTGCCCTCCGGCGCGCACTCGTCCATCACGTCGTCGACGAGGTGGACGATGGCCTGCTGCACCATCTCCCGGATCTCCTCGCCCATCAGCGCCTTGCGGCGCATGTCATAGACCGCCTTGCGCTGCAGGTTCATCACGTCGTCGTACTCGAGCAGGTTCTTCCGGGCGTTGTAGTTGTGTCCCTCGACCTTCTTCTGGGCGTTCTCGATGGACTTCGTGATCCACCGGTGCTCGATGGGCTCGTTGTCTTCCAGGCCCATCTTCTCCATCCAGCCGATGATCTTCTCGCTGCCGAAGATCCGCAGCAGGTCGTCTTCGAGCGACAGGTAGAAGCGGCTGCTGCCGGGGTCGCCCTGGCGACCGGAGCGGCCGCGGAGCTGGTTGTCGATGCGGCGTGACTCGTGTCGCTCGGTACCGAGGATGTGCAGGCCGCCGAGGGCGAGCACCTCTTCCTTCTCGGCATCGCACTGGGCCTGCAGGCGCGCCAGCGCCGCGGCGTGGCCCTGCGGGTCGGTCTCGGGGTCCGCTTCGATGCGGGCGAGGCCCTCGGGGTCGCCGCCGAGCTTGATGTCGGTGCCGCGGCCGGCCATGTTGGTCGAGATGGTGATCTGACCCTTGCGGCCGGCCTGGGCGACGATCTCGGCTTCGCGCGAGTGGTTGCGGGCGTTGAGCACCTCGTGGGGGATGCCCTTGTGGCGCAGCAGCCGGCTGACGATCTCGGACTTCTCGACCGAGGTGGTGCCGACCAGCACCGGCTGGCCCTTCTCGTGCAGCTCTTCGAGCTCCGCCATCACGGCCCGGAACTTCTCCGACTGCGTCTTGTAGACGATGTCGTGTTCGTCGGCGCGGATGACCGGCTTGTTGGTCGGGACCACCAGCACGTTGAGGTTGTAGATGTTCTGGAACTCTTCTTCCTCGGTCTCGGCGGTGCCGGTCATTCCCGCGAGCTTGTCGTACATCCGGAAGTAGTTCTGGAAGGTGATCGTCGCGTAGGTCTGGCTCTCGGGTTCGACCTTGAGCTTCTCCTTGGCTTCGACGGCCTGGTGGAGCCCGTCGGACCACCGCCGGCCGTGCATCAGCCGCCCGGTGTGCTCGTCGACGATGATGACCTTGCCGCCCTGCACGACGTAGTCGCGGTCGCGCTTGAAGATCGTGTGCGCCTTGAGGGCCTGCATCACGTGGTGCAGGATCTCCATGTTGTGCTGGTCGTAGAGGTTGTCGACGCCGAGCTTGTCTTCCACCCGGTCCACACCGGCGTCGGTCAGGGTGACCGAGCGCGCCTTCTCGTCGACGACGTAGTCGATGTCGGCCTGGAGCAGCGGCACCACGCCGTCGATGACGTAGTAGCGCTCCACATCCATGTTGGCCGGACCCGAGATGATCAGCGGGGTTCGGGCTTCGTCGATCAGGATGGAGTCGACTTCGTCGACGATGGCGAAGTGGTGGCCGCGCTGCACGAACTCCTGGGCGGAGAACTTCATGTTGTCGCGCAGGTAGTCGAAGCCGAACTCGTTGTTCGTGCCGTAGGTGATGTCGGCGGCGTAGGCGCGCTGCTTGCTGCCCTGGTCGCGGTCGGCCGACAGGATCTTGCCGACCGACAGCCCCATGAAGTTGTAGATGTGCCCCATCCAGTCCGCGTCGCGGCTGGCGAGGTAGTCATTGACCGTGACGACGTGGACGCCCTTGCCGGACAAGGCGTTGAGGTAGACCGGCAGGGTGGCGACCAGGGTCTTGCCCTCGCCGGTCTTCATCTCGGCGGCGTTGCCGCGGTGCAGCACGATCCCGCCGAGGAGCTGCACGTCGAAGTGCCGCATGTTCATGGTGCGGCGCCCGACCTCGCGGATGACGGCGAAGGCTTCGGGCAGCAGGTCGTCGAGGGGCTCGCCGTTCTCCAGGCGCTGGCGGGCCTGCGGCGTGAAGGCCTTGAGCTCGTCGTCGGTGAGCGCCTGCACCTTGGACTCGAGGCCGTTGATGCGGCTGACCAGGGGGCGGAGCTTCTTGAGCTCGCGGTCGGAGCGTGTGCCGACCATCTTGCGGACGATGCCTTCGATTCCCAGCATGGAGAGATCTCCCGTCAATTCGAGGGAAGCTGCGCGCGGTGCCCCGGACCGTCAAGCCCCATCGTCCAGCGAGGGGGGCCGGGCGACAGGGGCCGGGTCGGGCGTTCGAAGCGGGCCGGCCGCTTCCTCCGAGGGGTGGCCCGTCAGCGGGCGGGCCAGGATGTCGGCGCAGTAATGCCCTGGGCGCCCGCCGCCCACCCACCGGCGCCCGCAGGCTCACTGTACGTCGATGAAGTCCTCGGGATCGACCGCCACCCCGTCGACGTAGACCTCGAAGTGCAGGTGGGGGCCCGTGGTGCGTCCCGTGTTTCCGACGGCCGCGACGTGCTGGCCACGCTCGACGTGGTCGCCTTCCGCCACCAGGATCCGGGAGGTGTGGGCGTAGCGGGTCTTGATGCCATCGCCGTGGTCGATGACCAGCATCCGGCCGTAGCCCGACGACCAACCGGCCCGCTCGACCGTGCCCGCCCCCGCCGCGTAGATGGGCGTGCCGCGCGGGGCCGCGAGGTCGAGGCCGGTGTGGAACTTCCAGCGGCGGGAGAACGGCGCCCGCCGCCACCCGAAGTCGCTGGTGAACACGCCGTTTGGACAGGGGTTCGTCGACGGCAGGGTCTCCTGGCGCCAGCGCCACTCCTGCGCGGTCTCCACCAGCTCTCCGACCTGCGGCTCCACGAGGCGCACACCCTCGAGGATCCGATCAGCCCGCGCGCTGAGCTCCAGCGCCCGGGCCTCGGCTTCTGTCAGGTCGGGGGGAGCGACCTCCTCGCCCGGCGGCTCCTCCATGGGCATCCCCGGCGTCCACGCGGATGCGGCCCGCTGCGGCCAGGTCGCGTCGCTGGCATGCCCCGTCCAGATCAAGCTGCCGACATCGTCGACGGCGAGGGGCCCGAAGCCCGGGATGCCCTCCAGCGGCAGCTCCTCGAGCTGCGTGTTGTACAGGCGGAGGCGCCGCAGCTCTGCGTCGACATCTTCGAGCTTGCGCTCGACGTCCTGCATGCTGGCCTTCAGCGCGATGTTCTCTTCGAGCAGCGCCCTGCGAGACCGGCTCAGCGGCACCAGCATCGCGCCGGCGACCAGCCCGACGATGGCTAGCACGAGCAGCACGCCCGCCCCCGTCGCCAGTGAGCGGAGCTGGCGGAGGCCCAGCTCGACCTGCCGCAGTGGCCCGCCGCCCTGCGCCGGGACGACGATGAGGGTGAAGCGCCGGTCGGCGAGGCGCTCGCGCGGGGCAGACGCGGCCAGAGGTTCGATGGTGAGCTCGTGGAAGCTGCCGGCTTCTTCTGTGACGAGGTCCGGGTCGGCGTCGGGATCCCCAGGATCGGCGTCGGTCCCGACCTGCGGGTCGGCCGCGATCTCCACGGTGGGCTCCGGCGGGAGGGCCGCGATCTCCGCCGGGGGCTCTGGCGGGTCGGCCGCGACCTCCCCCGGGTGCTCCGGCGGGTCGGTCACGAGGTCCGCGGAAGGCTCCGGCGGGTCCTCGGGAGGCGAGGCCTCCGCCACGGGCGGGTCCGGCGGGAACAAGGCGTCCGGAGCCACGGCTGACGGGGGCTCTGGCGGTGGCGGCTCCGGCGACCGCTCCAGCCGGCGCGGTGGCGGACCGGTCTCGACCAGCAGCGCCGGGCCTTTGGGCGGACGCAGCAGGCCGTTCCGACGGCGTGGCGCGGTCGGCGAGGCCGGCGCGGCGGCAGGCGCCGCGACTGGACGTGGGCTGAACCCTGTGGCGACCGGGACCGAGCCGGGTGTCTCATCCGAACTCGCCGGTGTCCTCCCCTCCCCCGCCGCCTCCCCGGCCAGCGCCAGCAGGGCGAGAGGCTGGGGCAGCACCGACGGGTCGATCGCCGGGTCGGCGCCCCCGGCGCCTGCGGGGCCCTCACAAGGCTCGACCTGCGGATCGAGCGCGAGCGCCGTGGTCGGCGCTGCAGGCAGCGCAGCAGCCGCCGGGTCACCCAGCGAGAGAGGGGGCTGCAGCCCGCCCGGGCGCCTGGCGCTCACTGCACCTCGTCGACGCGGCAGACGATGATGGTGATGTTGTCGTCGCCACCGCGATCGCAGGCCGTCTCGATCAGTCGCCGGCAAGCCTCCTGCGGCCCGTAGTCGAGGGCGGCTTCGCCGATCTCGGAGGTCTCGACCAGGTTGCTCAAGCCGTCGCTGCACATCGCGAAGCGGTCCCCCCGCCGGATGGCGCGGACCTGGATGTCGATCTCGACGTCTTCCATGTACCCGAGCGACCGCGTGATGATGTTCTTGAGCTTGTGGGTCTTGGCCTGTTCTGGCGTGATGAGGCCAGCCTTGATGTGCTGGTTGACGAGGGAGTGGTCTTCGGTGAGCTGCTCGATGCGCCCCTCGCGCACGACGTAGCCGCGGGAGTCGCCGACGTGGGCGATGAAGGCGTTGCCGCCATCGACCAGGAGGACGAGGCAGGTCGTGCCCATTCCCTTGTACTCGGGTTCTTCCTGGGCCTTCTGGAAGATGCGCTTGCCGGCCAGCCGGATGGCGTAGCGCAGCTTCTCCCGGGTCACCTCGACGGGGCCGTCTTCTTCGGCGTCCACGCCCAGCTCGTCGGGGCGCAGCTCGACCGAGGTGAGCACCTCCTCGACCGTGTTCACCGCGATGGCGCTGGCGAACTCGCCGCCGGCGTGCCCCCCCATGCCGTCGCAGACCACGTAGAGTCCGAGCTCTTCGTTGATCAAGTAGTTGTCTTCGTTGTTGGTCCGCTTGACACCGACGTCGGTCATGCCGCAGGAGGTGATGCGCATGGGGAGGGCTCCGAGAGCGTTGGGCGGTGCCGGGAGGGCGTCGACCATGATGCACCGAGCGGCTCCCTTCGGGAGCGATCGACGTGGGTCGGCCTGTCCGGGCACGGACCGGGCAACGCGCGCTAACCGGCCGCTACCCTCGCTGTCGAGGAGCACAGGCGTGCAGATCCCGTGGCTACCGCTGGGAGGGCGTCAGTCACCCGGCGGGCAGGAGACCGGCGGCCGCGAGCCCCTCCGCCAGGGTCTGCCACTGCTCCACGCTGAGCGCGGCCGGCCGGCGGCCTGACAGCTCCCCCGACAGCGCAGTCGCGGCGTCACCGAAGCTGGCCCGCAGGTTGTTGCGCAGGGTCTTCCTCGGCATGGCGAAGCCCGCCCGGAGGAGGGCGTCGAAGCCCGGCGGCAGGGGCACACCACGCGGTGTCAGCAGCACGACCGCGCTCTCCACCTTGGGCGGCGGCGAGAACGCCCCCGGGGGAACGCGAAACAGGCGACGGCCCGCGGCCCGGGCCTGCACCGCCACCGACAGCGACCCGCGCTGCCGGGAGCCGACGGGAGCCACCAGGCGCTCGGCCACCTCTCGCTGGAGCATGAGCACGAGCCGCTGTGGGGGCCGCTCCAGATCCAGCAGCCGCATCAGGATGCGGGTGCCGACGTTGTAGGGCAGGTTGCTCACGCAGACCCAGGGTTCATCGCCCACCGGCAGCGGCACGGTGGCGGCGTCCCCCTCGACCAGCTCGACGTCCGGGAAGCTGGCGCGGATGTGGGCGGCGCAGTCGCGGTCCAGCTCGACGGCGCTGACGCGGGCCCCCGTCGCCAGAAGTGCGGCGGTGAGCACCCCGGGCCCCGGTCCGATCTCCACGACGTGGACGCTGGGTCCCAGCTCGGCCGCCGCGACGATGCGGGCGATGATCCCGTCGGAGACCAGGAAGTGCTGACCGAAGCGCTTGCGCGCGCGGCCTTCGTAGGCCCGCACGAGCGCCGCCGCGGTCGGCGTGCGGTCGGGTGCGCTCACGTGCCGGGCGTCCACTGGGCGCGGGCACCGAGGTCGAGGGGATCGCGCTGGCCCGACAGCGCCCGCAGCCGCCCGACGTGGGCGATCATCGCCCCGTTGTCCGTGCAGCGAGCGCGCGGCGGCAGCGTGACCTGCAGTCGCCCCGACGCGTGCAGCGCGCCGAGCGCGGCCCGGAGCTGGCTGTTGGCCGCCACCCCGCCGCTGACCGCGACCGCGGTGATGCCCGTGGCGTCGACCGCCCGCAGGAGGCGGTCGATGAGCACGTCGACGGCGGCGTCCTGGAAGGCCCGGGAGACGTCGGCGGCCGGCAGCTCCGGTTCGGACACCAGGGCCTGCCGCACGGCGGTCTTCAGCCCCGAGAAGCTCCAGTCCAGCGTCGGTTGGCGGGTGTCGCGATCGCGGACCACCGGTCGCGGCAGGGTGAGCGCGCCGGCCTGACCGGTGACGGCCAGACCGTCGATGATCGGCCCGCCGGGGTAGCCGAGGCCGAGCATGCGGGCGACCTTGTCCCAGGCTTCGCCCGCGGCGTCGTCCACCGTCTGGCCGAGCACCCGGTAGTCACCGAGCCCCCGCGCTTCGTACAGCGTCGTGTGGCCGCCGCTCACCACCAGGGCGAGGAAGGGCCAGGCGGGTGCGTCGTCTTCGAGCAGCGGTGAGAGCAGGTGGCCCTCGAGGTGGTTGACCCCGATGAAGGGCACGTTCCAGCCGGCGGCCAGGGCCTTGCCGAAGCAGAGCCCCACCAGCACCGCGCCGAGGAGCCCCGGTCCCGCGGTCGCGGCGACGGCGTCGGGGCGCTCGATGCCGGCACGCGCCAGTGCTGCCCGGGCCGTCGCGACGACCTTGTCGGCGTGAGAGCGGCTGGCCAGCTCGGGCACGACGCCGCCGTAGGCCGCGTGGACCTCCTGGCTGTGGACGACGTCCGACAGGACGACAGAGCGCCCGTCCGCACCCGGCCCTACCACCGCCGCCGCGGTCTCGTCGCACGAGGTCTCGATGCCCAGCACCTTCATGGGCCCCTCGTGACCCGGGCGGCGACGGCACGCAAGTCCGCCGCGGCGGGTGCCACCCGATCAAGGCCCGGGCGGCCAGCCCCCCGCCGGGCGCCAGTCCAGGTCCGCGATGGGCGGGACCGGCGGCACAACCCCGTTGCGCAGCAGCACCTCGGCCACGAGTGCCGCCACTTCCGCGGTCAGGCCGGCACAGAAGGCCGCCCGCGGCGCTCCGTGGAAGTCGGCGTAGGGGGCTGTCAGGTCGTTGCAGATGACGCTGTCCTGCACCGGACCGCGGTCGATCCGGACCCGCCACAGGTCGGCGTAGTCTTCGCTGGCCTGCCGGAGAGCGTCAGTGACCGGCCCGGTGGGGTCCGGGTCCCCGAGGAGCTGCCCGAGCACGAGCCGCCCGGCGACGACGCTGCCGCACTCCCCCTCACCCGTGATCCCGCCGCGGCGAAGCGCCTGGTAGGCGGCCGACGGCAGGCCAAAGGTCTCGGCGATGGCGATCCCGCAGGAGCGATGCGGTGTCCGCACGCCCTCGTACAGGACCCGGCACTTGTCGCGGGCGGCGGCCACGCGCTGGCGCTCGGCGTCGGTCAGCGGGCGGCCCCAGTCACCCACCGTGCACCACCTTGCTGCGGTAGCTGTGCCAGTCGAAGCGGCCCTCGTCCTGTTCGCCGTCGTGGCAGCGCAGGCAGGTCTGCTGGGGCGGGTCGCCGACGACGGCGCCGACGATGGCGCTGACGGCGGCGGCGGCGCCCGTCACGGGTTGACCCGCCGTCTCGGCGGCATCCTCGGCCTTGTCGACGTGGCGCCGGCCGGGCCCGTGACAGGACTCGCAGCCCACGCCCTGCAGGACCTCGCTGACCTGGGCGGGCGTCTGCGGCCCACCGGGTCGCTCGGCGCCGGTGGCGTGGCAGCTCCAGCAGGCCAGGTCCTGGCTGCGACTTGCCTGCTCCAGGGTCTGCCAGGCCCGGGCGTGGGGCGTGGACGACCACTGGGTGTGCTCGGCTGCGTGGCAGGCCCGGCAGACCTCGCTGCCGACGTAGTCCAGCGGCCGCGTCAGCGCGGGCGACGGCGCCACACCCTTGGCCTGCTCGATGCGGGCCAGGGTGTCAGCGACGAGGCGGGCGGTCGCCTCGTCGTCGGCAATGTCGGCGTCGAGGTCGACCAGCTCGTTGTCGACGCGGTGCCGCGGCTGGGCGGCCACCTCCTGCATCACGGCAAGCCGCTGCTCCAGCACCCCCAGCTCGCCGGCGTAGAAGGCCTTCTGGCGCAGCGCTCGCTCATGCGTGCGCTCGTCGGGGGCGTCGGCGCCCTCCGCCGCCAGCAGCGCCTCGGCCTTGGCCAGCCGATCCTTGTAGCGCTCGATCTTGCGCTCCAGATCGGCCGTGCCCCCTGCCGCGACGCCGTAGCCCTCCCCGTCGGCGACGAAGTGCACCGTCGCCACGCCCAGCGCCTTGCCCCGCGTGCCCGAGGAGAGGTGCACGCTGGCGTTCGGGAGCTGGTTGGGGGTGCTCAGGCGCTTGCCGACGTGGCCGTTCACCACGAGGTCGAGGCGAGGAAAGGCGTCTGCCAGGGCGTAGTCGCCGGCCAGCTCCTGCTGGGAGAGGAGCACCACGGCGTCGAGGTCCTCGGGCAGCTCGGCGAGGGCCGCCCGCACCCCCTCGGCCGGATCCGACGCGCTGCAGCCGCTGTCGCTGCTCTCCAACACGGCCGGATCCATCGCCGAGACGAAGCCGAGGCGCACCCCGCCATGCTCGGCCACGACCGATCGCGCCGCTTCGTGGCCGGGGCAGGTCAGGTTGCTCGCCACCAGCGGCGTGTGGGCCGCCTCGGCCGCCGAGAACACGGCGTCGGCGCCCAGCGAGAGGTCCCCCTCCCCCGGCGTCCAGGCGTCGAGGCCCGCCTGGGCGAAGGCGGCGAGCTGCAGGCCGAGCTTCTCCACCTGCTGTGCCCTTCGCCCGCTGCTCACCTTGCGGCTCTTCCAGCCGGTGTCCCCGGCGTCGACCACGAAGGTCGGCAGCCCGGCGGCGTCGGCCTTTTCCCGACGCTCCTGCAGCACGGTGTTTCTGCGGGACAGACCGCCCCGCGGGTGCTTCGGTCAGCCACAGGGCTCGATCTCGCCCTCCATGCGCCCGGAGTAGGCCAGGGTGAAGCCGACGGCGTCAGGCGGGGCGGGCTTGCAGGACAGCAGCATCAGGGCGGCGAAGAGCACGGCACCTCCACGGTCGCCGACCCTATCCCCCTCACCCGCCCTGCTGCTCGTCGCCGTCTTCCGGCAGCGCTTCCGACGGGATCCGCTCGCGGCGTTCGGCCTTCTCGAGGTCCTTGGCCTGCTTGCGGTTGCCCTCGCGGATCAGGTCGTGGACCACGCTGAGCACCCGGGTGTCGACGACGTAGACCGACGGGTCCCCCTCCACTGCGGCGTAGCGACGTGCGCGCTCGTGGCCCTCGGGGTCCACCAGCGGGTCGGCAGCGCCGCCGATGAGGACGACGCGCTCTTCGTCGTCGGCGTTGCGCAGGCTGACCCGCGCGACGGGGTCGTCGAGGCCGTACTGGGAGAGATCGCCGGGGTCGTCGTCGACGAACGCCTGCACCTCCAGCTCGGCGAGGTAGCGGGCGACCCGCGAGGGCGTGCTTCCGGGCACCGGGACGCCGTCCCGCCACACCCACTGCTCGGCGGCGTAGCGGACCCCAGCCCTGCCGTGGAGGTCTTCGTCCGGTTCCGCCCGCAGGGTGGCGTCGACCGCGACGACGTCTTCTTCCTGCATCCGGACGACCCGTCGGTTGCGCAGCTCTTCGAGGTCGGCGCCGAAGTCGTCGAGGAGGCCTCGGCGGGCCACGTAGACCGTCGCGTCGCCCTCGATCAGGACGTAGGCCAGCTCTTCGTACTTGTTGTCGCTGGGGGCGTCGCCGCCCACCATCAGGTGCAGCGGGTCGCGGCTGGCGAAGCTCAGCGTGATGTCGAGGCGCGGCTGGTCGAGCCCCCACTCCGGCAGCCGGGCCTGCAGCTCGGCGTCGTCGATCTCGACGAAGTCCTTGGCCTTCAGTGCGTTCACGCGCCCGAGCAGCCGGCGCATGCGGTCGTCGTTGGCCGCCATCTGGACCGGCTCGAGCATGTCCCACTCCCGGTCGCCGGTGCGTTCGAGCTCGAGGTGGCGCTGTACGGCTGGTCGCTCGTCGGTGGCCGGCAGGTCCACGGTGGCGTCCATGCGGGACACGTCCTTGCTGTCGAAGCCGGCGAAGCGGTGCTCGCGGAACTCGTCGAGGGTGAGGCTGTAGTAGTCGACCGCCGACTTCTTGACGGTGTAGACCGTGTCGCCGGGGATCGGCCGGATGTAGTAGCTGACCGAGCTGGGGTTGGGGTCACCGGCTTCAAACGCCAGGGTCCGGCCGTCGCGCAGCGTCAGCTCGACCTTGATGGCGTTGTCGCCGAGTCCGTACAGCTCGGGGCTGTCCGGCGCGTCGACCACCGTCGCCCGGCTGGTGAGGTCGTGGAGCTGGTGCTTGACGCGGTTGACCATGCTGCGCCCGGCGACGAAGTCTGTGCCCGCGATGAGCCAGCGCCCGTCCTGTTCTTGCAGGGTGATCGGGTCGGCGTCGGGGCGCTCGACGTGGACCTTGACCAGCTCGTGCTTCTCGAAGGAGAAGATCCGCACGCCCTCGTCGGGCAGGGTGTCGTCGGTCTGCGGGCGGAGCAGCCAGAAGGCCGCCGCGACGGCGATCAGCAGCAGGGCGGCGAGCAGGCTTCCGCGAAAGGCCTTCATCGTCCCCTCCGGGTGGTCCACACCGACAGCCCGAGCAGGCCGACCAGCGAGGGCAGCAGGAACAGGCTGATCGCCCGCAGGCGGCCGGTCTCTTCGCGAGTCAGCGCCAGCCGCCGGGCCGACGCCTTCCGGCCGACGGTCACGCCGAGCCGCTGGTCGTCGCCGGCCAGCCAGTGCACGGTGTTGATCAGCAGGTCACGGTTGCCCGGGCCCTCCTGCTGCAGCGCGTTGTCCAGCCACTCGCTGTCGCCGACCACGACGACGCGGGCGATGCCCTTGGAGCTGCGGACGATGCCCTTGCCGGGCAGGAGCTGGATGGCCGCGGCCATCACGACGGGCCCCTCGCCGTCGACGTCGGGCTGGTAGACGGGGTTGCCGCCCTCTGTCGGGCCGCCGCGTTCGATCCAGCCGTCGCGCCCGGTGACCAGCACGGGGTCGAGCCGCGCGCCCTCCGGCGGCGGTTCCGCCAGGCTGAGCGGCGCCGGCGCGCCGAGCATCACGATGCGGTCCCCCTCGCGCAGCCCCTCGGTGAGCGGGTGCAGCTTGTAGACGGGCACCGGCCGGTCCCGGTAGGGGAACACCAGGCGCGAGTCCATGGCCATGCCGTCGGGGACCCGCACCCCCATGCGGTACAGGAAGCGCGGCACCGGGCTGCCGACATCCAGCGCCACCAGCAGGGCCCCACCCTCGGCCATGTACTCCAGCAGGATGTCCTCTTCCTGGTTGGTGAGCGGACCCGTCGGTCCCGCGATCACCACCATGGAGGCGTCGTCGGGCACGGTCGGGGCGTGGCCCTCGCGGTCCGTCCGGGCCAGCGACAGGGCTTCGACGTCGTAGCGCTCAAGGTCGAGCGCGCTCACCAGCTCTGAGAGGCCCGACGGACCACGGTCGGCCGGGTCGGGTTCACCGTGGCCGCGCAGGACGTAGGCGACGCGGCGGGTCGGCGTCAGGAGCTGGGCGAAGGCCCGCGACAGGGCGGCTTCTCCCCGGAAGTCCAGCCCCTTGCTGGCGCCCTTGCCGACGCGGCGAAACAGGTCGCGGTCCTTGATGTCGACCCGGTCCTCTCCCCGCATCACCACGATGCGGCCGTAGTCGGACACGCCGAGCCGTTCCGCGGTGAGGCGTTCGCGATCGAAGTCGACGATGCGGTAGCTGACGACGCGGCTGTGGGCGTCGATCTCCTTGAGCAGATCGGCCACCGCCCGGTCGCGGAAGTAGCTGTCGTCCTTGCCGCGCTGGTGGGTGAAGGCGATGATCTCGACGTCGCGCGCGTCGGCGTCGAGCAGGGCGAGCTTGGCTTCGGTGTCGGTCTGCAGCGTGTTCAGCGCTTCCGCCGACAGATCCCAGCGCAGCCGGTAGCCGTCGGCCAGGACGTACAGCAGCACCAACACGCCGACGACCATGGCCGTGACCAGCGAGGCGTTGCCGCCATAGGCCAGCCGCCGCTTCCAGACCTGGTTCATCGCCACCTCCGCGACTCGACCGAGCGCCAGGTCAGGAACAGGAAGCCGAAGGTGAACAGCACAAACCAGGCGATGGCGGCGGTGTCGACGACGCCCTTGGTGAAGGGTTCGAGGTGCGTGAGGAAGGAGAGCTGCCGGAACAGCTCGCGCAGCCAGGCCGCATCGACCAACTCGCTTGTGTTGCCGAGGATCCAGAAGGGCAGCAGGATCACCACGCCCAGCATGCCGCCGGCGACCGGTTCATCGGTGAGCGAGGAGCTGAACAGCCCGGCGGCCACAAACGCGCCGCAGCACAGGAAGAGGCCCAGGTAGCTGGTCGCGACGATGCCCCAGTCGGGGTCGCCGTAGTAGCCCAGGATGGCCGGGAACAGCCCGGTCCCGAGCAGCAGCACGGCGCAGAGGGCCAGCGTCGCAGACCACTTGCCGAGCAGCATGGACCACAGGGGCACCGGCGCGGTCATCATCAGCTCGAAGGTGCCGCTGCGGCGTTCGTCGGCGAAGTGCCGCATCGTGAGCAGCGGCAGCAGGAACAGCAGGCTGACGGCGAGGTTGCCGAGCATCACCCGCAGGCTGGCTTCGCCGGTGCTGGTCACGCCCATGTAGAAGAACAGCCCCGCCAGCAGCAGGAACACGCCGAGGAACACGTAGGCGAGCGGGCTGACGAAGTAGACGTGCAGCTCCTTCTTGAAGATGGCCCAGGCGACGCTCACGCGGCCCCTCCCGCCTTGCCCGGCCGGGCGTCGAGCACGGCGAGGAAGGCTTCTTCGAGGCTGGGGACGTGCCGCTCCATGGCGCGGATGCCCCACCCCTGTTCGGTCGCGAGCCGAGCGATGGCGGTCCGCGGGTCATCGCCGGCGCGCACGTCGAGGGACAGGAAGCCGTCGCTGTCGCCCACGGGCGTGACCTGGTCGACTTCGGGCAGGGCCCCGAGCACCACCGGCAGGCGGTCGGGGTCGGGGCCGGCCAGCTCGATGCGGTAGCGCACCCCGCCGCCGGCGTGCTTGCGCATTCCGTCGAGGGTGTCGTCGGCCACGATGCGGCCGCCGTTGATCATCACGACCCGGGTGCAGAGCCGTTCCACCTCGGCGAGGATGTGGGTCGAGAGGATCACCGTGCGCGAGGCCGCGAGCCGGCGGACGAAGTCCCGGATGCCGACGACCTGCGCCGGGTCGAGGCCGCTGGTGGGTTCGTCGAGGATGAGGACCGGCGGATCGTGGATGATGGCCTGTGCGAGCCCCACGCGCTGCCGGTAGCCCTTCGACAGGCTGCCCAGGATGCGGCGCTCCCAGCCGGTCAGCCCGACCTGCTCCATCACGTCGCCGATGCGGCGGGTCCGGGCACCGCGCGGCACGCCGCGGATCTCGGCGACGAAGCGCAGGTAGCTGCCAATGCTCAGCTCGCGGTACAGCGGCGGGGTCTCGGGGAGGTAGCCCACCTGCCGTCGCACGCTCATCGGGTCGTCGAAGACGTCGTGGCCGGCGACCGAGGCACGTCCCTCGCTGGCGGGGATGAAGCCCGTCAGCATCCGCATGGTCGTGGTCTTGCCGGCGCCGTTGGGGCCGATGAAGCCGAGGATCTCACCGGTCCCGACCTCGAAGCTCACGCGATCCACGGCCGTGAGCGCACCGAAGCGGCGGGTGAGCTGATGCGCGGAGATCATGGCGGTCCGATGCGAGAAATGGGGCCGGCGGGGCGCAAGCGACCCTCCCGTCGCCCCACGGAAGGCCGCGACCGTGTAATCCACGGCGCCCACGGGGTAAAGCGGTCCACCGATGTCGAGAACGCTCCGCCCCTACCTCCCCCCGCGGTGCCGCCGGCCGATCCTGGCGGCCGCCGCGCTCCTGCTGTGCCTCGCAGGCAGCGGGCGGGCAGCGGCCCAGGGGCTGGTCCACCTCGACCGCGCCGTGGCCGTCGTGGGCGAACAGGTCGTCACCGCCAGCGACGTCCAGCTCGCCTGGGTCCTCGCCGGCCACGACCCCGGCACCCTGGCGGTGCTCGCCGCGCCGGACAGCGCAGACGCCGCCGAGCGCTGGTGGGTGCAGCAGGTCATGATCCGCCAGCTCGCCGCCGACGTGGCGGTGTACCAGCCCGGCGCCGCCGAGGTGCGCACGCGTGTCCAGACCCTGCGCGACGCGCTGGGCGATGACCCGGCCTGGTCCGCGCTGCAGGTCCGCCTGGGGCTGGACCGGGCAGGACTCGAAGCCTGGGTGCGCAACCGGCTCGTGGTCGAGCGCTTCGTGCTGCGCAACATCGGCGCCCTGGGACGACGCGGAGAGGTCGGCGACGTCGACCCCGACCGCTACGCCGACTGGCTGGCCCGCATCCAGGGCAGCCTCAGCGTGCGGCGCATCGCGGCGGTGCAGGAGGACCCGTGACCCGGCACACGCGCCCGGTCGCCCCCACGCAGGCCACCCTCGACGACCTGGCCGCGCTGGTCTCCCTCGACCAGCACGCCTTCGGCAAGGCCGCCTGGACGGAGGCCCAGCTCCGCTCGCAGCTCGTGCGCCGCGACGGCGTCACGCTGGTGCTGCACGCCGAGGGCGGTGGACTGCACGGTGCGTGCTTCGGCTGGGTCGCCGGCGGTGTCGGCGAGCTGCTTCGGATGGCGGTCCACACCGGCGCACGGCGCAGGGGCCACGGGGGCCGCATGCTCGCCAGCTTCCTCGATCGCTGTGCCGCCCACGGCAGCGAAGAGCTGTGGCTGGAGCTGCGGGCCGACAACGCCCCAGCGCTGGCCCTCTACGAGGGGCAGGGCTTCGTCGTCACGGGCCGCCGGGCCCGGTACTACGGCGACGGCACCGACGCGCTGCTCATGACCTGGCGACCGCCGCGACGCTGAACCGAGGTCGCGGGGGCGCGGGTCAGGGCTTGAAGGTGTAGGTGCGCTGCATGCCGACGTCTTCGTTGATCGGCTTGAAGCGCCACCGCGCGATCTTGGTCTGGATGCAGCTCTCGAGCTCGGCGTCGGCGCTGTTCAGCCCCTTGACGCTGATCTGGCTGGTCTTGCCGGACTTCGTGACGACGAAGTTGACCGACCACCGTCCCTGCAGGGTCTCGTCGATCTTGAGGCGGTCGTTGTAGCAGTCTTCGAGCTGCCGACCGTTGCGCGAGACCACGCTCTTGATCATGGCTTCGACTTCGGCGGGGTCGGAGAGCACTTCCTGGGCGCTGCGCGAGCCGATGCTGATGGACGGCCCCGTCATGCCGCTGCTGCGGCTGGTGCTGCCGGTGGGAGGCGCCACGATGCTGGGCCCCTCTGCCTTGGTGGGGTCCTGTGCCGCCACCTGTTCGCTGAGGCTGCCACCAGGGTTGAGGCTGGCGCGGCTGGTGCTGCCCGTGCTGTTGCTGGCGAGCTGTCCCCCGGTCGAGGGGCGCCGCGCGGCGGTGCTGGCGCTGCTGGCGCTGCTGGCCGACGCGGTGCTGTGCGCAGCCGCAGCGTCGGCGCCGCCCTGGGTCGCGCCGTCGTCTTCGAACTGGTTTTCGTGCTGGTCCATGGAGATCATGGACCAGTCTTCGGCTTCGGCCTGGCGGGCCGGTTCCTGCGAGGCACTCCAGGCGAAGTAGCCAGCACCGCTGCCTGCCAGCAGCAGCGCGACCGCGGCTGCCAGGATGCGACCGCGCCCCGGAGACTGTGCCGCCGCCTGTTCTTCCTGCTGGCGGGCCAGCGCCTGCTCTCCGGGATCGGTCGGCGCTTCTTCACCGGGGATCTCGATCAAGCAGTGCGGGCAGGAGCCGCCGTAGACGAGCATGTCCTTGGGAATGGCGCCCTTGCAGAAGGGGCAGTGACCCATCGATCCTCCTCCTCAGCCCTGAGCGCCCAGGACATCGGACTTGCGCGCCGCACGATACCACCGCCCGGATTGGACGCGCAACGCTGCGCCAGCCGGCAGGAACCGGGGCTTGGGGCAGGGTTCGTGGGTGACGTACATGGGCGAAGCCGATGAGTGGACGCGACTCGGACACCGGATCTCGCGACCGGGTTCCCTTGCAAGGGATAGCACCGGGGACGAGCCCCGCCGCGTAATCTTCCGTCGAGCCCGCGCACAGCCCCCCTCCTCCGGAATTCAACCCATGAGCAGCACGACCGACTTCATCACCGCGACGCTCGCCGACGCCCTGCTGCCGTTCTTCCGTCGGCCGGTGGAAGACGTCATCCTCGAGACCCTCGACGCGCGACAGGTCCCCAACCGCAGCGACTTCAAGGAGCTGCGCGACCTCGTCAACAGCCTGCGAGGGCAGCTCGGCGGAGCCACCACCGGTGTCCGCAAGCTGGCCCAGCGCATGGAAGAGCTGGAGGACCGCATCGACGAGCTCACCGAGCAGGTCGAGGGCCTGAACACCCGGATCGCCGCGCTCGAGGGCGCCGGCACCTGAGCATGGCGCTCAGCGCGGGATGCCGTAGGCGGTGTCCAGCAGCACGACGAGCACGTTGCAGGCGGCGTGGAAGAGGGCACCCGAGACGCCCCCCCCGCTGCGCTCCCGCATCCAGGCGAAGATCATCCCCGGGAAGAAGGTCGCGAAGTGCCACCACTGGAGCTGAACCAGGGAGTGGCCGAAGGCGAAGAACAGGCAGGCGAAGACGCTACCCCAGCCGATCGGCGTGCCGAGGATGAGGAAGCGGCGCGGAAACACCTCGTTCAGGCGCGTCTGCAGATAGCCCCGGTAGAAGAACTCCTCGGGGATGGCCACGAAGAAGACCTGGTAGGCCACCAGCGTCACCACCTGCAGCACGGCCAGCCAGAAGAGGGCGTCCTGATGCGTGGCCGTGGCGTCCTGGATCATCCGCTGGATGAAGTCCGGTGGAGGCTCGCCGATGGCGGCCAGCGCCTGGGCGACACCGCCGTGGTGGGCGCCGTGGAAGCCGTCGCCGGGGTGGTGTTGGAAGAAGATCCCCTGGTAGAGGTGGTAGCCGATGAGCCACGGCGGGATGATGACCGCGAGCACGCCGCCGCAGAGACCGACGGCCCGCCGCCACGCCGGCCCGTCCGAGAACGCCGGGATCGACAGGTGGTAGGCGAAGGAGTCGACCCTGCGCAGGCGGCAGAGCAGCACCGGCGCGTAGATGAACAGCAGGGGCACGGCCGCGAGCAGCCAGTCCGGCAGTCCTGCAGCTCGCTGGAGGTCGACGACGGCGCGGATCGCCAGCAAGGTGAGCAGCCACAGCGCGATCACCTCGATGAAGACACGCTTCCGCGCGCCCGCGGGGACGTCGGTGACGCGGTCGCCGAGGCCCACGGCGCGCTGCGGCAGGGGGCGACCGCTGCCCTTCATGTCGCCGAGGGCTCGTCGCTCGGCGGCCCCAGGGCGTGGCTGAGCCCGCCGCGCTGGTATCCCACCAGGTCGACGGTGACCCAGCGGAAGCCCTCCGCTTGGGCGGCCTCCACCACGGCGCGGCGAAGCTCCGGGTCGGCGACCACCGCCAGCTCGTCGGGGCCCAGCTCCAGGCGGAGCAGCGGCTGGCCCTCCAGCTCGTGCCAGCGGGCGCGGAGCTGGCGGAGCCCGAAGGTCCGCAGCAGGCTCTCGATCCGCTGGACCTGGCGGACCCGGGCGGCGGTCACCCGGGTGCCCACCGGGAAGCGGCTGCCGAGGCAGGCGAAGGCCGGCTTGTCCCAGACCGGCAGCCCCAGCCGCCGGGCGGCCGCCCGGACCAGCGGCTTGTCGAAGCCGGTCTCGACGAGGGGGTGCCGCACGGCGGCCTCACCCGCCGCGACGAGGCCCGGACGGTGGTCGCCGAGGTCGTCGGTGATGGTGCCGTCCAGGACCCAGGGGATGCCGCGGGCCGTGGCTTCCGCCCGGGCCAGCTCGAACAGCTCGCTCTTGCAGAAGTAGCAACGATCCCCCTGGTTGGCGGCGTAGCCCTCGATCTGGAGCTCGCGGGAGTCGACGACCACGTGGGTGATGCCCAGACGGGAAGCGATACGCTCGGTCTCGTCCAGTTCTTCGGGGGGAAAGGTGGCGCTGCGGGCGGTCAGGGCCACCGCCGCCGCCCCCAGCTCTTCATGGGCGACCTGGACCAGCAGCGCGCTGTCGACCCCGCCCGAGAAGGTGACGAGCACCGAGCCGAGCTGCCGCATGAGCGCGCGCAGGCGCTCCATGTGGGCGTCGAGGCGCGTGTCTTGAACGGCGGCGTCCTGGACGGCGGGGATCGGCTGGGCAGCGGACAGGGTGGGCTCCGACCCGGGCCGGCGCGGCGGTGCCGCCGGACACGGGCTGCGGCTCTATCCCGGCGGGTACAGCCTGGGTTCATTGACTTGTCAACAGCATCCTTACGGCGATACCTTCAAGCAACGACTCCCCCGGGGTGACCTGTGTCTCGACGGCTGCCTGCAGCGCTCCTCCTCTCCCTGATCCCCAGCCCGGCCCTCGCCGCCTGGCCCGACGGCAGCCTGCCCGGGGGGATCGACCAGTGGATGCCCGTCACGGTCGCCGGCGGCGGGATCACCGACGGTGTCGGCGACCAGCTCGACACCAGCAGCAGCACCGACATCGTGGGCTCCTCGGCCTCTCCGGCGGCCTTCTGGTACGCCGACGCCGACAACCTCTACCTGCGGGTGCGCCTCGACCGCAGCCCCGACGCCGGCGGCGGCATGATCGAGTCGCGCGGCTGGGGCTTCCTCATCGACACCGACGGCAAGCTCGACACCTACGAAGCCGTCGTCGGCGCGCTCGGCCCCATCCCCTACACCTGGGTCTACCAGAACACCAAGCAGATCCCCGCCGATGGCTTCCTCGACCCCGCGGACGCGCCGCTGTACTACGGAACCTGGGACGACGGTGCCGGTCGGGCGGAGACCCTGTCCGCCGAGTTCGGCGGCGACAGCGACGCCTTCGTCGACGTGGTGGTTCCGCGCAGCGTGCTGGAGAAGGCCATCGGGCTGGACGACAGCGCCAGCTTCCGCCTCGTCGCCGCCAGCTCCCTGACCTCGGACATCCAGGTGATGGACTCCGACGTCGCCGGCCACGACGACACCACCGGCTTCCCGGCACTGGCCGACGCCTGGAGCGACGCTATCGCCTACGACGTCGACGGCGACGGCCTGACCATGCCCCAGGAGGCCGCGGCCGGCACCGACCCCGAAGACGCCGACACCGACGACGACGGCCTGTCCGACGCCGACGAGATCTGGTTGTGGGGGACGGATCCGACGGAGTGCGACACCGACGGGGATGGGCTCTCCGATGGGCTGGAGCTGGGCGTGACCGAGCCGCTGCCCGACACCGACACCAGCAGCGGCTGCTGGCGGGCCGACGCCGACCCGGACAGCACGACGGATCCGACGAGCGACGACAGCGACGGCGACGGCATCCTGGACGGGGAGGAGGACGTCGATGGCGACGGCAGCGTCGGCCCCTGGGAGACCGACCCCGGGACCGCGGACGCCGACGACGCCGACGGCGACGGGATCCCCGATGTGCTCGAGGGCGAGTGCGGGATGGGCGGTACCGCTGACGACGCCGACGGCGACGGGGTGAGCGACGCCGACGAGGGGCTGGTCGACAGCGACGGGGACGGTGCCCCGGACTTCTGCGACGAAGACGACGACGGCGACGGGATCCCGACGTCGGAGGAGGGCGGGGTCGACACCGACGGTGACGGCGACGAAGACCACCTCGACCTGGACAGCGACGACGACGGCAAGCCCGACGCCGACGAGGGCACGGACGACGATGACTGCGACGGCACCGGCAACTGGCGGGACGACGACGACGAGGACGGTCCCTGCGCCGACCCCGACAACGACGGCCTGACCAACGAAGAAGAGGCCGACTGCGGGACCGACCCCTACGACCCGGACACCGACGACGACGGCATCCTGGACGGCGACGAGTCCTGCACCGATGACGAAGACGACGACGGCACGCCCGACGTGCTCGACCCAGACAACGGCGATGGCGGTAACGGCCTCATCGACACCGGCGGGACGCCGCCCTTCTCCGGCGGTCACTACACAGGCGGATCGTGCAACAGCGCCAGTGGCGCCGCCGCGGCCCTGTTCCCGGCCCTGCTGCTGGCCGGCGCGCTGGCCCGCCGCCGTCGCCGTGGCCTCGGCGCAGGCACCGGCGCGCTGGTCGTCGTCGCCGGCGTGATGCTGCCCGACCCCGCCCGGGCGCAGGAGGTCGACGCCCAGCGCTTCGACCCGGCCGTCGACGGGCGGGCCTTCGTCACCCTGCACGACAGCGCGGTGGGGGAGAGCGGCGGGCTGGCCGGCCTCGGCGGCGGGCTGCTGTTCAACTATGCCGACGACCCGCTGATCTACCGCTACGACGACGGTCGGCCGGAGGAGAAGCTGCTCGACGCCGTGGGCACCGCGAACCTCGCCCTGTTCTTCAACGCCACCGATCGCTTCCGCGTCGGTATCGACATGCCGCTGCACCTGCTGGCGGACGGCTACGGCGTCAGCGGCTTCAAGCCGGCCGGCGACCTCGCCGCGGACGCCAAGCTGGAGCTGCTGGACCGCTTCGACAAGCCCGTCGGCCTGGCGCTGGATCTACGCGGCGAGCTGCCCACCGGCGACGGCAGCCGGTGGCTGGGCGAGCCCGACTGGCGCCTGGGCGGTCAGCTCGCCGTCACCGCTGGCCACGAGGTCGTCGTCGGCGCCAACCTCGGCGCCTTCGCCGGGCCCGGCTCGACCGTCGGCGACCTGCAGTGGGGCAGCCGCCTGCACTGGGGGGCCGGGGCCAGCGTGCCCTTGCTCGACGGCGCCCTGCCGCTGTGGGCCGTCGCCGAGCTCGACGGCGACCACCTGCTCCAGTCCGGCAGCGCCCCCGGCTCCACGCCCGTCGAGCTCCGCGGCGCCGTCAAGCTGGAGCCCGCGACGCACCTCGTCGCCACGCTGGGCGCCGGCACCGGGCTGACCACCGGCGTCGGCGCGCCCGACCTGCGCGTGTTCGGCGGGATCGCCTGGGTGCCCGGGCTGCGGCCCGAGGGTCCGCAGGCGCTGGCGGGGGACGTCGACCACGATGGCCTGCTCCCGCCCCAGGATCTCTGCCCCGAGCAGCCCGAGGACTTCAACAACGTCGCTGACGACGACGGCTGCCCGGACGCGGGACGCGCGGTCACGACCATCACCATCATCGACGCCCGCAGCCAGCGCCCGGTCGCCGGCGCCGAGGTGACGGTCACGGCGGGGCGCGAGACGCCCTCCTGGACCGCCGCCAACGGCCGGATCGTCCACGCCCTGCCCTGGGGCACCTACCAGCTCGACGTCCGGGCCGACGGCTACACGCCGATGAGCCTGGGCATGCAGGTCCCCGAGGAAGGCAGCTACTCACGCCGCATCGAGCTGAGCCCCGCGGCCGCGATGGGGGCCATCGAGCTGACGGTCACCGACACCGAGGACCGGCCGCTGGCCGCCACGGTGAACCTGCGCAGGGCGGGCTCGAGCGAGCCCCGCAAGCTGGACATCGGCCCCGACGGCATCCTCACCACGCGCCTGCCAGCCGGGAGCTGGCAGGTCTACGTGTCAGCCCCCGGCTACGGCTTCAAGCGCACCAACGTCGAGATCGGCCGGGACAGCACGGTGCCCGTCAGCATCGCCCTGGCGGCGCCACGGGCCGAGCTGACCGCGGAGCGCATCAAGATCCACGACAAGGTCTTCTTCGAGCTGGACAGCGCCACGCTGGACAAGCGCAGCGTCGAGCTGCTCGACGAGGTCGCCGGGATCCTGTTCACCCATCTGGAGATCCTCCGGCTGGAGATCCATGGCCACACCGACAGCCAGGGCAGCGAGGTGCACAACCTCGACCTGTCCAAGCGGCGCGCCGAGGCCGTGCGCAGCTACCTCGTCGACAAGGGTGGCATCGACGCGGCGCGGCTGGTCGCCCGCGGCTTCGGCGAGAGCCGTCCCCTGCAGGAGGGCAACACCGAAGAGGTGTACGCCACGAACCGACGGGTGGAATTCGTCGTCGTGGAGCGACGGCCGACCGTGGACCCCGGCCCCCGGCCGGGCCCGCAGCAGCGCCCGCAGCAGCAGCAGCGCCCCGACCGCCAGCGCGGACGGTGAGGGCCCCGACCGCGAGCGTCAGGACTCGCGCGACGCGGTGGGCCCGGACAACTCGCGACAAAGCCGTGCAGGCCGCACGTTGCCACTCCGCGATGAGGGGCCTACCATCGACAACGAGCGCACGCGACGGCGGCACGACGACGGCCGCGCGACGATGGCCGGGCACGCCCCGCGCCCAGCGCGTGATAGCCTCCCCCGGTCGCCAGGAGTCGGCTGTTGTCCTCCACTCGGTTCCCCGTCAGCATCGCGTCACTCGCTGACGACGGCGAGGACACGGTCAAGATCACGCTGCCCACGGCGCGTGAAGACCGCATCGAGAAGGTGCCGACGCTCAAGGTGGTGGCGGGCCCCGGGCGGGACATGCTCCGCTTCTGGACCCTGGGCAGCGACGAACGGATGATCATCGGCCGCGACGAGCGGTCGGCCGTCGTGGTGCTCAGCGACGTCACGGTCAGCAAGCGCCACGCGGTGCTGACCACCGACGAGAGCGGCGGGGTGCAGGTCGAAGACCTCGACTCCACCAACGGCAGCGCCGTCAACGGGGTGGCCATCGACCGCCCGACACCGCTGCACCCGGGCGATGACCTGGAGATCGGCGGCGTCCTGCTGCGACTCGATCTGCTCAGCAGCGACGAGCTCGGGCACCTCGACCGGGTCCACCGGCGGCTCTCGGAAGCCGGCAGCGACCCGCTCACCTGCCTGCGGACCCGCCGGTACCTCGAAGAAGAGCTCCCGGAACTGGTCGAGCGGACCCGTCTCGCCGGCCAGCCCATGTGCTGTGCCTTCCTCGACCTCGACCGCTTCAAGTCGATCAACGACATGTACGGCCACCACATCGGCGACGAAGTGCTGGCCCGCACCTCGCGCATCATCCTGGGCGACGTGCGCGAACACGACACGGCCGTCCGCTACGGCGGTGAAGAGATCGTCCTGTTCATGCCGGACACGGGACGCACCGAGGCCGTCAAGGTCGCCGAACGCCTCCGTCGCAAGATCGCCGACCACCACTGGTACCGGACCGCGCCGGACCTGCGGGTCACGGCCAGCTTCGGCGTGGCCCAGCTCCGATCCGGCGAGAGCATCGAGGCCTTCCTGCGCCGGGCCGACGCCGCGATGTACCGCGCCAAGGCCACGGGCAAGAACCGGGTCTGCGCCGCGGACTGACAGCGGATCCGGAGGTCACGCACCGTCAAGGCCGGGTTTCGGTTGGGAACCCGGCCGTCTACACTGACGTCAGGAGGAGCGGGAGGTCTGCATGTACACACGCCCACGGCTCGCCGCCCTCCTCCTCGGAGCGCTGACGGCGGGGCCGGGGGTCGCGACGGCCGCGCCCGCCACCGGCGCGGCGCCGGCCGCGCATTCGGATCCCGGCGCTCCTGCACCGGCGAGCGTGGAAGAGGCCGCGCGACGACTGTCCCGCTTCTCGCCTCGGCAGGTGCCGGACCTGCCGGTGCTGCTCGCGGCGGTCGACACCCTCGGCCGCTCCGGGGATCGCGCCGTCCTCCCCCTCCTCGACGAGCTCGCGGCCACGGAGCGCGGGGCGCTCCACCACGCCGCCTCAGATGCCGGCGAGCACCTCCGCGCGTCGCTTCGCGCCGCCCAGCGCCGCGACTTCCGGGCCTCCCTGCCCGGCCCGGTCGACGAGCAGGTCTGGATCCGCGGCCACGCGCTGGCGGGTCGGTCGCCAGGCCCGGTCGAAGCCGGCGCCATCGCCTATGCCCACCTCGTGCTCGGCCTGGACGACGCCGTGCCGCTGCGCGACGGGGCGGTGCTCGCGCCAGCGACGATCGGCTGGGACATCATCGGCCAGCTCCTCGAAGACGACGAGGACCCCCGCGGCGCCCTGGCGATGTACGCGGCGGCCGCCATCGACGGACGCCCGGGGGCAGCTGAGGAGATCGCGGGCTTCGGCGTGGATGCCGTGCGGCTGGTCCTGGGTCTGCAGGCGGGCGCCCTGGGGCCCGGCGGACGTGGCGTCGTCCAGCGACGGCTCGGCTCGACCCTGCAGGACGGCAGCGGTCCCGCAGCGGCCGTGCTCATCGAGCGGGTCGAGGCCCCGGCACCCGACGTACGCGCCGACGCCATCGAGGACCTGTGTGCGCTCCTGCGCCGCGGCGAGCTGCAGGCCAGCACCGCCGAGGTGGCCCGCGCGCGCCTGGAGGCCGCGCGCCGGGACCCGCTGCCACGGGTCCAGGAGGTCGCGCGCGACGCCATCGTCGAGCTCGAGCTGGCCGAGATCCTGCCCCGCTGAGCCGCACTTCGCCATGCCGCCGCCCGGCGCCCGAGGGTAGCCACGGCGGGTGCCGCAGGTGCACCACCGCCGAGAGCGTGGACAATAGGGCCGCATGTCGATGGACCGCCCGACCCTGCGGATGACGCGCCTGGCCTACGGGCTGCTGGCGGCCGCCTTCGTGACCGTCTTCCTGTTCGCGCTCGAGCGCTCGCTGCGCCTCGAGGACGAGCTGGCCAGCGAGGTCCGTGATCGCGCCCAGGACGAGCTCCACCGCGTGCTCGGCCTGTGGGAGCAGCTCCAGCTCGGTCGCATCGAAGCCGCCGTGCACGACCTCGCCGATGACCCGCAGGGGCAGGCGGGCCCCGCGCCGGCCTTCGTCGACGCCGTGCTGGTCTGGCAGGTCAGCGCTCCCGGCGAACCGGGGACGATGCTGCTGCCGGCCCCCTCCCCTCCCCCGGACACGGCCGCGCTGCTCGCGGACCCCTGCCTCGCAGACGCCAGCGAGCGCGCGACCGCGTCCGCCGACCGCCTCACCATCGCCGACATGTGGCTGGCGTGCATCGACCGCCCCACCCCCGTGGCGCTGCTCGCCGCGAGCCGCGCCGCAGATCAGCTCGTCGCGGCCGGTCGCCCGGCCGACGCGGCGACGGCGCTGCAGCGCGTCGACCTGCCGCTGAACGCCTCCGCCGACCTGCACGCCGCGCTCGGCGTGGACATCGACGCCGCCATCGGCCGGCAGATCCAGCTCGCCGAAGCCCTCTCCGCGAGCGGCCACCCCGACGAAGCCCTGCGCCTGCTGCGGCAGACCGGCGAGCAACTCCTCACCCTGGACGCGCCCGCGCTGGACCGGCTGCTGCCGACCGTCGACTTCCCCATCGTCGCCGATCTGGAGGCGCTGGGCGCCCGCCAGGACGCCGACGCGCTGCGCGCTGCCGCGCTGTCGGCCCGCCACCGCCTGGACGCCTGGAGGGTCGTCCGGGACCGCGTGGCCAGCGGCACGGCGCTCACCGGCCAGCCACTGCTCACCGTCGTCGTCGAGCACGAGGGGCGCGACGTCCGTGTCCCTGTCGTGGCACTCAGCGATCCCGATGGCCAGCGCCGCTTCCTCCTCGCAGTCGCCCAGCTCCCCGAGGGTCGCCGCGTCGGCCTGCAGCTCGACCCCATGGCCTTGCTCGCCGACCTGCTGGACAGCGGGCCCGGCCGCCCCCTGCGTGTCCTCGACGCCGCCGGCGCCACGCTGCTGCCCGACGGGGCCAGCACCGACGGCCTGCTCGTGACCATCCCCTTCGGCCGGCTCCTCCCCGAGCTGCGCCTGGGCATGGTCGGCAGCGCGACCAGCAAGGAGCGGATCCGCGCGTGGCGACGCTCCCAGCTCCTGCCCATCACCGTGGTCCTGGTGATGGCCGGCTTCGCCGTCGTCGCCCGCGTGGCCGCCGATCGCCAGCAGCGCGAGCTCTGGGAGCGGCAGCAGGCCTTCGTCAACCGCGTCAGCCACGAGCTGAAGACGCCCCTTGCTGGCATCAAGGTCATGGCCGAGCTCATCGAGATGGGGGTCGTGTCCAGCCCCGAAGAGATCGTGCAGTCGGTGCAGCGCATCATCACCGAGACCAGCCGCATGGAGAACCGCGTCAACGAGATCCTCAAGCAGGCGCGGCGCCCCGAGGTGGGCGAGAGGACCCCGCTGGACATCGCCGCCATGGCCGCCGCCCTCGCCGACGAGTGGGTCCCGCGCTTCGAGCAGCGCGACGCCCGGCTCCTGGTCCAGCTCGACCCGACGGCACCGGTGCTCGGCGACCGCGAGCTCATCCGCGACGCGATCAACAACCTGCTCGACAACGCGCACAAGTACCTCCGAGAGGATGTCGCCGGTGTCGTCCGCCTGCGCACCAGCGACACGGGGCGCTGGGTCGTGATCGAGGTCGCCGACAACGGCCTCGGGGTCCCCGAAGACATGCGGCGCGCGATCTTCGATCGCTTCACCCGGGTAGAGGGCGATGGCCGAGGAAAGGCTGGCGGACACGGTCTCGGGCTCGCGTTCGTCGCCGAAGCGGTCCGCGGTCACGGCGGCAAGGTAGAGTGCAGAGAGGGCATCGGCGGTGGTGCCCGCTTCATCATTCGACTCAGGAGGATGTGATGGGAACGGATGCGGCCCACGTTTTCGTCGTCGAGGACGAAGACACGATCGCCATGGGTGTCGTACGGGCGCTGGAACACGAGGGCTACAAGGTGACCCGCTTCGACCGCGGTGAGACCGCGGTCGCGGCCTTCCAGCAGTCGGTGCCCAGCATCGTACTGTTGGACATCATGCTGCCCGGCATCGACGGCCTGGAGGTGTTGCGCCGCATGAAGGCCCACAACAGGGACGTGCCCGTCATCATGGCGACGGCCAAGGGCGACCCGACCGACCGGGTCGAGGGCCTGGACCTGGGTGCCGACGACTACGTGCCGAAGCCCTACGACCTGCGCGAGCTGATCTCCCGCGTCAAGGCCCGGCTGCGGGCGATCGAGGGCGCCGACGAGATCCCCCAGGACTTCCACTTCGGCAACGTCTTCGTCGACCTGCGCCGGCGCATCCTGACGAAGGGCGACGGCCCCGAACACCGCCTGACGACCCACGAAGCCGGCGTGTTGGGCTACCTGGTCGCGCACCGCGGTCGAGACGTCACCCGTGAAGAGCTGCTGGAGAAGGTGTGGGGCTACTCGCCCTCGATGCAGACCCGCACGGTGGACAACCAGATCCTCAAGCTGCGCAAGAAGGTTGAAGATGCTCCGCACGACCCGCGGCACATCCTGACCATCCACGGCAAGGGCTACCGCTTCGAGCCCTGACCCAACGGCCGCGCAACAGACCCGGCCCCCGCGTGCATGTTGCCGCGGGGGCTTCGTCCGCCCTCAGCGCCGCCCCCCGCGGCTGCGTTCAGCCGGCCAGCTCGCCGCCGTCCATGGCGATGATCGAGCCGTTGATGCCCTGCGAACCCGGGCTGGCCAGCCAGGTGATGGTCTCGGCGACTTCGTCGGCGGTGAACAGCCGGTTCTGCGGGTTGCGCGCCTTCAGCGAGTCGATGAGCGCGTCGAGCTCCATTCCCTGCTTCTCGGCGAGGACCTCGAGGCTCTCCTTGGTGGACGGCGTGTCCACGAAACCCGGGCAGATGGCGTTGACGGTGACGCCCTTGTGGCCGACCTCGACCGCGAGCGCGCGAGTGAAGCCGACCAGGCCGTGCTTGCTGGCGCAGAGCGCGGCGAGGTTCGAGAAGCCCGTCAGGCCGGTGGTGCCGGCGACGTTGATGATCCGGCCGCGCTGGCGGGAGATCATCCCCGGCAGGACCTTCAGCGAGCAGAGGAAGGCGCCGGTGAGGTTGACCTTGAGGTGCTCTTCCCAGACGCGGACATCCGTCTTGGTGACCGGCGAGGGGCGCACCATGCCCGCGTTGTTGACGAGCACGTCGACCGGTCCGGCCGCCATGAAGGCCGCTTCGACGCTGGCAGGGTCTCCGACATCGATGCGAACGGCGTAGGCGCCGATCTCGTCGGCCAGCCCCTCGATCTCGGCGCGGGTGCGCGCCATCACGGTCACGCGATAGCCCAGCTCCTTGAACTTACGCGCGGTCGCGGCTCCGACTCCGCGTCCACCACCGGTGACGACGACGTGGCGTGCCTTGGCCATGTTCTTCTCCGAAGGACGACCCCGGTCAGCCTGCAGCGCCGGGGGAGGTTGAGATCGAGCGCTCGCGCCGTGACGCGAGAGCAAGGACGGGCCGCAGCGTTCAGAGCTTTGCGCCCGCAGCGCGGTAGGACCCGGCGAAGTACAGCAGCGGCCGAAGATCGGCGCGGTCACCGGGACAGTCGACCGCTTCGATGCGGCCCAGGTAGATGTTGTGGTCGCCGCCATCGAGGACGGAGTGGGTCAGGCAGTCGACGTGGGCGATGGCCCCCGGCAGCCAGGCCGCCCCCGATGCCGGGCCCGCAGGCGCGTCCAGATCCGACAGATCGTCGGCGGGGGCGTCTCCCCAGCCGGCGAAGCGGTTGCTGGACGGGACCTGGTCGTCGGCGAGGAAGGAGACCGCGAAGCCCCGTGCGTCCTGCAGGAGGCGGTCGGTGCTGTTGCCCTTGGCCACGCAGACGAGCAGCATCGGCGGGTCCTTGGACAGCGAGCAGACCGCCGTGGCCGTCATGCCGCGCTGGCGGCCGTCGTCGGTGGCGACGGTCACCACCGTGACTCCGGCGGCGAAGCGGCCCATGGCCTCCTTGAATGCGGCGCTGTCCACGGGCATGCTGGTTCCTCTGCCGACGGTCGGCGCGATGACGCCCTGCGGGCCGAGTGCCCACGGAGCCGGACACCGCCCGTGCCCGCGGTCTTGCGCGGCCGTGGCGATGCCCGACGCGGTGCCAGGCATCAACGGGCGACGCGCTGCCCGCCAGGCGGTGCCGCCTCCTAACTCGGCGGCGACCGCCAGGCATGTACCCTGCACGCAATCTGTTAAGTCCGGCGTCTGCGGGCCCGCGCGACGACGCCGCGCTCGCCGAGGAATTTCCCTGTGACCGAGCCACGGGTCGGACCCTTCATCCTCCGACAGCAGGTCGACAGCGGCGCCGACGAAGCCCTGTGGCTGGCAGAGCGCGTCGGGCGCGAGCGTCGCCCCCGCTGGGCGGCGGTCCGCGTCCCGACCACCAGTCGGGGGGCCGCCGCGGACCGCATCGCGGTGGAGTACGGGGTGCTGCGCGAGCTGGACGACCCCCGCCTGCCGCGGGTGCTCGGTCACTTCCCCGGGGTGGGCGCGCTGGCCGTCGCCTGGGTTCCCGGCGCGTCCCTGCAGACCGCCTGGGAAGCGCACCGCCGCGGCCTGCTGACACTGCATGCCGCCACGGTGCTGGCCCTCGGCCAGGACCTGGCCGAGGCGCTCCGCCACATCCACAGCCGTCGCGACGCCGACGGCCAGCCGCTGGTCCACGGCCGCCTGGCGGCCTCCCACCTGCGCATCTCCCGCCACGGGCGCGTCGCCCTGCTGGGAGCCGGCCGCCCCGACGCCGACCCCGGGCTCAACGCCCTGTCCCCGGAGTGTCTCGGGGGCGGCGCGATCACCCCGCCCACGGACCAGTGGGCCCTGGGCGCCCTGCTGGTCGAGATGCTCGGCGGGGAGCGCCTGTACGCCGGGCTCTCGCAGCGTGAGAGGCTCGAGGGTCAGGTCGCCCCCTGGGTCGACCCCATCGCCGCGGTCAACCCGGAGGTCGGGCGCCTGCTGACACGCCTGCTGGCCCGCGACGCCGCCGCGCGCTTCACAGACGAGGGCGAGCTGGTCGCCGCCCTCGCCCACGCCCGGCGGGGCCTGGGCGGCGTCGCAGACCTCCGCGCCCTCGGGGAAGCCCTCGCCGAGCTCGATCCCGGCGTGATCCAGTCGGCGCCCGCCCCGACACTGGCGCGACCCGGCCACGACGCCGTGCCCGATCCGGCCGACGCCTGGCCGGTGGAGCCCCGCCTCGCGCCGGTCGTGCCTGCGCCCGACGCAACCTCGATCCCCCCCTCCCCCGTCAACCTCGCCCCGCCGCCCGCACCCGTGGCCGACCCGCCGCCCGCGGCCGACACCGGCGCCGCCTCCCCGACCCCGCCCGCGGACACCGCGCCTCCCGCTCCCCCACCCGACGTGGCGGACGCCGACCACACCGCGCTCGAACCGACCGAACCCCTGGGCCCCGGCCACGACCAGCCCCTCCGCCCCCCGCTGCGCCGGCCGGCCACGGCACGTCGCCTCGGCCTCGGCGAGCTGGCGGCCCTGGCCGCCGTCGGGCTGCTCATCGCCAGCGTGATCTACCTCGCCCTGGTCCGCGCCTGATGCCGTCGACCCCCTCCCCCTCGTCGCAGCGCGGCTCGCCTCCCCCCCACCGCCTCACGCAGGTGGCCCCGGGCGTCCGCGTGGTCCCCCTGCGCAGCCCGACGCTGCCTCCGGCGGCCCACACCAACGCCTGGGTGCTCGGAGACCGGGAAGTCGTGGTGGTCGACCCCGCCAGCCCCTGGCCGGAGCCGCGCCGGGCGCTCCTCGAAGCCCTGCGCGGCCTCACGGTCCAGGCGGTCTTCCTCACCCACCACCACCACGACCACATCGGCGGGGTCGAACACCTCGTCCGCAACAGCCGAGCGGCGACCGCAGACGCCGACGCCGGCCACCTGCGGCGCGGTCCGGCCGCGGTCCTCGCCCACCCGCACACCGCCGCACAGGTCGATCTCCACGTCGATCAGCTCCTGGACGACGGCGCGACCCTGGACACCGACCACGGTTCCTGGACGCTCATCCACACGCCGGGCCACGCGCGCGGCCACCTCTGCCTACACCGACAAACTGACGGGCTCGTGGTCGCGGGGGACATGGTCGCAGGCGAGGGCACCATCGTGCTGGACCCGCCGGAGGGACACCTCGGTGACTACCTCGACAGCCTGCACCGACTGATCGCGCTCGGCCCCAGCCGGCTCCTGCCGGCGCATGGCCCGCCCATCGACGACGGGGCCGCGCTGCTCCGCCACTACGTCACGCACCGCCACCAGCGCACCGACCAGGTCCGCGACGCGCTCGCGCGCCACGCGCCGGCCCGCCCCCTCGACCTCGTCCCCGACATCTACCCGGACGTGCCCCCGCTCTTCCATCCGCTGGCGGCGCGGCAGGTGCTCTGCCACCTGCAGTGGCTGCGCGATCAGGGTGAGGCGACGGCGCTGGACGCTGGCCCAGGCGGTGCCGATGATCGCTGGAGACCCACCACGCAGGAGGCAGGGTGAGCGACCAGGCACAGCAGGACCAGGACCAGGACCAGGACCAGACCCAGGACCAGGACCGAGACGAACGCCGCGCCGCGGGTTCCGAGCTGGAGGAGGGCCTCGATCACCTCGGCCGCGCGGTCGGCGGTGTGCTGACCCGGCTGCTCGGCAGCCGCTACACCCAGGTCGAGCTGGATCCGGATCGCCCCGTCATCTCGCCCGAGGTCGACGACGCCGTGGACCGTGCGGGGGCCGCCGTCGGGCGCTGGCTGCACGCCGCGGGCGAGGGGCTGGTCCGCCACCCCACGGACCCCGCCGCCGCGGTGGGTCACGCAAGCGCGCACAAGGACGACGACCTCGAGCTGCGCGAGGGAGAGGCCCCGCTGGCGGCCGGCGTGCGTGCGCTGGCTGGCGGGCTGTACCGCTCCAGCGAAGCGGTCCTCGATGTCGTGGCCCCCCGGCGCCCCAGGCAGGACGCGGCGCACGACGGCGACGACGCCCTGGACCCGACCGACGAAGCGACCGCCGACGACGAGAGCGCCGGCTGACGGCGGCGCAGGCCAGGCCGCGGGCCGCTACTCCGCCACCAGGAAGGGGCGCAGCGACTCCACCGTCGCCGGCCCGATGCCCTTGACGCGCGCCAGCTCGTCGACGCTGGCGAAGGGGCCGTCGGCCTGTCGCTCGGCGATGATGGCACGGGCGCGCGCATCGCCGATGCCCGGAACCGCCGACAGCGCGGTCGCCGACGCGCTGTTGATGTCGACCGGCAGGCCGACCACCAGCAGCTCGTCCATGCGCTCGGCGCGCCAGCCGCCCTCCCCCACGACGAGCTGGGTGCCCGGCTCGACCGTCGCGTCCACCATGCCGGTCGGGTCGCCGCCGGCCGCGCGGATCGCGTCGTGGGCGCGGGCCGGCGCGGGCACGGCGTAGAAGCCGGGCGCCGGGATCGCGCCGCGAACCTCGACGACGACTTCGGCGGGCGGGGGCTCTGCTCGCCTGCGGAGCCAGGCACGCCCTGCGAGGAGGGCCGCGCAGAGCAGCAGCAGCACGGCGAGGGCCGCGACCCGACCGCGGATCTCCGGAGGGGCCGGGCCCCTCCTGCGGAAGTTGGGACGGCGGGCGTCGGAGCGCCGGAGGCGGAGGCGGCTTGTGCCGGAGCGCCGGGACGGGGTCGCCTCAGCCAAGGCCGGTCCCGTGCTGCGCACGCAGCCGGTCGAGGACCGCACGGGCGCCGGGGCCCCGGGCCTCCAGCTCGAAGCGACGCCCGTCCCCCTCCTCGATGCCGATGCGGATCACGAGGTGGTCGGCCGGAAGCAGCGCCGGGAAGCGGTCCGCCCACTCGACCAGGGCCACCCCCGGCCAGTCCTCGAGCTGCTCTTCGAGCCCGACCCCCGGCAGATCCGCCGCGTCGAGCCGGTAGAGGTCGGCGTGCAGCAGCGGCAGGCGCCCATCGTGCTCAGCGACGAGGACGAAGGTGGGGCTGGTCACCGAGGAGGCCACGTCCAGCCCCTCGCCGACGCCGCGTGCCAGCTCGGTCTTGCCCGCCCCCAGGTCCCCGATGAGCGCCACGCAAAGCCCACCCTGGGCCGTGCGCCCCACGGCCCGACCGAGGGCTCGGGTGCCCGCTGCACCGACACTGCTGGAGATCCACATGGCGGCCCGTGCCTAACCGGGTGAACAGGTCGAGACCGGCTGGGATCGCGCGTTGCCTCACCGCCTGGAGCGTGCGACGGTGGCCGTGCCGGTGCGGACCGGGGCGCCCGTCACCCCCTGCCGCCGCAGCCTCCGACCCGAAGCCTCACGCCCCCCTCGCCCTGACCGCCGTGGAACAGCTCCTCCGCTACGGGCTGCTCGCAGTCTTCATCGCCCTCGTGCTGACGCCCTTCGGCCTGCCCGTGCCCGAGGACATCAGCCTGCTCGTCGGCGGCGTGCTGGCGGCCTCGGAGCAGTTCACCCTCGCCGAAGCCCTCGTCGTCGGCTGGCTGGGGGTCATCATCGGCGACAGCATCTCCTGGACCTTCGGGCGCCGCATCGGCGTCGAACCCAAGGGCTTCCTGTCGCGGCTCATCGGACACCGTCAGATCAAGCGGATCGAGCGCTTCTACCTTCGGTACGGAACCTGGGCCATCGTGATCGCCCGCCAGATCCCGGGCATGCGCCTGCCTGCCTTCTTCTTCGCCGGCGCCACCGGCATCCGCTACCCCCGCTTCCTCATCGTCGACGGCCTGGCCGCGCTCATCACGGTCAACCTCTACGTGCTGCTGGGCTGGTTCTTCGCCAACCGCATCGACGAGATCCTGCCGTGGCTGGACGGGGTGCGGGTCGTCGGTGGCGTCGTCGCCGTCGGCGTGGGTGCTGCGCTGGTCATCCGCTGGTGGCAGCGCCGCGTCCACGACCGCGAGGACGCCGAGGATCTGGCCGAGGAAGCTGTCCAGCAGCCGCCAGCCGAGGGCTGATGCCTGCTCAGCCCGGAACCACCATGGCGGCGACGCGTCCGGCGGCCTTCTCCCGACGGATCACGGCGATGAGCTGGTCTGCGTGGAGCGCGGCGTAGAAGTCCCCCTCGCCGACCTCGGGGGGCGGCGGCGGCGCGGTACCGGCCCGCTGGAGCTGAGCGAGCGCGCCGCGCCCGAGCTGGACCGCCGGGAGGTGGCCGAGGACGGCCCCGGGCGGAACGAGCCAGGGCTCCAGCCCGGCCCGCACAGCCTGCCGCGAGCGCCAGGGCACGCGTTCGGCGCCGCGGGCCGGCCGCAGCACGGCCCGCCACGACGACGCGTCTTCGTCGGTGGCCAGCTCGGCGAGGCGCTCCAGGGTCAGCGCCCCGGTCAGCGAGAACGGCCCCGACGCCTCGCGGCGAAGCGCCGAGAGGTGGCCCGCCGTGCCCAGGGCCATGGCGATCTCGTCGGCGAGCACGCGCGCATAGGTCCCGCGGCCGCAGGTGATGCGTACCCGCAGGCTGTCGGTCTGCAGGTCCAGCAGGTCGACGGCGTCGATGCGGACGGGCCGGGCTCGGGCCTGGACGTCTTCGCCCTTGCGCGCGTAGGAGTACAGCGGCCGGCCCGCTACCTTGACCGCCGAGTAGCGTGGCGGAACCTGCTGCCGCACGCCGAGGAAAGAGGCCAGCACGGCGCGCACGGTGTCCTCGTCGAGGACGGGCACCGGCGCTTCGTCGAGCACTTCCCCGGTCGGATCGCCGGTGTCGGTGCGCTGCCCCAGCGCGATGGTCGCGTCGTAGACCTTGTGGTCTTCGTCGAGGAAGCGGATCAGCCGCGTCGCCCGTCCCAGCGCCAGCGGCAGCACACCGGTGGCGAAGGGGTCGAGCGTGCCGGTGTGCCCCACCTTCTTGAAGCCCGTGACCGCGCGCACCATGGCGACGACGTCGTGGCTGGTGATGCCCGCCGGCTTGTCGACGACCAGGAACCAGCTCACTCCTCCCCCTCGGAGGCGCGCGCCGCCTCCATCTCCATGAGACGGGAGGTCATGGCCAGCGATGCGTCGAGGCCCTCGTCGAGGTGGAAGCGCAGCTCGGGGGTGTGGCGCAGGCGCAGCCCCCCGCCGACGACGCGGCGCAGGAAGCCGGCGGCCGCGGACAGCCCGGCGACCAGCTCGGCGCCGTCACCCTCGCCCCCGAGCGGCACCACGTTGACATGGGCGATGGCGAGGTCACGGGACACGCGCACACCGGTGATGGAGACCGCGGACAGGCGAGGGTCCTTGATCTCCTCTCGGAGCGCGACGGCGAGGAGGCTGTGGATCTGCTGGGCGATGCGCTCGGGGCGCTCGCCGCTGCTGCGGCGGCGCCCGGAGCCTCGGCCAGGGGGGGCACGTCGAGACATGCCGCCC
>CAZRFD010000044.1:38575-49996 GCA_964599085.1 uncultured Enterobacterales bacterium | reverse complement strand
CCTCTGCCGCACCGCCCGCGCGGCCCCCCTCCCTCGGGGCGTGGACGAGGCTGGCGTGGCGGGGTGGCGGGACAATTCTCGGCGAATGTGTGCGACAATGTCGCGCATTGGCGCGCCGGCGAAGCGCGGCCGAGGGATGGGTCCCGTGATCGAGCGCAAGCTGCTGGCCTTTCGTGACGCTTCCGAATCCTCCGTGACCGGTATGCGGACGGCGGTTCGCCTCGACACCTCCCAGCCGGTGCTCGTCGCGGTCGCCAGCGGCAGCGCGGCGGACAGCGTTGCGCGATCCCGGCTGCGCAACGAGCTGTCCCTCCTGCGGATTGTTCCGGATGACGAGACGGCGCGCGGCGGTGTGCTCCGGCCGCTGGAACTGGTCGAGGATGACGAAGGCCTCCTGCTCGTGTTCGACGACCCGGGCGCCCTGCCGCTGTCGCTCGCGGACCCGCACCCCGACGTCGGGCGCTTCCTCTCCGTCGCGCTGCAGCTTGCTCGTACGCTGGAAGCCTGCCACCGCCACGGCGTGGTGCACTGTGGCCTCGAACCCGACGAGATCCTGGTCGGCGATGACGGCACGGTCTGGCTGGCCGGCTTCGGTGACGGTGCCGTGCTGGGTGGTGACAGCCTTCCGCCGGTGACCCTCGACGACCCCGACGTGCGCCTGCCTTACATCTCGCCGGAACAGACCGGCCGGATGAACCGCAGCATCGACCACCGCACCGATCTCTACTCGCTCGGCGTGGTCCTGTACGAATTCCTGACGGGGACGCTGCCCTTCGACGCCGTCGACACCATGGGCTGGGTGCACGCCCACATCGCCCAGCGCCCCCAGCCCGTGCGCGCCTGGCGAGGTGACGTGCCGGTGGCGCTCAGCCGCATCCTGGACCGCCTGCTGTCCAAGAACGCCGGTGATCGCTACCAGTCGGCGGCGGGCCTGGTCGCCGACCTTGAACACTGCGTCTCGGAGTGGGAGCTGTCCGGCGGGATCGAGGACTTCGCCCTCGCCCAGGCCGACCCGGCGCTTCGCTTCGCCATCCCCGACCGCCTCTACGGTCGGGAGGAAGAACTCCGCACCCTCTACGAACGCTTCGAAGGCGCCCTGGACGGCGGCCGAGGCTTCGTGGCCGTCACCGGACTCTCCGGGATCGGGAAGTCCCGGCTGATCCAGGAGCTGCACCGCCCGGTCGTGACCCACCACGCCTGGTTCGTGTCCGGCAAGTCCGACCAGTACCGCCGGGGGCAGCCCTACCTGGCGATCATCCGGGCGCTCGGCCAGCTCATCGAGCAGGTCCTGACCGAGCCGGACGCCCGGGTGGCCGAGTGGCGGGAGCTGCTGCTCGCGGCGGTGGGCCCGAACGGGCAGGTCATCGTCGACGTGTTGCCGGAGATCGAGCTGCTCATCGGTCCCCAGGAACCCGTGCCGGACCTGCGGGGCACCGAAGCGCTGCAGCGCTTCACCCGCACCTTCCTGCGGCTGATCCAGGCCATCGAGGGCGGCGGACGCACGTTGGTGCTGTTCCTCGACGACCTCCAGTGGGCCGACACGCCCAGCCTCTCACTGCTCGAGAGCCTGTTGGCCTCGCCGGACACGAAGAACCTGCTGGTCATCGGCGCCTACCGCGACAACGAGGTCGGCGAGGACCACCCCCTGCGCGCGTCACTCCGCGCCATGGAACAGGCGGGCGTGCCGGTGGGCGACATCGCGCTCGGGCCGCTGCAGGCGCGCACCGTGGCCGAGCTGGTGGCCGACACGCTGGGCGCCCGCCCCGCCGACGTCCGCGACCTCGCCGCGGCCGTCTTCGACAAGACGGGCGGCAACCCCTTCTTCGTCTCGCAATTCCTGCGTCGCCTGTACCACGACCGCGTGATCTCCATCGACCCGCTCACGGGCACGTGGACCTGGGACGACGACGCGCTGGCGCACACCGGCTACACCGACAACGTGGTCGAGCTGGTGGCCGGGCGCCTCGTGCAGCTCGATGACGGGGCGCGCAAGGCGCTGCTGTTCGGTGCCCTGCTGGGGAACCGCTTCGAGCTGTCGAAGCTCGCCGAGCTCATCGCAGAAGACGCCGCCACGGTGGGGTCGTGGCTGCGCCAGGCGGTGGACCTGGGACTCATCCTGGCGCAGGGAGACGCCCTGCGCGTGCTGCAGTCTGGTGACAAGGGACGAGCGGCCTGGTTCCGCTTCCTCCACGACCGCGTCCAGGAAGCCGCCTACGGACAGGTCGCCGATGCGGACCTGCCGGCCCTGCACCTGCGGGTCGGGCAGGCCCTCCTCGCAGACACACCGCCTGCAGAGCTGGGCGACACTCTCTTCGACGTCGTCGCCCACCTGGGTCAGGGCATCGACCTCGTCGATGACCCGGCGACGCGCCTGCACTACGCCGAGCTGCACCGCATCGTGGGGACCCGGGCGATGGGTGCTGTCGCCCATGACCTGGCCCGCGACACCTTCGAGCGTGGCCTGCGACTCACCGGCACCACGGGCTGGGACGACGCCTACGACCTGCAGCTCGCCCTGGTCGTCGGCGCGGCCGACGCCTGCTACCTGACCGGCGAAGCAGACCGCGCCCAGGCCCACGCCGACGCTGTTCTCGCTCACGCCCGCGACCTGCTCGATCGCATCCGCGTCCACGAGATGCGCATCCACTTCCTGTCGAACGCCCTGCGCTTCGGCGACGCCCTGGCCGAGGGGCGTCAGGCGCTGGAGCTGCTCGGCTACCCCCTCGACGATCCCGCCGATCCTGCGCGCTTCCCCGAGATGGTGGGCGCCATCTTCGCAGCGCTGGGCGACCGTCCGGTCCCGTCGCTCATCGACATGGACGAGATCGACGACGCGCGCGCTGAAGCCGCCATCCGTATCAGCACGAACCTCGTGCCCACCGTCGCGGTGTCCCGTCCGGATCTGCTGCCGCCGATGATCTTCGTGGCGGTCCGGGTGTACCTGGAGCACGGTCAGACTCCTTCGGCGGCGACGGCCTGCAGCGTCTACGGCCTGCTCCTGGCGGTGCAGGGGCAGTACGCGCTCGCCGGGCAGTTCGGCGACCTGGCCATGGCCATCCAGCGCCGGTACCCCGACTCCTGGCTCTGCGACCCGATCTATGCGCAGCTCCCGGCCTTCGTGCACCACTGGACGCGGCCCATCCGGGACCTGATGCCCTACGCCCGCGAAGGCATCACCCGCTGTCCAGAGCTCGGCGACATCGTCAACGCCGGCTACGCCGCCAACGGGTGGATGATCGCGGCCTACCTCGCCGGCACCGACCTCGCGTTCGTGCAGCGGGAGTTCGCGACCCTGTACCAGACGGTGCAGGCGACGGGGCAGTTCGTCGCCGGCCTCGCCCTGGCACCGTGGGGACAGGCGGTCGCCTGCCTGCGGGGTGACGCGCCGGACCCGGCCGTGCTCAGCGGCGACATCTGCGACCCTGCCCAGCTCGTCCCGACCCTGGAGCAGGTCAACTTCGTCACCGGCTCCTTCTACTACTGGTCGGCGGCGGCGTCGCTGTCGCTGTGGTTCGGGCGACCGGCGGACGCCGTGGAACAGGCCCGCAAGGCCCTCGGCATGGAGATGGCCGTGCTCGGCGCGTCGTGCCTGCCGTGGAACCGCTACCTGCTGGTCCTGGCGCTGATCCAGCAGGCGGGCCGGACCGAGGGCGACGAACGCGCGGCGCTCCTCGCAGAAGCCGATGCGCTCGTCGAGTCGGCGGACGCGCCGCACATGGCCTTTGCGCACCTCACCGAACAGTGCCCCGCCAACTTCCGCCACCGCGAGCTGCTGGTCCAGGCCGAGCGGGCCCGGGTGGACGGGCGCGAGCTCGACGCCATGCGTGCCTACGACGCGGCCACCGACGCGGCGCGGCTGGCGGGTGTCACCGGGGACGCGGCGCTGGGCTTGGAGCTGGCTGCGCGCTTCCATCGCGACGCGGGCCGCCCGCGTGTCGCCGCGGTGTACGTGGCCGACGCCCGGGACGCCTGCGAGGAGTGGGGCGCGCTGGCCAAGGTCGCCCAGCTCGAAGCGGACTTTCCGGAGCTGCTGCGTCCCCGCGCTGCCGCCACACCCGCTGCCGGGGCTACCTCCTCCACGTCGCTGGACCTCGCGACCGTGACCAAGGCCAGCCAGGCCATCGCCGGCGAGCTGCTCATCGACCGGCTGCTGCAGCGGCTGATGCGGATCCTCCTGGAGAGCGCCGGCGCACGACGCGCGCTCCTGCTCCTTCCCCGGGACAACGGCCTGCGCATCACCGCGGTCGGCACGGTCGACGACGACCAGGTCGATGTCCTCGACCAGCCCATCGGCGGCTCGGTCGGTCTGGCGGGCTCGGTCGTCAACTACGTCGCCCGGACCCAGGACACCGTCGTCATCGGCGACGCCCGGACAACGCAGCGCTTCGCCGCCGACGGCTGGTTGCACGACTCCGGCGTCCGCTCGCTGTTGTGCGCTCCCCTGGTCAACCAGGGTGAGCTGTCGGCCATCGTCTACCTCGAAAACGACCTCGCCACGGACGCCTTCACCCCCGACCGCATTGAGCTGCTGCGGGTGCTCGCCGGGCAGGCGGCCATCGCCATCGACCACGCTCGGCTCTACGAAGAGCTCCGCCAGCAGACGGACGAACTGGAGGACAAGAACCAGGCCCTCACAGAACTCGACCGGCTCCGCGACCAGTTTCTGGCCAACACCTCGCACGAGCTGCGCACCCCGCTCAACGGGATCATCGGCATCGCCGAGTCCCTGGTCGAGGGCGTCACCGGTCAGCTCCCACCCGCCACCCTCGACAACCTCGGGCTCGTCGTCAGCAGCGCACGGCGGCTGTCCAACCTCGTCAACGACCTGCTGGACTTCTCCACGCTTCAGCACGGAAAGCCCACCCTCGCCCGGCGCCCGGTGGACCTCACGGCCATGGTGGCAGCGGTGCTGCGCATGTCGCAGTGGCTGGTGGGCGAGAAGGACCTGCTGCTCGAGAGCGAGGTCGCGGACGACCTGCCGGCGGTGTACGCCGACGAAGACCGCCTCGAACAGATCCTCACGAACCTCGTCGGCAACGCCGTCAAGTTCACCGAGTCCGGCAGCGTGCGCGTGCGCGCCGAGCTGGACGGCGGCATGGTGCGCGTGGACGTCATCGACTCCGGCATCGGCATCCGCGAAGAGGTGCAGGACCGCATCTTCGAGTCCTTCGAGCAGGCCGACGGCTCTACCTCGCGGCTGTTCGGCGGCACGGGACTGGGGCTCGCGGTCGCGCGCGAGCTGGTGATCCTCCACGGCGGCGAGATCGGCGTGGAGTCGCAGCCCGGCAAGGGCTCGACCTTCTGGTTCACGCTGGTGCCCACCGACGAACAGCCGGTGGTGTCGCCCTCGTCTGCGGCCAGCCTCACCGCCCTCCGGCAGGTGCCGGCCCGGCCGGAGCTTGCGCAGGCGCGTCCGGCGCCGGCTGCACCCGCACCCACCAGCAGCGACGCAAGCCCGGTGCTCAACGCCGACACCGGCGAAGCGCCTCGCGTGCTCGTCGTCGACGATGACGCCACCAACCTGCAGGTGCTGGTCAACCAGCTCTCGGTGCGGGGCTTCGACGTGGAGTCGGCGCTCAGTGGCATCCAGGCGCTCAACATGATCGAGGCCGGCTACGTCCCCGACGTCATCCTCCTCGACGTGATGATGCCGACGATCACCGGCTACGACGTGACGCGCAAGCTGCGCGAGCGCTTCTCGCCCAGCGAGCTGCCCATCGTGCTGTTGACGGCCAAGACGCTGGTCAAGGACCTGATCGAGGGCCTCGAAGCGGGCGCCAACGACTACCTCACCAAGCCCTTCTCGTCGGGAGAGCTGCTGGCGCGGCTGCGCACCCACCTCAACCTCAGCTCGATCAACAAGGCAGTCTCCCGCTTCGTGCCGGCCGACTTCCTGCGGGTGCTCGAGCGCGAGAGCATCGTCGACGTGCGGCTGGGAGACAGCGTCGAGCGCAGCATGAGCGTGCTGTTCAGCGACATCCGCGCCTTCACCAGCATGTCCGAGCGCATGTCCCCGCGCGAGAACTTCCGCTTCATCAACGAGTACCTCGGCTACATGGAGCCGGTGGTCGTCGACCACCACGGCTTCATCGACAAGTACATCGGCGACGCGGTCATGGCGCTCTTCGACCGCGGCGCCGACGACGCGGTGCAGGCCGGCGTCGGCATGCTTCACGCTGTTGACGAGTACAACCAGGCCCGCCGCGCCCGTGGAGAGCGACCCATTCGCATCGGCGTCGGCATCAACTCCGGCAAGCTGATGCTCGGCACCGTCGGCGGCCGCGGGCGGATGGACGGCACCGTCATCAGCGACGCGGTCAACCTCGGTTCACGGCTGGAGAGCCTGACCAAGAGCTACGGCGTGGGCATGCTCATCACCGAGTACACCCACAGCGAGCTGTCGGACCCCGAAGCCTACCGGCTGCGGCTGGTCGACCGGCTGACCGTGCGAGGTCGCCGAGAGCCGTGCACCATCTACGAGATCTTCGACGCCGACCCGCCCGAAGAGCTGGTGGCCAAGCTGGAGACCCGCAGCGCCTTCGAGACGGCCGTCAATTGCTACCACTCGGGCGACTACCTCGGTGCCCACCAGGGCTTCCTCAGCGTGCTCGGACGCAACCTGACCGACCTCGCGGCCGAGAACTACGTCGAGCGTTGCCGGCGGCGCATGCGGACCCACCAGGATCCCTCGCTGAGCTGAGGGCTGCCCCGAGCGGCTCTCCCGGTGCCGAATCCACAAGATCGGACATCCCCTGTCCGGACACGATGGCGGGTGGTCGTGCTACTCATGTCTTGACGCGACAAGTGTGGGTCGCCCCTCGGCCCGTCCGTCTCGAGGCGTGCATGCTGTCCGTGCTGCGGATCAAGAACTTCGCGATCATCGACGAGGTCGACGTCGTGCTCGGCCCGGGCTTGAACGTGGTCACGGGTGAGACCGGCGCGGGCAAGTCGATCCTCGTGTCGGCGCTGCACCTGGTGCTGGGCGCCCGGGCGCGGCAGGATCTGGTCCGCAGTGGCGCCGAGTCGGCCGAGGTGGAGGCGCTGTTCGTGCCCGGCGCCGACATCGCCGGCGCGCGGCTCGAAGCGCTGGGCCTGCCCGCCGACGAAGAGATCCTCGTGCGGCGCGTGGTCCAGCCCCAGGGGCGCAGCCGGGCACTCATCAACGGGCGCCTCGCCACGGCAACGCAGCTCGCGAGCCTCTCGGCGGGCCTCGTGGACATCTGCTCCCAGCACGAGCACCACACCCTGGTGGACCCCGCCACGCACCTCGCCCACCTCGACCACTTCGGAGGCCTGCAGCAACAGCGCCGGAAGGTCGAGGAGGCGTTTGCCCAGGCGTCGGCGGCCGCGCGCCGTCTCGCCGAGGCTCGACAGCGCCTCGCCGCGCGCGGCGAGCGCATGGAGCTGCTGCGCTTCCAGCTCTCTGAGATCGAGCGTGTGGACCCGAAGGCGGGCGAGCAGGAGGAGCTCGAAGCCGAGCTGCAATGCCTGTCGCACGCCGATCGGATCTGGCAGGCGATCAGCTCGGCGGAGCGCCGGCTGTACAGCGCCGACGATGCCGTCGTGGGCGTCCTCGACCTGGTGGGACAGGATCTCGCCGATGCGGGGCGCTTCGACCCGGCTCTGGGCGAGCTGGCGGGCCGCGTCGAGCTGCTCCGCACCGAGCTGGACGAGCTGGCCCGAGATCTGCAGCACCAGGGACATCGGCTCCAGGCCGACCCGGGCCGGCTGCAGGAGGTCGAGGAGCGCCTGCACGATCTGCGTGTGCTGGGGCGACGCTTCGGCGGCACGGCGGACGCGGCGGTCGAGCACGCCGCGGCGCTGCGGGAAGAGCTCTCCGAGCTGGACGGGCTGGAGCTTGCGCTGGACGAGGGGGTCCTGGCGTTGCGGGCGGCCGTCGAGGTTGCCCGTACCCACGCCCGAACGCTGTCGACCGCGCGCCACGCTCAGGCAACGGCGCTCGGCGAGGGGATCTCGGCGCAGCTCGCCGGCCTGGGCATGGGGGGCGCGCGAGTCGAGGTGGAGGTCACCCCCACCGCAGGAGATGGCGACGACGACCTGCAGGTCGACGGCGCGCGGCTGACGGCGTCGGGTATCGACCGCGCGGAGTTCCTCATCGCGCCCAACCCGGGGGAGCCGCCGAAGGCGCTCGGCAAGGTGGCCAGCGGCGGCGAGCTGTCGCGTGCGCTGCTCGCGCTCAAGTGCGTGCTGCAAGGCGTCGACCCCGGCGGGCTCTACGTCTTCGACGAGGTCGACACCGGCGTCGGCGGAGCGGTCGCCGAGGTCATCGGCCAGAAGCTCCGGCACATCAGCCGGCGCCACCAGGTGCTGTGCATCACGCACCTGCCGCAGATCGCCGCTTACGCGGATCGCCACCTGCGGGTCGAGAAGGAAGTCGACGATGGCCGCACCCGCAGCCGCATCGTGGCGCTGAGCGACGAAGAGCGGCGCGAGGAGCTGGCGCGGATGCTCGGCGGCATCGAGGTGAGCGATGCGTCCCGCCAGGCGGCTGACGCGCTGCTGGGCAGCGCGGGCGCCCGGGCGGCCAGGTGACGCCGCCGCTGCGGGTGGTCGCCGGCGTGCTCATCGTCGACGGGCGCGTGCTGGCGGCCCGGCGTGCGCTCGGCGCCGCGCAGGGCGGGCTGTGGGAGCTGCCCGGCGGCAAGGTGGAGGCCGGTGAGTCGGACGCGGACGCCCTGGCCCGAGAGCTGGCCGAGGAGCTCGGCGTGACCGTCGCCGTGCACGAAGCCCTGGCCAGCAACCTGCACGCCTATCCGCGACGTGCCGTCCTGCTGATCGCCCTGCGCTGCTCCCTGCTGCGGGGGAGGCCCGAGCCCCGCGAGCACGCAGCACTGCGCTGGCTCGACGCTGCAAGCCTGTTCGACGTCGAGTGGGCGCCGGCAGACGTGCCTCTCCTGGATGCCGTGCGTCCCCTCTTGGGTTGACACGGTCGTTGACGCTACGCTTGGCGCGCACTCGGCTCCGGAGGCCCACCATGTCCGCTCGCGACTCGCTCCTGCCCGCCCTGTTCTCTCTGTCGCTGGTCGCCGCAGCCGCTCTGCCCGCGTCCACCGTGGTCGGCTGCGCGAAGCAGACCACCAGCACGGGCGGCGCGCTCTCCAACGACATCGAGATGACCGGTGTGCCGGCCTTCGACGACGTCTTCACGCAGGTCCGCGACGTCGACGAGCGGCTCGACAGCGCCCGCGTCGCCCTCCGCGACGGCCGCACCACGCTGAACAGCGCGCTCGGCCTGACCAAGGGCACCCCCTTCGCCGATGCCTACGCCGAGCTGCTCGATCGCGCGCAGGGCAAGCTGCAGCTCGTGGTCGAGGGGACGACCCCGCAGCTCGCTGTCTCCGACGCCGTGCCGAGCAACGTCCAGACCGCCGTGGACGCCGCCAACAGCAGCCTGCAGAGCTACCAGACGGCACTCACCGACGTGACCTCGGTCAAGGACGAGATCGGTGACCTCGTGACCGCCTGCGAAGCCTTCCCCACCCAGCTCGCCAGCGACGCCGGGAGCCTCGGCATCACGCTCTCGCAGATCCCGGACATCGCCAGCACGCTCGACCACAACCTCGGCTTGATGAAGAACTTCCCCAACCGCGTCGACAAGCTCAGCGGCGAGCTGGTCGCCAACCTCGACACGGTTCGCAAGGGCGGCACGGGCAGCACGTCTTCGTCCACGACCAGCACCTCCTCCCAGGAAGAGGATCTGCCCACGGGCGCGCTTCCCTGAGGGTGCGGCGCGCGTCACGTGCTGCGCGGTGGCTCGGCAGCGCTGTCAGGCCGTCCGCCGCCGAAGGGCCAGGCCCAGCAGGCCGGTGACCAGCACCAGCACGCCGCCGGCCGGCGCCACCGCCGCGCAGCTCGCGGCGCCGCCGCGGATCTGCCGGTCGCCGTCGCAGAGGTCGCCGATGCCATCGGCGTCGCCGTCCGACTGGTCGAGGTTGATCACCGTCGGGCAGTTGTCGCACCAGTCGCCGAGCCCGTCGCCGTCGCGGTCGAGCTGGGTCTCGTTGGACAGGGCCGGGCAGTTGTCACAGACGTCGCCGACACCGTCGCCGTCGGTGTCGAGCTGGACGGAGTTCGCCAGCAGCGGGCAGTCATCGCAGGCGTCGCCGTAGCCGTCGAAGTCGCTGTCGAGCTGATCGGGGTCGTAGTCGTAGGGGCAGACGTCGCAGGAGTCGCCGAGCCCGTCCCTGTCGCCGTCCTGCTGGGTGGTGTTGGTGAGGCCCAGGCAGTTGTCGCACGCATCGCCGATGGCGTCGCCGTCTTCGTCGGCCTGGTCTTCGTTGGCGGTCTCGAAGCAGTTGTCGCACACGTCGCCCAGGCCGTCGGCGTCGCTGTCGAGCTGGTCGTCGTTGAGGACGGCGGGGCAGTTGTCGCAGGCGTCGCCGACGCCGTCGCCGCAGAAGCTGCTGCAGTCGAAGGGGTCGGCGCCCGCGGCGTCGTCTTCGGGGTCGGCGCAGGTCGAAGGCTGTTCGTAGTTGGGCACCTCGGGGCAGTCGTCGACCACGTCACCGATGCCGTCCCCGTCGAGGTCGGACTGGTCGGCGTTCGCCACCAGGGGCGCGTTGTCGCAGCAGTCGTCGAGGTGGTCGCTGTCGCTGTTGGTGAAGTAGGTCTGGCCGACCGTGGGGCAGGAGTCGCAGGCGTCGGGCCGGCCGTCACAGTCAGTGTCGTGCTGGTCGTTGTCGGGGATGTCGGGGCAGCCGTCGCAGGCCAGCGTGATGGTGGCTTCCTGCAGGCCGTTGTCGTCGACGATGGTGACGGTTCCAGAGCTCAGGCCATCGCCGTCCTCGTCCAGTGCGACGACCAGGTAGCGGCAGCCGTAGCTGGCGTAGTCGAGGTAGTAGTCGGCGTTGGCGTAGGGATTCCCGGCTCCGTCGACGGTCGATGCGCACAGCGGGTCTGAGAGATCGACCGGCTCTTCCTTGCTGACCTCGATGCCGTTGCAGTTGAGGTCCTGGGCCAGGTCGTTGGTGCAGGCCTGCTCCGGCGCGGGCAGGCAGAGATCGTTGGGCAGCGCGCCCCCGGGGACACAGTCTGCGGCCTCGCTGATGCTCGAACCCCACAACAACATGCAGGCCAGGACCGTGATCGACATCGGTACCTCCCAGACGCACACGTTCCCCCGTGCTCGTCTCGCTCCAGGCTACCAGCCGTGCGTCCTCGGTCGGGCCGTGTGCGGCCCGTGGCAGCGCTGTCAGGCCACCCGCCGCCGCAGGGCCAGGCCCAGCAGGCCGGTCACCAGCACCAGCACGCCGCCGGCCGGCACCACCGCCGCGCAGCTCGCGGCGCCGCCGCGGATCCGTCGATCGCCGTCGCAGAGGTCGCCGATGCCGTCGGCGTCTTCGTCGGACTGGTCGAGGTTGATCACCGTCGGGCAGTTGTCGCACCAGTCGCCGAGCCCGT
>CAZRFD010000044.1:0-38475 GCA_964599085.1 uncultured Enterobacterales bacterium | reverse complement strand
CGCCGTCGCGGTCGAGCTGGGTCTCGTTGGCCAGAGCCGGGCAGTTGTCGCAGACGTCGCCGACGCCGTCACCGTCGGTGTCGAGCTGCACCGTGTTCGCCAGCAGCGGGCAGTCGTCGCAGGCGTCGCCGTGGCCGTCGAAGTCGCTGTCGAACTGGTCCGGGTCGTAGTCGTAGGGGCAGTCGTCGCAGGAGTCGCCCAGGCCGTCGCGGTCGCCGTCCTGCTGGGTGGGGTTCTCCAGGCCCAGGCAGTTGTCGCAGACGTCGCCGGCAGAGTCGCCGTCTTCGTCGTTCTGGTCTTCGTTGGCGTCCTCGAAGCAGTTGTCGCAGACGTCGCCCAGGCTGTCGCCGTCGCTGTCGAGCTGGTCGTCGTTGAGTTCATCGGGGCAGTTGTCGCACTCGTCGCCAACGCCGTCCCCGCACAGGTTCTGGCAGGTCAGCAGGTCGCAGAGGGCCGGGTCGGAGTCTCCCTCGCAGGCGCCACAGGTCGCTGGCTGGTAGATGTTCTCGATCTCGGGGCAGATGTCGCAGGCATCACCGATGCCATCGCCGTCGATGTCGGACTGGTCTTCGTTGGCCACCAGCGGGCAGTTGTCGCAGCAGTCGCCGAGCGTGTCGGAGTCGCTCTCGCTGAAGTAGACCTGCCCGACGGTGGGGCAGGAGTCGCAGACGTCGGGGGCACCGTCGCAGTCGGTGTCGAGCTGGTCGTTGTTGGGGATGTCGGGGCAGCCGTCGCAGGCCAGCGTGATCGTCGCTTCCGTCAGGTCGTTGTCGTCCATGATGGTGATGTTGCCGGAGCCCAGGCCGTCCCCATCGGCGTCGTACTCCACCACCAGGTACTGGCAGCCGTAGCTTGCATAGTCCAGGTAGTAGTCGGCGTTGGGGTAGGGGTTGCCCTCGTCGTCGACGGTGGACGCGCACAGGGGGTCGGACAGGTCGACCGGGGCTTCGTCGCTGACCTCGATGCCGTTGCAGTTGAGGTCCTGCGTCATCTCGTTCTTGCAGGGCGTGTCCGGCGGACCAAAGCACATGTCCTGGGGCAGGGCGCTGCCCTCGATGCACTGGAAGGCGTGGGCCGGGCCGGACGAGAGCGCGGTCGCCAGCGCGAAGCCGAGGATCGTGGCGGTCATGGGGGCCTCAGGAGTGGCGCCGGCGGCGGAGGCCGGCGGTGAGCAGACCGGACAGCAGCAGCAGGCCGCCACCGAGTGGCGCGACGGCCGAGCACTGCGCCGCGCCGCCGCGGACGCGGCGGTTGCCGTCACAGACTTCTCCGATGCCATCGTTGTCGGTGTCTTCCTGGTCGGTGTTGGCGTCGACCGGGCAGTTGTCGCACCAGTCGCCCACCCCGTCCTGGTCGCGGTCGAGCTGGGTCGGGTCGTAGACGTCGGGGCAGACGTCGCAGATGTCGCCGACGCCGTCACCGTCGCTGTCGAGCTGGGTCGGGTCGACGATGTCGGGGCAGGTGTCGCACTCGTCGCCGACACCGTCGCCGTCGCTGTCGGGGTGGTTCTGGTTGTAGACCAGCGGGCAGGGGTCGCAGGAGTCGCCCACGCCGTCACGGTCCTGATCGCCCTGGCCGCTGTTGGCGATGTCCAGGCAGTTGTCGCAGATGTCGCCGATGCCGTCGTTGTCGACGTCTTCCTGGCCCGGGTTCGACAGCTCCGCGCAGTTGTCGCAGGTGTCGCCGACGGCGTCGCCGTCGCTGTCGAGCTGGGATTCGTTGAGGCGGTCGGGGCAGTTGTCGCAGGCATCCCCGATCAGGTCTTCGTCGATGTCGGACTGGTCGGGGTTCGCCACGTCGGGGCAGTTGTCGCAGACGTCGCCCACGCCGTCGCCGTCGATGTCGGACTGCGAGGGGTTGGAGTCGTAGACACAGTTGTCGCAGACATCCCCGACCGTGTCCATGTCGAGGTCCATCTGGTCGTCGTTGAAGATCTCGACGCAGTTGTCGCAGAGGTCCCCGATGTTGTCGCAGTCGGTGTCGAGCTGGTCGGGGTTGTAGTCGCCGGGGCAGTTGTCGCAGCTCAGCGTGTACTGCTGCGCGCCGTTGGTCCCCACGGCGATGTAGGGCGGCATCAGGATGGAGGTGTTGCACAGCCCGTCGTGGTCGGGGTCGAGGTCCCAGGGGTCCTTGGGGTCGCTGTAGTCGACGAGGGGGTAGGCGCAGCCGAAGGTCTCGTAGTTGATGTAGTAGTCGGCGTTGACCAGTACCTGGCCGTTCTCGTCCACATGGGATGCGCACAACGGGTCTTCGAGGTCGACCGGCACTTCGTCGGTCACTTCGATGTTGTTGCAGTTCATGTCCTGGATCTTGTCGTTCTTGCACACGTCGGCCTGGGCCGATGGCGTCAACGACAGGACCGCGCCGAGCAGGCTGAGGGGCACGGAAGCGGGCATCTGCGGTCTCCGACTGGGGAGGCGAGGCGCGTGCACACCGCCCCGGGCGAGGGCGGTGGCGAGGTCATTCTACTCGGTGGGGGTGCCGTCGTCGGACGGTTCGCTGGACTCGGCGGCCGGCAGGGCGCCCTCGGCGGGCGGCGGTTCCGCGGCCGGCAGGGCGCCCTCGGTCGGCGGGGGCTCGTCGGTCGGCGCGCCCGTCTCCATCATCCCCTTGTCTTCAGGCTCGGGCAGCGCGCCCTGCGGCGCCGGCGGCGTCGCGTCTGGCAACGCACCACCGTGGTCCTCGTTCTCCAGCTCCTCGCGGAAGATGTCGCCGCTGGGGACCTCTTCGATGATCTCCTTGCCCTCGGGCTGGTCCGGAAGCGCGTTGCCGATGGTCGCCTGGTTGACCTTGTGACGCGCGCCGTTCCACGGCAGCAGGATCTCGTCGGGGTAGTCGGGGACGATGTCGAGGGGGCCGAGCTGCTTGATGATGTCGAACTCCACCCGGCGGTTGGCGGAGAGGGACTCCTCGTCCTCGCCCATCTTGATGGGGACCACCTCGCCCATGCCCTTGTAGGACAGGCGGTCGGGATGGACGCCGGAGCGGATCAGCTCCTCCCAGATCGCTCGGGCACGCCGCGTCGACAGATCGTAATTGTATTCGTACGAACCCTCTTCTGACGCATGTCCCTCGATCTGTACGTGGTCGATCTCGCCCTTGGTGTTGAGCAGGTTGGCGACATAGCGCAGGGTGGGCAGCGACTCGGGGAGGATCTCCGTCGTGTCCAGGTAGAACTGGATCGGCTCGCGGATGACGATCTGGTCGTTCTCGACGCGGGCGAGCTGACCCTCCTCCCAGACCTGGACCTCCTGGACCAGCTGTTCGACGTTCTCTTCGGGGATCTCGTAGGCTTCGACGATGGGTTCCGGCTCGATGGGAGGCGGCTCTTCCTTCTTGACGAAGGTGTAGGTGAGCCCGGCGAAGATGCGGAAGTCCGTCGTGCCGTAGCCCTGGTTCCACCCGCGCCCCGCGCCGACGTCGACGAGGATGTTGTCCTTGGGGAAGAGCTGCGCCCCGAGGACGGTCTCGAAGGGGTTCTCGGCCCCGCCCTGGAACAGGTTGTTGAAGCCACCGCGGATGAAGCTGTCGGCGTAGACGTTGAGGAAGTCGGGCGACAGCTCGTACATCAGGCCCGGGGTGATCGACAGCTCGCTGCCGAGCTTGAAGTCCTGTTCGGTGTCGATGGCGGAACGGATCGTTGCGCCGGTGTCGAGGAGCGCGCTGAAGCGGCCGATGTCCTGGCGCACCAGCAGGCCGACGAGGGGGCGGATGTCACCCTCGCCCAGCCACGCGTTCCGCGGGAAGTTGCTGGGGAAGAGCATGTCGGCCCGCACGCCCAGCTTGAAGCCGCCGGTCTTGACGGCGAGGAAGCGGATGCCCGCCCCGATGTCACCGAGACCCGCCGTGTCGGCGTCGAGGTCGGCGACCGTGCTGCCGAAGTTCGCGTTGACCGGCAGGGTCAGGCGCACGCCGGCGCGCTCGAAGAAGTCCCAGGACACGCCGAGCTGCATGGTCGCGCGGTTGCCCACGACGCCACCCAGCTCGTTCTCGAACTCGTAGAGCACGAGCGGGTCGCGCTCGAACTGGGCCAGAAGCCCCATGCGGAGCTGTCCCTCTTCCCCGAGGTCGGGCGTGTCCAGCCCCGGGATGGACCTGTACGAGAAGGTCGGGCGAAGCAGCTCGATGTCGAGGTTGCGGATCGGTTCGGCGTCCTGGGCGGCGGCCGGCAGGGACGCGATCAAGCCGAGGCCCACGGTGACTGCAGCGGGGAGGAGGGCGCGTGGAGTGACGCTCATCTGATAGAACCCGGGTCGAGGACTCGTTCGCCGCTCGGCGAATGCGGGCGCTACAATACCCGCTCCGCAGCCATCCGTCCCAGCCCTCCGCTCCAGGAGCCCCCATGAGGCCCGCGCTCACGCTCATCCTCCCCGGCCTGCTGCTCGCCTGTGATCCTGCAAAGGACGACACGAAGTCGGAGTTTCTCGATCGCGACAACGATGGCTTCCCGGAGACCGAGGACTGCAACGATCTCGACGCGCAGATCCACCCCGACGCGGTGGAGATCTGCGACAACATCGACAACGACTGCGACGGCGTCACGGATGAGGAAGACGCCTTCGACGCGCCGGCCTGGTTCGTCGATGCGGACGGCGACGGCTTCGGGCAGGATGGCGAATTCATCTACGCCTGCGAGCAGCCCCAGGGCTACACCCAGGATCGCACCGACTGCAACGACAACGACCTGACGGCCTACCCTGGCGCGGCTGAGGTCTGCGATGACGTCGACAACGACTGCGACGGTGTCGTGGACGAGGGCACGGCGCTGGATGCGCAGCTCTGGTACCGGGACGGCGACGAAGACGGCTACGGTGCGGAGCTGGCCAGCGTCAAGGCCTGCAATCAGCCCGACGGCTACGTCGAAGACAACACCGACTGCAACGACGGCAACCCGGACATGAACCCCGGCGCCGACGAGATCTGCAACGACATCGACGACGACTGCGACACGCTCGTCGATGACGCCGACCCCGGCGTCATCTCCGACGACAACTGGATCCCGGATGCCGACGGCGACCAATGGGGGGAAGAGGGCGCGACCTGGGTCATGGCCTGCCTGCGGCCCCTCGGGTACGTGCACGTCGACCAGGAGGGGGACTGCGACGACAGTGACCCGGTCGTCAACCCCGACCAGGCCGAGATCTGCGGCGACGACATCGACAATGACTGCGACGGCAACGTCGACGAACCGGACGCCCCCAACCTGCTGGCCTGGTACACCGACAACGACGGCGACGGCTACGGCGCGGCGGGCAGCACGCCGGTCTACGCCTGCGACAACCAGGACCCCAAGGTCCCCAACGACCTCGACTGCTACGACTACGACGCCGACATCAACCCCGACGCCGAAGAGATCTGCTACGACGGCACCGACCAGAACTGCGACGGGGAGTCGGACTACGACTGCGACCTGGACGGCTTCGACAGCAGCGACTTCGGTGGCGCCGACTGCGACGACGGCGAAGTGCTGGCCAACCCCGACCGGGCAGAGGTCTGCGGCGACGGTCTGGACAACGACTGCAACGGTGACACCGATCCCTGCGGGCTGGCAGCCAGCCTCTACGGCGAAGCGGACGGAGACGCGGCGGGGACCTCGGTCGGCGGTGGCGGCGACGTCAACGGCGACGGCAAGGACGACGTCGTCATCGGCGCGCCCTACCACAACAGCACCCTGATCGAAGACGCCGTGGCCGTGGGCTCGGTCTACATCGTCTACGGCCCGTCCTCCGCGACCGCCAGCCTGACGTCGGGCAGCGACGGCATCATCGAGGGGGCCACCGAACAGGATCAGCTCGGAAGTGCCGTGGCCATCGTCGGAGACCAGAACCGGGACGGCATGGCCGACGTGCTCGCCGGTGCCTTCGGTGAAGACAGCGGTGGCGCCACCGCCGGCGCGGCCTACCTGTTCTCCGGGCCCTTCTCCGGCACCATCTCGGCAGACGACGCCATCGCCAGCTTCTTCGGTGAGATCGCCGACGACCGCGCCGGCTCGGCGGTGGCCAACGCCGGTGACATCGACGGTGACCGCACCGCGGACCTGCTCATCGGCGCCTTCCAGGGCGGCCTTTCCTACGGCACGGAACACGCCGACGCCGGCTACGCCTACCTGATCTACGGCCCGGCCACCGGCGAGATCGACCTGAGCTTCGCCGACACGCGCTTCATCGGCGTCAACGGCGGCGAGAACGCTGGCACCTCGCTGGACGGCGCCGGTGACTTCAACGGTGACGGCACCAAGGACATCGTCATCGGCGCGCCCTTCGCTCGCCCCGGCGGCGTCTACTACGGTGCGGCCTACGTCGTGTACGGACCGCCCCCCGAAGGCGACGTCAGCCTCGAAGAAGCCGACCGCACCTACCGGGGAGTCAACTCCGGCGACACGGCGGGCTACTCGGTCGCCGGCATCGGCGACATGAACGGCGACGGCCGTGACGACATCGCCGTCGGCGCCCCGCAGAACGACGCGGGCGCAGAAGGCTCCGGCGCCGTCTACATCATGGCCGGGGCGGCCTCGTCGGGCTCGCTCAGCGGTGCGACGGCCATCCTGGTCGGCGAAGATCGGGACGACTCCGCCGGGTCCTCGGTGAGCAAGGCCGGCGACATCGACGGCGACGACGTCCCCGACGTGCTCGTCGGCGCGAAGCTCGACGACTACGGCGGCAGCAACGCTGGTGCCGGCTACGTCGTCTTCGGCCCGCTGCTGGGCACGGTGGACCTGTCGGATGCGCCGGGCAAGGTCATCGGCGAAGCCGACAACGACTTCATGGGTGCCGCGATCTCGACCGCCGGTGACACCGACGGCGACGGGGCCGACGACTTCGTGGTCGGTGCCGAGGGCAGCGACGGCAACGGCGCCAACTCGGGCGCGGCCTACATCATCCGCGGCGGCGGCTGGTAGCGCTCAGCACCGCAGCCCATGCAGGAAGGCGCCAGGGTCCTCTCCGCGGTCGATGACCTCGATGAGGGCGCTGCCGACGATGATGCCGTCACAGTGCGGGGCCAGGGCCCGCACCTGGTCGGCGCTGCGGATGCCGAAGCCGGTCATCAGCGGCGCCCGGCTCGCGGCGCGGGCGGCGCCCAGGAAGGCGCCGGTCTCCGCGGGCAGCTCGACCTCGCCGCCGGTGATGCCGGTGCGGGTGACGGCGTAGACGAAGCCCGTGCCCTCTCGGCAGATCCGCTCGCGGCGGGCGGGCGGGGTGACCGGCGTCACCATGCTGATCAGGGCCAGGCCCCGACTGGCCAGGGTCGCGCGGATCGGCGCGGACTCCTCCAGCGGCAGGTCGGGGATGATGAAGCCGCAGACGCCGGCGTCGCGGGCGCGGTCGGCGAGCGCCGCCATGCCCATGCGCAGGAAGGGGTTGAGGTAGCCCATGAGCAGCAACGGGGTGCCGGGCCAGTCCGGTCGGGCGACGGTCTGCTGCAGGGTGTCGAGGATCCAGCGCAGGGTCACGCCCTGCTCCAGCGCCTTGCGGCTGCTCTCCTGGATCGTCACACCGTCGGCCATCGGGTCGCTGAAGGGCACGCCGACCTCGACGGCGTCGGCTTCCTCGGCCACCTGTCGCAGGACCGCGGGGAAGCGCTCGGGGCTGGGGTGCCCGCCGGTGACGAAGGCCACCAGGGCGGGGGCGGGGTTGCCCTCGTCGTCGATGGCGCCGCGCAGCGCGCTCTCGAGCTTGTCGCAGGGCGCCATGGGCCGCGCGCCGGGCTCGTGCTGATCGGTCCAACCGCTCATCGGGTCTCTCCGTGTTCGTCGCCCGGCATGGGCTGCTGCACCAGGGTCGGCATGTCCTTGTCGCCGCGGCCGGACAGGCCAACGAGCACGACGGCGCCGGGCTTGTCGCGCCCGACCCGGGCCGCGGCGGCGAGGGCGTGGGCGCTCTCCAGGGCGGGAAGGATCCCCTCGAAGCGGCACAGATCGTCCACGGCGCGGAGGGCTTCGGCGTCGCCGACGGCGACGTAGCGGACCCGCCCGATGGCGTGGAGCAGGGCGTGCTCGGGGCCGACCCCCGGGTAGTCCAGGCCGGCGCTCACCGAGTGGGTCTCGTGCACCTGGCCGTCGGGGTCCTGCAGCAGCAGGCTGTGGCAGCCATGCAGGACGCCGGGCTCTCCCTCGACACAGGTCGCGGCGTGCAGGGCGTCGCTGCCCTCGACCGTGGCGCCGCGCTGGTGGCCCTCGGCGTCAAACGCGCTGCCGCCGGCTTCTGCCCCGATGATCTCGACGTCGGTGTCGCCGAGGAAGGGGTGAAACAGGCCGATGGCGTTGGAGCCGCCGCCGACGCAGGCGATGACGGTGTCGGGCAGGCGGCCGAGCCGCTCGATGCACTGCGCGCGCGCCTCCTGTCCGATCACCTTCTGCAGCTCGCGCACCAGCCATGGGTAGGGGTGGGGGCCGACGGCGCTGCCGAGCAGGTAGTAGGTGCCCTCGGGGTCGCTCACCCAGTCGCGGAGTGCCTCGTCGATGGCGGCGCGCAGGGTGCGGTCGCCCTTCTCCACCGGCACGACGGTGGCGCCCAGGCGCTTCATGCGGTCGACGTTGGGCGCCTGCCGCTGCACGTCGACGGCGCCCATGTAGACGGTGCAGGGCAGGCCGACGCGGGCGCAGGCGGCGGCGCTGGCGACGCCGTGCTGGCCGGCACCGGTCTCGGCGATGACCCGCGAGGCGCCCAGCCGCTTCGCGAGCAGGGCCTGGCCGATGGCGTTGTTGACCTTGTGGGCGCCGGTGTGGGCGAGGTCTTCGCGCTTGAGCCACAGCTCGACGCCGTAGTGTGCGCCGAGCCGCTCCACCCGGCACAGCGGGGTCGGTCGGCCGATCCACTCGCGGGCTTCGCGGGCCATGGCGGCCTGGAAGTCCGGGTCGGCCAGGGCTTGTCGCGCCCCGGCTTCGAGCCGGTCCAGCGCGGGCACCAGGGTCTCGGGGACGAAGCGGCCGCCGAAGGGCCCGAAGCGCCCGCGGGCGTCCGGGAAACGACCATGGATGAGGGCCTGCAGTGCGGCCTTGGGGTCGAGGGGGAGGTCGGCCCCAGGCCCGAAGGCCGCGGGGTCGATGCCGGCGATGACGGCGGTCTCGGGCTTCACAGGTCCTCCGAGGTGGAGACGAGGGGGGGCTGGGCGGTGCGCGCGGCGATCACGAAGTCCCGCATGCGGGCGGGGTCCTTCACGCCCGGGGCGGACTCGATGCCAGACGACACGTCGACGTTGACGGCGCCCGAGTCGAGGATCCGCTGGGCGACGTTGTCCGGGGTCAGCCCCCCGGCGAGCCAGGACCCGGGCCGCGCGGCCACGGCGCGCCGCACCCGTGCGGGGTCGGCCAGCTTGCCCGAGCCCTCTTCCGCGGCGTCGATGATGACGGTCCCCGAGCTGGCGGCCACACGCTCGACCAGGTCGGGCCCGTCGCGGACGACGTGGAGGATCCACGGCGGCTCGACGCCCGCCGACAGGTCCGGGAGCGACGCCGGGACGGACTCGGCGCGGCACTGGATGGCGCGCACGTGTGGGGCGACCGACACGTACAGGTCCGGGTCGAAGTCACGCATGACGGCCACGGCGCGCTGGCGCCCGACAAGGCCCGCCAGGTCGGGCAGGTCTGAGAGCTGGACCCTGCGGGGGGATTCGACGACGACGAAGCCGAACAGGTCGGCGTTGGCTCGCTGCGCGTTGCGGACGTCTTCCGCGGTGCGCAGACCGCAGAGCTTCACCTGGCGGCGCTCCCGCAGGTGCCCGCCGTCGATCAGTGCGGAGGCGGCGGCTTCGGGGTCTTCGCTGCGCATCAGCGCGGTCCCCACCAGCGCACCGGACCAGCCGAGCGCCGCGACACGCGTTGCGTCCGCGGGCGTGTGGATGCCGCTCTCGGCGATGGCGGTGGCGACACGCGGGCGGCGGACGGTCGCGAAGCGGTCGGGGTCGACGCGCAACGTGCGCAGGTCGCGGCAGTTCAGGCCGATGAACACACTGCTGAAGCGGCCGTGCCGTTCCGGCGACAGCCAGGGCGCCGAGATGGCGTCCAGCCGGTCGACCTCTTCTTCGTCGAAGGCCTCGAGCAGGACGAACATGCCGAGCCCCAGCGCCAGCTCGGCCAGCTCGACCAACCGGTCATCGTCGAGGATGGCGGCGATGAGCAGCACACCGCTGGCGCCGGCGGCTCGGGCTTCCAGCACCTGGCGGCGGTCCACCAGGAAGTCCTTGCGTATGGCCGGCACGCCCAGCGGTCGGAGGGCGGCGGCGACGGCCCGAAGGTCGTCGAGGGAGCCGCCGAAGCGGCTCGGCTCCGTCAGCACGCTGACCGCGCAGGCGCCCCCGCGGGCGTAGGCCAGTGCCTGCTCCGCGGGATCCACCGCCGTGTGCAGCGCCCCCTCGCTCGGCGAGCTGCGCTTGACCTCGGCGAAGAGCTGGAAGCGCCCCGGCGTGGGCAGCAGCGACAGCGGTGCGCGCGTCGCCGCCAGGGCGAGCGCGGCCTCGTCAAGGTCGGCGGCGCGGGCGGCGCTCCGCTCGGCCATGCCGGCGAGGAAGTCGGCTGCAACGAGGTCGGCGCCGCGCGCTTCGGTGGCGGGCGCCTCAGCCACGCCGGCGTCCCCAGGATGTGATCGCGTTCAGGAGCGCGCGCGCGCGACCATCTTCGATGGCTTCCTCCGCCATGTCCACGCCCGCCGCTGTGTCGGGCACCAGCCCGCAGACCTCCAGCGCCAGGCCGGCGCCGAGCAGCAGCGCGAAGTTGTGCGGACCCATGTCGTAGCCGACGAGCACCTTGCGGATGGCGAAGGCGTTGTGCGCCGGGTCGCCTCCGGCGAGGTCTTCGGGCTTGCAGGGAGGGATGCCGGCGTCCCGCGGGTCACACCAGCGCTCGAAGATCTCGCCCTCGTCCACCTCGACCCGCAGGTAGGGGCCACAGGGGGTGGCCTCGTCCCAGCCCGGGGTCCCGTGGACGACGAAGGCGCGCTCCACGCCGAGGCCCAGCAGCGCCTCGGCCATGAGCCGGGCGGCGTCTTCGGACCAGGCGCCGACGAGCTGGAAGGGCGGCTGCACCGGGTTCACCAGCGGACCCAGCATGTTGAACACGGTGCGGGTCCCCAGCTTCTTGCGCACCGGGGCGACCCGGGCCATGGCCGGGTGGTAGCGCGGGGCGAACAGGAAGGTGAAGCCGCAATGGTCGAGGAGATCGGCGGCGGCCTGCCCCTCGGCGGCGGGGTCGTCGGCGAGGGGGGCGGGGATCCCGAGGTGGGTGAGCACGTCGGCGCTGCCGCTGGTGCTGCTCACGGCACGGTTGCCGTGCTTGACGACCCGTACGCCGGCGGCTGCGGCCAACAGGGCTGCCCCCGTCGACAGGTTCAGGCTGTGGCTTCCGTCGCCGCCGGTGCCGCAGGTGTCGACCAGCGGCGCGCCCTCGGCTGGGATCGGCGGCCGCAGCGCGTGTGCCCGGAGCACCTTCGCGAAGCCCCGCACCTCGTCGGCCGTCTCGCCGCGTTCGTGCATGGTGGTGAGGATGGTGGCGCCGTCTTCGTCGCTGACCCCACCCTCGGCCCACCGCTCCATGAGGTTGGCGGCCTGGTCTTCGGACAGCGGCTGGCCGGACAGGATCTGGTCGAGGAGCTCCTTCACGCGGTCTTCTCCATCATGTGGGCTGCGCCATGCGCAGGAAGTTGGCCAGCAGGTCCATGCCCTGCGGTGTGAGCACGCTCTCCGGGTGGAACTGCACGCCGACGGCGAGGTGGTCGCGGTGGCGCACCGCCATGATCTCGCCGTCGTCGGTGGTGGCGCTGACCTCGAGCACGGCGGGCAGCTCGGCGACGGCCAGCGAGTGGTAGCGCCCGCACTGCATCGGATCGGGCAGCCCCTCGAAGACCCCGCGGCCGTCGTGGTGGACCATGCTGCTCTTGCCGTGCATCAGCGCCTTCGCGGGCACGACCCGACCACCGAGCACCTCGCACAGCGACTGGTGGCCCAGACACACCCCGAGGATCGGGAGCTGGCCGAGGGCGGCGGTGATCAGCGCCTTGCTGATGCCGGCGTCGTCGGGGGTACCGGGTCCCGGCGAGATGACGATGGCGTCGGGCTGCAGGCCGAGCGCTTCCTCCACCGCGAGTTGGTCGTTGCGGTGGACGTCCACCTCGGCCCCCAGCTCCAGCAGGTACTGCACCAGGTTGAAGGTGAAGCTGTCGTAGTTGTCGATCATCAGGATGCGCATCACAGCCCCCGCTCGGCCAGGCGCAGGGCCGCGCCGAGCGCTGCGGCCTTGGCCATGACCTCGTGGTACTCGCGGTCGGGCACGCTGTCGGCGACGATGCCGGCGCCGGCCTGCATCGCGTAGCGGCCCTCGTGCAGGATCAGCGTACGGATCGCGATCGCCTGGTCCATGTCGCCGGGGCTGCCGTCGGCCAGCACCCCGAAGTAGCCGACGGTGCCGGCGTACAGCCCGCGTCGGGCCGGCTCCAGCTCGTCGATCAGCTCCATGGCCCGCACCTTCGGCGCTCCGCTGACCGTGCCCGCCGGGAAGGCCGCGGCGAACAGGTCGAAGGCGTCGAGCCCCTCGGCCAGCTCCGCCTCGACCCCGCTGACCGTGTGCATGACGTGACTGTAGCGCTCGATGATCCGGTAGGGATCGACGCTGACCGTGCCGGCGGCAGACACCCGGCCCAGGTCGTTGCGGGCCAGGTCGACGAGCATGACGTGCTCGGCCAGCTCCTTTTCGTCGGCGAGCAGCTCGTCGGCGAGGGCGGCGTCCTCTGCGGGCGAGGCGCCGCGCGGGCGGGTGCCGGCGATGGGTCGTAGGGTGGCGGTTCGCCCCTCCAGCCGCACCAGCGCTTCGGGGGACGAGCCAATGGTGTGCACGCCACCGGGCAGCGCACAGAAGTACATGTAGGGCGAGGGGTTGAGCAGGCGCAGCGCGCGGTAGACCTCGAAAGGATCGAGGTCGCAGGCGCCCTCCAGGCGCGCCGACAGCACGAGCTGGAAGACGTCGCCCGCCAGGATGTAGCGCTTGACCGCGTCGACGCTTGCCTCGAAGCCCGGCTGGTCGAAGGTCGCCACCGGCGAGGTGAAGCCGCCGGGAGCCCGCCGGGTCGGGACCGGACCGCGCAGGGCGTAGACGATGTCGCGTCGCAGCGCGGTCCGCTCGACCTCGTCACCGTCGTGGAGCAGGGCCACCCGCCGGGTGCTGTGGTCGAAGACCAGCAGGGATGGTGGCGCCACCCAGGTCGCTTCCGGAGTCGAGGGGGCCGGCCGCTCCCCGTGGGTGCGGACCCGCTCGAGGCGGCGCACGAAGTCGTAGCTGGTCGCGCCGACGAGGCCGCCGTGGAAGGGGAGCCCCGGCACGCGGGGGCCGGGGCGGGGCGCTCGCCGCAGCGTCGCGCGCAGCAGGTCGAGGATCGCAGCCTTGTCCGTGGGCAGCGCCGCTCGCGCTTCACGGCCGTCCCGGCGCGTGACCAGGGCGTCGTCCTCGATGAAGGCCTCCAGCCCGTCTCCGAAGCCGATGAAGGAGTAGCGCCCGACGCGCTCGCCGCCCTCTACCGACTCCAGCAGGAAGTGTGGGCGGAAGGGGGCGAGCTTGAGGAAGGCGGACACGGGCGTGTCGAGATCCGCCGGGATGTCGAAGGGGGGCTGGAGAGGGGAGGGCATGGCCAGACGCGGAGAGGAGGGGTGTCCCTGACGATCGGAAGACCTCCCGACGTAGCACGCGACCCGGGGTCAGTCGCCCTCCCTCCCCGCGAGGCGACGGAGCAGGCTGCGCAGGCCGGTGCTGGGCCTGCCGGCCTCGTGCCCGGGCTGGGCCCGCTGGGCGGTGGCATGGTGGTGTTCGGGCCCCCCAAGGTCCCCGTCGGGGCCCACGGCGTGCAGCTCGACCCCCCCGATGATCGCTGCGAGGTCGTCATCGGTGCGCACCCCCTCGCCCAGCACCCGTGCGGCCCCCTCCTCGACCGCCGCGCCGATGTCCTCCCACAGCCAGGCTTCCTCGTCCTCCACGTCGAGTGGGTGTTCTCCCTCGAGGTCGCGCTCGACCGGCTGGTAGCCCCGGCCATCGATCACCCGGCGGCCGACCAGGCGTCCGTCCTCGAACAGGGCGAAGCCGCCGCTGCCCCGCTCCTCGTCGTAGCCAAGGAAGACCGCGGCACCGCCGTCGGCGCTCAGGCCACGTCCGAGCACCTGCTCGAGGTCGTCGGCTCCCGGCGGCTCTGCCTGGTCGAGCAGCAGCACGCCGCCTTCCTCGAACAGGCGCAGGGACACCAGGGTGAAGGGCTTTCCAGCGTGCTCGCCGTGACCGACCCGGGGGTGTTCCGCCGGCGGGAGTGCCTGGCCGCGCACAGCCGGGTGCTCCCAGAACAGCGTCGCTGCGCGCTGTGGCTCGACGACTCCGGCGACGAACAGGCCGGTGTTGCGTGCGGACATGGTCGAGGTCTCCCAGGCGATCGGGGCAGGGGGCGTCGCGGCCGCTCAGGCGCCGCGCAGCTCGGCGAGGATCTCACCGGGTAGCGGGAACCAGCGCAGCTTCTCGAACTCGACATCGAGCGAGGGGTCCGGCGGCTCTTCGCCGACCGTCGCGTCGGGCTGCTGCTGGAGGCGGTCGACCCAGGCGCGGGCTTCTTGCAGGTAGTGCGCCAGCACCCGCTCGGGCTCGCGGGCGTGGCGGCTCGACCACTCCATCGCCCCGAAGTCATAGGAGATGTCGAGCAGGCTGGTCGTGGGGTCGGGTCGACCCTCGTGGTGGTACCACAGGCCGCTCTGCGGGCAGAAGCGGTACAGCGGCAGCAGCTTCCAGCCGTGCTCGGCGATGAAGTGCACCGCATCGAGGATGTACTGGAAGGTGCGCTCGCCGATGAAGTAGTTGAAGTTCACCCGCACCCAGCCGGGCTTGATCCCCTCGCAGCCGGCCAGGATCTCGTGCTCGAACTCCCGGCTGGTGGGCAGGTCGATGCCGAGCAGGCGGTGGCCGTAGGGACCCGCGCACGAACAGCCGCCGCGCGACTGGATCCCGAAGAGGTCGTTGAGCAGGGCGACGACGTAGTTGTGGTGCAGGCGCTGGCCGCCGTGCTCGACGACGAAGCTGACGATGGAGAGGCGCCAGGCGTCGGGGTTGCCGAGGATGCGGATCCGCGGGTTGCGGCGCCAGCTCGCGATGGCGCGGCGGATGAAGTCGTGTTCGAGGTGCTGGATCGTGTCGACGCCGACGGCTTCCTTGAGCTGGAAGACGAGGCCGGCGCGGATCGACTCGATGATCGCGGGGGTGCCGCCCTCTTCGCGGTGCTCGATCGACGACAGGTAGCGGTGCTCGGTCGGGTTGACGTAGGCGACGGTGCCGCCACCGGGTGCGGCCGGGACGCGGTTGGTGAACAGCTTGCGCTTGGCGACCAGCACGCCCGGTGTGCCCGGTCCCCCGATGAACTTGTGGGGCGAGATGAACACCGCGTCCTTGTAGGCGAGCTGACCGTCGGGACCCGGCGCCACCATGTTCATCTCGATCTGCACGTAGGGGCCGGCGGCCGCGAAGTCCCAGAAGGACAGCGCGCCGTAGCGGTGCAGCAGGGTGGCGATGCCCGCCGTGTCGCTGCCGATGCCGGTGACGTTGCTGGCGGCCGAGAAGCTGCCGATCTTCAGCGGTCGCGCCGCGTGGCGCTGCAGCTCTCGCTCGAGGTGGGCGAGGCTGGCGCGGCCGTCGCTGTCCTCTTCGATGGTGACGACCGTGCAGATGCTCTCGCGCCAGGGCAGCTCGTTGCTGTGGTGTTCGAACGGCCCCACGAAGACGACCGGGCGCTCTTCTTCGGGGATCCGCGACAGCAGGTCGTAGCGGGCGTCGAGCTCGGCGGGCAGGCGCAGGTTCATGCAGTCGATGAGCTTGTTGATGGCGCCGGTGGCCCCGCTGCCGGTGAACAGCACGACGTCGTCGTCCGTGGCGCCCACGGCGTCGGCGATGATGCGCCGTGCTTCCTCCCGGAATCGTGTCGTCTGCAGGCCGGTGCCGCTGCTCTCGGTGTGGGTGTTGGCGTACAGCGGCATGACCTCTTCGCGGATGAAGTCCTCGATGAAGGTCAGCGAGCGCCCGGACGCCGTGTAGTCGGCGTAGGTCACGCGCCGCGGGCCGAAGGGACCGGGGATGACGTGGTCGCGGCCGATCATCGAGCGGCGGATGGTCTCGACGAGGCGTTCGGCGGTGTCCATGCGCGCTCCAGGGCTGCCGTGCGGGGCTGATCGGAGCGTAAGCCGGGCACCGATCATTGTCTTCGACAACGTCGGTGCGCTCTTGCTGGCGGGGGGAGGATCAACCCTCTTCCCAGCAGGGGAGGGACCCTCCCTCCCCTGCACCCCTCCCTCCCCCCGCATCGCGCGCGACACGCGCGCTCCGGAACGCCGGACCGCCCCCTCCCCGCCGCCTGACGGGCGGCGGGCGCCTGCGGCGCCAGACATGTGCTCCATGCGCCACCAGCGTGTTCACCACATGCCGGGGTTCTGGTCGGTGCCGCAGCCTGGAGCGCCCAACCTCTGGAATGCTCCCCCTCGGAGTCGTCAGCGCGGCAGCTCCAGCAGGGTGGTGGCCATGGCGTGCTCGCCGTGGGCGAGGTCGTTGCTGCTCGCGACCATCGTGAAGTGCTCCTGCGCCAGGACAACGGCGCCGTCGGCGGCCTCCTGCCCGAAGTGGGAGGCGACCATGTCGAGGAGGGCCGTCGGTCGGAGGCCACCGTCGTCTTCGTGGTGGTTGAGCACGTGGGTGACGCCGAGCTGGCGCAGGTACGCAGCCGTCGTTCCCGTGCGCAGGGCGTGAAGGTAGGCGTGGCTGGCGACGACGCCGTCGAGGTTCACGACCGGGTGCCTGGAGGTCCAGCCCACGAGGCCGGCGTCCCAGGACCCGATGACCGCGTCGGCCGGCAGGATCCGGTCGGCTTCCCGAGCGACCGCGATGTCGGCGAGGCGAGGTGGCAGGAAGCCCGGATCGGCCGCAGACCGCAGGCCCAGCAGCCAGGCCATGCCGAGGACGACCAGCAGGGGGCCGGTGGCGAGCAGCGCCGCGCGGGACTCGGACCCGGGATCGGCGTCGGCGCGGGCGCGGGTGGCCAGCGCTTCCACCGCGGCCGGCGCCAGGTACACCAGCCACAGCACGTCGGGGGCGAAGTACCACTGCCGGGGGTACTCCTGGAAGCCCAGGTAGTAGCCGACGTGCAGGGCGAGGAAGGCGGGGTACCAGGGGGCGGCCCATAGTCGCGTGGACAGCGGCCCTGCGCCGGGTCGGGGAGGCCGGAGCAGCAGCGTCGCCGCGATCGCCACGGCGATCACGACCGCGACCAGGCCGAAGCCGTGGGGTGTCACGCGCTTCAGCTCGCCCGACACCTGCATCGCGTGCCCGAAGAGCGCCCGGTTCGTGGCCAGGAAGCTCACGAGGGTGAGCGCGGGCAGGGTCCCCAGCTCCAGCGCCACGCGGGCGACGGTCCGCCAGCCGTGCCGGCGGGCCTGCCAGCCGATGCCGGCGATGGCCGAGAGGGCGAGGAGCCCGCCGTCGGTCCGCGCGAGGAATGCACAGGCAAGGAGGATCGACAGGCTCAACCGGGCGACCCGCCTTTCCGGCCGCGACAGCGTCTCGCCGTGCCGCAGCGCCAGCAGCAGGATCGCGGCCTGGACGACGACGACCACCGTCGACTCCATGCCGTTGGCGATCGCCTTGAGCACGAAGGCCTGGGTGCCCAGCAGCACCCCCGCGGCCATGGCGACCGGCGGCGCCCTGCGCAGGAGGGCGAGCAGCACCCCGCCCCACAGCGCGAGGCCCAGCACCAGCACCGCCCGCGGCGCCCAGGCGTCCGGGATCCCCGCCGAGAAGAGCTTCACGCACACCGACATCCACAGCGGGTGGTAGCCGTTCGTCGGCTGGAGCCCGTCGAAGGTGGACCCCCTGCCCGCGGCGATGTTCCGCGCGATCTCCAGGTAGTAGAAGCTGTCGTCCCACAACAGGAAGAGCGCGTGCTCCATGCTCGCCGCACTCCACGCCGCCCACCCGCCACAGATGGCGAGCAGGACGGCGGCGAGGACCAGGCGGGGGTGGCGCAGGGTGGCTCCGGAGCGAGACGGGGAGCCTACCGTCCGCGGGTGCGGCGGACCCGGCGCGCCGGGGTCAGATCTCGTCGGGATCGATCCCCAGCTCCCGCAGGCGCGCGGCCAGCGCTTCGGCCTTCGCAAGCGCGGCCTTCTTCTCCTTCTGGGCGGCCTCCTTCTCCCGCTCGGCCGCAGCCGCGCGTGCATGCAGCTCTTCAAAGGTCTCGAAGGGGCGGCCGTCGGCGTCGCGGATCAACAGCGCGTCGCCGGACATGTCGAAGCGGATGCCCAGCAGGGGGCTCTGCCAGCCGTCCAGCTCGCCGATGTCGACCAGCTCCCCATCGCGCCGCTGCCATCCGAAGATGGCGTCGGTGTCGGGGTCGTAGACGTAGTATTCCTGCACGCCGTAGCGGTCGTAGAACTGCTGCTTGCGGATCATCTCCGGCAGCCGGTTGCCGGGGGAGAGGATCTCGAAGACGACCTGCGGCGCGACGCCGTCTTCTTCCCACTGCTTGTAGCTGCCGCGGTCCCCCTTGGGTCGACCGAGCGCCACCATCACATCGGGGGCCTGGACGATGCGCGGCTCTCCCTCCACGGGGTACCAGAACAGGTCCATGGCCACGAAGTCGGGCAGGCGCGCGTCGAGCCCGCCCTGGATCGTCGTGATCCAGCGGGCCTGCTTCGTGTTGTCGGCCATGGGCTTGCCGTCGCTCTCCGGGTAGACGACGCGGCGCGGCTGCCCTCGCTCCGCGGTCGCCTCGGCCGGCCCGGGACTCTCGGTCTGCATGGCAGCATGCCTCCTGCGGGAGCTCCCCGCTGCTCCCACAGGATAGCCCGGGCGCGGGCGGGTGGACGCCCCGGCGGGATCGGCGCCGTCAGTGCACCAGCTTCCGGTACTTGATCCGGTGCGGCTGGTCGGCGTCGACGCCGAGCCGCTGCTTGCGGTCCTTGTCGTACTCCTGGTAGTTGCCCTCGAACCACACCACCTTGCTGTCGCCCTCGAAGGCCAGGATGTGGGTGGCGATGCGGTCGAGGAAGAAGCGATCGTGGCTGATCACCACCGCGCAGCCGGGGAAGGCGAGCACCGCTTCCTCCAGGTTGCGCAGCGTCTCGACGTCCAGGTCGTTGGTCGGCTCGTCCAGCAGCAGCAGGTTGCCGCCCTCCTTGAGCAGGTCGGCGAGGTGGACCCGGTTGCGCTCACCGCCGGACAGGGTGCCCACCTTCTGCTGCTGATCGCTGCCGGTGAAGTTGAAGGCCGCGACATAGGCGCGACTGTTCACGTCGGAGTCGCCGATCCGCAGCAGGTCGTGGCCACCGCTGATCTGCTCCCACACCGTCTTGTTCGGATCCAGCGCGTCGCGGCTCTGGTCGACATAGGCCAGGTCGACGGTCTCGCCCAGCACCAGGCTGCCCTCGTCGGGCTGCTCCTGGCCGACGATCATCCGGAAGAGCGTGGTCTTGCCGGCGCCGTTCGGGCCGATGACGCCGACGATGCCGCCCGGTGGCAGCTCGAAGTCCAGCCCCTCGAACAGCAGCTTGTCGCCGTAGCCCTTGGTCAGGCCCTTGGCGACGAGCACCTTGTTGCCCAGCCGGCGGGTCAGCGGGATGTGGATCCGCGCGCCGGTCGCCCGGCGGGCGTCCTTGGCCTGGGCCACGAGGTCGTCGTAGGCGGTGATGCGGGCCTTCTGCTTGGCCTGCCGGGCCTTGGGGTTCTGGCGGATCCAGGCCAGCTCCTGGGCCAGCGTCTTCGCGCGCTTCGACTCGGCCTTGGCCTCCTTGCGCAGGCGCTCCTGCTTCTGCTCCAGCCAGCCGGAGTAGTTGCCCTGGAAGGGGTAGGCCTTGCCGTGGTCCAGCTCCAGAATCCACTGAGCGACGTTGTCCAGGAAGTACCGGTCGTGGGTGACGGCGATGACGCAGCCGGGGTACTCGGCGAGGTGGCGCTCCAGCCAGGCCACGCTCTCGGCGTCGAGGTGGTTGGTCGGCTCGTCGAGCAGCAGCAGGTCGGGCTTCTCGAGCAACAGCCGGCAGAGCGCCACCCGGCGGCGCTCGCCGCCCGACAGGTTCGTCACCGGCCAGTCGCCCGGCGGTACGCGCAGCGCGTCCATGGCGATGTCCACCATGCGGTCCAGCTCCCAGGCGTTCACCGCGTCGATGCGATCCTGCAGCTTCCCCTGCTTGTCGATCAGCGCGTCGAAGTCGGCATCGGGGTCGGCGAACTGCTCGTTGATCGCTTCGTAGTCGATGAGAAGCTGCCGGATGTGGGCGAGTCCCTCCTCGATGTTCTCGCGGACGGTCTTGTCCTCTTCGAGCTGCGGCTCCTGCGGGAGGTAGCCGACCGTGGCGCCCTTCTTGACCAGCCCGGCCTCGCCCTCTGTGGGCTCGATGAGCCCGGCCATGATCTTGAGCAGCGTGGACTTGCCGGCGCCGTTGTGGCCGATGACGCCGATCTTGGCGTCGGGGAAGAAGGACAGCCAGGTGGGCTCAAGCAGCTTCCGCCCGCTGGGGAGCGTGATGCCGGCGGCCACCATCTGGAAGATGAAGTCGTTGGACACAGGTATTCTCTTGGTGATCGCGAAGGTGCGGGGAGGAGAGGAGGCCGGCTCCGCGGGGGGAGAGGCCAGGGCGCGCCGGATATCCGGTCGGCGGGGTGGTGGGGAGGGGGGGGCAAGGAGGTGCAGCGACCGGGGGCGCCGCCTGCAGGCGCCCGGTCGCCGGCGCGCCGACCCGAGCGGGGAGGCCGCACACACGGCCCTATGACAGCGAGATCCTCCGCCACCGTCCCCGCCCCCAGATCACCACCAGCGCCACGCTGCGGACCGTCCAGTCGATGGTCGTGCCCAGCCAGATCCCGATGAGTCCCATGTCCAGCTCGACCGCGAGGAACCAGCAGGCGGCGATGCGGACCACCACCGGTCCTACCAGCGCGACGAGCATCGGGCTGCGCGTGTCGCCCGCTCCCCGCAGGGCACCGGCGAGGCTGTCGGTCAGCGCCATGAGCGGCTGGGCGATGGCGGCGATGCGGAGGCAACGGGCACCGAGCGCCACCACCTCGGGCTCCGGGGTGAACAGTGAGACCAGGCGCTCGGGAAACAGCAGGAACAGCAGGCTGACGAGGGAGAGGCTGCCGAAGCCCAGGCCGGCCGACACCCAGCCGGTGCGGGCGGCGTCCGCCGGGCGCCGGGCGCCGAGCTTCTGGGCAACCAGCGCCCCCGAAGCGATACCGAAGCCACCGGCCGCGATGAAGCCCAGGCTCTCGATGGCGATGAGGCTCTGGTTGGCGGCCATGGCGACCTCGCCCAGGCGCGCCGTGATCGCGGCGAAGACCAGGAAGCCGGTGTGGAAGATGAGCTTCTCGCCAAAGGCCGCCCGGCTGACCTGCAGCACCGGTCGCAGCGCGGCCGCGACCGACGCGAACAGTGGGGGTTCCGGCCTGCGCAGGCAGACCGCGCCGTCGCGCCGGCGCAGCACCCAGGTGAGCACCAGGCCGTGGGTGGCGAAGGACGCGAGCGAGCCGACCGCCGATCCGACCACCCCCAGCTCGGGCAGGCCGAAGCGACCGAAGACCAGGCCCCAGGACAACAGCAGGTTGAGCGCCCCTGCCAGGATGCTCACCCTCATGGGGCTCTTCGTGTCTCCGCCGGCCTGCAGGGCGGTCATGGCGGCCACGCCCAGCAGGTCGAAGGGGGCGGCCAGGAAGAGCACCCGCATGTAGGCCGTCGCCAGCGCGCGGACGGCGTCGTTGCCGGCGTCGCTGCCGGCCATCAGGTCGGCGAGCCAGGCGCTGCCGGGGACGCCGAGCGCGGCCACCACCACGCCGCTCAGCAGCCCCCAGGCCAGCACCGCGGCCACCGTCCGTCGGGCGCGGTCCGGATCACCGGCGCCGACGGCCCGCCCGATCACCGCCACGACCCCGGCGCCGAAGGCTCCGACCACGCTGAAGACCGACCAGAGCATCGGGCCGCTCACCTGCATCGACGCGATGGCGTCGGCGCCATAGCGGCCCAGGATCAGGCGGTCGGTGAAGAACACCACCGTGTGAAACAGACCCTGAACGACAGCCGGCCACGCCAGGCTGGCGACCTCGGTGGCGACGCGGCGGGTGGTGGCTGCGGGCTGCATGGCCGCGCAGCCTATGCCGCTCTGGTGGGGGTTGTGGTGGGGTCTCCCCCACTCACTACCGGGCTTGACGGCGCCCCCTGTCCCCTCCATCCTCAGGCCATGCTGCTCCCCGCCGTCCTGCTGCTCTGCTCCCTGTCCGCGTGGGCGGCGCCCATCTTCGATCACGAACGGGGGCTGTACGACGATCCCTTCACCCTCCGCATCGACCCGGAGGACAGCGGCGCGACCGTCCTCTACAGCGTCGACGGTTCGATCCCTTCGCTGCCCTGGCCGGGCTTCCTGGATGTAGAGGGCACGACGATCGTGCGGGCGGTGGAAGTGGCCGCCGACGGATCCTCCTCGGCCATCGCTACCCACAGCTTCTTCTACCTCGACGACGTGATCGCCTCGCCGGTGATGGACGCGACGGTCGCCTCCGACCCCGACGACGGGCCGCTGCTCGCCGCCACCCTGGCGGCCTTGCCGACGGTCTCGATCGTGTCGCCCGCCACCATGAGCACCACCGAACAGGCCGTCTCCCTGGAGTGGATCGACCCCGACGGGGATGTTGTCCAGGCCGACTGCGGCGCCCGCTACACCGGCGGCCACTCTCTGAACTACGACAAGAAGTCCGTCCGGCTGTACTTCCGCAGCGACTACGGCCCCGGCCGGCTCGACCTGGATCTCTACCAGGACTTCGCCACGGGTGTGGCTCCCGCCAGCCAGCACGACAAGCTCAACCTGCGCAGCGGCAGCCACGACTCCGTCTTCTACCTGGGCAGCCGGGGGCAGTACCTGCGCAACCGCTGGATGGACGAGTCCCAGCTCGAGATGGGACACATCGTGCCCCACGGCCGCTTCGCCCACCTTTACCTGAACGGTGTCTACAACGGGCTGTACCATGTGCGAGAGCGCTTCGACGCCGCGATGATGGCCGAGTACCTCGGGGGCGAAGACACAGACTACGAAGCCGTCAACGCCGGCACCGTCGTCGACGGGGACGGCAGCGCCTGGGCCCAGGTCGAAGCGCTGTCCAGCGACTACGAAGCCGTCCAGGACTGGCTCAACGTCGAGAACTTCGTCGACTACATGATCCTCAACTTCTATGCAGGCAACGACTGGGACTGGAACCCCTACCAGAACTGGATGGCCGCTGGCCCGAACGACGCCGGCCAGGGCGGCTTCGTCTTCCACAGCTCGGACTCCGACATCTGCCTGTACTACGACTGGGACATCGACATCCTCGACCAGCCGGGGCCCGGCTATGTCTTCCAGGGGCTGCGCGAGCAGTGGCATCCCGACTTCGCGGTGCTGCTCGAAGACCGCATCCACGCGCTGCTCGAGGGCGACGGTACCCTGACCGCCGACGCCGCCGCGGTCCGCTACGCGCGCCTCGCCGATCAGATCGACGCCGCCGTGGTCGCCGAGTCGGCCCGCTGGGGGGCCGGGTGGTGGCGACGGGACACGGACTGGCTGGTCGAGCGTGACCACCTCCTCGACGACTGGTTCCCCCTCCGCACCGCCGAGCAGCTCCGGCAGTTCCGAGCTGCGGGTTGGTATCCCTTGGACGCTCCGGGCTTCGACACCGACCCGGGGCTCGTGCCGGCGGGGACCGTGGTCGCGGTCGACCTGCCGGCGGACACCTCGGGAGATCTGTGGATCACCACCGACGGCAGCGACCCGCGGCTGCCCGGCGGCGCTGTGTCCGCTGGAGCGGATGGTCCGCTCACGAGCGCCACGGTCGCCCTCGACCGCAGCCGAATCCTGAGCGCCCGGGTGCGGGTTGGAGAACAGTGGGGCCCCATCGAGCAGCGCTTCTTCGAGGTCGACGCCCTCCCGCCGCTGGTGCTCAACGAGTGGAACGCCGTGGACGCCGACGAGCTGCTGGACGATGACGGTGCCGACGACGCCTTCGGGCGGATCGAGGGCAACGGCGGCGACTGGATCGAGCTGCTGGTCATCGAAGACCACCTCGACCTGCGCGGATGGCGGCTGGAGCTCACCGACCGCAGGGGTGACGCCGGCACGCTGCTGTTCACTGACGATCCACTGCTCGCCGACCTGCGCTCGGGGACCCTGCTCACCGTGGCCGAGGATCTGCCAGAAGACCCCGCCTACGACCCCGGCGGCGGCGACTGGCGCTTCCACCTGCGGGCGGGGGCCGAGGGATCGGGGCGCTACGTGTCGGCCAGCCCCTTCGACGTGACCCACCGTGAGTGGCAGCTCACGGCCTTCGACGCCGACGGCGCCGTCCGCTTCGGCCCGGCGGGCGAGGGTATCGCACCGGAATCGGGCATCGGCAGCGACGAGGTGGGGCTGCTGGCGGCAGACCCCGACGGGCTGCTCCGCCGCAGCTCCTCGGCCTACACCGACGGCAACCACTCGACCTTTGGTGCCCCCAACCGGTGGGACGGCGGACAGCAGGATCTGTCCGCGCTGCGCTCAGTCATCGACCCGGTCGACACCGGGGCGGCCAGCGACGGTGGTGCCCTGGACGGTGGTGCCTTCGACGGCGGTGCCCGCGACGGAGGGGCGTCTGACAGCGGCACCGTGTCTGCGAACACCGACACCGGTGAAGCCGACGCCCCCGACGCCCCCGACGCCGCCGCGCGCAGTGGTTGTGGCTGCGCTGCCGGACCCGGGGGCGGAGCTGGTGCCTGGTTGCTCGTCCCCCTCTTCGGACTGTGGCGGCGCCGCCGCGTCCTGCCGGCGGTGCTGCTGGCGGCCTGCACCGGCAACACCGGGGCCGTGGATCGTGCGGCACCTGGGGCCGGGGATGGCGGTGCGACGGATGGCAGCGCGACCGATGGCGGCGCCCCTGACGGGGGGATGGGCGATGGCGGCGACACCGGGTCGGGTACCGACTGTTTCGTGGACGCAGACGCCGATGGCTTCGGCGATCCCGCCGCACCCGTGCCCTGCGACCAGGGCGTGGCCACCTCGGGAGACTGTGACGACTCTGACCCCGGCGTCCACCCCGGCGCCGCGGAAGCCTGCAACGACGTCGACGACGACTGCGACGGCCAGGTCGACGATGCCGACGACGACGTGGTCGACGGTCTGCCCTTCTTCGTGGACGGCGACGGCGACGGTTATGGCAGCGACGATGGTCTGGTGACGGCATGTGTGCTCGCCGAAGGCCTGTCCTTGAGCGGTGGTGACTGCGACGACGCCGACCCGGGCATCCACCCTGACGCCGAAGAGCTGTGCGACGAGATCGACCAGGACTGCGACGGGACGGCCACCGACGAGCTGGGCGCCTCCCCCGAGTGTGCCGTCGACAGTTGCCTCGCCGCCCTCGACGCCGATCCCGGCGCGGACGATGGCCCGCGCTTCATCAGCTTGACGGATGGCGGGGTCGCCTACGCCTGGTGCGACATGCACACCGACGGTGGCGGCTGGACCGCGGGCTTCCTCCGCAACTCCGCCCACACCGGCAGCCAGGGCGACTTCGGCGCCGGCGACCAGGACCCGGACCGCCTGGACATCTCACCCGACGAAGCCAGCGACACCAGCGATCCCCGCATGGCCTGGTTCGACCTCAACCTCTTCGACTGGACCGAGCTGCAGATCTCCGCCCACCACCTGGGCGCGCAGACCTGGCGGTCGGACTCCATCCCCCGCGACGCCCTCCGCCTGTCCTTCGGAGAGGATGGCTACCGCCTGTACGGCGGAGAGACCGGCTACTACTGGTGCGGGGGGGACGCCTCCTACACGGACTCAGGTGTGGGGGCCGTCGACAACCCGCCCGGTGCTACGTCAGACTGCAAGGGGCATGGCTCGCTCGGGTCGGGCTGGGACTTCTCTACCAGCACCTCCGCCAACCAGGGACTCACCCTGTGCGGTGGTGACGGCAGCGCCCTGATGAGCGGCTCCTGGGGCACTGCCGACTGGGTGGCCTTCGGCGCAGCCGGGGCTGCGCAGGCGCTCTGGGTGCGGTAGTGTGCGTTTTCGCACATGCGGGGGTGGCGACATGACCCGCTTGCGAGACCTCGACGACGACGCTGCGCCGCCTTTCGCCGGTGCGCTGCTTGCATGGAGGGGGCGCCCGGCTCGGTCGGATCCATCACCGGGCCGGGGAGGAAGCATGCTCTCCACGCTCACCGCGGCCCTGCTCCTGACCACCACGGCCCGCGCCGACGCGCTCCTCGACGGCGCGTTCACCTCGGCCCTCTGCCAGGCCTGGAACGACAGCGCCATGCCCGGCCTCGTCGGGCGCAACGGCTCCGGCTGGATCGACTCCGCCGGCAGCGAAGGCCACCAGGTCATCGTCATGGGCCGCCGCGACTGCGACGCCTGGCCCAAGGCCGCCCTCGTCATCGAAGCCGACGACACCGGCAACGCCGCCTGTGTCCAGGGCGGCGCCCACGACGGGACGGCCTTCCAGTGGAAGTTCGAGCCGACCACGCCCCAGTGGGCCGACTTCACCGACGGCTTCGGCGTCATGGACATGCCCGGCATCATGTCGGGCTTCGTCGGCCCCTACGGGGTCGCCGCCAACAACATCGGCTCCTTCCAGGTCTTCTTCGCCGTCACCGGAAAGCTCGCGCTCGACCGCAAGGTCGACTGGGACTGCGAGGGCGGCGACGCCGACAAGATCGCCAAGGCCCTCGGCAAGGTCGACCTCGGCAAGACGGCGAAGATCCTGCACTGAAGTCCGTCACTCGCGGGCTCAGCGCCGCGCCTGCTCGGTGTCGGCCGCGGTTCCGCGTCATGATGGGACCCTCCTCGGGACTCCCATGGCCGACCCCCTCGCCTTCCTGCGCCGCTGGCACGACGACACGCCCGGCCGCACCCCGCAGACCTTCGCCTGCCTGCGCGACGACCAGGGACGCTGCTCCTACAACTGGCTGGCCGACCTGGTTCAGCCGGGCGAGCAGGTGCTGGACCTGTGCTGTGGCGACGGCCCCCTGCTCGAGCGCATCGTCGCCGCTGGCGGGCAGGGCATCGGTGTGGACGCCTCGACCGGCGAGCTGCAGGCCGCGCGCCGACGCCTCGGCGAGACCGCGACCCTGCACCAGGGCCTGGCACAGCAACTGCCCCTGCCGGACGCCAGCGTCGATCGTGTGCTCTGCCACATGGCCTTCATGCTGCTGCTGCCCGTGGAGCCCGTGATCGCCGAGGTGGCCCGCGTGCTCCGCCCCGGTGGCCGCTTCGCTGCCGTGGTCGGTGCCGGCCCGCCCGTCGACGACCAGGCCACCCTTGTGGAGCTGCTCCGGCGTTACCCCTGGAGGGGTGGGCAGCTGGGCGACCGGCGTGTGCGCGACCCGGAGGCCCTGGCCACGATCCTGGGCCCCGAGCTGGGCGAGCTGACGGCCGAGGTGCGCACCGTGCGTGCCACCGGGTCGGTCGCGGCCATGTGGGAGGACTTCCTACGCAGTTACCACCCCGCCCTGTTCGAGAGCGCGGAGCTGGAGGAGCTGCGCAGGGACCTGCACGTCGCCCTCGGCGACGGCTCGGCACACTGGGGCCACCGGCTCCTGCTCCTGCGCGCGGCGCGGCGCTGACGGAGTGCCGCCGCGCCGACGATCGCGGACCAACCGCGGGCGCCGAACACGAGGCGCCCCGCCGGCCCTCGGCAAGGTCGACCTCGGCAAGACGGCGAAGATCCTGCACTGAAGTCCGTCACTCGCGGGCTCAGCGCCGCGCCTGCTCGTTGTCGGCCGCGGCAGCGGCAATCCATGCGTCGTCGGCGCGCGCCTCGCCCGACCGGCCGAGACGTGTGAGCGCCGCGGAGCGCAGCCTGCGTAGCGCGCGCTCGGTGTCGGCCGGCAGCCCACCGGCGGTCTCTCCGACGAGCAGCGCTTCGCTGGTCACCGCCACGACGCCGTCGTCGTCCCCCGTGTTCCGGTCGGCCCGGTGCTCGGCATCGCGCAGGCGGAGGGCGGCCCAGGCATCGGCGCCCAGCACGTCGCGAAGCACCGGCCCGAGCAGCTCCGGCCGGGCCCGTGCGAGATCGGCGAGGCGCCGCTGGAGTGGATCGGGAGGGCTCGCTGTGTCCCAGCCGATGAGGTCCCGCGTGGACAGGGCGTCCCGGAGCCGCGCGGCGGCGGCGGGATCTCCTGCCACGGCGAGCGTCAGCGCCAGCCAGGCTTGGGATTCGGGCGTGTCGCCGGCTGCGGCGTAGGCACGCGCTGCGCCTTCGATCTCACCGGCGGCCAGGGCGCGGTGGCCCGCGAGCAGACTGTGGGCGGGCTGCGGCGCGAAGCTGGCGCCGCGGACGCGCACATCGTGCAGGACCGTCGACGCCCACCATGGGGCGTCGTGGTAGTTCGTGGAACCGAGCTGCAGCCGCAGTCCCTCGTCCAGCGCAGCCAGCGGGCCCCGCGCCAGCTCGATGATCTCGGGCCCATCGGGGGTCTGTTCATCAATCCTGCAGGTGACGATCCCGGCGGCCGGTGCGAGGACGATGCGCACCCGGAGCGTCGCCGGGTCTGTGGAGGTGTGGAGCACGTGGCGTGTGTGACGAAGCGCGGTGCCGCCGTGCAGCTTGCAGGCGGTACGGCGCTCCAGCCGGCCGCCGCCGCCCTGGGCCGTGACCAATGCCGCAGCGACTGCCTGGCCTGTACCGTCCACGATCGCGAGGCGCTGTCCCGAGGCCCACTCGGTGCGCTCGACGTCGATGGTCAGCGCCAGCTCCACGATGGCATCGGTGCGGTCGAGGGCGAGCGCGGCGGCGGGCCGGTCGCCCTGCAGGGTGTCGAGGCGCAGCCCGCGGTCGGGCTCGACGCGGAAGAGCAGGGGTTCGTCGAGGGAGGAGGTGGCCGCGAGGAGGTCGCCGGGCCCTGGCTGGCTCCAGGGCTCGGTGGCGTGGGCGGAGAGCGCGCTGGCCACCGAGGCGGTGGCCGGGTCGAGCGCCGCCAGCCTGGCCGCGGTCTCGCTGGCACGGTCGAGGTCGCCAGCGAGCAGCAGGTCGTCGAGCGCCAGCGCCAGCGCGTCCGGCCCTGCCGCACCCAGCGCCAGCGCCGCCGCTCGCTCGGGGTCCATGGCCCGGTCGGCCTCCCTCGCGGCCTCCAGCAGCCCGGCCTGGCGCGCCTCCGCGGAGCCGCTCGAGCGGGCGAGAGCCTCGAAGGCCCGGCTGGCCTCGTCGTGGAGATCGAGCTGACCGATGCTCCAGGCTCCCCGCCAGGCGGCGGCCCGACCGTCCTCCAGCGGTTCCGGCGGGACGGGCCGGGGGCTGGTGGGCAGCGCCCCCTCGTCCGCCAGCCCCGCGATCCAGACGGCGCGGTCCGCGTCGTGCCCCACCAGCTCCGGAGACGCGTCGCCGTCGGCCTCGGTCAGGGTGTCGGCGGCGACGACGCCCAGCGTGGCCTGCGCGAAGCGGGTCTCCCCCGTGCGGCGGAGCACCCAGGTCGAACAGTCCACGCGGTCTCCGTGGCGCTGCTCGATACCGAGCACGAGGTCGTCGAGGCCGTCACCGTCCAGGTCTGTGGCGGTCAGTGAGGTGAGTCGTGGAGCTGACGACGCGCCCACCCCCGGCGCAGCCAATCGCGCCCGTTCTCGGAGCCCACCATCCTCCCAGCGGAAGAGCGCTACGCCGGCGCGGCCGCCGGTGAACGGAGGCGCCGAAAAGATTGCGGGCGAGGGGTGCTCCTCGGCGGTCGCCGCCACGATCAGCGGCGGGCCCCCGTCCAGCGCGGGCAGCGTCGCGAGCGCGGACAGCTCGCCGACCTGCTGCTGCCAGACGATGGGGGCGCCGCCGTCGGGCTGGGCGTCGAGCACGGCGAGCCCGTAGGCCCGCCACTCCGCCAGCGCGACGACCAGCTCGTCGTCTCCATCCCCGTCCACGTCGGCGGCGATGAGGCCGCGGATGAGCGAGTCCTGCTGCGCCACCGCGTCGACCTCGACCACGTCCTCGGGGCCGTCGAGCGACACGCTGCGGATCGTCCGGCCGCCCTTGTCCTCGGCGATCCACAGGCGACGCGCCGCCACGGCGGCGGCGTGAACCACGCCGCCCTGCCAGGTGACCCGGGGGGCCGCGTCGGGGGCGCCGCTCGAGTGCAGCTCGTGGTCGAACCGATCGGCCATGGTGTGGGCGCGACTGTGCAGCGACCAGCCCGGCGGCAGCGCGATCGGCCGCTCCAGCGTCCGGGTCGGGTCCGCGCGGACGCCGGCCAGGGCAGCGATGGCCGGCGCGGCAGCGTCGTCCGCGATGCCCTCGTCGAGGGCGCCGACCGCGTCCCACCGCGCCAGCGCCAGCGTGGCCCGCAGGTCTGCGAGCTGCGCCGAAGAGGCGAGGTCGGGCGCGTCACGTTTCAGCCAGTCGAAGCTGAGCTGGGCACGTCGGGCGTCTCCCTGGTCAAGCCAGGTACGGGTGAGGGTGACCAGGGCGTCGTTGCCCGGTGCGGACGTCGGCGCCGCGGCGGCCGCCCGCACGAGGTAGCGGACCGCCGGCGCGTAGGCGCCCTGCTGCGCGGCGCTCGCGCCCAGCCTCCCCCACGAGCTGGCCCGGACCTCCGCGTCGCCCACGGACGTCAGCGCCTGCTCGAGGTCGGCGCCCGCGGCATCCCAGTCTCCCTGCTGGAGCAGTGGATCCAGGCCGGCATCGACCTCGGCGAGGTGAGCTTCGTCCGCGTGCCGGGCGACCTCGGTCAGTGTGGCGCGCGCTCCGCCCGTGATCAGCAGCCCCGCCGCACCTAGCAGTGTAAGGCGCCGCCGCCGCCGCTGTCGCGGATCGGCGAGGCGTCGCTGGAGGGCGCGCTCCACGTGGACGCCGGCGAAGGCCTCGGCCACCGCCGCCTCGAAGCTGCCCACGTGCACGAGACCCGGTGCGTCGCTGCGCCAGCCGTTGGCGGTCGGGCAGAGCATGCGCCGCACGCGCCCCGAGCGCAGCGCCTCCAGCTTGCGCTCGCCCAGCTCGACCGGCTCGATCGCGGTGGGCTCCTCCCCGCGTGCTGGTGCCAGTGCCCCGGTCGCCGCCGTGGGCACCGCCGGGCTCTTGCGCGCCAGCGCTCCGACGATCGCCAGCGCCAGCGGCAGCCCCAGTGAGCCGCCGACGACCGTCCCGTCCGGAGGGATCCCGAGCAGCTCGACGCGGAAGCCACGCCGGTCCAGGGACAGGCCGAGGCTGACCGAGAGCCAGCGACGGACGGCGTCTCCTGCGCGCCGCGCCGCCTCGCGCAGGCTGGGGTCGGAGCCCATGCCGACGACATCGACTTCTCCCTGACCGTCCACCACCACCACCCGCACCCGGGTGAGGCGGGTCTGAAGGCGGCTGCTCCCCAGCACCGGCAGCACCGCGAGCACGTCGGCGTGACGGTCCAGGTCGCGGCACATGGCCTGCATCGCGTCGTCGGCGGCGTCCGGGAGGGGGGCGAGGTGGTGCCGGAGCAGGTCGAGGCTGTCGGTCGCCGCGGCCGGCAGCTTCACCGGGCCCGGACTGCGCAGGTCGACGCCGAGCTGGCCGGCGGCATCCTCCAGGCGCCGCGTCGACAGTTCGCCGGCGAGCATCCCGGGGACGAGCACGTGGCGGACCACCTGGCGCCCCGCAGCCGCGTCCCGGCGCCGCCTGGCGTCGTCGACGTCCAGCCCGGAGTCCGGTCGGACCCGGAGCGCGTCGAGCGCCGACAAGAGGATGGCGTCCGATGCTTCGTCGGTGGGGGTGCCGCTGCGCCCGGCGGCGTCCACCGCGTCGCGCAGCGCCCGCACCGCGGCGTCGTCACCACCGGCGCGCACTCGCGCCGTCCACTGGTGCACACGACTCCACGACGCGGTCGACGACTTTCTGGGACCCGGCCAAGGCATGGCCAATTGCATACGGCAAGCGGGCCGTTTGCGCCAGCGCTCCACCGCGCAGGGGAGGGCCCCGCCCGGCAGGGCGTGTCCCCGCCGGGACGCTCGGCCGTTGTTCTCATCGATGCAGCTACTCTTCAGCCAACCAGCCGGAGCGCACATGGATGCGGGCCGACCCCTCCCGCGGGACCACACCGACGCCCCGGTGCTCGACATCGACTGGGACGGCTTCTGCCGGCGCCACGTCGGCGTCATGCTCGCGGCGGCGCGTCGCTCCTGCGCCCACTATGGCCTCCCCGGCTCGGAGGCCGAAGACCTCGTCCAGGAAGCCGTGCTCTACAGCATGCCGCGACCCATCCGCGGCCACACCGAAGACAACGCCCTGCGCTATGTCCTCGGCGCCATCCGCAACCGCGCCTGCGACCGGGTGCGCCACAGCCGCCACAGCCGCCGCGTCCACCTCGGCCCCGACCAGCCGGACCTGCAGCTCGACCGCCTGCAACAGACCCGCCTGTCGGTGTCCCGCCCCACCGACCTCGACACCATGCGCGAGGTCCGGTCGCTGGCCCTCGCCCGAGACCTCCTGCCCATCCACGTCGATCGCAGCCGCGACGTCGCGCGGGCGCAGGTCGACGCCCTCTTCGCCCTGCGCGCGGAGGGCCACAGCGCCGCCGACCACGCCGCCGCCGTCGGCGCGACCCCCGCCCAGGTCAAGAAGTGGGCGGAGCGGGGCGCCTACCTCGTCGAGGGCTGGCTGCACGCCCGCTGCCACACCCGTCCCCTCCAGCCCGACTGGCCCCCGCTGCGCCAGCGCTACTGGTCTCGCGGCCACGCGGCCGCCTTGGCGTACCGCCTCGTCTCCGACTCCGAGGATCCCGATGTCCCGTGACTCCAACGATCCGTCTCGCAAGGACACGGCCGCTCGAGAGCGGGCCCTCCTCGACCGCCTGCGCGCCGCCGTGCGCTTCGAGCAGGAGCGCAACCTGCGACCGGCAGCCTGGCTGGTCGCAGAGGTCGACGACGAAGCCCTCACCCGCATCCTCCCCGGCCCCGAACCCGTCGAGCTGGAGCTGCCCGCCGACGGCGAAGAGCTGGTGCTCCGCGACGAGCTGGGCACCGTGCGGGCCCGCGTCGATCTCCTCGGTCCGCCCCTGGATGCGGTCCGCTGCGACCGCGACCGCCTCGAACTCTCCCTGCGCTGGCCCGACGCCCATGGTGGTCCCATCCTCGCAGTCGTCGCCTGCGGGCGTGTCCCGCAGCGCCTCGCCGCCGCCACCACCCCGGCGGAGTCCGGCCCCGTCGTCCCCGTAGGCTTCACCCGCCTCGGCGCGCCCCACCTCGACCCCGACGGCCTGTTCACCCTCGAAGCCTGGTGCGACCCCCGCCTCGCCGGCCGCAGCGTCGTCGTCGACGTCCAGGGCCTCGGCCGCTTCGACAGCACCGTGGAACCCCAGGGCGCCCTGCGGCTGATGGTCGACAGCGACGCCAGCGGCCGCTCGGGTCCCGTGGAGCCGGCGCGCATCCGGGTGTGGCTGGTGGATGAGGACGCGGGCTGAAGTTTTCTTCGGGGGGACGTGTCACCGCGGGTGGGGCGGGCCGTTCTTTAGGCACATCCCCGCCCAGGGGGATGGAGCCGCCGTGGAGTTGGCATGCTGCGGAAGACTGCGATCATCATCACCTCGCTGCTGTGCGCCTGCGGGTCCGACATCCTGATCTCCGCGAGGGGCACGACGGATGGTGCGGCATCGGACAGCGGAGATGGGGCTGTGGACTCCACGGACGGCGGCGCCACCGGCGACGGCGGCGCCACCAGTGACGGAGGCACCTCCGACGGTGGAGGCACCTCCGACGGTGGAGGCACCTCCGATGGTGGAGGCACCTCCGACGGTGGCGGCACCTCCGACGGTGGCGGCACCTCCGATGGCGGCACCAGCGACGGCGGCACGCCCGACGGCGGCACGCCCGACGGCGGCACGCCTGACGGCGGCACGCCTGAGATCTGCCCCGCCGGCATGGTCCGGGTCGAAGACAGCACGGGTCTGTACTCAGCCGGCTGGTTCTGCGTGGACGAAGTGGTCAGCGTAGAACTGGACCCGATCGACGCCATCGCCGACTGCGATGGCCGCGACGTGGACGCCCACGTGTGCACGGTCGCCGCCATCCAGCTCGGCGTGGACGCGGGACTGGACTTCGGCCAGTCCGGCGAGTGGATCGCAACGACCGAGGACCAGGGCTGCTGCTGTCCCTGTGGCGAGGGCTACTCGGACAGCGAGCGCGCCTTCAAGATGTGGCGGGAGACTGAACCCGACGGCTACTGCGAGTGTTGGGACCCCTCCCACGTCACCGAGTACCTGTGCTGCGCGGAAGGGGGGCGTTGACATGTTGCTTGTCCAGCTTGCGTTGTCCGGCGCCTGTGTCTTCGTCACCAAGGACGACGAGGCGTCGCGCGTCGACGCCGATGGCGACGGCGTGCTGTGGTCGGCTGATTGCGATGATGCCGATGCCTCCGTCGGCCTCCCCACCCCTTGGTACACCGACGGTGACGGCGACGGGTGGGGGGCCGGCACCCCCGTGGAAGCCTGCGAAGCACCTGCTGGGACTGTGGCCGACGACGGTGACTGCGACGACAGCGACGCCGCCTTCCATCCGGGCGCCCCCGAGGGCGACTGCACCGACCCCAACGACTACAACTGTGACGGCAGCGTCGCGTACGCCGACGCCGACCTGGATGGGGTCCCGGCCTGCGAAGACTGCGACGACACCGACGACACGATCTCTCCGGGCGCCACGGACGCCTGGTACGACGGCGTCGACAGCGACTGCGGTGGCGAAGACGACTTCGACGCCGACGGCGACGGGTACACGGTCGAGGGTGCCGGCAGCGGCAGCGCGGACGACTGCGACGACACCGACGCTGACGTCCATCCGGGCGCCGCGGACGCCTGGTACGATGGTGTCGACAGTGACTGCGGGGGCGAAGACGACTTCGACGCCGACGGCGACGGGTACACGGTCGAGGGTGCCGGCAGCGGCAGCGCCGATGACTGCGACGACACGGCACCGGACATCAGCCCGGGAGAAGCCGAGCTCTGCGGCGACGACATCGACGAGGACTGCGACGGCGTCGCTTCGCAGTGTGCCTGGCTCGACATCACCGTCGACGACGCGGCGGCCGTGTTTGAGGACGCCGACAGCGGAGACCACCTGGCCACATCCGTGGCCATCGTCCCGGATCTCGACGGCGACGGCATCGACGATGTCGCCATCGGCGCCCCCGAGGACGACACGGCGGGGTCCGACTACGGCGCCGTCTACGTCTTCTCGGGCCCGGTGTCCGGCAGCTACGCGCCGGCTGACGCGGTGGCCACCCTGACCGGCGCCGACGGCTCCCACGGGCGCGCCGGCTACAACGTCAGCGGCATCGGAGACGTCAACGGTGACGGCTATGGCGATCTCGCGGTGGCGGCCTACAACGCCAGCGGCCACGTCTACCTGCTGCTGGGACCGCTCAGCGGCGACATCTCGCTCTCCGACGCCGACGGTAGCCACGCCGGTCAGAACACCGCCGCCGGTGCGGGGCTGGTTGACAACATCCGCGGTGGCTTCGACGCGGACGGTGACGGCCTCGGGGATCTGCTGGTCGGTTCGCACGGAGACCCGTCGGGGCGGGCCTACCTGCTGCAGGGCCCTGCGACCGGCAGCGGTGGTCTGGAGGACATCTACGCGGCGCGCTTCCACGATAGCGGCAGCTCGGATGTCGGCATCTCAGTTGCGGGCGTCGACGTGACGGGCGATGGGGTGCTCGACGTGTGGATCGGCGCGGGACAGGACTCGCGGGCGGGAACGTTGGCGGGCGCGGTCAGCCTGGTCGAGGGGCCGTTCTCCGGTGACCTCGACCTGGCGAGCGCCGCTTCTGTTCGGATCCTCGGGGCCGCGGCGAACTCCACACTCGGCCGCTCCATCGCGGTCGCCGACCTCGACGGTGACGGCTACCTCGACCTCATCGCCGACGCGCCCGGCGACTCGACCGTGGCGACAAGCGCCGGGGCGGTGTACACCGTCGCGGGACCCATCACGGCGGGGGCCAGTGTCGACGACCTGGCCATGGGCGTTCGCTACGGGGTCGCCGAGAGCGAAAGCGCGGGCATCGTTCTTCGCGCCTGCGGCGACCAGGACGGTGATGGTCGTGCCGATCTGGTCATCGGGTCCAACCGGGCGGACTCCGGCGTGGGACGGGCCTACGTCGTCCTGGGGCCGGCGTCCGGATCCGCATCCCTGGCGGATGCCTACACGGTCATCGATGGCGTCTCGGCCGGAGATCGGGCGGGTAGGGCCATCTCCTGCGAGGGCGACGCCACCGGCGACGGCCTCCGCGACCTGCTGGTCGGTGCCTCCTACGACGACGACCCGGCGTCGGACGCCGGGCGCGCGTGGCTGTTCTCCGGCACGGGGATGTGATCATGCTGCTGCTCCTGCTCTCCCTGCAGGCCCAGGCCGACTGTCTCGAGCCCGTCGACAGCGGCTCCCTGGTCGCCACGCTGAGCGCCGCCGAGTCGGCCTTCGCCGGCATGCAGCTCGACGAGTTCCGAGCGTCGGTGGACCGGGCCTTCGCCGAGCTGCCCTGTCTCGCCGAGCCTCTGACCCCGGTCGACGCTGCCGCGGTTCACCGTGTCGATGCCTACCGGGCCTTTCTTGCCGACGATCCCGAGGGCACACGCGCCGCCTTCCGGGCCGTCCGGGCGCTGACGCCGGCGTGGCGCCTGCCCACCTCGCTCGCCACCGAGGACAACCCCCTGCGGGCGCTGTTCGAGGAAGCGGTCGGCGACGGTGGTCAGACGGCGGCGATCGCCGCGCCGCCGGACGCCGCGTACCTGCTCGTGGACGGCCTGCGCACGTTGGAACACCCCACCGATCGGCCCGCAGTGGTCCAGGTCGTCGACGAACGTGGCGCCATCGCGTGGACCGGCATGCTCCAGGATGGGGTCGCGGCGCCGGACTGGGTCGCCCTCGGCCTCGCCCCGGCCCCGGTCGCCGAGCTGGCCCTGGACCCGCCTGGGCCGGACGTGCTCGCGGAAGCCCCCATGGAACAAGCAACCACGCCCCGCCGCCACCGCGCCACCCTGCCCCTCGCCGCGAGCGCCGGCGTCGCCGCGCTCGCCGCGGGCGGCTTGTACACCGTGGCCGCCATCGGTCACGCCGCCTACCTCGACCCCGACAACCCTGACATCCAGACCGACGCGGAACTCGACGCACTTCGCATCCGCACCAACACCGCCGCGAGCTTGAGCGTCGGCTTCGGCGTGGCCGCCGTCGGGCTCGGGACCCTCGCCCTGTTCAGCACCCGGTGGTGACGTGGCTGCTTCCGGCCGGCGCTACCGCATCGAGCACACCCTGGGCAAGGGTGGCTTCGGCACCGTCTACCGGGCCGAGATGCTGGGTGCGGAGGGCTTCCGGCGCCCGGTCGCGCTGAAGGTGCTCAACGCCGACATCGCCGGCCGCAAGGAGGTCGCCCGCCGCTTCCGCGACGAGGCGCGGCTGCTGGGGATCCTGCGCCACCGGGCCATCGTCCAGGTCGACGGCCTCGTGCGGCTGCGTGGACAGTGGGCCGTCGTCATGGAGCTGGTCGAGGGCGTCGACCTCTCCCAGGTGCTCGAGGTCTCGTCGGTGCCGCTGTCCTGTGCCATGGAGATCGTGCGAGAGGCGTCGGGTGCCCTCGACGTGGCCTGGAACGCCCCTGGCCCCGACGGCCGACCGCTGCACCTGCTGCACCGGGACATCAAGCCGTCGAACATCCAGCTCACCGCCGCGGGTGAGGTGAAGCTGCTCGACTTCGGCATCGCCCGGGCCGACTTCGACCTGCGAGAGGCCGCGACGAGGTCCCTGCTGTTCGGGTCGGAGGGCTACATGCCGCCGGAGCGCTACGACCACGAGGACGCGCCGGCGTCCGACGTGTACTCCCTGGGCGTGGTCTTCTACGAGCTGTTGACGGCCAGGACCTTCGGTCGGACCAGCTTCCGCGCCTCTGTCCACGCGCGCCGCCTGCAGGAGGTGGGCGCCGAGCTACTCGCCGTGCCCGGGGTCGAGGCGGAGCACGCCGACTTCATCGCCGCCATGATGGCCCACGACCCGGTCGGTCGGCCCTCCGCCCGCGACGTCGAGTCCTTCTGTTGGCGCAGCCTTCGCTCCCTGGACGGTCCGCGCCTGCGCGAGTGGAGCGAGGCGGTCGTACCGCCGCTCGTCAACGCTCGGCCCTCGGTGGGAGGGCCCTTCGAGAGCGGGGCCATCGTGTCTGAGGCGTCGCTGATGCTGGACGGCGAGACGCCTCCACCGGCGGCCGAGGACGAAACCGCGCAGGCGCTCACCTCGCCCAACCCGACGCAGATCCCGCTGCAGCCGGGCGACGAGCTGGCCGCGGATCCGCCCGGCGCAGAGACCTGCTTCTTCGGTCCGGAACCGGGAGTTGAAGATGCGGAGCCCGAGCCGGTGGAGCACGACGCGGACGATGACGATGCGCCGCTGGAGTGGACTGGCCAGCCACGGCGGCCCGGGGGGCTGGCCCTGGGGGCACTCCTCGTCGTCGTCGCTGGAGCCGGTCTGTTCGGCGTGGGCTCCTTCCTGACGGCGCCGACGCCACAGCGACCC